>CAZGHP010000033.1:0-1537 GCA_964525455.1 uncultured Candidatus Saccharibacteria bacterium | reverse complement strand
AACGTCGCTCAAAAGGTCACTGTGACCACCTGAACCGTCGCACCCGGCTGGGGGACGGCGCGATGATCGGTGGTCGCCGAACCCAGCTGGCCTCCCGGCCCAACCTCCGGCGCCTGCGGCGGCGCCGTGCCGATTGAGCCGCCAACCACTTCTTCGTGCATGATAATTTCTGGCGAGATACCTGGGTTGCACGCGATCTGGACTCCGGCGACGCTTCCGGCAGGCTCACGTGCACCTTTGGCAGGCGGCAGGTTCGACGGAACGGTGGATGTGCTACAATTCATAACAATCGCGCTCACGCCCATTCTGCCATGAGCAACCTGAGCTGAAGCGGTCGAGGCCATCCCAAAGCCCATCGTCGCCGTCACCGACGCTGCCAAAAAGCGTAAACCTATATGCATATAGCCTCCGGTGCCAGCGTCCCCTTCGTCCGCTGGCTTCCGGCTTCTAGGTCCCGACACGGTGCGACGGAAGCTGTAGGAATCTACAGGTGGGTCGAGGGATTTCGCTGGAGATTCCGAGGGTCTGGTGGACTTTCGGACAAGGTGACCGCGAGGATTGTAATGTCGCTGCTTTGCCATTGTCGCGGGCGGGCCAGCGGAGTTGCCGCAGACTTGGCCCTTGCCGCGCAACCGGAAACTCTTGCCTTCGACCGTTGGAAATAAGGGACTTCTTTACCATTCGCCTCCACACTGAATGGTCTGAAAGGCTGCCCCATGCAGGTCTACATCGTTGACGATGATGAAGCGGTCGGTCGAACCATCGCCAGGTTTGCGAAACGCGGGGGATGGGACACCGTTTGCTTCGATTCAGCCGACGGGTTTCTGGCGCGAATCGATGAGCTTCCGTTCGGATGCATCGTCTCCGACATCAATATGCCGGGTATGAACGGGATTGAGCTGATCGAGGCTCTCCACGCCAGATGCCCGGAATGGCCCGTCATAATGATGACGGGCTTTGGCGAGGTAACGGCGGCAATTCGATCCTTCCGGCATGGGGCGGTCCATTTCCTCCAGAAACCGTTCAAGCGCACGGATTTTCTATCGGCGCTGGGAGAAGCCTCCGAAATCGGCAAGCGGCGCCAGCAGGAAACTCAGCGGCGTCAGCAGTCGAGGCCCCTGGAAAGGCTGACGAAGCGAGAGGCGGAAGTCCTGGGCGCGCTCGCCGAGGGCCTGCAAAGCAAGACGATCGCCTGGCAACTCGGCATCAGCACGCGGACGGTGGAGATGCATCGTTCCAATATCCTCAGCAAGCTGGGCGCGCGGAACACGTCCCAAGCCGTGGGGTTGCTGCAAATGGGGAGCGCCCGCTAGGCGCGGCCACGCGGACGCCGTACGTCGGCACCGCGCGGCCACGCGGACGCCGTACGTCGGCACGCCCCGGATCAGTGGCCGTTGTCCAGCACGGCGCGGATGGCGCGGCCGAGATCCTGCTTCCTGTAAGGCTTGCTCAACAGCGGCCCCCGATTGGCGTCGCCGTTGCTCACCGCCAGCTCGGTGTAGCCCGACGTGAACAGAACTTTCACCGCCGGCTGAAT
>CAZGHP010000032.1:0-1607 GCA_964525455.1 uncultured Candidatus Saccharibacteria bacterium | reverse complement strand
CCGCAAGCCAGCCGCGGTGGGCGAAATCACGCGCCTGCGGAGCCATGTCGGTCGGCCGCATCGCAGCATTGATCTTGGGATCGCCGTGCTTGCCATGCGTGATCAGCGCGACCGGCAATCGCTCGCTCGCGTTCACGGGCTTGACGATGAGGGCTTCGAGCTTGGTCGGCTTCCCCTCGATCGTGACGCTCAGGAACACGGTTTCTTCGATCAGCGCGCTGGCTTGCGCGGCGCTGGTGGCGAGCCCGAGGATTGCGGCGATGGCGAACATGGATTGGCGCATGTTGATCTCCCTTGCCCCTTGGTCGCGGGATCCCGAACAGCGGTTCATCCGGGCTTGCCGGGTCGCTCTTCCCTCCCCCGTTTACGGGGGAGGGTCAGGGAATGTCAGGGTGGGGAAACTTCTTAAAATCCGACCATTTTCGGCGGCGACCGTCCGCGCTATAGTGGCGATGCCAAGGAACGCCCGTAGGGAGAGTCCGTCATGGCCATCATTGAAAGCACGCCCCGGCGCGTGGTGCTGCGCTCTGGTTCAACGAAGATCACCCTCGACAAGGATACCGGCAAAGCGATCCTGGAGCGCAAGCTGCTGTTTTGGTCGTTGAAGCCGCGCGAATTGCCGCTCGCCGAATTGGCCGAAGTGGCGGTTGACGCGGGCGTCGATCGCGCCTCCGGCATCGAGGTCTGCAACGCGATCCTTCTCACGCGCACCGGTGGGGTCTGGGCGATGCCCGCCTCGAGCAAGAAAGACGCGGAGGAGACGGCCGGCGCGCTGCGGGACTTTTTGGGCCTGCGGGCGTAGGAGTTCGCCACTTGCTTTCTGTCCCCTCCCCCGTTTACGGGGGAGGGTTAGGGAGGGGGATTTGCGGCCTGTAAACCCACTGCGTCGACTGCATTGGCGGAATACGCTGCGCTATTCCGCCCTATGGCTGAAATCCTGATTCCTGCCGTCACGGTCACGCGTTAAAATGTCGTCATGAGCAAAACCGCGACCACGTCTCGAACCGAAACGCTCCCCCAAACGAAGCGCCCTAAGCTTTACAAAGTCATTCTGATTAATGACGATTTCACGCCGCGCGAATTCGTCGTGCAGGTGCTGAAAGCCGTATTCCGCATGAACGCCGACCAAGCCTATCGGGTCATGATGACGGCGCATCGGCGCGGCGTCTGCGTCATCGCGGTCTACACCCGCGACGTCGCCGAGACGAAAGCGAAGGAAGCCACGGAATTGGGCAAGAGCAACGGCTATCCGCTGTTCTTTACGACCGAGCCCGAGGAGTAGGAATGGGTGTTCTAACCCGTGCGCTTACAGCGACTGTTGTTTATGCCCGCATTCCTTGCAGGCGAATGGCACGCGAAGCTGCCCCGTTGCGGCCTTGACGCGATTAGGCGCACCGCACTTTCCGCATGTGGCCTCGATACGCGTGTCGCCCTGCTTAACGGTGATCGCCTTACGCTCCATGGCTTCCTTGACCAGCCGCTCGGTCTCTTCACGCATCGCTTGTTTCGACATGTCTCGCCCGGTTGATTGTGATGTGGCTTGTTAGCATCTTTGAGGCGCGAATGGCGCACGGAATCGTAGGGGGGGTTAGCCGAAGGCGTAACCC
>CAZGHP010000031.1:0-1694 GCA_964525455.1 uncultured Candidatus Saccharibacteria bacterium | reverse complement strand
AGGTCTTGATACCAGCTCCGCGCTTGAACAAAGCCTATCACACGCGGCGATAGGGCGCGGATTGAGATCGTGTACGAATGAAGATGCGCGCGGCGTCCTCTACGGCAATCTCATGCAGGCGCTGCAGAATCTTCGTCTGCTCGACGTCGTCGAAGGTCTGCATCACTTCGGCGCCGAGCTTGTCGACCTCCGCGTTCTGATACCAGCCCCAGTTGGTTCCTTCGGGCACTCGGAAACGCGTCATGAAGTCCTTTAGGAAGCCCATTTCTGGCTCGTCGCATTGGTGCTGTAGGTCAGGCCGTTGTAGGTCGGCGTCTTCTGCCAGGGGGTCGCGGCGGAGCGCGTAGGGCATTCGATTCGCACATCCGATGGTTGCAGCAAGATTTAAGGGGGAGACCGCAAGCTACGCGCACAAGTCAATCACTAAGCAACTGGAGGTCGGCGAAAAGGTCCGGGAGGTACAGCGTGGGGGGGGCGGCTCGCGATGTCTAACTCGCCGCTATCGCGCACGTGAACGCCCGCCCCTCATCGTTGAACGTCCGCTTTCCGAAAGCCTGATCGACTGGTTAGAGGGTCGATTATTCGCCTTCGCCACCGGCAGCTATACGGGAGTCTGATCTTGCTCGTCCCGAGCGGCGGCTATCTGGAAAATTGCAGCGCGGCCGCGTGAGGCAAGGTCCGGCCAGAAGCGGTCATCCACTAGACGAAGAATCGGCGCAAAATACGTCTAGCGGTGAAGAATGCGGGCGTCAGTCGGAGGAGTGCATGCTTCACACGTCATTCACCAAGCTTACGGGTTGTCGTGTTCCGATACAGCTGGCGCCCATGCCGATCGTTTCCCTCGAACTTGCGACGGCGGTCGCAGGAGCGGGCGGGCTTGCGATGTTCTCAGGGCTGCGAGCGTCGGCGGCCTACCTTGTGCACATGCTCGATCAGGTTGCGAGCCGCACCGCCACCCGAGCCGGCGTGAATTTCGTCATCCGGTTTCTCGACAAGGAAACGCTGAAAGCGGTGGCACCGCACGCCGGGGTTGTGGAATTTTTCTACAGCGATCCGGACCCCGCGCTGGTCGAACTGGCCCACGCGGGCGGCGCGTTCGCCTGCTGGCACGTCGGATCGAGGAACGAGGCGATCGCTGCCGAGCGCGCTGGCTGCGATTTGATCGCGGCCCAAGGCACCGAGGCTGGCGGTCATGTGCGTGGCTCAATCGGGCTTTTCCCGCTGCTTGGCGAGGTTCTCGACGTTGTTCGGATTCCCGTAATTGCCTCGGGCGGTATCGGCACGGCGCGGTCCATGGCCGCTGCGCTGGCTGCCGGCGCTGCCGCGGTCCGGGTCGGAACCCGGTTTTTGGCTGCTGAGGAATCCGACGCGCATCCGTCCTACGTGGAGGCGCTCATTCGAGCACGGGCGGAGGACACCGTCCTCACCGAAACGTTTTGCGTCAACTGGCCCAACTCCCCGCACCGGGTCCTTCGTTCATGCGTGGAAGCAGCGAAGTCGTTCGTCGGTGACATGGTTGGCGAGGGCGCCATCGGGAGCACAAAATCTTTGTAAAACAACCGCTTTTTAGACCGATTTACGCGTGTTTGGCGAAAGTGGAATTGGCCGAAGTGCTTGATCTGACAGTAAACTGCTGCTGCCTGCAAAGCCGTGTACGCCGGTTCGATTCCGACCCCCGCCTCCATTGCTTTCAA
>CAZGHP010000030.1:0-2100 GCA_964525455.1 uncultured Candidatus Saccharibacteria bacterium | reverse complement strand
AGGCCGCGAGCACGCCGCCCAGGCCCGCGCCTACCGCGGCCCCGAGCGCGCCCACTTCGGCACCGCGGAGCAGCGTATAAAACAGGTTGAACCGGCCTTCGCCGCTCCGGAGCTTGTCCACGGTGTCGCCGTCCGAGCCGGCCACGGCGCCGGCCAGCACGCCGAGGAGGATCAAGGATACGGTAAAGATACCGGTGCCGGCGGCGGCGTCGATGGTACCGCCCAGAAGCCCCCCATAATACGCCAGGCCCAGGCTCATCAGGACGGTCCGGGCAAGCGTATAGCTCCGGCCGATCCAGCCGGAGCCGAGGAACGTCTCGACCTTGAAATTATAGTCCGCGCCCCAGAGCAGCCCGAGAAGCAGTCCCGGCACGGCGCCTTCGATCAGCGCAGCAGCGGTGAAACGAGTGGCGGTGAGGTACTCCAGGGAAACGGCGAGCAGGCCGCCGGCCAAGGCGGCGGTCAGCCCGAACACGACCGTCCGGAGCAATGCTGCCCGGATCAACGCCTGGCGATAGGGAGTCTCGGCCGCGGCGGCTTCCGCCTGCGCGGCACCTGAGGGCGTGCCTGGTGCGCCGGCCGGACCGCCCCGTACGCCGGGGTCGGCCATCGTCTGATCGTAATCGGCCCGTTTGAGCGAATCCGACAGGGCGCCATAGGCTTCATTGATCCGCTTGAACCGCGCTTCCGCCTCGTCGCCCTTGTTGATATCCGGGTGGTACTCACGCGCCAGCGTCCGGTAGGCCTTCTTGATCTCGTCCGCGGTAGCGGTCCGGGACACGCCGAGGGTGTCGTAGTAGGTTTCCCGCATCAACGGACCGTTACTTCCCGCTTGAAATCGATGGCGCCGGAATCCGCGTTCACGTAGATATCGAGCCGGAGTTTACTGTCGTCCCCGGTCTCGTACCGAAAGTACCACTGCAGCGGGTGCGCACCCATCTTCGAAAGCTGTTGGAGCACTGCATAGCCGGCCAGGTGAGCCTCACGGAACGATTCGCCGCCGGCCTCTTCCGCGATCCGGAGCGCTTCGTCGGGCGGCACCTTCCACTGCGCGACGTCCACTGGATTGAAGAGCAGTTCGAACGGTTCCTTCTCTGCCGTCCGGTCCGAGACGTTCTCGCCTTGGAACTCGACCTCGAAAGTCGACCTGGGCTGGGCCAGGGAGGAGAAAGCGTAGACGATCGGCGTCGGCGCGGCCGGGGCGAGCGTCCCGCTGAAACGGCGGTAGACCCGGGCCAGCTCGGCGTTCTCCTGCCATTTCTTGGCACGCTCCAGGGCGTCGGTGTAACGGCCCTTCGCCTCATCGATCGGGCTAGGGGTACTGGATGCCGCCGGTGCCGGCGTGGGTTCGGGCTTCGTGTTACATCCGGCGATGCCGAGCAGCGCCGGGATGACCGCCGCGACGGCGAGCGTAGTGGCCAGTTGTGTAGGAATCCGCATGCGCCTATCGTACCGTGCAGCCCGGCGACTCGCGAGGCGCCGGGCTGCTTCGTTCATCAGCCGTTACGCTTTCTTTCCGTCGTCCGCGGGTTCCTCAGGGGTGTCGCCCGGCGTGGTCTCGTCGGAATCCTCCGCTCCGTCGGACTGCTCCGACTGGTCGGCGCTGGTGGTATAGTCCACGTTCTCTCCTGCGGCATCCGGAGCCTCTTCCGTTCCCGCTCCGGTACCGCTGCCACCGTCCTGCTGGTACATCGCGGCACCGACCTTCTGGATCGCTGTCGAGAGCTCCTCCGTCTTCTGGGTGATGGCATCCAGGTCGTCGGCTCCCATCGCTTCGCGGAGGGCTTTGATCTTCTCGTCGATGTCCTGCTTGTCGGACTCCGAGACCTTGTCCCCGGCGTCCTTCAGCGTCTTCTCGCTGGTGTAAACCAGATTATCCCCGGCGTTCCGGGCCTCGATCAAGCCGGCGCGCTTCTTGTCCTCGGCCTCATGCTCCTCCGCTTCCTTCCGCATTTTCTCGACTTCGGTGTCGGACAGGCCGCTGGAACCTTGGATCGTGATCTTCTGTTCCTTGCCGGTGCCTTTGTCCTTGGCCGAGACGTTGAGGATGCCGTTCGCGTCGATATCGAAGGTCACCTCGATCTGCGGCACCCCGCGCGG
>CAZGHP010000029.1:0-2347 GCA_964525455.1 uncultured Candidatus Saccharibacteria bacterium | reverse complement strand
TGGCAGAGCTTCTACCACTTCACGGTGGGTGGCCCCGTCGAGGACAAACGGCTCATGACGTTACCAGCGTACAAGTTTGGGGATGAACCTTGAGCCACCTGACATCCATCTCAGTAAGTCGGATAGAACAGCTGTTTGCATCGAGACACGACAGGCCAAGGCGGCGATGGTCGCAATGCCGAACAAAACCGACCGCAACGATGCGTGAGGGCTCGCGCAAATCATCCGGACCGGGTGTAGGCGGCCGCGTCATTGACAGCCTTCGCTTCCATCGGATTGCCGGAATGCGGAGCGGGCGCGTTTCCATTCTTGCCGGCTCCATTCTCGTCATCCTTCCCGGGCGGGTTGCCAACGGGCGCAGGCAGGGGTGAGTCCACTGCATCGAGCTGCACGACGCAGCATCGATCCATGGGCCTGTACTCCTCCTTTGTCCGGTGGCTGGAAAGCGTTGTTACGGCATCACGTCCATCGCCGATTCTGCAATATGGCTGCGGGAGGCAGGTTTCAGGTCTCCGAATCTGCTTTCACCGCCGCTTCCGCGGCCTGGAATCCTATCTTGGAATGATGGCCGTCACAGAAGGGCTTCGTGGTCGAGGCACCGCAGCGGCATAGAAAAATCCGCCTCTTCCCCGCCAGGTCGTATAGATTGCCGTCCCCATCGCGCAATTCGAGCTGGCTGAGATTTCCTGTCAGCAGATAAGGGCCGTTCTTCGTCGCAACAACCTCGATCGCCATATCGTCCTCCTGTCCAGCTGCAGTCTATATGAACTGCGATTCACCAGATGGCGACCTTCAGCATTATCGGTCGACGTTTCCATAAACACAAACGGCCCCGCGAAGCAGCAGTAACCCTGGAATCCGCCGTTTTCACACAGCCGCGGCCATAAGCGCGTCCGGAACATTTGGTCCCTTCCGACGCCGGATCATGCTCCGGCCGCCGACAATAGTCCCTCGACCAAAGGTCGATAGCCGCTCCCGAATAGCCGCAGATGAACGAGCGCCGGCCAGAGCCGATAGATCACCAGCCGCTCGGCATGACCCGCCTCAAGCGGTCCATAAGCCTCGAAAAGGCGGCCCCGGGACGATCGAAAAGCCCCAGCATTGTGGATCAGCGTTGAAGCCGGACCCCGTCAGGGCAACGCCTACTGAATTGATTTGTATGTCCAAATTGGCTCAAGGATGGGGTCGCCATCGGCGCCGATAAGGGCCCCGATAATCTGCGCATTTCCAACAGAAAATCAGGATGTTGCGTTAAATATCAATAGGGTCCGCTTCAACGCTTATTCACACCATAGGAGCCCTGACAGCACGGGCACCGGTCAAACATTGTGATCTGCCGATGCCAGCACAAAACTGAACACTGGCTCAGGTTGCCCAGGAATCGCATCATCTAGAGGCTGGGCCGCCAATGGGGCGACTTCAATGTAATCTGCAAGCGCGGCAAGCGGCATGCCGAGCGCAGTATCGAAGAGCCGGTCCTGTGCCATCACGACCTGACGAAAAAGCGCTCCAGCTCGTCGAGCGTGGCGTACAGCAGCAGCCTTCTTGCCCTCACGGATCTTCACTCCAGTCGCCGCCAAAAGGATCAATCCCTTCAGGAGCAAAGCAAGGGGCTCGCTTCGGTCCGCAGCCTGCCAAACAGGCTCCCAGGCTTCATGAGCTTCCCAGTAATAACCGTGGTTGAAGAGGTCGGCTCCCCAGCGGAAGGCTTCCGTGTCCAGCGATGCCCCAGAGGCAACTGTCGCCGGCTCCTGGCCATAACTATGGCCTCCGAGGTCGCGCACCGGATGCGGGTACCGACCGGGCAAATATGCATAGGGCGGAAAGCGCCTCAGGGGCAGCAAGCGAGGACGTGACGCTATGCCAATGGTCATCGGCTTTCGCCACACACTTGCCAGCCAAGGCTGCTGTTCGAGCGGCACGCCCGTCGGCCGATAGTAGTGAGTCAGCTCCACGAACCCGGCGGCGGTCACGAAGTCGCGCCAAGCTTCCCAATCGTGGAAGGCGCCATAACGGTCGCCGTTCCAGCCCTCATGACCGTCGCCGCGGGGATTCGAGCTGAACAGCACGCCGCCCGGCTTCAGCGTCGTGTGCAACTCCCTTAACACGTGCGGCAGTTCCTGACTGGGAACATGGAAAAGCACCGCGTTGGCAAACACGCCGTCGAAGTGGCTGCTTGGCAAATCCAGCTCGAGGAAACTCTGCTCGAGCACTTCACATCCGCTGTTAGCTCGTGCCATCGCGGCCAACTGCAGTGACCGGGCATATCACCCGGATCTACGGCAGCTACGGCTCGCGGCTGCACCGCGAGCGCGACGGCCGCTTCGTCGCTTATGCCGAATGGCCC
>CAZGHP010000028.1:0-2777 GCA_964525455.1 uncultured Candidatus Saccharibacteria bacterium | reverse complement strand
GTGGCTGACATCGGGGATGTCGAGACCGCGGGCGGCGACGTCGGTGGCGACGAGCACTTTCGCCTTCCCTTCGCGGAAGGCCATCAAGGCGCGCTGTCGCTGCGGCTGCGACTTGTTGCCGTGGATCGCCTCGGCGCGGTGGCCGCTCTTCTGCAACCGTTCCGCCAACCGCTGCACGCCCCACTTGGTCTCACCGAAGACCAGGACTTTCTCGAAGTTCTCGCGGTTCAACATTTCCGAAAGGATCTCGATCTTGTGGTTCTTCGAGTCGGCCTTGATGACGTCCTGCTCGACGTGGTCACTGGTTTCGCGGGTGCGCACGGAGACCGTCACCGGATCCTGCAGCATCCGGTCGAGGAGCTGGCTGATTCCCGGCGGGATCGTCGCGCTGAAGCAGAGCGACTGCCGCTGCGTAGGGAGGAGGTCGAGGAGGAACCGGATGTCGTGGATGAAGCCCATGTCGAGCATGCGGTCGGCCTCGTCGAGCACGACCACGCTGGTGGTTTCCAGCCGCAACGCTTTCTGTTGGTAGAGGTCCTTGAGCCGCCCCGGCGTGCCGATCACGACGTGCGGGCCGCGACGAAGCGCCTTCTTCTGGGGATTGATGTTCATGCCACCCAGGCAGAGCGCGGAATAAAGGCCGAGCCCCGCGGCGAACGCCCGGAAGTCGGTATCGATCTGCAGCGCCAGTTCGCGCGTGGGCGCGATGATCAGGGCCGTAGTGCCGCGCGGCAGCTCGGTCTTGAGCCGATGGATGATCGGCAGCACGAAGGCCGCCGTCTTGCCGGTGCCGGTATTCGCCAGCCCGATCACGTCGCGCCCTTCCAGGACCGACGGAATCGCCCCGTCTTGGACCGGCGTGGGAGTGGTGAACCCGCGGGTTGCCAGGGTCCGCTCCAACTGCGGCAACAGGCCGAAATCGGCGAACTGATGCCGCGGGACGAACTCCGTCTGCTCCGCTGCCGGTATCGCCTTGTTCACGAAGGTGGCCGGGTCGATATACTTGCCGCGGCCGCGTGATTGCGTCCGGGACGGATTGTACCGTGTGTTACGGAAAAATTTTCCGCGTTTCGACGCGGGTGCTTTCAACATGTTTCTGCGCATAAATGCCTTTCTCTTACTACTACGTCTCGTGATGAACAACGAGCGTAGATTATCCTCGGCATTCATCCATGCACTCAACTGAGTGCAACTGGTGCAGTTTAGCAGTAAACCAGGCGAATGTCCAGTCTTAGGGGTGCGCCCGTCACGATTTGCCTTATTATGGATTTATGCCTACACTAAGCTCGTTGTATCAATCCAGAGGTTCTGTGCTAGGTTCTCCAATTAGGTTCCAGTCCCCTCTGACTAACCAGAGGAGGATTCCGCATGGCTAAGGAACTGTTCGTCGGCAACCTGCCGTGGAGTGTCAATGATGACTCTCTTAAGCAGCATTTCGCCGACTTCACCCCCAGCGCCGCGAACGTGGTCGCTGACCGCGATTCCGGACGCAGTCGGGGCTTCGGCTTCGTCAAGTTCGAAGACGATGCGAAGGCCGCCGAAGCGATCGAGGCCTTGAACGGCAAAGAGATCGACGGCCGCCCGATCACTGTCCGCGAAGCGACACCGCGACAGTAGTCGCGACGTCGTACGAAGTAACCGCCCGGTAACGGGCGGTTACTTTTTTGTTACTCGATCTTGAAACCCGTGGCGGCCAGGACGGAGGCGATTACCGTATTCGCGTTCGCGGTGGCGGTCTCGTTCCCCTGCTTGACCAGCGTGCGCAGTTTTTCGGGACGCGCGGCGAGGTCCTGCTTGGCCGTGGCGTAGTCGTCAAGGAAGCGGATGATCCGCTGGCCCAGCAGCGCCTTGAACTCGCCCATGACCTTTTCACCCGCCCGGTGGCGGCGCTCCAGCCGGTCCACGGCCGCGGCTTCCCCCTTTGCGGTCGTGCCGGCGGCGGCGAGCTCCCGCGCGAGCGTGAAGTGGCTCCGTAACGTGTCATTCAACTCGCCGGGATTGGCCGTGACCGCCCGCTTGAGCTTACGGGTCACGGCGGCCGCCGAGTCCGAGAGGAGGATCGCACCTTTCGGATTGGACTTGCTCATCTTGCCGGAGCCGTCGAGCGCCATGATCCGGAGCGGCTTGCCCATCGGCTGTGCCTTCGGTTCGGTGAACACCTCGCCGTACCGCGTATTGAACCGCCGGATCAGCACGCGGATGAACTCGAGATGTGCGACCTGGTCGTCGCCGACCGGTACGTACTCGGAACCTTGAAGCAGGATGTCGGCCGCCATCATCACGGGGTAGTTGGCCAGCATGAACGTCGCCTGCTCGGGGCGTTTCGGGTCCTTGAGCTTGTCCTTAAGGGCCGGTACCCGCATCAGCTCAGCGAGGGTCTCGTGGCGCGAGAGCAGCATCGTCAGCAGCAGCACCTGGGAGCGGATCGCCGATTGGATGAAGATTCCCGTTTTCGCGGTATCGAGTCCGAGCGCCAACAGGTCCCCGACCAGCCCGTAGCGGTGCGCGGCGACGGTCGCCGGTTCCTGGTCGGTCAGGCCGTGCAGGTCGGCTACGAACACGAGTCCGTTGCGTGCACCACGCTGCAGGTCGATCACCGGCTTGATCGCTCCGAGATAGTTTCCCAGGGTGAGATCGCCGGTCGGTCGGATACCGGTAAGTATCTCGGTGTGTACTTTTCGCGCCTTCCCTGCCATACGAAAACTGTACCATGGCCGGACCTGTGCCCTACCGAGTCAATCAGGCGCTGGTGGGTTCAGTAGGGTTGGAATGGGGCA
>CAZGHP010000027.1:0-3018 GCA_964525455.1 uncultured Candidatus Saccharibacteria bacterium | reverse complement strand
TGGCGTCGTGGAGGATGCGATAGCCGTGGTGCGGATAGATCGACGTCGCCTGAAAACCGAGCTGCTCATAGAAGGACTGGCTCGCGTCCAGATCATTGCACGGCACGATCGCGACCGCCGAATGTTTGATGTCCATCATGGCGCTCCTGAGTAGCGTTTGCCGTGCTTTTGGATAAGGCGAGCCGCCGGCGCGAACCACATAAATTCAGCCGTGCATTTTAGCGGTTGCAATGTCCGCAATCGCCTCCGTCAGCATGCCAAGCCACCATAGGTTTCCACCCTTAGCAGACCGTCCGCTTTCGACCCATCGTGGACATAGCTCGCACGAGAGCTTTGCCGCTTTCCCCAAGCCTGCTAACTTGCCCTCAGGAAGGGGGCGGGACATGGTAGCGGTATCTGGAGCTGGGGGTGTCGCCGTCAGTTGGTATACGGCGCGTTCGGTTATGATCCGCTCTTGAACGTGAGCCAGTCGGGCTAGCGGTGGAAAAGCGGGCATCTCACTGAGCTTCGGTGGCGACGAGGGTCCCGCGAAACCTCGCGCAATACGGCGTGGTTGACGGAAATCGGGAGCTTTTTTCCGACAGTCCGGTTGGCTTTCGTTCGGCGCCGACGGTCCCGGTGGCGCACTACTTCGATTTGGCGTCTGCCTGATCCAGGACGCGGCATCGGCGTAAATCTGGTCAAGCGAACCGGCTTTGTCGCCGAAGCGCGGGTGTCAGGCCTTATTCGCCATTCTAGCCATCTCGCCGTCTTTGACGACCGGGCGAACACGGGCTCGACCCGCATCCCATTGGGCTAGCCACAAGGCAAAACGATCGCCCGTCATCGCCCGTGCGATCAGGAATCCTTGTGCCTTGTCGCAGCCAAACGCTTGCAGTGTCTCGAGCGTGGGCTGATCTTCCACGCCTTCCGCGGTGACGCTGAGGCCGATGTCGTGCGCCATAGCGATCAATCCGCGCGTGATCGCGCGCGAATCCCGCGAGACGAGCAGGTCCGCCACGAATCTCTGATCGATCTTGAGCTCGGTAAAGGGGAGCCCGCGCAACTGGACGAGCGAACCATAGCCGGTGCCGAAGTCGTCGAGTGAGATGCCGATGCCTTTGAGGCGAAAGCGTGACACCGTATCCATCAACCGCGTGGCCTCCTGCGTGGAGCCCTCGGTTAGCTCGAGCATCAGCCGCTCGGACGGCATATCTTTCTCGGCGCAAATCCGGGCGACGACGTCAGGAAAGCACACATGCTCCAGATTCAATGCTGAGATGTTGACCGCAAGCTCGAGGTCGAGTCCCGCTGTCCGCCACTGCGCCCACTGGCGAACCGCGGTCGTCAGCGCCCATTCGGTAAACCAGTCGATCAGCCCGCTCTGTTCGGTCGCGGGAATGAAGGCGGAGGGGCTGATCGAGCCGCGTTTCGGATGCTGCCAGCGGGCGAGCGCCTCGACTCCCGTGATCGCTCCGGAGCGAAGATCGAGCTTTGGCTGGTACATTAAAAAAAGCGCGCCGGTCTCGGCGGCGCGTTGCAACCCGGCAAGCGTGATCCGGGGGGGCTGCGGCCCGCCCACTACGACACTCTTTCGTGCAAGGCAGCAATCGCCGCCCTCAGTTCTGCGACGCGGACCGGCTTCATGAGCGTTCCGGCAATGTCGAGTCCGCGTGCCGCGCCGAGCCTGCCGCTGGTTTCCAGCACCCTTTGATCGAAGCCGCTGAAGATCAGGATTCTCGCTCGGCATTTGGACGTGGCCAGAAAGCGCAGGAGCTCGATGCCATCCACGCCTGGCAGCGAAAGGTCGAGCACGATGGCATCAGGACTATTTGCGACCAGCTCATCGAGGAACTGATCCGAATCGTTGGTGGCCGTCACGGCGTAGCCGCAGCCTTCCGCCACCTTCTGGACGAGCCGTGCGATGGCGGGTTCGTCGTCGACGATCAGGAGTCGCTTCATCGTCACCCTGTGGTTCTCCGACACCGCCGGAACGGCAACGCGGGAATAAGATTGGCCGCTGATACGAATAGCCGGCGACTACATTTCCAAGGGCTAGGTTCAAAAGGTAACTATGAGATAAACCGCGGTTTATCGTTTCGGGCACCTAGGGCCGATTGGCTTGGTCGGATCGACTTCGAGGCTTGAACCGCGAACGGTCCGCTACCGAATCTTTGTTGGCATTTGTCCTTTCTTGTAGTCGGAATTCTTTACCATTCGCCGCCACACTGAATCGTCTGAAAGGCTGCCCCATGCAGGTCTACATCGTTGACGATGATGAAGCGGTCGGTCGAACCATCGCCAGGCTTGCGAATCGCGCCGGATGGGACACCGCCTGCTTTGATTCAGCCGACGGGTTTCTGGCGCGGATCGATGAGCTTCCGTTCGGATGCATCGTGTCCGACATCAACATGCCGGGGATGAACGGAATCGAGCTGATCGAGGCTCTCCACGCCCGATGCCCGGAATGGCCCGTCATCATGATGACCGCCTTTGGGGAAGTAACGGCGGCCATTCGATCCTTCCGGCACGGGGCGGTCCATTTCCTCCAGAAGCCCTTCAAGCGTGCGGATTTTCTGTCGGCGCTGGGCGAAGCCGCCGATATCGGCACGCGGCGCCAGCAGGAATCTCATCGGCGGCAGCAATCGAGGGCCCTGGAGAGGCTGACGAAACGCGAGAGGCGGAAGTCCTGGGCGCGCTCGCCGACGGCCTGCAAAGCAAGACCATTGCCTGGCAATTGGGCATCAGCACCCGCACGGTTGAGATGCACCGCTCCAATATCCTGACCAAATTGGGCGCGCGGAACACGTCGCAGGCCGTGGGGTTGCTGCAAATGGGGAACGCCCGCTAGGCGCGGCCAGATGGAGGCCGCAGGTCGGCCCCGGATCAGTGGCCGTTGTCCAGCACGGCGCGGATGGCGCGGCCCAGATCCTGCTTCCTGTAGGGCTTGCTCAGCAGCGGCCCGCGATTGGCGTCGCCGTTGGTCACCGCCAGCTCGGTGTAGCCCGACGTGAACAGAACTTTCACCGCCGGCTGAAT
>CAZGHP010000026.1:0-3077 GCA_964525455.1 uncultured Candidatus Saccharibacteria bacterium | reverse complement strand
TGTAGGCGGTGACTTCCATGTTGTTAGTGAGCCGCACGCGCGCGATCTTCCGGAGCGCCGAGTTCGGTTTCTTAGGAGTCTGCGTCGAGACCTTCACCGCTACGCCGCGCTTCTGCGGCGCGCCTTTCGGGAGGGTGACCGGCCGGTTCTTCAGCACGTTGAACGTACGCTGCAGGGCCGGCGACTTGCTCTTCTTCTTCGCGGTCTTGCGGCCCTTCCGGATGAGTTGGTTGATGGTCGGCATCAGGAATCCAGTCTACACGATTTACTTTTTGGAATCGCCTTTGCTTGCCGTACCGGCCTTCTCGTCGACCGGCTCGTCCTCATCGTCGGCCTCGGCGGCCGCCTGGGCGGCTACCAGCTCGGACGAACTCTCGACCGGTGGCGGGGGCGGTGCGAACGGACGCGGCGCGTCATCCGCGGCGTCGGCTTCCGCCTTCGACACCTTGGTATAGAGGTAGTCCGGATTCATGCCGGTCCCGGCCGGGATCAGCTTGCCGATGATCACGTTTTCCTTGAGGCCGCGCAGGTTATCGGTCTGGGCGGTGGACGCGGCGTCGATCAGGATCCGCGTGGTCTCCTGGAACGAGGCGGCGGACAGGAAGCTGTCGGTGAGCAGCGAGGCCCGGGTGATACCGAGCACCAGCGGCTCGAACTCGGCCGGCTGCCGGTTCTTGGCCTTGGCCTTGGCGTTCGCTTCCTTCAACCGGTGCATGCTCACGATCTCCGACGGAATCAGGTTGGTATCGCCGCTCTCGGTGATCCGCGCCTTCGAAAGCATCTCGCGCACCACGATCTCGATGTGCTTGTCGTGGATGTACTGTGCCTGCGACGCGTAGATCTTCTGCACTTCCGCGATCAGGTACTGCCAGGTCGCCTTGTTGCCGCGGATCCGGAGCAGGTCGTGGAGATTGAGGTTGCCCTCGGTGAGCTGGTCGCCCTTGGTGACTTCGTCGCCGCTCTTCACGCGGAACTTGGTGAAGCTCGGCAACGTGTGCTCGGTCTCCTCGCCGTCGAACGTGGCGATGACGAGTCCGCCCTTGGTGCTGGTCACGGTGCCGTCGACGGGACTCTTGATCGTCTTCTTGCCGCTGCCTTCGGCCAGCACGTCACCTTCCTTGACCTTGCTGCTGGCACGGACCTTGGTCTTGAAGCCGTCCGGGAGCGCGATCTTCTTCTCACCGGCCTTACCCTTGCGGATGGCCATGATCTTCTTTTCGCGGTAGTCGGAGATCTCCACCATACCGTCGATCTCGGCGAGGATCGCCTCGCCCTTCGGCGGACGGGCCTCGAAGAGCTCCTCGACCCGCGGGAGTCCCTGGGTGATGTCCTCGGTCGCGACACCGCCGGTGTGGAACGTCCGCATGGTGAGCTGGGTACCCGGCTCGCCGATAGACTGGGCGGCGATCACGCCGACCGCCTCGCCGAGTCGCACCGGTTCGCGAAGCGCCAGGTCCAGGCCGTAGCATTGCTTGCAGATGCCCCAGTCGAGTGCACAGGTCAGCACCGAGCGCACCGAGACCTCGTCCGGCTTCGCCTTCTTGAGTTTATCCATCGCCGGCTTGTCTACCAGGTCGCCCTTCTTGAGCACGGCCTTACCGCGGACCAGGAGGTCCTTGGCCAGGACGCGGCCGAAGAGATGGTCTTCGAACTCGCTGACCGATTCCTTGAGCTCGTCCTTCCTGAACACGATGTGTTCCTTGGTCTTGCAGTCGTCCTGGGTGACCACCGTGTCCTGGGCGACATCCACCAGGCGGCGGGTGAGATACCCGGCGTCGGGGGTCCGGAGGCCCTTGTCGGTGAGGCCCTTCCGGGCGCCGTGGGTCGAGCTGAAGTACTCGAGCGCCTGCAGGCCTTCCTTATAGTTCGAGGTGATCGGCCGCTCGATGATCCGTCCGGACGGGTTGGCCACCAGGCCGACCATGCCGGCCATCTGGTTGATCTGGCTGGAGTCACCGCGAGCCCCGGAAATGACCGTCTGGTAGACGGGGTTGCGCGGGTCCTGGGTGTCGAGCATCTCTTTCTCGATCTCGCTCATCGAGGCCATCCAGTGCTCGATCACCTTGGTGTAACGCTCCTGTTCGGTGATCAGCCCCTGTTCGTACTGCTCGCCGATCACGTCGGCCTGCTGCTGCGTCTTCTCAAGCAATTCGTATTTCTTATCGGGGATGCTGAGGTCGTCGACGGAGATCGTGATGCCGGACTGGGTGGCGAACTCGAAACCGATGTCCTTGATGTCGTCGGCGACCTGGGCCGTCGCTTCCCGTCCGGACTGCTCGTAGATGTCGGCGATCAGGCTGCGCAACGCTTTCTTGTGCATTACTTCGTTCCGGTACGGGAATCCCTTCGGCAGGATGTTGTTGAAGAGGACGCGACCGACCGAGGTCTCGATGATGCCTTCCTTCGGCAACCGTACTTTCACCTTGGCCTGGTAGTGCGCGTCATTGTTGTGATAGGCCATGATCGCTTCGTTCCGGCTGGCAAAGATCTTGCCCTCGCCCTTGGCGCCCTCACGGACGTTGGTGAGATAGAAACAGCCGAGCACGATCTCGTAGCGCGGCCCGACGATCACTTCGCCGGAGGCCGGCTTGAGCAGGTTGTGCCGTGAGCTCATCAGGAGCCGCGCCTCTTCCTGCGCCGGGATCGAGAGCGGCACGTGGACCGCCATCTGGTCACCGTCGAAGTCGGCGTTGAACGCCTCGCAGACCAGCGGGTGGATCTTGATAGCCTTGCCTTCGATCAGGATCGGTTTGAAAGCCTGGATACCAAGCCGGTGCAACGTGGGGGCACGGTTGAGCAGTACGTAATGACGCCGGGTCACCTCTTCGAGCATGTCCCAGACCGCGGGTTCGCTGGCGCCCTGGAGCGCCCGGTCGATGATCTTGCTGGCACTCTTCACGTTGTGCGAGAAGCCGCCGGCCAGGAGCCGGCCGATCACGAACGGCTTGAAGAGCTCGAGCGCCATCCGCTTCGGGATGCCCGCCTCGTCGATCTTCATCTTGGCGGAACCGACGATCACCGAACGGCCGGAGTAGTCCACGCGTTTGCCGAGCAGGTTCTCGCGGAAGCGGCCCTGC
>CAZGHP010000025.1:0-3261 GCA_964525455.1 uncultured Candidatus Saccharibacteria bacterium | reverse complement strand
TGTTACTGTGATAGCTTCAAGACGAAGGCACAAGATCAATGTCTGCTTTCCACCCTTTCGGGCCATTCCTCCTGATCGGTGAGGGCATCGGCCTTTCAGCAGGCAACTCGCAGCAGTCCTTGTTTGCGTGCCCAAAACGCGGCCCTCTGTGAGCCCCGCTGAGGCCCGGCGACCAGGTGTGGCGGGGTGATATGGCCTCGGGACGGCGAACGGGGCCTGGCCAAAGGGAAAACGCTGCAGGATCGATCGCGGTGGGCAACCACGCCTGTCGTCTATCGATACCAACCTACGGGCATTCTCGCCAGAATTCTGGGTAAGTCGATCTGTCCCCTAACGCGCTGAGAAAGCGTATTCGTCGGAGCCAAGGCCGTCCAAGCGGTCAGCCCCCCGATAACCGCGCGTCGATTAAATCGTTGCATTGTCGCCCCCCTGCTTCATTTCATCATTCGGGCTGGTCAGTCGAATACCTATCATTTGACAGGTAGGATGAGAAGAAGCGGGCCGGAGCGCAAAGCGCGTGACGCGAAGCTGGCGTGACAGGAGAGGATTCGACCGGGACAGGCTTGCTCCGCCGAACCTGTCCGAGGGAAAAGGGCCGAGGGCTGGCGACGGTGAACGTCCGCTTTCCACCCGTTGCGGACATTCGGATCGACCCGAACAGCCTGAATAATTGCCCGCGGCGCGATTCCAATCGTCGTGTCCGCCTGGAGATGGTACTGCCTCCCCACAACAAACCTGGGGAGGGGCGGTCGTGCAGACATTTCTCAATGATTGGGCGCCTTGGCTTGCCGGCGGAGCCGCGGTGGTAGTGATCCTGGCGATCAGATATTGGTACGGATCACGGCCCCACAAATTCACGGCCGAGGATGGCGCCAAATATACCTGGCAGCCCGGCTACAGCTTCTCCGACCAGGGTGGCGCTGCTGTGACCGATCCGGCAAAGATCGCGCAGCTAACCCATGACTGGGACGAGCGCGCCCGTCGTACGGAGCGCCAGACCTGGGCGATCACGCGGTGGCGCTTCATCGCATTGGCGATAACGGGCGTTGTCGGTCTGGGCGTCGGTGGCTTCGCATTTTTCTCACAGAATGCGAGGGACTTCGATTGCGATCGGGTCTCGCAAGAGGCGAAGGTCAATTTGGCGAATCTGCAGCCAGCCGTCAGCGAGATCGCCAATGTCCGTGAAGTGTCGCACACCCAGGGCGGCAATGGCGAAATCCGCTGCACCGGGCAGGCCAGGTTCGCCGACGGGACTGAAATGCAGATCTATATGCGCGCCTATACAGCCGACGGTAACACGACGGTCGAAACTTCCGACAGCGCCTTCGAATAGGAGCCGAGACTGGCGATGCCCCGAATGACTGATTTCCACCCATAGCGGACCCTCAGCATAAATCCGGTCCGCACATGGTGCGAACGACCGCAACGGGTGGAAATCGGGCGTTCGTGATTGCAGAGGCGGCGACGATCAGCCAACGGCGCGGCGAAGGTGTGCCGTGTCCGTATCTGACTCGAACAGCCATGCCTCGGCGGTCGCGGAATCCGTGAAGCACCTGGCTTCGCGGTTCGCGAGCGCGCGCAAGACTTGCGAGCGGACCACTGTCTGACTGGCAACGAAGGCCAGGCGCCGCGAGCGAAACTCAGCCGACATCAAAACCTCGTGGAAGGCGTCGACGATTTCATGCGGCTGGGGCGCCATGCCTCGAATATCGTTGAGCGTGACATGCGCGTTGGCCGGCCACCCCAGTGCTTCATGGGCTTCCCGCCGCGCTTCGAGGAACCTGCAGACGTCGTCGTGCAGGAAGAACCCGGACATCGTGATCCTGACCAGGCCGCGCGACCGGTCAATCTCAAAGGAGAATTGAGCGCCCATGTACGCGATACGTACAGGCAATCGTCTACTATTTTGCTAACAGAGCGCGTGGCCTCGGGGTCAGCAATGGGTCGTGAGCTGCCGGTCCGCAATGGGTCGTGAGCTGCCGGTCCGCAATGGGTGGATAGCGGACGCGCTGACACCGGGTTCACGCGGATGGCGTTGAGCGGTAGAAGCACCCCCGCCAAGCTCTCCCGCGCTGGACACAGGGACCACCATCTGGTTCATGCGATTGCGACCGAGGGGGAGAGAGCGTGTCTGCGACCGGCCCAGGAGAAGTCGTGCCGCCCGAAGGAGACGCTGGCCCTCCTGAGAGGCTGGCCGGCATGAAGGCAGCCCTAGACCGAGCGCTACGAACAGACGACCGCCTTCGCCACAAGATCGCGAAGCTGGAAAAACAGCTCCAGGCCAAGAGCGACCTTCTGACCGAGGTGAACCACCGCGCGAAGAATAACTTGCAGATGGCAATGGCCATGCTCTCGATGCAAGCGCTGGCTTCTGAGGATTCCCGCGTCGCTTCGGCGTTGCAGGTGGCCGCCGAGCGGCTCGGATATCTCGCTCGCGTTCATGAGCTTCTGTATCAGCGCGGCGACGACATTCAGGTGATCGACATCGGCGCCTTCCTCAAGGACATTGGCGGGGCGCTGGAACGAGCCTTCAACAGGAAGGACGTGCGGCTTCGCTACGACGTGACCTCGCTGAAACTCGATGTGGAGCGCGGAACGAGCGTTGCCTTGATCGTGGGTGAGGCCGTCCTGAACAGCTACAAATATGCCTTTCCTGACCGGGCGAGCGGCACGATCGAGATCGTCTGCAAGGAAGAAGGCGGCACGATCGTCCTTGCTGTTCGAGACGATGGCGTAAGCTTCCCTGCCGAGCAGCGGCGTGGTTCGCTGGGAATGCGGCTGCTCCGCGCCCTAGGCCGAACCTTGGGAGGGGAAACATCCGTGAAAAGCGGACGCGGCACCGAGGTCAGCGTGTCCTTTCCTCTCGCGCCACTGAAAGCCTGAATGTCCGCAATGGGTCGAAAGCTGACGTTGCAGCGGAAACTCCACGGAGGTCCGCTTTGCGGAAGCGCGATTTGGGCCCGGAATGACGGCGATGGGCGCAATGCTGCCACTCATCTTGGGAAGCGATTAGCATATCGGCCACCCGGCGATGTCCAACCCTGCCGGGGTTCATGACGACCCTGTTTGCAGCTGACCAGGTCCCTGTTGCCTGAATAGGATTCCCTGTTTGGCTCCCTAGGGAAATGGCTAGAGAATGCGCGGAAAACCGACCTCTAGGAGGTCCCTGAGGCCACAGCCAACCTGCAAAAATGGAAGTTTTCCCAGTAAATCGCCGTGTATCAGGGAATTCGCCGCGGAGAATTGCTCTCTCCGTACTGG
>CAZGHP010000024.1:0-3374 GCA_964525455.1 uncultured Candidatus Saccharibacteria bacterium | reverse complement strand
GTCGCCACCGACGTCGCCGCCCGCGGTCTCGACATCCCCGATGTCAGCCACGTGATCAACTTCGACCAGCCGAATTCCCGCGACGACTACGTGCACCGGATCGGCCGTACCGGCCGGGCTGGCAAGCGCGGTCACGCCCTGACCTTCATCGGTCCGAGCGCGTAGGAATCCGACCGCCCGTCACTGCCCGAACTCACAATCGCCCGCCGGAAATCCGGCGGGTTTTTGGAGCATCTGGTAATCACAAGCGCGGAGCGTGCTGCCAGACTGCCCATGAACGTACGTAACCGAAGGAGGCGCATGGACCACGTCACGCTGCATACCGGAACCGAGATGCCGGCGATGGGGCTCGGTACCTGGCAACTGACCGGGGATACGGCCGCGCGAGTGGTGCGGGACGCGCTGGACCTCGGGTACCGGATGATCGACACCTCCGGCGACTATGGCAACCAGCCGGCGATCCGCGAAGTCCTGCGCTCCGGTGGCGTGGACCGCTCCCAGGTCTTCCTGGTCACCAAGGTCGAGGAGGACGAGGACGTGCTGCGGGCGACCCGCGAGCGGCTCGACGAACTCGGGATAGAGGCCGCCGACCTGGTATTGCTCCACCGGCCGCCGCGCTGGGGCGCGGGCGAGGACCTTTGGCGGGGATTGGTCGCGGCGCGCGCCGCCGGGCTGGCGCGGGACATCGGGGTCAGCAACTACTCACCCGCGCAGATCGAACGGCTGGTCGAAGCGACGGGCGAGACGCCCGCGGTCAACCAGATCGAGTGGAGTCCGTTCGGCCACAGCCGCGACGTACTGGATTGGTCGCGAGCGCATGGCGTGGTGATCCAAGGGTACAGTCCGCTCACGCGCGGTGAGCGCCTCGACGCACCGGTCCTGGCGGGCATCGGCGTACGGCACGGCCGGACCCCGGCGCAGGTCATGCTGCGCTGGAATCTCCAGCACGGCACGGTGCCACTGCCGAAGGCTTCGACCGGCGAGCATCTCCGGGAGAACCTCGAGGTCTTCGACTTCGTGCTCTCGCGCGAGGAAATGGGCTGGTTGGATCGGCTGAACGAACGCTACTCGGCGTTGGCGGGCAATCCGGCCTACGCCTAGCGAACGCGGAATAGCCAAGCAATCTTGACCGGTCGGCGATGCCCACTCGTCGTGTGCGCGGTAGGCACTTCCGTTACGAAGAAGTATAAACGGAAGCCCCCGGGTGTCGTAGTGACACGATCGGGGGCTTGCCGTTCTTTCGTGGTAGGGGGGTGGTCGGCGTTGGTCAGGCGGTGCTCGGTTGGAATATCCGGTCGAACTCGTCCGCGCTGATGTCGAGATCGTCGAGACTGATCTGGCCCGCCTCGACGGCCGCTTTCAGCATGGCTTGTGCCACGGGGTTTCCGGTACGCGCCATCTTGAGCAGGTGACGACTCAGGGAGAGCTTGCGTGCTTGGTGCCAGCCCTCGAGGTCCAGTCCCAGCAGCTCGACCTGGCCGTCGTCGAGACCGCCGGCCTCGATAACGAGCCGTAGCTCATCAAGGTGGGCGAAGTTGCCAGCCCGGCACTGCTCGGCGATCTCCTTTGCCTGCTCGAGGTTCGCTTGGCGAGCGAACCCCTTGAGCTCCTCCATATCGATGCCGAACTTGTCGGGATCGAGCTGTCCGAGATTCCTGATGAGGAAGTGCAAGTTCTCGAAGTCGCCGTTCCGGCACTCCTCGAGGATCTTCTCGACCCATTGACGATTGTCCTCGTCGACGAGCCCTTGGATCTCCTCGAGACTGATGGAAAGCTCGTCGGGCGAGATAGCCCGCTTGTTGAGCCACTCGGCCAGCTGGAAAAGGTTCTCGAAGTTCCCTTCAGCCGCCTCCTTGATGTATTGCTCGGCAGGGTCGAGTAAGGCGGTTTTTCGGAACCCATCCCACTCTTCCTCCGTGAGGTCCAGCTCGTCCAGCGTGACACTTCCCTCGCGGATACCCATGTTGAGACAAATGAACTCGTCGTGGTTACCCGCCCGGCACTCCTCTAGATGGGCGCGATAATGCTCGACGGAGAAGCCGTCCGTCATTGTGCCGAGATCGATCGCGATGATTCTAAGGCCGTCAAACGGTCCTCGTAGCGGCATACGCGCCACCACCTCCTAGTTGTCGAAAGAACGGGACATGCCCAGGGTATTCGGTGAGGATCGTGAAGATCCGCCTTTACTCTGAGCTTTTTAAAATATCAGGGGATGGTCGCTGCCGCAAGCGTCAGGACACGGCAAGGATCCGATCGGTTGTAACTTGAAATACTTCGGTTGACGTGTTTTTGAGCAGAACGTATGGTAAGGAGTCGCATCTGCGGCATTCACAATCCGGCTAGTCGGTCATAGCCACGAACAGGGAGGCTTCATGGGAGGCTCATACGGCAGTCGCTTCGCCGGCGAGATGACAGGGCTCGTCAGCAAGATGCTGGTGAACATGGGGATCGGCGCGCTCGTCATACGTCTGCGGTCCGAGAACCGGCAGATCAAGCAGCACGCCACCAGCGTCCGGATCCTGGCCCTTGGCGGTCGCAGGGGTCTGATACGCCACCGGCTGAAGCGCCAGGTTCTCGCCGCACTACTCCTCACCCTCTGCTACGCTCCGGTCGCGGCACTCAGGGCTCTGAGTAAGGACGATCAACTCGGGGGCATGCGGAAGCGGATGGTCGGCGTCGCCGACCCACGCCACTGACCGACCGACGTGGCGGGCAGCCGAGCACTATCAAGCCGCACGGCTGCCCGCCCGTCCCAACCCCCGACTAGCCGGATTTTCTTACTTCGCTTCGCGCATCTCCTTGATGCACACGTCCCAGACGGTGTGGTCCGTCAGCTTGAACTCGAAGCCGCGGCGGTCGATCGAGACCCAGCCGTGGGATTCGTTGTGCTGCTCGCGGGCGTCAAGTCCGGCCGCCTGGCGCCGGCGGAGTAACCTCCGCGGATGATAGGCTGGAACAGATACCCATGGAAACAGCAACGCGTGATATCGAAGGGGATTTCGAAGGTTCGCGGAAAGTTGCGCCAGAACAGGCGTGGGACCCCGTCGACACGCCGATCGACCTGACGCCAGGCGTAGACAGTTCCATCGACTCGCTCAGGAGGTACCTACATGAGATCGGCCGGCATCCGCTGCTGACCAAGGAAGAAGAGCAGGACCTCTCGAGGCGGATCGAACAAGGGGACCTTGAAGCGAAGAAACGACTGACCGAGTGTAACCTGCGGCTGGTGGTCTCGATCGCTAAGAAATACCGGCATGAGAAGTTGCCGCTCCTGGACCTGATCCAGGAGGGGAACCTCGGCCTGATCCGGGCGACCGAGAAGTTCGACTGGCGCCGGGGATTCAAGTTCTCGACCTATGCGACCTGGTGGATCC
>CAZGHP010000023.1:0-3885 GCA_964525455.1 uncultured Candidatus Saccharibacteria bacterium | reverse complement strand
TGCGAGTAGACGACGTTCCATTCAAGAAATCCGGTCGTAAATGGTACGTTGGACGCCACTGCGTACGGAGTGAACGGCACCGCGGGCTCTTCGGCAACGTGTTCAGGCGGCCAGGCCCTCCAGAATCAGGTAGTGGTCTTCGGTATCGTGACGGGCGGCACCTGCGCGGCACCCGGTGGCACGCTCCAAAACGCCTACGATAACGGCAACACCGTCACCACCACGAACGCCCGGGACGTGGACTTCACGCTGGCCGATACCACCGTCGACGCCAACTTCGTGATCGACGTGGCAGCCAGTTCCACCGGCCAGTTCCAGGTGCAAAAGGCTGGAACCACGGTGTTCTCAGTGGATCCAGACGCGACGGGGTATGCCGCCAATCAGCCCACGGTAAACATCAATACGACAGGAGTCGGGTTCCCTACGCTACGGATTGCGAGCGACCAGGTTGGTGGCGGTACCCTCAGGCTTATCGGTTCCGGCGGAGAATACGCCATAGGATCCGTTAACGACGACCTGCACTTCGTCAATAACACCCCGACCCTCACGGCTCAGCTGACTCAGGAAGGTCGGCTCAACCTGCCGGTGGTGGGCAGCACCGGCGGACTCATGCTCGGCAGCACCGGCCACCTCTACAGTCCCGCGACCAACATCGTCGCGACGGACGACAGTCTCGTCGTCCGGGATGGCTCGAATGACATCATCACGATGGATCCGTTTGCGACGGGGTTCGTCGCGGGTGAACCCTCTCTCGAGATCAATACGCCCGGTGTGGAATTCCCGACGCTTTCGATTGGCAATACCGACAATTCAGCGGGTGGTGTGCTGAACCTGAAGAGCGCGGACGGGGAGTTCAATCTGTTTCAGGTTGGTACCACGTTGGCCTTCCATGACGGGATAGCCACAAGAGCAGGGCTCCAAACTAACGGTCAATTTTACGTCGGCGGTACGGGACCCGCAGGAGGAGCACTTGTTACCTCGACCCAGTCCAGTAACCCGCCGCTTGCACTCAACCGTACTGGTAATGACGGCGTCCTGATTGATTTTCTACAGGAGGGCGCCATCGAGGGAACCGTCTCCGTGAGCGGCACTACGGTCAGCTACAATGCGTTCACCGGATCCCACTATGCGACCGTTGGCAGCCCGGTCGAACAGGGCATGCTGGTCAGCCTGACCGGAGATAACGGCCGGCTCGGTGACCGCGCAAGATCCGAAATCATTTATGGGGCACAGCCCACCGCGAAAGCCAACGACCCCGCTGTCCTTGGCGCATACCTCTCGGTGCTCGAGCCGAATAAGGCACCGGAAAGCACCTCCAACCCGAGCCTGGTGACGGCCGTCGGGAACGGTGAGATGTGGGTGACGGACACAGGAGAGGACATTAAGCCGGGCGATAACCTGGTTTCCTCGGACGTTGCGGGTCACACCATGAAGGATCCCGGGACGTACGCTGTAAGCCATGTGGTGGCGAAGACGGCCGAACGGGTGAACTGGGATGAAGTCGCCGAAGAAGTAGACGGTCAGAAGCACGCTAAGATCTCCGTGCTGTTCGGCGCGTTTGATCAGACGAATGACAGGACGGACAAGGAAGACGAAACCGGCCTGCTCATTACCGCCGTTGCCATCTCTCTGGGTATGCAAACGGCGCTGATGATCATCGGTATATTGCTGTATCGGCGATTCTTCACAGCAAAAAACGGCCGTGCCGCAAAATCCTGACGGTACTCACTCAATCAGCAGCCAATCGAACGTGGCGTCTTCCGGCGCCGGTTCCTTGAACCGGACCTTGAATCCATCCGTGGTCTTGTCGGTCACCGCGGTGATCGTCAGCCAGTTCGGTTGGATCTGGACGTTGTAGTCATCGCTCTCCCGGGCCTTCTTGAACGTGACCTGCAGGTAGTCCAGCCCCTCTTCTACGGCAATGTTATTGCCGCGCGAATCTTTCCCGATTTCCAAGTTGCCATCGACCTTGAGATCCCCCTTCACCTGAGCGTCACCTTCGACCACCAGTTCACCGACCGCGGCCAGTTCTTCCACGGAGAGTTCCGTGATGGCGGCGGCTGTGGCACTCAAGGTTTCGAACGTGGAATCGCCGCCCTGGACGGACGTCTTGTCGTAGAGGCTGTAGAGCACGGAGACCTTCTGGTGTTTCTTTCCGTCCACTTCCTCCTCGACCTCGTCCCAGTCCACCGGCTCGGCAACTTTCGCTACCACGTGGCTCACGGCGTACGTGCCGGGATCCTTCATCGCGTGTCCGGCGACCTCGGAAGAAATCAGGCTGTCACCCGGTTTCAGATCCCCGCCGTTATCCACCACCCACGCCTCGCCGTTACCAACCGCCATCACGAGGCTTGGGTTCTCGTTGCTCTCCGGATTATCGCCACCGTCCGGCTCTTCCGGGTTCAGCACCGCAAGGTATGAGCCCAGCACGGCCGGATCGTTCGCTTGCGTCGTCTCTTCTACTCCGTAGATAATCTCGGCGCCATCGCGGTTACCTAGCCGATCGTTTTCGCCGGTCATACTCACTAGCATGCCGTGCTCGACCGAGTTGTCAGTGCGAACATAGTGAGAACCGGTGAAAGCATTGTATGAGACGGTCGTGCCGGAGACGGAGATGGTGCCTTCCTCGACTCCCGCCTGCTGGAGCGACACGATGGTGCCATCGCTGGTAGTGCGATTGAACGTAGCGACGGTGTTGCCGCTCCGGTTCACGGTCAGGGCGCCGCTCTGCACGGTGAACGAATCGCCGGAACCAAGCGCTAAAGTGTCGGCGGCAGTACGTTGCAAGATAGTATCCCACGTGTTCGTACCATCTCCCCAGGCTATGTGGCCCTGGTCGGAGATCGAGAAGCGGGATTGGGCGTCTGCGGTTGCCCTGATCTCGAATCTCCAGTTACCGCTTGCGGTAGCCGGCGCGATACGAAGGTCGTCGTTCGTTTCAAGGCGGTTCGCAGCTCTGCGGAACAAGTTCGTGTCCGACCCGAACTGAATACCGCCGGTCGCGGAAGTACTTTCCGCAAGGTGCAGCCGGGCGGTGGGGGTCACGCCCAGCCCCAGGTTGCCCGTGACGGACACGTCCCCGTCGCCCCGCGCCGTGATGATCGGGTTCGTCCCTACGGTGTCGGATTGCCAGATCCCGTACACGCCGGCGGTGTCCACGCCCTGGGTCCAGGATGCGTCGAAGGTGTAGTAGACGGTGATCCGAACGGCATCAAGCTGGGGGGTCCTGCTCCCGGCGGAGTTGTTGATCGCGGAGATCGCCACCCCGAAGTCCGCGGCGTTGACGTCCGCCGGCGTCCAGGTCTCGCCCCAGAGGTCCGAGCTGCTGCCGTGGCTGATGAACACCTGGGGGAAGCTCGGCCAGTCGGTGGCGCTGGAGCGGTCCGTGGCGCCGATCGTGCCGCCCTTCACGATCCGCACCGCGTTGTCGTTCACGTCCGCGCCCGAGAATAAGGTACCGACGTCGGATTCCATCACGATGCCGTCGATCGTGGCGTTGGTGGGGATGTTGAAGCCAAAGTCGGTGGCCTTGAGGTAGTGGCTGACGGCCCCTGCGGCCAGGGTGGCGGCGGCGCTGGAGTTATCATCCGCACAGCCATTACCGGGGTTGGTCCAGGCTATCGTCCCGACCGTAGCGTCGTCCGCGCCGGTCGAGCAGTATTTGGCCGGGGAGCTCGTCGTTACTCCCAGCGCATCCAGCTGGATGCTGGTGCTGCTGCTCGTACTTAGATGCAGTATCTGGTTCGGAGCGGCGGTGCCGATGCCGATGCGGCTGGTGGTCGTGTCGGCGACGAACAGGTCGCTCGTGCCCGCTGCATTTTGGATCTGGAAGGCGGTGGCGGAGTCGGTTTGGACAGTCGTGTCACCGGTGACGTCCAACGTACC
>CAZGHP010000022.1:0-3897 GCA_964525455.1 uncultured Candidatus Saccharibacteria bacterium | reverse complement strand
GATCGTGATGCCGCGCTCCTTCTCCTCCGGAGCGTTGTCGATGTCCTCGAATTTCCGGGCGCTGCTGCCGCCTTTCTTCGCGAGGACGTTAGTGATCGCCGCGGTCAGCGTGGTCTTCCCGTGGTCGACGTGACCGATGGTTCCCACGTTGAGGTGCGGCTTTGAGCGGTCGAATTTTTCAGCCATTGCGCTTCCTCCTCTTCATTGGTTCGTTAATCGATGCGAATATGTCGCGTGTGTACGCGAGAAAACGTATGCACTCTAAAGATTGTACCTAAGCGCGAGCCACGCACGCAAGCGGAAGCCCGGCGCGGCGGGACGGACGGTCACTCCGCCACGGCGGCGGATACACGCTCCGCCGCGGCGTTTTCCCGGCGTTCATACGTCTGAAGCAGCGCGCCGCGGGCGGCTTCGAGGGCCATGTACAAGGGCGAGTCCTGCCGGGCGATGTCATGTTTACAGCCGTCCGCGATGGTCATGACCGCCTCGGGGTATGACGCAATATCCCCTTCGGCGACCGCCCGTTCCGCCGCTTCGGACAAATCGTTGAGCACCGCAAGGCCGATGACGGCTTCCAGCCGACGAGCGCGCACGTGCGGATCCAGAAGGATTCCTTCCAACTGGTGCCGGAAGACATCCAGGTGGGTAGCATACCGGGCATGCAGTTCCTCGGCGGAATGGGAGGCGGGATGTTCCAATGCGCCCATGCGATACCTGTCAGTTACGGCCGGCCCGTCCCGCCTCACGCAGTTGGCACGGCTTGCACGAGTCCACGTGGCCACGGATCGCGTCAATATTCAACTCCACCACACGGTCGTCGTGGCGCTCGAGCGCTTCCAGCAGGTCATCCACGCTCCCGACCAGGTGTCCGTCATGAGTGACATCCACGGGGCCTTCGCGAACATAATACGGACGAGAGTCCGGTTCGGGCGTACCTCTCAACGCGTCGTTGATTGCATATCCGCAGCTCGCCCGGGGAACGGGCGGCTCACCCTCCTTGACCGGGGCGTCGAGGCTCCTTCCGGGCAGCACCCAATCCCGACCCTGGTCGAAAATCTCTTCGTAGCGTATATCCCGTTCAGACATGGTAACGAGATAGTAGCTTAACTAAGCTATAAAATCAATATCACGGGCGAGCGTAAGACACGGCTCGCCCCAGGCGGTGATTGACGGTTTCACGGGATGCCGGTGCGATCCCGAAACCGGCCACTTCGTGACCGTTGATCCGTACGACCATCCCGCCCGGCTCGGCGTAGACGTCGGATTGCCGCTGCCGGTCACCGAACTTCACGTCGATCCGGCATTCCCCGCCGTCTTCCAGCTCGGCGACCACATCCACCCCTTCGAGCTCTTCTTCGGCCGTGCTGTAACGTACGCCCCGGACCCCCGGCACGTGCTCCAGCCGCTGCGCCACCGCGACCTCGGCGATCATCCCCCGCATCAGCCGCTCGGACCAGGTGCGGTCGCCGCTGGAGGACTCGAGCCACCGGCTCAACTGCTCGCGACTGAAGAGCCGCGGCTGCTCGGCGATCACGTCGCGCAGGAGGTGGTTGTATTTGATCGTGGCGCGTTTGAGCCGGGCGAAGTCGGCGCTGTCCCGCTGACCGCGTTCCTGCAGGCGGTCGAGTCCGTGTTGGGCACGGGCGGCGTTCTCCGAGGTCAGCAACAGGTCGGCGAACCGGGCCAGGCGTGGATTCTCCGCCTCCGTCACGTATTCCCGATAGATCTCGGCGTGGATCTTGCGGGCCGGCCAGTCATGCAGTAAGCCGTACTCGAGCGCCCGGTCGATATCCTCGACGCAGTGCTCGAAATCGTCGCGCGTGAGCTCGCCGGCCCGCTCGGGTGCTGACGCCGCGGCTTCGTAGGAGGCCTCGACCGGCATGGGTGTATGTTCGGTGTGTTCTGCCATCGTGAGCAATCCGTAAAAATTGCTCAATGATAACAAAAAACAGCCCTCGGGTCAAGGCTTTACGGCCCGGCACCGCCTGAATCCTATCCGTCGTCTTTGGCGCCTGCCGGCGTTCGCTGGCCGATGATCTCTTCCGAGGCCTGCTTCGGTACCTCGGCGTAGTGGTCGAACTCCATCGAGTAGGCCGCCCGGCCTTGGCTCATCGAACGCAGGTCGGTGGCGTAGCCGAACATGGTCGCCAGCGGCACATGCGCGCTCACGACCTTGGCCTCGCCGCGCTCCTCCATGCCCTCCACGCGGCCACGGCGGGAGTTGAGGTCGCCGATCACGTCGCCCATGAAATCTTCCGGCGTCGTCACTTCGACCTTCATCACCGGTTCCAGGAGGTAGGGCGATGCCTGCCGCACGGCCTCGCGGACCGCCATCGAACCTGCCACTTTGAACGCCATCTCGTTCGAGTCCACCTCATGATAGGAGCCGTCGTAGAGCGTGACCTTGGTGTCCACCACCGGGTAGCCGGCGAGTATGCCGCCGTCGAGGGTCTCCAGCACGCCCTGCTGGACGCTCGGGATGTACTCGCGCGGGATCTTCCCGCCCTTGATCGCGTCCACGAACTCGTTGCCGGTACCGGCTTCCTCCTGCGGCTCGACCCGGATCTGCACGTGGCCGTACTGGCCGCGGCCGCCGGTCTGCTTGACGTACTTGCCCTCCTGCTCGACCGTCGCCTTGATCGCCTCGCGATAGGCCACCTGGGGCTTGCCGATGTTCGCCTCGACCTTGAACTCCCGCTTCATGCGGTCCACGAGCACCTCGAGGTGGAGTTCCCCCATGCCGGAGATCAGCGTCTGGCCGGTCTCCTCGTCGGAGTGGATCCGGAACGTCGGGTCTTCTTGCGCCAGCTTCTGGAGCGCCAGGCTCATCTTCTCCTGGTCGGCCTTGGTCTTCGGTTCGATCGCGATCTGGATCACCGGTTCGGGGAACGTGATCTTCTCCAGGATGACCGGCTTGTCCGGGTCGCAGAGCGTATCGCCGGTGGTGGTCTTCTTGAGCCCCACCGCCGCGGCGATCTCGCCGGAGAAGACCTCCTTCACTTCCTCGCGGGTGTTGGCGTGCATCCGGAGGATCCGCCCGAGCCGTTCCTTGTTACCGGTGGTGGTGTTGAGAACGTACGAGCCGGCCTGGAGCGTACCGGAATAGACGCGGAAGAACGCGAGCGTCCCCACGAACGGGTCGGTCGCGATCTTGAACGCGAGCGCCGCGAACGGCTCGTCGTCGCTGGCCTTGCGCTCGATCAGCTTCTCGTCGTTGTCGGGGTCCTTCGGGTCGTGGCCCTTGATCGGCGGCACGTCGAGCGGGCTCGGGAGGTAGTCGGTGACGGCGTCGAGCAGCGTCTCGACGATCACGCCGCGGCCGTCGCCGCCGAGCACTGGGTAAAGCTTCCCGGAAAGGACGCCCTTCCGGATCGCGCGCTTGAGCTCATCGCCGCTGAGTTCGCCGGAGTCGAGGTACTTCTCCATGAGGGCGTCGTCGGATTCGACCGCGGCTTCCACGAGTTCCTCGCGGTACTTGGCGGCCTTCTCCTTCATGTCCTCGGGCACGTCGCCTTCCGTGAGCGCCTTGTCCTTGTAATCCTTGTAGGTGTAGGCCTTCATCTCCACGAGGTCCACCACGCCGTTGATGCTCTGCTCCTCGCCGATCGGCAGCTGGATCGGGAAGGCTTTCTTGGAGAGCCGGTCGCGGAGCGAGTCGAGCGACTTGTAGAAGTCGCCGCCGGTCTGGTTGATCTTATTCACGAAGCAGATGCGCGGGACGTGGTACTTGTCGGCCTGGCGCCAGACGGTCTCGGACTGCGGCTCCACGCCCATCTTGCCGTCGAAGACGGTGACGGCGCCGTCGAGCACGCGGAGCGAGCGCTCGACCTCGACGGTGAAGTCGATGTGGCCGGGCGTGTCGATGATGTTGATCCGCGTGTCCTTCCAGAAGCAGGT
>CAZGHP010000021.1:0-4203 GCA_964525455.1 uncultured Candidatus Saccharibacteria bacterium | reverse complement strand
GACGACGATGACGGTGTTGCCGAGGTCGCGGAGGCGCTCCATCGTCCCGATCAGCCGCGCGTTGTCGCGCTGGTGCAGGCCGATCGACGGCTCGTCGAGGATGTAAAGCACGCCCATCAGCGCCGAGCCGATCTGGGTCGCCAGCCGGATACGCTGCGCCTCACCGCCGGACAGCGTGTTGGCGGCGCGAGAGAGCGTGAGATAGCTGAGCCCGACGTCTTCCAGGAACCGGAGGCGGGCGCGGACCTCCTTGCAGATCTGCTTGGCGATCTGCTTCTGCTTGTCGGTCAGCTTGAGGCCGGCGAAGAACTTCTGGGCATCCGAGACCGGCATCGTCGAGACGTCCACGATGGACTTGTCGCCGACGGTCACGCCAAGGATCTCCGGCCGCAGCCGCTTGCCGTGGCAAAGCGGGCACGGCTTGAGCGTCATGTATTTCTCGATTTCCTTGCGGACGTAATCGGAATCCGTCTCGCGGTGGCGGCGTTCCAGGTTCGGAGCGACGCCTTCGTAAATCGTCTTGAAACGGCGTGCGCCTTGCCGGACGGTAACCTCTTTTTCGGCGGAGCCGTTGAAAATCAGCTTGATGACCTCCGGCGGAAGCGCCCCCACCGGCTTGTCCATCGAAAAGCCGTAGGTCTCGGCCAGGCCTTCGAGCAAGCGCGTGTACCAGGTCATCCGCGATGTGGTCCGGCTCCACGGCCGGATCGCGCCCTCGGCCAGGGTCAGTCGTGGATTCGGGATACACTTGCGCGGGTCCACCTCGAGCCGGCTGCCGAGTCCGGTGCAGCGCGGGCAGGCACCGTGGGGGCTGTTGAACGAGAAGGATCGCGGCTCGAGCGGCGGCAAGCTGGGGTGGCCGTTCGGACACGCGTAGTCTTCGGAGAACCGCCAGCGCGTCGGCTGCTTCTTGGCCCCTTCCACGGTCTCCACGAACATCGTCCCTTCGCCGACGCCGAGCGCCGTCTGGACGGAGTCGAACAGGCGGTTGCCGAGATCCGGCTTGATGATCAGCCGGTCCACGACCGCTTCGATCGTATGCTTCTTCTTCTTGTCGAGCCGCGGGATATCTTCCGAAAGTTCACGGACGGTGCCGTCTACGCGGACGCGCGAGAAGCCGCCTTTGCGAAGCTTATCGAAGATCTTCTCATGTTCTCCCTTACGGTCAATCACGACGGGACCGAGCAGCATCAGCTTGGTGCCGGCCGGGAGCTTGCGGATCTGGTCCGCGACCTCGGTCGGCGTCTGGCGGCGGACCACGGCAGCGCAGATCGGGCAGTGCGGCGTGCCGATCCGCGCGAAGAGCAGACGGAGGTAATCGTAGACTTCCGTGACCGTCCCGACCGTCGAGCGCGGATTACGCGAAGCGGACTTCTGGTCGATCGAGATCGCCGGACTGAGACCGTCGATCTGGTCCACGTCCGGTTTTTCCATCAGGCCGAGGAACTGCCGCGCGTAGGCGGATAACGACTCGACGTAGCGGCGCTGGCCTTCGGCGTAGATCGTGTCGAACGCCAGCGAACTCTTGCCGGATCCGGACAGGCCGGTCAGGACAACGAGCTTATCCCGCGGGATCTCCAGGTCCACGTTCTTGAGATTGTGCTCACGGGCACCTCGGACAACGAGTTTCTGCATGTAGTTATGCGAAAAATAGGTCGGTTGCGACCGACCCAGTATAGCGACTGCCCGGGAACGCGGTCAAGGGGTGGCACCAGGAACGGCCCGCCCACCGCTTGCAGCATCGCCCCTAATCGGTAGTATGAGTCCTGGTACTGAGTCCCCACACATGAAGGAAATCAACGAGAATACGACGACTTTCGAGTCCCGTTCGAACGGATCCATCCGGCTTCTGCTGATGCCGATCGCCATCTCGGCGTTACTGTTCGCAGCACTGCTCATAAGCTAGCCCCATGAACGACCCGCTTTGGAACCAAGGGCCCGGTGCTCCGGTTGCGCGCCGGGTAGTGTTCGGGTTCGACGGGACGCGCGGGGAGCTGATCGTCTCGATCGTGCCGGAGCGGCCGGTTCCCGATCTGTCCGGCATCAGCGAACGCATGATGCTGGAAGCCACCGTGCCGGCGGCCGAGGCCCGGCCCGGGCAGACGGTCTCGCCGCAGTTCGTATTCGGGACCGTGGCCGAGGACCAGGGCGCGCCGGTCGTCTATGGGCCGGACCACCGTGCGATCCTCATACTGCGGTTCGCGGCCGATGGCGACGGTCCCGAGACCCTGGACTACGCCGATAAACTAGAACGGGCCAAAGCACCACTGCCGCCGGCCCCCACCGTCCCCGGCGAGGGCGCGGTCGGATTTCTCGTCCGGACGGACGTGCTGCACTTTTATCCCCTGGTCCGGGTCGCGGAGGAAGAACACGAACACTTCACCGGCGGAGACGGCTCGACGGACGACTTGATCCAGGCACTGCCATACCAAGGCTGACTACTTCGCCCCGCTCGTCCGGCCCGATTTCTTTTTCAGCTCCGTGATCCGGTCGCGCAGCGCCGCGGCCTTCTCGAATTCCAGGTTTTCCGCCGCCAGTTCCATCTGCACTTTCAGGTCGTGGAGATAGCGTTTCATCTGCTCAGGGGGCAGGTCCACGTGCCGCTTGGCGTCTTCCAGCACTTCGGCGACCTCGTCCGCCTCGATTCGCTCATCCGCCCGGACGGCCTCGGCGATCTTCTTCTTGATCCCCTGCGGCGTGATGCCGTGCGCCTTGTTGTACTCCTCCTGCTTCTCCCGACGCCGTGTCGTCTCCTCCATCGCCCGTCGCATCGAGTCGGTCGTCTTGTCCGCATACATGATCACCCGTCCGTCGATATGCCGGGCCGCACGGCCCATGGTCTGGATCAGGGCCGTGCCGCTGCGCAGGAACCCTTCCTTGTCGGCGTCGAGAATCGCCACCATGGACACCTCGGGAAGGTCGAGTCCTTCACGGAGCAGGTTAATCCCTACGACACAGTCATACTCACCGGCCCGAAGCGAGCGGAGGATCTCCGTCCGCTCCAGCGTCTCGATGTCGGAATGGAGGTGCATCACCTTGACCTCGGCCTCGCGGAGGAATTCCGCGAGATCCTCGGCCATCTTCTTGGTGAGCGTCGTCACGAGGACGCGCTGGTCCTTGGCGACCGTCGTCCTGATCTCCGCGAGCAGGTCGTCCACCTGGTGCTGGGTCGGCCGCACTTCGACCGGCGGGTCCAGCAAGCCGGTCGGCCGCACCACCTGTTCGGCGATCTGTTTGGAGCGTGAGCGTTCGTATTCGGACGGGGTCGCGGATACATAGACGGCTTGGTTCACCATCCGCTCGAACTCGGAGAACTGCAACGGGCGGTTGTCGAGTGCCGAGGGAAGCCGGAAACCGTAGTCGATCAGCGTCTGTTTCCGCGAACGGTCTCCGGCGTACATCCCGCCGACCTGCGGGATCGTCATGTGCGACTCATCGACGAACATCAGATAATCGTCCGGGAAATAGTCGAGCAGGCAGCTCGGCCGTTCGCCGGACTTGCGGCCGGAAAGATACCGTGAATAGTTCTCGATGCCGGAACAGAACCCCGTCTCGCGGATCATTTCCAGGTCGTAGTTAGTACGGCCCTTGAGCCGCTCCGCCTCCACGACCCGCCCTCCGTCGGTCAGCTCCTTGAGCCGGATCTCAAGGTCCGTCTCGATCTGTTTAGCGACACCGTCCATCCGGTCCTTCGGCGTGACCCAGTGGCTCGCGGGGAACAGGTGGAGTTCCTCCTTCGCATCAAGCAGTTCGCCGGTGAGATAGTCGATCGCGGTGATCTTCTCGATGTCGTCGCCGAAGAAATCGACCTTGTACGCGAAGTCCTCGTACGCCGGAAAAATCTCCAGCACGTCACCTTTCACGCGGAACCGGCCGCGCCGGAAGTCGATCTCGTTACGTTCGTACCGCAGGTCGATCAGCTGGCGAAGCAACTTGTCGCGGTCGCGGCTCTCGCCTTGTTTCAGTGTGATGTGCACGTTCTCGTAGTCCGAGGGTGAACCGAGGCCGTAGATACAGGAGACCGACGCCACGATCAGCACATCGGGCCGGGTGAGCAGGCTCATCGTCGCGGCATGGCGGAGCTTGTCGATCTCCTCGTTGATGTCCGCATCCTTCTCGATGTAAGTGTCCGACTGGGGCACGTACGCCTCCGGCTGGTAGTAATCGTAGTAGGAGACGAAGTAGCTGAAGGAGTTGTCGGGA
>CAZGHP010000020.1:0-4837 GCA_964525455.1 uncultured Candidatus Saccharibacteria bacterium | reverse complement strand
CCGCTTTTTCCTGGTCGCCACGCTGATGCACCACTTCGGCAAGCGCTATAAGGACACGATCGAAAAGTACATCGACCTGCTGTAGCCGGCGGGAGTTGAGCCCTTTCAGGCATCAGGTAGTCTGAAACCGGATGGTCGAAACAAAAATCATACTCGACGTACTGATCGCGCTTTTCGGAATCGCCGGACTGGGCATTGCTTGGTACATCCGCTCCCGCAAGAAGGCACACCGCCACCTCGCATGCCCGATCGGCGCGCGCTGCGACCAGGTGGTCACCAGCCGCTACTCCCGCTTCCTCGGCATCCCCGTGGAATTGCTAGGGATCGGCTACTACGGCGTCATCACCCTAAGCTACCTCGGCTTCGCCCTGTTCAATCACACCCCGGCCAGCTTCTTCATCTTCGTGGTGGTGGTCCTGAGCACGGCGGCGATTCTCTTCTCGGCCTACCTGACGGCCATCCAAGTGTTTACGCTGCGTCAATTCTGCACCTGGTGCCTTGCCTCGGCGGGGATCTGCGTCGGGATCTTCGGGCTTTCCGTGTTGAATTCCGGACACCAGCTCACCAGCTTGTTAGCTCAGTACGAACCGATCATCCGGCCGCTGCACCTGCTTGGATTCGGCCTGGGTATCGGCGCGGCGACTTCATCCGACGTCTTCTTCGGCCGCTTTCTCAAGAACTACCGGCTGAGTCCGCGGGAGTCGCACATCCTCCATTACTTCTCACAGATCATCTGGTTCGCGCTCGGCATCATCGTGATCTCAGGGCTGGCATTGTATCTGCCTCACGCCGAGCACTTGAATGCTTCGGGAAAGTTTCTGGCAAAGATGACCGTCGTCGGCGTGCTGGTCACCAACGGGGTGCTGCTCTCGATCTATCTGCAACCGAAGCTGTCGGAGATCTTCTTCGGCGGTCATTCCGAACGCGACCCGCGGTCGATCCTGCGCCTACGGCGGCTGGCCTTCGCTGGGGGAGCGATCTCCGCGACTTCCTGGTATTCGGCGTTCGTGCTCGGTGCCGCCCGGTTCCTCCCGTGGCCGTACGAGACCATCATCGGGATATACCTGCTCGTGATCTTGACGGCGATCACCACGAGCCAGGTCGTCGAGCGCGTATATACGCGTCGCGCGCCTGGCCACATCCACGTGTCTCACATCACCGACTGATCGGGCGGCCTGGCAGCCGGCCCGCATGGCCGGTTCCCCTTATCGCAGCACGAACCAGTCGAACGCCGCATCGGCCGGTGCCGCTCCCGCGAATTCGATCCGGAACCCTTCGGCGGTCTTCTCACTGACACCGTAGGCGGTCACCCAGCTGGGTGAGATCGACACGGCGTAATCGGCATCCGGCTGCGGTTTCGAGAAGGTGACCCGGTGGGAGCGACGGCCGGCGCGCACTTCGACGTCCTTGCCGCGGATCTCGTCGTTCAGCTCGACGGTGCCTTCGAACGTGGCGTCACCTTCGACCACCAGCTCACCGACCGTGGCGAGTCCGGTGACCGTCAACGCATCCTGCCGGCTGCCGGTGTTTCCGAACAGCATGCCGAACAATGAGGTGTCCGCTTGAACGGTACTGGGGTCTCCCTGTACGTTCGCCTGGTCGAACGCCCCGAACAGTACCGAGATCTTCGCATGCTTCGTACCGTCCGCCTTCTCCGTGACCTTGTCCCAATCCACCCGCTCGGCCGCCTTGGCCACCACATGGCTCACGGCGTGAGTACCCGGGTCCTTCATCGCATGGCCGGCGACGTCCGAAGAGATCAATCCGTCGCCCGGCTCGATGTCGCGGCCGTTGTCCGCGACCCACATCTCGCCGTTCCCCACGGCCGTCACCAGGCTCGGGTTGGAGGTGCTTTCCGGTGCCTTATCCGGTTCAAGCACCGAGAGATACGCACCCAGCACGGCGGAGTCATTGGCTTGCGCCGTGGGCCTAGCGCCGTAGATGATCTCTGATTCGGCGCGGTCACCAAGCCGACCATTATCTCCGGTCATGCTGACCAGCATGCCGTGCTCGACCGGACCGCCAACGGTCGCGTAGTGGGAACCGGTGAACGCATTGTACGAGACAGTGGTACCGCTGACGGAGACGGTTCCCTCGATAACGCCTTCTTGTAAGAAATCGATGAGGGTGCCATCGTTGGCAGTTCGATTGAGTGCGAGCGGCGGGTTACTGGACTGGGTCGAGGTGATAAGTGCACCGCCCGCAGGTCCTGTACCGCCGACGTAAAATTGGCCGTTAGTCTGAAGCCCTGCTCTTGTAGCTATCCCGTCATGGAAGGCCAGGGTGGTGCCGACCTGTAGTAGATTGAATTCTCCACTCGAGCTCTTTAGCTGCAGAGCGCCCCCTCCCGCCTGGTCCGTGCTGCCAATCGAAAGCGTCGGGAATTCCACGCCGGTCGTATTGATCTCGAGCGAGGGCTCGTCAGCCACGAGTCCCGTCGCGAACGGATCCATCGTGATGATGTCAGACGATCCGTCCCGGACGACGAAGCTGTCGTTGGTGGCAAGGATATTGGTCGAAGGACTGAACAGGTGCGCGGTACCGCCGATCATCAATCCGGCGGTATCGCCCACGACAGGAATCTGGAGTTGGCCTTCATTCGTAAGCTGAGCCGTCAGGACCGGGGTGCCGCTCACGAACCGTAGGTCGTCATCAACCACTCCGACGCCATATTCGCCGCCGGATCCCGTAAAACGGATCGTACCGCCGCCAGCCTGATCGCCCCCGATCTTGAACGTCGGATTCGTAACTCCCGTCGTATTGATGTTCACCGTGGGTTGGTTGGCAGCATAGCCGGTGGCATCGGGGTCCACCGCGAATACGGTGGTTCCTGCCTTTTGGACTTGGAACTGGCCGGTGGAGCTGGCCGCCACGTCGACCACGAAGTTGGCGTCCGTGGTGGTGTCGGCCAGCGTGAAGTCGAGGTCCCGGGCATCCGTGGTGGTCACGGTGTTGCCGTTGTCGTAGGCGGACTGGAGCGTCGAGGCACCGGAGCCGGCGGTGCAGGTGCTGATCTGGCCGGCGTTGGAACACAGTGCGGTAGTGCCGCCGCTGCCCAATGTTCCGACGACGAGGGCATCATCGGTCTTGAGCGTATCCGCGGCGGAGCGGTAGAGGTTGGTGTCCCTGGCCGTCACGCCTCCCGGGCCCCATTCCATCTTGCCGTCACCATATATGCGAAAACGCTCGAAGGTGTCGGAGTGGGCCGCCGTGCCGAAGACCTTGTCGGTAGCGGGGGTGGTGGTAAAGACGGTTATATCCGAATCTATATGGGTATCACCGTTGACCACTATGGTTCCCTCCACCTCCACTTCCGCGTTGGCGGTGTCGACCGTAAGGATGCCGGCGCTGCCCGCCGCGTTCTGCACCTGGAAGGCGGCGGTCGAGTCGGTCGTCGGCTTGATCGTGGTGTTGCCGTTGTCGATGACGATGTTCCCGGCTCCGGTACCGTTCTGCAGGATCAGCTGGGCGGTTGCGCTGTTGGTGCGCAGCACGAAGTCGCCCGCGTTCGCGTCCGACGAATACTGTCCGCCGACGCCCGGGACTCCCACGAGGGCTTCGGCCGAAGTCCGGCCGATCTGGATGCTGCTGCGGGTTCCCACATCACCGCTCCGGACGTGGAATCCGTCGGCGGGGGTCGTGAAGGTCGCGATGCCGCTCGCGGTGACCTGGGCGACCGTGCTTCCGCCGGTGTCGTAGAGCTGCAGAATATCCGCCGAACCGTCGGTACCAAGGTTGGTCCAGGCGTTGACGCCGCTGGTCTTTACCTGCAGTCCCGTATTTTCGCTGATGGTAGCAAGCGTGTTACCCGAGTTGTCTGCGAAGTTCACGCTGGCATTGGAGGTGTTGACCGTGAACAGCGCCGCTCCGGAGGCCCGCTGGACCTGGAGGCCGACGCTGGAGTTGACCGAATTCTTGAAAAGGGCGGCGCCCGTCGCGCCCACGCTGAACGTATCCACTCCCGCCGCTTGTACGGCGAACCGGCCGGTCGAGCCGGAAGCGATATCGACGGTGAAGTTGGCGTCGGTGGCGGTGTCCGCCAGGGTGATGTCTATATCACGGGCATCGGTCGAGGTGATCGTGTTCCCGTTGTCATAGGCGTCCTGCAAGTCCCCTGATCCGCCGGCACCGCATCCGGTGCAAGTGCCGGTCACCGTGAGGTTCGCGACGGTCACCGTGTTCGTGAGCGTATCCACGTTCAGCACATCCGTACCGCCCGCATCCTGGATCCGGAAGGCGGTCGCGGAGTCGGTGTCGTTCCGGAACGTCTGGTTGTCGCCCGTGAAGACCTGGTTATCGCGATCAAGCTGGGCGTGCTCGCGGATCAGGAAGTTCGCGGAGTCGGACGGCCCGCCGCCGTCCACCTGCGCGGTAATGGTGTACGTCCCGGTCTGGTCGATCACGGAGTCGTAGATCTGTCCGCGGATCCGCCCGTCCGCATCCGTGAGCTGCTTGTAGCTGACCGTACTGGCGTCCGGTTTGGTCACCACCATCGCCATGCGGACGCCGATCGCCACCGAACCATCGTTGTTCTTCAGCGGGCTCGTGTTAAAGGAAAGGGTGGCGTTAAGGTCGCCGCCGCCGACCGAGACCGTGAGGTCATTGACGAACGAAGCCCCGACTTGCCCGGAGCCGGCCGTGCGTGTATCCGGCTCGAGGGGCGTCTCGGCCAGCACGTAGCCGCCGAGGGCCAGGAGGCCGAACGCGGCTACCAGAAGCCAGTGGTGGGGAAGTGAACGTTTCGGCATGTGTTTTGGTGGCATGGTACTTAATACGGGCCCGTAAAAATTGCTTAAGCATACCATAAAGGAAGGGTTATGTCAAGACGCCGGATCGT
>CAZGHP010000019.1:0-5980 GCA_964525455.1 uncultured Candidatus Saccharibacteria bacterium | reverse complement strand
ACGACCGTGATCCACGCGGTCCGCCAGATCGAGAAGCTTCGCGCCATGGACCCGGAGCTGGACTCCGACATCCGCCTGCTGACCCGCCAGCTGGAGAGCTGAGCCCCCCGCGACCTCCCTCGTCATCCCAGCGAAAGCTGGGATCTCACTTCTTTTGGCCGCCGCCGCAAAGGCAGGGAGATTCCAGCTTTCGCTGGAATGACGGATATCAAGCGTTCTAGCGCTGCTCGCGCTCGGGCATCACCGTGATCCGCACCCGCTCGCCATTGTTGCCCGGGAAGCCGGTGAACATCGCCTCGATCAAATTGGGCACCAGGACGGGCAGCTCGTCGGTGCGCGAGCGCGCCTGGGCGAGGCCCTCGAACAGCGACTGGCCGTCGCCGCTGCGCTTGATGTCCATGTCGAGATAGGAGGTGTAGATTGTGTAGCTCGACACGTCGTAGCCGCCGCCCCAGAACGGGTCGTGCCAGCCCCAGAAGAACGGGCTGCGATAGCGGCCGTGATAGCCCCAGCGGCTGAAATAGGGGCGGCCAAAGCCCCAGCTGTGCGCGAACGGATCGGGGGTGGCGACGACGCGCTCCCGGCCCTGGTCGACACCGTAATCCAAGGTGACGACCATGGTCGCGTCGCGCGCCGATCGCGCCTCGGCATAGCCGAGCGCGGTCAAATTGCGGCGGACATGGTCGGCATATTGAGAGAATTCGAGGCTGCCCGATTTGGCGCGGTCGCTGGGCTCGATGACGAAGCTCTGCCCTTCAGGGGCGGGCATCGCCTGGAAGCGCGAGACTTGCGCCGGGAATCCGGTCATGCAAGCGCCGAGCGCCAGCAGCAAAGCGGGCGCGGCGAGGGTCAGAATCTTCTTCTTGAGAGACATGGGACCAAGCCTTTCGGTTCAGGCGCTTCGTCCTGAAAGCGGACAAAGCTTTGTCCTGAATATAGAACAACTTGCCCCGTTTCGCAAAGTTCCGCTGAACCAGGGGTTTACGGGGCGAATTTCGCCACTTTCGCGCATATCGCGTATTCGGGGGGCGGTCGCGCTAACTTGACAAACTTGACACGAGAGAGGGGTGTTGCGCCGGGCAAAGCTGACGATGTGGACGCGTTCGCACGGGAATTGCGTCAGTTTCGTCAGTTTTTAAGGATGGAGCGGCGCTCTGGGTAGGTGGCTTCGCCGACGCCGCGGCAAAGGGTTTTCACGCGAAGGCGCGAAGGACGCGGGGGGTCGCTGAGGATCGTGTCGGGGCAGGCTCCTCGCCGTTGGGCGAGGGTGCGCCGGCGGTTGCCCGAAAGTCGCGAATGTCACGACTGTCACACGGAATCGCTTTTTTGCGACTCCTCCGCTGGCGGGGCCTCGATCACCTGTCGGGGAGCGGGAGCGGGATCGACGATTGGAAAGAGCCGGGCGCGGGCCGAAGCCCGAGTCGCGGCGACGATGGCAGATCATTTCCTACATTTATCCAACAATCGGGTAGTGGGTCAGTTTGAAAATGTCTGAGGTCGACCCCGCTCTGGAGACCTTCGCGCCCGACGAGGCCGAATGGAAGCTCGATCCCGGCATCCGCCGCGCCGTCCTGATCCTGAGAAGCGCGGGAATTGAAACGAACGAATCGTGCGAAGGCGGAGAGGGCCACTCCTATCCTGTCCCCACGATCAGCTTCCGTGGCAGTTCCTGGGCAGGATACCACGCCTTCTCTGTGGCAATGGAGCACGGATTGCCCGTGACCAGCCTAAGGAGAGTCTATGACGTGCTAGACACGCAATTGCAGGGGCCGTGGTGGGAAATGACGTTTCGCGCCACGGCCCCTAGCGATTAGAGGTCTCTGCAAACCGAGCAGAGTCGAAGGCCGCCCGTGCCGGAAACCTTGTTGTAGGATTCGATGTTGTTTCCCACCGTGCACTTGTTGTCGTTGTGATGGACTTCCGTGCCGGGGAGTTTCGAGTGAAACGGAGAAACTTTGGCCATAATTAAACCTCCACTCATTAGTGGCGGCCATCTTTACCCCTCGGGGGCTTGAGTCAAGCCTATCTTAGGCCGCGCGCTTCTTATAAGGCCCGCGCGGTTTCGGGGACTCTTCCCGATCCTCGATCAGCTTCACGATATCGCCGATCTCCCAAAGCCGATCCGTCACGTTCGCGGCCATTGCCGGGGTGACGCGGAGCGTCTTATGGATGCGGACGAAGTTGTAATACATCATGTGGAGCGCGACGGCGTAGGCGTGGTTCTCGACCTTCTTGGAGAACGCGTTGGTGAGCCGGGTGAAGCGGCGCATGTGCATCCGCATCGTGAGGTTCGCGCGCTCGACATAGGACGTAGAGACGTGATCGATATCGGGGTTGCCTTCGACGCGGCGCTTCCTTGAACCGACGCAAGCGGCGGGGCTGTAGCGGCCCGGCGCTGCGATTGTGGCGCCGTACAGCTTGATGAGCTGGGCATAGTCCACATCGGCGCCGAACGCGCCCTCTACGGCCTCCAGATAGGCGCGGTGGCCGTCAGAGGTTAGCTGGACGCGGTTGGCGAGCCGAGCCGCCAGATCGTCCATGAACCACATGGCATATTCAGCATCGCGCCCGCCGACGAGATAGGAGACGATCAGCTTGGAGTCGGCGTCGAGCGCGGTCCACGTCCAAGTGTCGCCAGCGCCTTCCGGCGCGGCCTTGGCGGTCGCGACAGCGCGCTGCTTGGCGTAGGTGAAGCTCCAGATTTCATCGACTTGGATGCGGGTGGCCTTCACGTCGCGCACGTTGGCGTCGTGATAGGCGGCACATGCTTTGCCTGCGTCGGCGAGGAGTTTCGCGACGGTGTTCTTGCTCGCGCCGGTGGTACGGGTGATGGCCCGGATGCTCATGCCTTCGCACAGAAGGTGAAGGATGCGGGCGCGATCTGCGGTTGAGAGCCTGTTCATAGGCTCTTTCATAGTGACCCTTATGCTTGAGTGTCAAGCAGAAAAGGTCAGTTTGGTATCTTTTTGGTCCCGGCCCCGTTTCGCCTCGATAAACTCAGCGTCGATCCGGGGCTTCTCTGGAATGGGTCGGATACGTTCCGCATCCTCCAAGAGCCTCGCAAATCGCAGGTTCTCATCGGCGAGAAGGTCGAATACCTTGTCCATCGTAGACTTTCTCATGTTCTCACCTCTTTCGCGCCGGCATCGGAACCGCTAACGCCAGCATCGCCTTTTGATTCTGCGGCCGGGGCTGACTTGGCCGCATCTTCCGCGTCGTTTGCCGCAGTTGCCTCTGGCGGCTCGTCGCTCAACCATAGGAAAAACGTATCCTCTCTTTCCAGATAAAGGTTACCAAATCCTTCAAATACCTCTATAAATTCCTTGAAGTCCTCAGGAGGGTCTTCAATTTCCTTGAAAATTTCCGTCGCTTCGAGGCGGTCAATGACGAAGGAGTGGGCCGGGTATTTGGCAAGCAAGCGCTCCAGGGCATTGTCCCTCAGATTCTCCATGCCCAGCCGCTCGCCGTAGTCGGCTGAAATCCTCATCGATCTGTCTACTTCAGCTAGCCTGATGGGGTCGATCTGATTGAAGATAGGGCCCAGCAATCCTACTGTGGCGGACGTCGCTATTTCCGCAGCCATCTTGGTTGAGAAAACAAGGTCCGCATCGAATCGGAGCTGGCGGAAATGTCGTTTGAACATGCTTAGAGATTGATTTTCAAGCACGCTCATGGCCTGCATAGGTGTAAGGCCCGACGTTCTTTCTCCCACTTCGTCCGGCTTGCGCAGTTGAACGTCAATAGGCCCAAACTCGGCACTTTGGGACATCCAAATGTCGGTTGCACCCAAGGCGATGATGGTGCCCGCGCTCTTACACTTGCTGAGAACCATCACGATGAACTTGCCCGGTGGCGCGGACTTGCCCTTCTTCGGTAGAGTGGGAGAGCCGGACTTGAGTGGGCGAGTATTGTACAGATCTTGAAGCGCCCGCGAGATTCGGTATGCGACATGGGGATCGCCGCCCCTTGTCGTCAAAAGCAGAATGACGTTCTTCCGCTTGCGCCGCTTGGCCCCGGTTCGATAAATCCAATCGTCCTCTGGGCGCTGGATGTCACCAAAATAGCCGAGAATGTCGGCATCGTGCTTGTCCGCAAGCGCGGTTACCGCCGCCTTATCCATTTCTCATTCATCCCCTGGGATGTTTCTGCGGGACCAGCGCTCCTGCGCCGCCTTCGCCGCGATCTCGGAACGTCGCTCCGGCGAAAGTTTGTTCGCTCGCGCGCGCCCACCCTTCAATCCACCAAGCCGACCGAGCATCACGGCGGCCAAATCTCGGCCATCGTCCGTAATCAATCGATCCTCTTTCTCGCCGGTGGCGATGTCCGCTATCAGCTTCGCGAGCTGGTTCGGGTCGCGCGGACGCGGTATATGTTTCGAGTCGGCCACCATCTTCTCCCAGGGGAGAGATAGCCATGCTTGAGCGGGCAGGCAAGGGTCTTGAGGTGGGAAGCCCTCGGGCTCGGGCAAAACCATTTCAAACTGACCCACTACCAACAATCGACTTTGGTTGGGGGGCGCGGCCGAATGAGCTATGATTGACTGCCGTGCCGGTGGGAGGGCCGGGAGAGGGGGAAGCTGGATGCCCGTTGTGTTCCGCTGGAAGGGCTTTCGCTTCCACTTCTTCTCCGATGAGGGCGACCCGCGCGAGCCCGTCCATATCCACGTCGTCAAGGACAATGCCGACGCCAAGTTCTGGCTTTTTCCGGAGGTCGAGGTCGCCTACAATCGCGGCTTCAACGCCAGGATATTGAAGCAGCTTCAGGGCATCGTCGAAGAGCGGCGGGAAGAGATCGAGGAGGCATGGAATGACCATTTCAGTTAGAGCCACCGATGTCCGGTTCGACGACGCCCAGATGTGGGTCGAGCTCGACGACGGCCGCACACTCGGCATCCCGCTCGCCTGGTACCCCCGATTGCTTCACGGCTCGCCGGAGGCGCGCGCGCAGGTCAGTATCAGCCCGAGCGGCCTTCACTGGGAGGAGCTTGACGAAGACATCTCGATCGCCGGCCTGCTCGCCGGACGCGGCGACATGGCGCACGCGCGCACAAGGGCGGCTTGATGGGCATCGAGACGACGCGCCGGGCCTGGAGTTGACCGCCAAGGCGGCGTGAACCGGCTGGGGTAACAGAGGAGCCAAGCCAGAGTGATCGCTCTCCTGATGGCAGCTATGCTGGCGCAAGCCAGCCCAGGCGAGCTACCAAGTTCGATGGTTACGCTGGGCATCGGCGGCAATTCCTGTCGGACATGGACGATCAGAAGACGCCAAGACATTCAGGATCGCGTCGTAGATAAGCAATGGCTGGCGGGCTTTCTCACAGGAATTGGATTCATGAGCGGCGCCTTTGGCGCAAGCGAGTTGGTCAGGACCAATGATAATCCTGACACGCTGATTGGATATGTTGACGACTATTGTGAACTGCACCCCCTGGAAAGTGTCGGCGAGGCTGCGCTTGCCCTTTATGTCGAGTTGGTGCGCCGAGCGCAGCATTAGGAGGCGCAGCTAGGTGGCGCACCGCGATCATCATTATAGCGTCACCGTCCATTCAGACGATCTGGCGATCATAAATTGTCTTCGATCACTGGCCGATTTCAGCCAGAAGGTGGGAAACAAACGGATCGCTTGGGGCGGCACGACCGATCAGGCGTGGCGAAGTGCCGGCAATCGGGTCACCTTCCGATTCACCTCGTCATCCTATCGAGACGGATTCTTGTCAGAAACTGATCGATTGTTGCCAACATCGTTGTGGGCAGTGGTTGCCACAAGTGACGACGATCCAGCGAGTCGCCAGTCCTGAGTTTGTCACGCATTGAATTTGAATTGTCAGCGGGGCAATCCCAGGGCTCTGTACGCCCCCTCCAGCGTCGGCGCCGCCAAGGCGGCGGCCTTTTCCGAGCCCGCGACCAAGATCGCCTCCAGCGCGGCCGGATCCGCCTCGAAATCTTGGAGCCGCGCGCGGATCGGGGCGATCGTTTCGACG
>CAZGHP010000018.1:0-6718 GCA_964525455.1 uncultured Candidatus Saccharibacteria bacterium | reverse complement strand
GTTTGTAGTCGAACTTGTCGACGGCACGCAACAGGCCGGTGTTGCCCTCCTGGATCAGGTCGAGCAGCGGCAAGCCGCGGCCGATGTACTTCTTGGCGATCGAGACCACCAGCCGGAGGTTGGCCTCGGCCAGCGCGTCATGCGCTTTCTTCTCGCCTTTCTCGATCCGTTTGGCGAGTTCCACTTCTTGCTCCGCCTTCAGGAGCGGCACCCGGCCGATTTCCCGCAGGTACATCCGGACCGAGTCGTCCTGGATATCCGTCGTCTCTTCCTCTTCCCCGATGTCCTTCTCGGTGTCCTTGGCGTCGCCCTCTTCCTTCTTCTTCGGCGCCTGATGGATTTCCACGTTCAGTTTCTTGAGCGAGGAATTGATCTTCTTCTTAAGGTCGTCATCCTCCTTGGCCAAGACCTCGATGTCCTCGGTCGAGGCGAAGCCGGCCACTTGGCCGCGGCGGAGCAACTTCTTGATGTCCGCGCCGAAGCCGTGCTTGAGCACGACTTCCGCGAAGAGTTCGGGTGCCGACTTCTGCGGCTTCGCGACTATCTTGGCTTTGCCACGGGCCGGTTTCTTGGGCTTCGCCTTCCGTGCCGGCTTCTTTGCCGCGGACGGTTTCGGGGTAACCTGCTTGGGCGCGGCGTGCTTGGGCGCGGCCTTCCGAGCGACGGCTTTCTTGGGTACGGCCTTCTTCGCTACCGTCTTCTTGGGCGCGGCCTTTTTCACCGGCCGCGCGGCGGTCGTCTTCTTCGGCCGGGCCGCGGCCTGCTTGGCCTTCGGCTTCGCCGTCTGCTTGGTGGTTCGCTTGGTAGTCTGCTTAGCCATGCGTGTGCTTACTTAAGGAAAGGTATTCTTCCATGAGACGGTTACGGCGCTCCGTTTCCTTGGCGGCTTCGGCGCGTTTGATCGCGGCCATCAGCTTGGGTTGGAACCGGCGCGCCCAGAGTGCCTTGAGTCGAACGTAGAGCCGGTCGAATTCCGCGGCACGTTCCCGCTCGCTCATCGGGTCGAATTCCGCGGCGGCCAAGGCACAGACATCAAGAAGCGACCGAATATCGTCAGCGGAGGCGCTTCCTGATTTCGTCCGCTTAGTATACCGCATTTTAAGCGTATCGGCAGCTTCCCGGTAGGGTCCGGTGAATATCCGGGTGTCCAGTTCCGCCAGTTTCGCGGCGACCGGCGGCGTGGTCAGGGCCAGTCCGATCATCCGTTCCGAGACGAGTTCCTCGGTAGTCTTCGGTTCGGCGGGTTCGGCGGCCGGCTGGCCGGCCGAAACCTTTCCCGGGCGTGGCGCGCTGCCCGAGGAAGTCAGCCGTTCCTTCACCGAAGCGGCCTCCACGCCGAGGGTGGTCGCCAACTGCTCGGCGTAGTAGTCCTGGTCCACGCCTGGCCGGTGACGGAGCGCGGGCAGGACGGCGTCGAGCACCGCCCGGATCGCGTCACGGTCGTAGGGGGCTTCCCGGGTCGCCAGCGCATCGGCCATCAGGAAGTCGATCACCGGCTGGGCCTCCTCGATCGCCCGCTGCCAGGCCTGCGGATCCTTGGCGATCAGTTCGTCGGGATCCTTGGCGCCGTCGAGGTCAGCCACCTTGAGCTCGAGCTCGGCCAGGTCCTGCGCACCGATCAGCTCGACCACCCGGAGCATCGCCTTGTGTCCGGCTTCGTCGGCGTCCAGGGCCAACACCAACGTCTTGGCGTAACGGCTGAGCTGCCGGAGCTGGTCTTCGGTCAGGGCCGTGCCGGACACGGCCACCACGTTGTCCGTGCCGGCCTGATGCCCCGCGAGCACGTCCATCTGTCCCTCCACCAGCACGACCGTATCCGTCTGGATGATCGCGTCCTTGGCTCGGTCGAGTGCGAAAATCAGCTTGCCCTTATGGTAGATCGTCGTCTCGGGAGTGTTCACGTACTTGGCCTCCTTGGCATCCGGCTTGAGCACACGCCCCGTGAACCCGCGGATCACCCCCTGGCCGTCCGTGATCGGGATCATCACGCGACCGCGGAAACGCGCGTAGACACCGCGACCCTTGGCGGCGAGCCCCGCGTCCACCAACTCCGGCTCGGTGAATCCCTTTTTCTTGAGCGCCGCGACGAGCGTGTCGAAATCATCGGGCGCGAACCCGACGCGGAATGCCGTGAGCGTCGCCTCGCTGATACCGCGTTCCTTCAGGTAGTCCCGCGCCGCCGCGCCCGTGGCGTGGCCGAGGACCGCCTGGAAATAGCGCGCCGCCGCCTCGTTCGCGTCGAACAGGCGTTGCTTCTGCTTACCGGCCTTGGCATCGAACCCTTTCAGCTCCACGCCGGCCCGCTGGGCCAGCATCCGGAGCGTTTCCGGAAAGTCCGCGCGCTCGCGCTTCATCACGAAGTCGAAGACATCGCCGCCCTCGTCGCAACCGAAGCAGTGGAAGCTCTGCCGTTCCGGGTTCACCATGAAGCTCGGCGTCTTCTCGCTGTGGAACGGGCACAGTCCTTTGAAGTTCCGTCCGGCTTTCCGCAGCGGCACCGATTCACCGATCACTTGGACGATGTCGAGCCGGCCCTTGATGTCGTCGACGTCACTCATAATAAAAACACCCGGCGGTTTGGGTATTTGTCTTCAGTATACGGGGTTTCCGAAGCGCCGTCGGCTCAGGCGGACTCGTCGTAACCGGTGAATTCCTCCGTCCGGATCCGTTCCTGGGGTACGCCCAGGCTGCTCAGGCCGGCGAGCACGCGCCAGACCATCTCCGAAGGGCCGGCGGTCAGCCAGTAGGCATCCGGGTGGCCGCGGTGCCAGGCTGCGAGCGGCTCCGGGTCGAAGAGGCCGAAGTAGGACGCGTTCGTCCGCGCCGTCGCGGCGGTGAGCCCGGCCAATTCATCCAGGTACGCCGCGGATTCCCGGTCGCGGTTCCAATAGAACAGGCCGAACGTACGGCCGGTATGCCCCGGGTCCGACAGGATCGAGCGGAACGGCGCGATGCCGATGCCGCCGGCGATCAGCGCGACCGGTGCCTCGCCGGCCGGCGGCCCGAACGCCCCCAGCGACCCGCGGAGCATGACCGGCGTGCCGGCGCCCATGGTCCGGAGGCGGCGCTTCACCGCGCTTTCCGAATCACGGTAGGCGATACTGATTCGGTCCGGCCGTTCCGGTGACGAGGCGATCGAGAAATCCCGCATGCCGTCACCGCCTTCCGGGCCGGAGGTCTCCGGAAGGACCAGGCTGAGGTACTGCCCGGAAGCGAACCGCATCGGCCGGGCGGCAAGGTCGAACGTCAGTTCCAGCGTTCCCGCCGCGATCTCACGCCGGTCGAGCAGCGGCGCCTCGACCTCGGCGAGTGGTGCGAGCTCAACCACCGGGCACCGACGCCAGCGCGAGCGGCTGGCCGTTGTAGGTTTCGGGGTAACGTTCGAGCGGGATATAGTAGCTGATCATCTTGGCGTCGCTGCTGACCACGAGGTCATTGTACTGCACCCCAACGGCCTTCCTTCTACGCCCACGATATCGTTACTTCCGCGCGTGTCCACTGTCCTTCGTTGGCACAGCACTCGCAGGGAGGATCGGCATCAGTTACCGAGCTGTTTGCGGCGAATCCGGACTCCCGGAAATAATCGGCGATACCCTCCATTACCTCACCCCAATGGTCATTGGGGAATGCGCCGTACTCATGAACGTAGCTTGCGTGAAACGTTCCCTCCGCGGCAGCCTTCTGAGCGGCACGGGCTAGGTCGTCAGACCCCCAGGCAGCGAGTTGCACGATTCGTTCCTCACGGCTGGCCCCGGATTCAATCTGGCCAGGCGCTTCGCAGCTCGCTCTTTCGCAGGCGGAGGTGAGTAATGATTCCAGGCTTTGTGCAGTCACGAATCGCGTATCGTTAGATCTTCTACCACAGTAGAAGCAGTATACCAGTGGTCATAATGGCTAGAAATTGCGGAGAGGGCGGGATTCGAACCCGCGAGACGGTTGCCCGCCCACACGCTTTCCAAGCGTGCGCCTTAAGCCACTCGGCCACCTCTCCGGATGCAGCTGCCCGGCCCGCCGGACACCCTTAGTGTAGCCGCCGCGAGCGGAATCAGGAGCACCCGAGCCGCGGGCTGCCATACCGGACGGTACGCCCGTTAAGCTGCTTTTCAAGCAGAAGACGAGCGGGTAGGGCAGGACTACTGTTGCGCCGAGCTGCGGAATCCGATGAAAGCGATCAGGTAACTTACGATCGCGTCGGTGAGGATGATCGCCAACACCGGCAGGTCGTCATCGATCCCGATCAGGATGGCGGAACCGATCCAAATCGTCCCGATCACACCGGCGGTGTACGGATACTTGATGAACAGCACGAAATCCTTAAACACTGATCCCTCCCATGCGGGTCGACAGCTGCCGGAAGAGCAACGGATCCTTGGCGGAGATTCGCTCCAGCCACACGGCGACGATCTCCAGGGCGCGGTTGGCTTCGACCTGGCTGTGATGGGAACCGTCTACCAGGGATTCGGCCCGCACTTGCGTCGCGACATCCTCGTAGACCTGCGGCAGGACGTCCTTCCGGCAATCGAGACTATTGGCCAGCACCATGAACATCTGGGCGGCTCTGATGACACTCGGGGACTCATGGTGGAGTTTCAAGCCGAAACGGTTATGGCGGTTGATGACCTGGGCGAAAGCGCGGGTCAGCCCGCCCTGCTCCAGGAGTGATTCGATCCTGGTGCGGTTGCCGGCGGAAGCGTACGTGGCATCGACCGCATCTTCCAGTTCCGCCAGGATCGCCGGGGTGACGTTGCGGCGGCCAGGAAAGCTGCCGAGGGTGTCGATGGCGGAAACCAGGTCACTGGAGAACATCCTGAGCAGAACCGTCGAGAAACTGCGGACATCGAAATTGCCGGCATAGAATTTGCGGTATTCATCGACCAGTTCGAGCAAGGTGGCGCGGTCTTCCGGTTTCGAAGCGCCGATCCCGAAGTCGATCAACCCGACCTTATTGTCCCGGAGCAACTTGACGTTGCCCGGATGCGGGTCACCCTGGGTGACCTCATGCGCGAAGATACCATAGAGTAGTTCATATCCGAGCATGCGCATCTGTTCGTTGAGATCCGAGCACAGCGCCGTCCGCACGAAGGCATTGGCATCCTTGCCCTGCTTTCGGAGTTCCAACAACTGCGCCGCGGAGACGCCGCCGACGAAGTCCTGGACGATCAGACGCTCTGTGCAGAATTCGGCGTGGGTCCGCGGAATCACCAGCTTGGGATGGCCCCGGTACTGCTTGTGGAGTGTCTGACCGAGCACCGCCTCCTGCCGGTAGTCAGTCTCCCGGAGCGTGGTGTCCCGGAAGATCGCAAAGAGTTCCCTGAGGCTGACCATGCCGTCCGGCTTCAGCCAATCGATAAATCGTGCGGCTGCCCCGAGCAGACGCAGGTCGAACGGCAGGTAGCGGGTGAGCGTGGGACGCAACACCTTGATGATGACTTTTTGACCATCGAGCGTGGCCCGGTAGACCTGGCCGAAGGATCCGGCGCTGAACGGCTCATCGGAATCAAGGATGAGCTCGTCCGTCCGCCGGCCGAGCTCCTCGGCCAGGACGCGACGGACGTCCAGCGGCTCGGTCGCCACGTCCTCGTAGACACCGAGCTGCTGCACGGACGGCCAGTTCTCGAACAAATCGGAACGGAGCAACAATAGCTGCAGGAACTTCACATAGACACCGCCGAGGCTGATGAAACCGTCGTACAGGACGCGACTCATGGCCTCCTTGTTGCCGGTCGTACGATGCCACCAACCTTTGGCCAGGATACGGACGATGACGCTGGTGCGATGGATACGCATTCAGACCCGCCGCAGGAATCCTAGTAGATACATAAGCACCGTAAATACCATGGTGATCGCATAGAGCTGCAACCGCTCCTCCGTGGTCGGAAGCAGGGAGCTGATGATCAACGACGCGATCCAGACTATGAGAATGGTGACGAAAACGAACAGATACTTCATAGGAGCGCTTTTACACTTAGGTTACCACTTTTATCACGTACGCTGCCTATACTGGAGACATGTTCGAAGCAGTATCCGCCTTCCTTTCCCAGCAAGTCGCGACCCATGGATACCCGATCATCTTCGGGGCGATGCTCATCGAGAACCTGGCGTTCGCGGGATTGGTCATACCGGGTGACTCCATCCTGCTCCTGACCGGGTTCTATGCGCACGGCACCCCGGTCCATCTCCCGGGACTGATCGTCGCCGGAGTATCGGGGGCGGTAGTCGGCGATACGGCCGCGTACGTTCTCGGCCGCCTGGGCGGCAGGTCGGTTTCCGACCGGCTCGTACGACGTTCCGCCTTCTTCCAGCGGCGACTCGAAGCTTCCCGGCGCTACTTCCGGATCCATGGCGGCAAGACGGTATTCACCGGCCGCTTCGTGATGATTATCAGGGCGTTCATACCGTTCCTGGCGGGTACGGCCCGGATGCCGTACGCGAAGTTCCTTACATACACGGTGCTGGGCGCGACCCTCCAGATATCGGCGCTGCTGACACTGGGATACTTCTTCGGCTCCCAATGGCCGGTCTTCGCCCACCTGGCGGGCAGGGCCGGCCTGGTCTTACTGATAGCGGCCATAGTCGGCAGTGTATTCCTGCTGGGGCGCAGGCAGCTCCGGGCGCTACGGTCCTGAGCACGGGACATATCGATCCGCCCCAAGGGTTACATTCTGCGGAGAGGGCGGGATTCGAACCCGCGAGACGGTTGCCCGCCCACACGCTTTCC
>CAZGHP010000017.1:0-9922 GCA_964525455.1 uncultured Candidatus Saccharibacteria bacterium | reverse complement strand
GGAAGGCCAGGATGTTCTGGACCGTATCCTTACCGAGGTAATGGTCCATCCGGAACACCTGCGATTCGTCGAAGTGCCGGGCAAGGTGCCGGTTGAGCTTCCGTGCGGACGTCAGGTCACGGCCAAACGGCTTCTCCAGGACAATCGCCGGCACGCCGCCGCCGGCACGCCGGTTCAGCCGGGCGCGGGCCAATCCCTCCACCACCGGTTCGAACAGGCTCGGCGGGGTGGCCAGGTAGAAGACCACGCGACAGGAGCGGGTGCCGATCCGCCGCGCCAACGCCGTTCCCCAGCCCCCGACGGCAAGGTCGGCGGAAAGATGCGAGATCCGGGCGGTCCGGACCAATCCTTCCACCGCTGTCCCCGCCGCCGCCTTCCCGACCCAGCCCCGGAACTCCTCGTCGGAGAACTTCCGCTGGGAGACGCCGACTATCCGGAACGACGGCCCGAGCAGCCCGTTACCGGTCAGATGCTTCAGCGCCGGAAGCAGGTACTTGGCGGAGAGTCCCCCCGTCGCACCGAACAGGACCAGCGTGGTCGGTCCGGTGATTTCGGTTTGGTTATCGGTATCCCGCACGGTCACGCATGCAGCATACCATCGGCCTTGTCGGCGGGACCGGGAATACCTATAGTCGAATCCCATGGCCGCTCCGAAAAAGATCCTGCTGGTCGAAGACGACTTCCTGCTGCTCGAGATGTACGCGATCACGCTTTCCGGCGAAGGATACGCGGTCTTCAAGGCGAGCGACGGCCAGGAGGGGCTCGACCTGATCAAGCAAGAGCGGCCCGACCTGGTCCTGCTTGACCTGTCGATGCCGAGCGTCTCGGGGTTCCAGGTGCTCGCCGACCTCCACGAGCACGGCGACCGGACGCCCGTGATCGTCATTTCCAACACCGACGAGGCGAGCGCGATCGAGCGGTGTCGCGAGCTCGGCGCGAAGGAATACATCGTCAAGGCGAAGACCAACCTCGACCAGATCAGGGACATCGTCGCGAAGCAGCTACACTAGGCCGGTTCGGGTAAGGTAGAGGGGTGAAGATCCTCCTGGCGACGGAATCGTACTGGCCGAACCGCGACGGTGGATCCGTGTTCGAACGGGCGCTGGCCCACGGCCTGATCGACCGCGGCCACGAGGTCCGAGTGGTGGCGCCGTCCCCCAAGGCGGGGAAGCCGTTCGTCGAACGTGACGGACGATCCGACATCCACCGCACCCGATCATTCCGGCTGCCGGGCAAGTTCGGTGCGGCCGGCGCACGCAGCGCGCTGCGGCCGGGCGCGGTGATCCGCGACCTGATCGAAGGATTCTCTCCGGACCTGGTGCACATCCATAATCCGTTCGGCGTCGGCCGCGCGGCGATGCGGGAGGCCCGGAAGCGCCGGATCTCGGTGGTCGCCACCAACCACAACATGCCGGAGAACACCGTGGACAACCTGGGGTGGGTCGGTCGGCTGATTCCGAACGCCGCGGGACGCATTTGGCGCTGGCAGATAAAGTTCCTGAACCGGGCCGACTTCGTCACCTCGCCGACGCAGACGGCGGTGGACCTGCTCACGGCCCACGGCCTGACCGTTCCCCACCGGCCGGTCTCCAACGGCGTCGACGTGCAGCGCTTCAATCCCTCGGTATCGCCGGCCGGACTGCGTCGGAAGCTTAGGCTTCCGGAGAAACCGATCGTCCTCTATCTCGGCCGCCTCGACGGGGAGAAGCGGATGGACGTCTGGCTCGACGCAGTGCCGCAGGTCCGCAAGGAGATCGACGCCCACTTCGTGATCGGCGGGCGCGGCGGTGAACTGGCCGCGCTCAAACGGCGGGCCGTCTCACTCGGGGTCGCGCACTACGTCACGTTCGCGGAGGAGGTCGCCGACCAGGACCTGCCGGCGTTCTACCGGCTCGGCAACGTCTTCGCGATCAGCTCCCCGGCGGAACTGCAGAGCATCGTCACGCTGGAGGCGATGGCAGCGGGCCTGCCGGTGGTCGCCGCCGACGCGGCGGCATTGCCCGAACTCTGCCAGACCGGACGGAACGGATACCTCTTCCTGCCGGGCAGCCCGGACGCCCTGGCGAAAAGCCTCACCCGGATCCTCCAGAATCCGGCGATGGCCGTGCAGATGGGGGTGGAATCGCGGAAGATCATCGAGAGCGACCACGACGTCCGGGAGATGCCGGCCCATTACGAGGCGGTCTACAAGGAGGCGCTCCGGTGAACATCGGTTTCTTTTCCGAGACGTACCTCCCGGATATCAACGGCGTGATCACCTCGATGGAAAGCTTCCGGCGCGAACTGGAGGCGAAGGGCCACCGGGTCTACGTGTTCGCTCCCGACACCCGGTTGTTCCCCGTGCCCTGGCGCAAGCAGCGCCGCGAGCGCCGCGTCTTCCGCTTCGGTTCGTTCCGTTATCCGGCCTACAAGTCGATCCGGGTGGCGCTACCGGTGAACATCCCGATCGCCCGGAAGATCCCGTCGCTGAGGCTTGACGTGGTCCACTCGCACACGCCGTTCTCACTGGGGCTCTTCGCGAGCTGGGTCGCGCGGAAGCACGGCTTGCCGCACGTCCATACCTACCACACGCTTTACCCCGAGTACGCGAAGTTCTATTTCCCGGGCTTCAAGAGCTGGAACCAGAAAGGCGCGGAAAAACTGTCCGCCCTGTTCTGCAACCAGGCCACGGAGATCATCGCCCCGTCGGACGACATCAACCGGAAGCTCCGGAGTTACGGGATCCGCCGTCCGATCACGACGTTGCCGACCGGCGTGGACCGCGCGTTCTTCACCGTGCGTGACCCGCAGCGGAGCATCCGTCGCCGATTCGGGATTCCGGCACAGGCGCCGTTGATGATCACCGTCGCGCGCCTCGGCCGCGAAAAGAGCATCGACTTCATCCTGCGCGCGTTCGTGCATGTCCGGAAACTGGAACCCGGCGCGCACTACCTGATCGTCGGCGACGGCCCGGCCCGGCTGGAGCTCCAGACGCTCGCGAAGGAGCTTGGGGTCGCCGACCGTGTCGTCTTCACCGGTTTCCTGGAAGACCGCGAGGAAGTGATCAAGGCCTACGCGGCGGCGGACCTGTTCACGTTCGCCAGCCGGACGGACACGCAGTGCCTGACGATCCTGGAAGCGGCGGCGGCGGGACTGCCGGTGGTCGCCGTGAAGGACAAGCCGCTGGAACTGGCGTTGCACGATGGGAAGAACGGCCTGTTCACGCCGGCGCGGGAAGCGGCGTTCGCGCGAAGCGTACATCGGATCCTGGCCGACCGCCGGCTGGCCCGGCGGTTCGGGACGGCGTCGCGGAAAATCGCCCGCACGTTATCGGCGGAAACGCAGGCCCGGAAACTGATCGGGGTATATGAGCACGCCCGTCGCGAGGAGTTCACCGAGGCCGACCCGCAACGGTTGGCCGCGGCCTTCAGGCGGGTGCGGCGGACACTGGGTACGCGGCCGGGCATCCGTCGCTGAATAATGCCCCGCGGCGCGCCCCTGTGCGGCGTCGCTGACACCGCCGCGGGTTTTACCTAAGATGGATAGGCCGGACTCGTAGCTCAGTTGGCTAGAGCGCTTGATTGACGTTCAAGAGGTCACAGGTTCGAATCCTGTCGAGTCCACCGCGGTGCTTAAGGTGCGTTACAATGACCCGTCATGACGACGCGGGAAAAATTCGATGAGTTAATCGGCGACCGAGGCCGGGATCCGGAATTCGTCGTCGCTCGTTATGCCCAGTATGCTGAGAACGAATCCGCCTTTCTCGCGGAAACGCACTCACTTTCTTATATCGAACAGGATTGGCCGGGACCGGTGTGGCGTGACCCCGTCCACGGCGCGGTCCCGTTGCGCGAACCGCTGATACGCGACATCATCTCTACTCCCACCTTCGAACGATTGTGGCAGGTGCAACAATTCGGCGACCGATGGGCAATGGCTTCACTGCTTCGTTCGGCGCCCCACTCACGGGGCGAGCATGGTCTCGGCACCTGGCACCTGGTCAGTCGGCACTGTCCCGACGACATCCCCTTGCAAGCAGCCGCCCTCTTGCACGATGCGGGACACACCGTATTTTCTCATCACGGAGAAACCGTATTCGACGGCGAGCGGAATCAGGAATGGCACGAGGAGCAACTCCACCGCATCATTACGGATGACCGATATTACATCTGCCCCGTCCTGGAGCGCCACGGCGCAGACCCCATCGAGGTATTGGCTAACCTGGACCACCCGCTTCTCGACGCCCCAAAGCCCCATCTTTGCGCGGACCGGATCGACTACATACTCCGCGACGGGATCGCTTCGAATTACGTTGATTCCCGAACGGCCGGCATGATCCTTGATCAACTCGGCACCACGGACGATCACCGTTGGTTCTTCAAAGATCCGTGGGCCGGGGATGTCATGGAGCGTCTGCTGCTTCTGCTCGATACCGCCCAGTACTCAAACCCCATGATGCGGGAGGTGAAACACCAGACGACCGCCCTTCTACGACACGGTCTTGAAAGAGGGTACCTCACGGAAACGGACATCTGCGCGGGGACGGATGACGGTGTCCTTGAGAAACTGTGGGCGGCGCGGACTCCTGATCACGCGCTTGACCGCCTCTTGATGGAATTCACAGAACTCGGCCTGCCGCGCGATGGAATCGAATCGATGGGACACGTAATGGACAATTACGGGGAACGGTTCGATTCCTTCGATCTCCCGCAAAAGCGCCGGCACATCGATCCGTTATGTGCTCCGCCCGGCCGGTCCGAATCGAATGGGCGCGACCTGCGGCCGTTGAGCGAATGGCGCGAGGCAGGATACGACCCACGAGGCCAAACCGGATTCCCGGAGATTCACCTGCCAGGAATCCCCTACCTCACCCCTTCGGAAGCAGGGGCCTTCGGCGTCGACCGGGAGGAGTCCGCCTACTTACGAGACGAGACTATCGTTTCTTAAGTGCCAACGCGCCCGAATTGATGCAATAGCGTTGGCCGCCGCGGTCCGTGGGGCCGTCGGCAAAGACGTGGCCGAGGTGCCCGCCGCAGCCCGCACAGACGACTTCCGTCCGCTCGCTGCCGTGCGAACGGTCGGGGCGCAACCGCACCGCCTTCGCCACCGCCGGCTCGGTAAAGCTCGGCCAGCCGGTACCGGACTCGAACTTGGTTTCGGAACTGAACAGCGCCGCGCCGCAGCCGGCGCAGTGATACATCCCGCCCGCCTCCTCATGCACATACGCACCACTGAACGGCGGTTCGGTCCCCTGCTCGCGCAGGATCCGATACTGTTCCGGCGTAAGGCGCTTTCGCCACGCCGCATCGCCCTGCGGCATTTTTCCCATCACGCAGGTATTATAACACCGGCCTTGACAGCCACCACCGGACGGCGCTAGGATACCTTCTTACGTCCTGCCTCAGAATGGGTACCGTGCCCGCCGCAGCTTACGTACTGCAGAGCAGCTGACGAGACCGGGGAGGTTCCGGTCGAAACGTAAGGCCCCGCTTCCGGCGGGGCATTTTTAGTCGGTCGCGGGAATCGGTGGCCAAGCCACGACGGGCACCCCCGGGCCGCTTGCAGTCGGCCGGCGCCTCCGTTACCAAGGGGACATGGTATCGAAACGGATCCTGGCCAGCGGCGTGTTCGACATCGTCCACCCGGGGCACCTCCACTACCTGACGGAGGCGAAACGGCACGGCGACCACCTGACGGTCATCGTCACCTCGGACGCGCAGGCCGCGAGAGAGAAACGGCCGCCGCGGCACGGCCAAACCGAGCGGGCGCGGCAAGTGGCGGCGCTCGCGCCGGTGGACGAGGTCGTGATCGGTGACGAGCCGTATGACCTGCTTGGCATGGTACGCAAGACGGGGCCGGACATGATCGCCCTCGGCCACGACCAGCCGTTCGACCCGGAGGAGCTCGCCGTGACGCTCGGCGACGCCGGACTGACGGTCGGGGTCGTCCGCTGTTCGAAGCGACCCGGGACCCGGACCAGCGACCTGCCCGGCGACTAGCTATACTGGACGCATGGCGAAAACCAAGGCACCGAAACGGAAATCCCCCGACCCCCAGGACATCGCCGCAATGCGACATTCGCTGGCGCATGTATTGGCGATTGCGGTGCTCGACATGTTCCCCGAAGCCAAGCTCGGCATCGGTCCCGCCACCGATGACGGCTTCTACTACGACTTCGACCTGCCCCGCACGCTGATCCCCGAAGACCTACCCATCCTGGAGAAAAAGATGCGCACGGTCGTGAAGCAAGGCTTGGGATTCGAAGGAACCGAAGTCGCGCCGAAAGAAGCGATCGATACGCTCAAGGCAGCCGGCCAGCCGTACAAGGTGGAGCTGGCCGAGGAATTCGCGCAAGGCGATGAGCCGATCACGTTCTACAAGACCGGCGGGTTCACCGACCTCTGCCGCGGCGGGCACGTGGGATCCACCAAGGAGATCGGCGCCTTCAAGCTGACGCGGATCGCCGGAGCGTACTGGCGCGGCGACGAGCGACGCCCACAGCTGCAGCGGATCTACGGCGTGGCGTTCGCGACGGAGCAGGAACTCGAAGACCACCTCAAGCATCTCGAGGAAGTCGAGAAGCGTGACCACCGGAAACTCGGTACGCAGCTCGAGTTGTTCCATCTGGACGAGACGGCGCCGGGGATGCCCTACTGGCTCCCCAAGGGGACCAAGCTCGTGAATACCCTGCTGGACTTCTGGCGCGAAGAACACGAGGCTCGCGGCTACCAGGAGATTTCCGCACCGCTGGTCAACAAGAAGGAACTCTGGGAACGGTCCGGACACTGGGACCACTACCGGGAGGAGATGTTCGTGGCCCCGGTCGATGACCGGAATACCTACGGCGTGAAACCGATGAACTGCCCCAACGCGATGGTCGTCTTCGGACTGAAGAGCCGGAGCTACCGGGACTTGCCGCTCCGATTTTCCGACTGCGACGTACTGCATCGCAACGAGCGCTCGGGAACCTTGCACGGCCTGCTCCGCGTGCAAAGTTTCCGCCAGGATGATTCCCATAACTTCGTCGAGGAGTCGCAGATCGAATCCGAATGCATGAAGATCCTGGAAATCGCCGACCGTTTCTACGGCGTCTTCGGGCTTACCTACTCCTTGCGGCTTGGCACCCGCCCCGACAAGTTCCTCGGGGATGCGAAGACCTGGAACAAGGCGGAGACGGCGCTGCGGCGGGTGCTCGACAGTCATGTCGGAAAGGGCGACTACCCGGTCCTGGAGGGTGACGGCGCCTTCTACGGTCCCAAGGTGGATATCCTGATGAAGGACATACTCGGCCGCGAGTGGCAGATGGGGACGATCCAACTCGACTTCCAGCTTCCCCGCCGCTTCAAGCTGAAATATTCCGCCGACGACGGCTCCGAGAAGACGCCGGTCGTGATCCATCGGGTGATCTACGGTTCGCTCGAACGTTTCATCGGTATCCTGATCGAGCACTTCGGTGGCGCCTTCCCGCTCTGGCTGGCACCGGAACAGGTACGGGTGCTGCCGATCGCGGACCGTCACGCCGATTACGCCACGGCCGTCGCGGCCACGCTCCGCGAAGCCGGCCTCCGCACGGAGGTGGACGGACGCCCCGAATCCGTCGGCAAGAAGATCCGTGAGGCCGAGATCAAGAAGATCCCGTACATGCTCGTGGTCGGCGACCAGGAGGCGAAGGCGGGATCCGTGGCGCTTCGGAGCTACCACCGCGGCGACCTCGGCGTGAAGAAGACGGGTGCAGTCGCGAAGGTGCTCGCCAAGGAAGCCGCCGAGCGTGCATTGCCGCCATCGAAGCCCTGACCTCCCCTTGTGGGAACCTCCCTTGTCCCCCTAGGTGGGGTGTGCTTGGATGGAACCCCTTAACAACCGTCGGCCCTGGAAGGAGGTGGCATATGGCACAGGCCGATAACGCGATTAACGTACGTCCGAGCTTGGACCGGGTCGGAATCGACTGCAAGGTCACGGTCAAGGACGTGAAGACAGGAGAGGAGAAGACCATCGAAAAGGTCGGTCCATCCAATCCTTTCATGGGAGGTCGTCTGCATCAGGTCATCACGGTCAGGCCGCTACATAACCCTTCGGCGGTCGGCCGTCCGTTCAGGATCATCAGGATTGAAAAGCAGTAGGAGTCCCGGGGAGAGTAATGTGCGTCAATCTACCAACCAGAAGGCGTCAGTCCCGCATATCGCACCGCGCGATGTCCGGCTGACGCCTTCTCCACGTCTGCCGGTATACTGATGGACATGGCCGGAACCGCAGAAAAGAAACCGCCGTTGGTCGCGATCGTCGGCCCCACCGCCTCCGGCAAGTCGGCGGCGGCGATCGGGCTGGCCGCGCGGTTCCGCGGCGAAATCGTCTCCGCCGACTCACGACAGGTCTACCGCGGCATGGACATCGGCACCGGCAAGGTCCTGCCGGAGGAACGCGCGGGGATCCCGCACCACCTGCTCGATATCGCCTCACCGCAGCAGACCGTCACGCTGGCCGAATACCAGGAGCAGGCGTTCGCGACGATCGAGCGCATCCGGGAGCGGGAATCGCTTCCGTTCCTGGTCGGCGGGACGGGCCTGTACGTCGACGCGGTCGTGCAGAACCTGAGGATTCCGGCGGTGGCGCCCCAGCCGGAACTGCGGGAGGAACTCGGACGGCTCACCATCGACCGGTTGGTCGCGCGGCTGGAGGCGGTCGATCCTGAATCCCTGACGACCATCGACCGGAAGAATCCACGCCGCCTGATCCGAGCGATCGAGGTCAGCGAGACCGCCGGGGAACCGTTCTCAAGGTTAAGAAGCACGGGCCCCCGGCGTTACGATGTCCTTTTGATCGGCATAGCACAGCCGCCCGACCGGCTCGCGGGACGCATCGCCGACCGGCTCGCGGCCCGGCTCCGGCAAGGCCTGGTCGAAGAGGTGCGGCGTCTCCAGGCGGAGGGCGTCGACTGGGAACGGCTCGAAGCGTTCGGGCTGGAGTACCGCCGGATCGCCGAACACCTCCAGGGCAAGGCCGACTATGATACGGCCGTGGCGCGATTGGAGCACGACATCATCGCCTACGCCAAGCGCCAGCTGACCTGGTTCAAGCGGAACGAACGGATCCAGTGGATGGAGGACGCGCAGGATGCCGGACGGCTGGTTTCCCAGTGGCTGGCGGCCCGCACCCCGAGGCAGCTCGCATGAGGACGCTGCTGGCCATCACCGCCGCACGTTTCCTGGCCGTGGCGGCCCGTCTCCGCGGCGGCGGCGCCACCAGCCTGCCCGGCCTCGCCGCCCTACAGCTCGACCCGGGACTGATCCGGAAGCTTTCCCGGCGCCTGGGCGGGAATATCGTGGTCACCGGTACCAACGGAAAGACCACCACTTCCCAGTTCATCGGCAACGCCCTGGAGCGTGCCGGACGGCCCGTGGTCCGCAACCGATCCGGCTCGAACCTCCTGCGCGGAATCGCCTCGACACTGGCCCTGGAATTGCGCCGCTCCTCCCGCGGATCCGGCGGCCGGAAGGCGTGGGGAGTCTTCGAGGTGGACGAAGCCACGATGCCGGCCGCCTGCCGTGAGCTTCGCCCGAAGGTGGTAGTGGTCACCAATCTCTTCCGCGACCAGCTCGACCGCTACGGCGAACTCAAGCAGACCGCCGAGCTGTTGCGCGCTGGCCTACGGACGCTGCCGAAGTCGAGTGTCGTCGTGCTCAACGCGGACGACCCGCTGGTCGCCTCGCTCGGCAAGGGGCTGCCGCAGACCGTCCGCTACTTCGGGATCGAGGACACGTCCCGGTCCAAACCGCGGCTGCCGCACGCCGCCGACAGCGTGTCGGATCCGAAGACCGGGGCGCTGCTCACCTACAGCGCCGTGTTCGTGGGACACCTCGGCCATTACCGCGGCGGGACGCTCCGGCGGCCGCGGCCCCAGGTCCGCCTGACCGACCTGGCCGGCAGCGGGCACGACACCACCCTC
>CAZGHP010000016.1:0-17271 GCA_964525455.1 uncultured Candidatus Saccharibacteria bacterium | reverse complement strand
GCTGAAAGCATCTAAGCGGGAAGCCCTCTCCAAGATGAGGTTTCCATGGAGTCTTCGGACTCCGGTAGGTCCCAGGGAGATAACCTGGTTGATAGGCGTCAGGTGTACGCGCCGTGAGGCGTTCAGCCAAGACGTACTAATGACCGATCGCATGTCTTTATCCTTCAGCGCAGGCTCGCAAGAGTACTGCGCGCAGCCTTAACCGACAGTGCCGGACGTATTGCCGGCAACACGCTGGTGACCCTAGCGCGGGGGCCACACCCGTTCCCATTCCGAACACGGCCGTTAAGCCCCGCAGCGCCGATGGTACTGGGCCGCAAGGGCCCGGAAGAGTAGGTCGTCACCGGCGTGTTGCCGACAATCACCCTCGGATGTTTATTGATCAAGAGAACGCCCCTCGACGGGAGGGGCGTTCTTAGGCGTGGGTGCGAGGGTGATCAGCTCCGCTTGGCCTTGCGTTCGCGGTAATACTGGGTGCCGTAGTAGGTGCCGCTGGCGATCAGGAAGACGATGAAGGCGATCAGGCCGGCCTGTCCCGTCTTCGGCAGGGAGGAGAAGTCATCTTCAGCGTTGGTGATCGCACGGTCCACGCCCTTGGCCGGTACCGGTTCAGGGACGACCGTCGATTCGTTCGGGGGAGCGGGCACCTGGGCGGCGACCGGATCGGTCTTGAAGGTCACCGACCCCTGGTTGCCGCTCTCGGTGACGGCCTGCAGTGCGACCGTATGCGGTTTTCCGTCAGCGACATTACCGAGCTGGAGGGTCTGGTTCCGGACCGTCGCACTCTCGATGTCTTGGGTCCCGGCGTCATTCGAGGTGCCGACCGGTGCCACCTCAGCTTGGACGGTGTCGGTTACCTTGCCGTCCACGACCGCTTTCAGTTCCTTGACCGCCCCGTTCGGGCGGGTGCCGTCGAACTCAAGGGCGAAGGCGTCTACGCTCACTTCGGTGGCCGAGACCTTGGTCAAGGCCAGGAACGGGGCGTTCGGGTCGAAAGCCGTCAGTTTCGGGCAACCGTCAGCGCTGCCATCCGGACCCTTCGGCTCGTTCGGGCAAGCATCCTTGTCGTCCGGCACGCCGTCATTGTCAGAATCCGCCGGTGCCTGGGGCTCCGCTGGCTTGTCGGGCGGGCAGGAAGCGAACATGTAGCCCGCGATGCCTTCGTATGCCCACCCGCCTCGGGCGGCGCTGTCGCGCTCCTCGGCGCTCATGGTGTAGAAGTGGTCGCTGGCTTCCTGCTTGTTCGAGCGGTATAGGGGCCCGGTGTGCGGGGCCTGGCCGGGGTGCATATATCCCGCGATGCCTTCGTAGGTATACCCATGGACCTTCACGGCATTGTCGCGCTCACCGGCGCTGATCGTGTAGAAGTGGTCCATCGCGGGACCGCTCCACAGGCGGTACAGCGGCACGGTGCCGGCGGCCTGGTTCGGGAAGAGAAAGCCCGCCACGCCTTCGTACATATAACCGAACTGGGTGATGGCGTTGTTACGCTCCTCGCCGCTCATGGTGTAGAAGTGGTCGCCGTCTGGGCCTGCGATCTTGTTCAGGCGGTAGAAGGGAGCCGCGCCGTTGCTGCAGGAGGCTATATTGCTAGGCAGGGCAGGCGGGGCCGGGGGTGCCGGAGGAGGCGGAATCTTCTCGATCATCCAGTGCAGCTCGACGGTGATGTTCCGCTGCAGGTAGAATTCGATGCGCGGCCCGCGCTGGCCGGGAGGATTCGGCTGGTAATCGCGCGTAAGTCCGGACATCAGGTTCCTGGGGTCGATCGCACGCATCCGGTAACCATCCGGCATGATCAGCCGAACCGCGTAAATCATTCCCGGTCCGGCCACGGTATTGTTGTTGGGAAGGAAAGTCGGGCAGTTCTGCAGCAGTGTCTCGCCGATATTACCTCCGCCCGCCGGGGTGGTGACGCGGATGGTGTTATTGCCGTCCACGGGGTAGCCGTGGCAGTTCATGTTCGAGCTGACCTTGTCGATCCAGAACTCGGTATTACCCAGTCGGGCATCCGCCCGCCCGTCACCGTTACTGTCGACCGTGGTGATCAGGCGGAGGTTGGCGTGGTCGCCGCTGTGGGCCTTCGCCGTCTGGACGAATGGGCTCAGCAAGTTCTTGGCACCCAGGCTGTTGGCGATCGTGTTAGGAGAGGCCACGCTGCCGGTCGTGGTTTGGGCTTGCTGGCGGACGATCCGGTTGTCGTTCCGCTCGGTCACCGGCTTCTTGGCCAGATCCCTGGCCTTGATGGTGATGGGCTCTTCCTGGGAAGTCGTCAGGCTCTTGACGTCGGCTACGGAGAACGTCTGGGACGCTTCGGAGACGATCGCGCTGCCGGCCGCGGCCGACGGCTGGATGTTCTGGCGTACGACGACCTTCACCACGTGTTGTCCGGGGCGCAGGAGCTGTCGGTTGAAACGCAGGTTGGTCCGGCTGTCTTCGCCGGAGCGGGTATCGCCGTACTGGAAGTCATACTGAACGCTTTCCTTGCCATCGAACTTCTTGCCTTTGCTCGTCCGCACGTCCACCAGGTGGCCGTCGATGTAGACCTGTGTATTGAACGATTGTCGGCCCTCCTTCGGCTTGAACTTGACCTGGACGGGGAAGTCCTCGCGCTCGACCGCATTCGCGGTCGGCGTCGTGATCGAAATCTCGTCCTTGGCCGGGTCGGGCCCGGCGGCCAGGGTCAGGGCGGCCGAGATCAAGGCGATCGCGAGCAGCCCGGCAATCAGCAACCGTAGGTGCGAGGCTGCCAGTTGGCGTGTGAATGTCGCGAACGTAATGGTCAATGGATGCATGAGGTGGGTGTTAGTTGTTGGAAAATTAAATCACCATATCACAAACCGGGCCCGATGTCAATGCGCCTGGGGTGTTTACCGATCATCCCAGCGCTCGCAGCGCACCCGGGTCTCCCCGGCGACGTCCTCGCGGGACCATTGTTCGCAGTGCTGGCCAGCGGCCGATTCGATCTGGATTTTCCGCGTCTGGACGTATGAACTTTCCGCGAACACCGAGACGGACATGACGATGCCGCCGGAAAGCAATCCGGCGGCGAGGATTCGCCGCGGCCCGGAATCAAACTGTCGCAGGAGGCGTCCCATGGTCATTGGAAGTGCTTACGGATTCGAAGGTAGTGGCGGGCCTGCGCCTGGGTCCAGATGCTCAAGGACACGAGAACGTACGAGCCGGCGAAGAGCGCGGCATCGGCCAGCGGGCGGAATCCGGTCAGGTCCTGCAGTCGGGATCCGGCGTCGCTCAGGTCGGCCAGGAGGAATTCCGCGCCCAGGCCGGACCGTTTCGCGGTATCCGGGTAGGCAACGGCGAAAATGAGGACCGCCATCCCGACCACCGCGGCGATGCCGGCGGCAATCGTGGTCAGTACCCGCGTGGTATCACGGTTCATGTCTTCTCCGTCCTTTTGGCGATGGCCGTCCGGAGAGCGGTAATGATCTCCGACAGGCGTGAGACGGCCCATACCAGGAGATAACTGATCGCGAAGAACGTCAGGAACTTGAGCGGCGTATTGTCCGTCTCGAGGTACGGCAGCCCGTTGATCAGGTTAGTGAGCCAGAAGTCCTGGACGGCGGAAAGGTCCTGGTGCGTTGCCGTGCGGAACTGGGATACCGTAATGTATAGGTGGGCAAAAAGCGTCACGACCAGCGTGAGGAGCAGTTTCTTGCCGGTAGGCGCCAGGATGTTTCGGATCGTTTCCATGATGAAAAAATTGACTAATCATAGCGCAAAAATCATCGCCGGTCAAGCCCCCGTCGACCGTGATTCTTGTAAAAGTCTCATAACTAAGGTATGATTTTGCGTTCTATGTTGCCCGATACGTTCGCCAGCAAGATCCTCGGTTCGCTGATAGTCCTCAGTGCGGTACTGATGAGCACGGGCTGCCTCGACCGGACGCCCAAGCAGTCGGGCGTGTTCGTCACGGACGATGGCGGCGAAGGCTGGCGCGCCGCTCCCGACCTGGCCGCACCGGATGCCAATGTGCCTGACGCGTATCCACCGCTGGAGGTAACCGCGGTCGGGGCGAGTGCGGAAGCCCCGGACCGGGTGTTCGCCGGCACCGAGGACGACTTGTATCGCAGTACCGATGCCGGCAGGAACTGGGAAGAGATTACCGGCTCGTTGCCCCAGGTGAAAGCCGTTGCGGTACGGGACATCTCGATCGACCCGCGCGCCCCCGGGACGGTATTCGTCGCCGGAGTGTCCGAGGGGTACGGTAAGGTGTTCCGCAGCACGGACGAAGGGAAGTCGTTCGAAGCCGTCTTTACCGGTTCGGTGCCGGGTCAGGCGGCCACAGCCGTCGCGTTCGGTCCGGACACCACTACGGTCTTCGTCGGCGACCAGGAGGGCAATGTCTATCGCTCGCGGGATCGAGGCGACAGTTGGCAGAGGGTCTTTTCGACGGAGAGCGTCGTCACCAGCCTGGCCGCTACCGGTCCGCATCTCTTTGCCGGAACCCTCGGCAGTGGGGTCTTCTACAGTCCGAATACCGGCGACACCTTCACCCCCGTCAACACCGGCCTGCCCACGGACGCGCGGAGCGTCTGGTCGATGGCGGTAGGCAACGGCGGACTGTACCTGGGGACAGAGGAAGGCCTTTTCCTCACCAAGGACTTCGGGAGGAGCTGGCGGAACGTCGGGAACCCGCTGCCGGAAGTCGGCGGCCGGATCCAAGCGGTGGCGGCCGCCGGATCACAGGTCTTCTTCGGTACGAATGCCGTGGTCTACAAGGTCACCCCGAGCGGAGACCGTTTCGTTCCCCGGCAACTCCGGCTGGCCCGGAACGTCACTGACCTGGTGGCGGTCTCTCCGGAACGATTGTACGCCGGGGCGCATCATCGGGACTTCAATTTCTCCGAACGGTTCGTGCCCGGGCTACCGGAATTCAACCTGAACTCCAACCGGCGCTGAGCGAGCGGTCCGTTTCTCGAGGGACCTTGCGACCCGCATCGTCTCGAACCTTGCGGGCGTCGCAGGGCGCGTTTAAACTGGTGCGGTAGGTAAGCACCGATAACCCGACGACCCTGGAACGATCCGGGGCTTCCTCATTCTGAAAAACCATGGCAACCAAGTCACCATTGAACAAGAAGGAATCGTTTGCGTCACTGCTGGAGAACGCGGCGCCGATCCGGCTCGCACCGGGCGAGGTGATCGAAGCCAACGTGGTCACCAAGAGCAAGAACGAGCTCTGGGTCGATATCAAGGGCCTGGCTACCGGCTACGTTCCGGCGCGGGAAATCGGCGACCAGCGGTCGCTCGCGAAGCTCGCCGTCGGCGATACGGTCTATGCGTCCGTGGTGGCGCTGGAGAACGACGAGGGGTACGTCATCCTCTCGATCCGGCGGGCACAACGCGACCGGACCTGGACCGACCTGGAGGCACGTTTCGAGGGCAAGGAAGCGTTTGAGGCGACCGTTGCCGATGCCAATACCGGCGGACTGTTGCTCGACGCCGGCGGTATCCGCGGTTTCCTGCCGGTCTCCCAACTCGCACCCGAGCATTACCCGCGCGTTTCCGGCGGCGACCGCGACCTGATCCTGGAGAAGCTCCGCCAGTTCATCGGCACCGGCATCAAGGTGCAGATCCTCGACCTCGACAAGGTCGAGAACAAGCTGATCCTTTCTGAGAAACTGGCCCGGACGCACGAGACCGTGGAGTCCCTCTCCAAATTTTCAGAAGGTGATGTTGTCACGGGTAAGATCACCGGCGTGGTGGACTTCGGTGCTTTCGTCAGTTTCGACGACGGCCTTGAGGGCCTGATCCACATCTCCGAGATCGATTGGAACCGGGTCGACGACCCGCGCCATCACCTCAAGGTCGGCCAGGAGATCGAGGCGAAGATCGTCGGCATCGAGGGAGCGAAGGTCTCGCTTTCGCTCAAACGTCTCAAGGAAGACCCGTGGGCCAAGGCGGCGGCGAAGTACAAACCCGGCCAGAAGGTGACGGGTACGATCGCACGGGTCACGCCGTTCGGCGCCTTCGTGGACCTCGGTGCGGACATCGCCGGGCTGGCGCATGTCTCCGAGCTGGCCGAGGAACACGTCGAGAACCCGACCGAGGTCGTCACCGTAGGCGGGACCCAGGAGTTCCTGGTGTTGGCGATCGACCCCGAGGCGCACCGGATCGCTCTGTCGATCAAGGGCCTGAAGGATCCCGAGGCGGCAGTCAAGAAAGCGGCGCAGGCGGCGGCATCCGGCAAGAGCTCCGATGCGGCCAAGGACCTCTCATCGCTTCCGGAGGGTATTCTCGGCAAATTGTCGGAAGCCGGATACGGGGATCTGGCGAAACTCAAGAACGCGACAGTCGAGGAATTGGAGCAGATTCCGGGCATCGGGGCGGTCAGCGCCAAGAAGATCAAGGATACGATCGGGTAAGGCTGCACGGCGTTCCCCGCTTATGTACGAGCCCCGTGGCTGGTACCCTATAAGGTATGGCTGAATCAGCAGAATCAGTAGTGAAGTTGCCGGGCGTTATCTCGGTGAAGGAACTTGCCGGGGCGATCGGCAAGCCGGTTCCGGCGATCATCGGCGAGCTGATGAAGAATGGCGTGATGGCGACGATCAATGAAGACATCGATTACGAGACCGCCGCGATCATCGCGGCCGATCTCGGCGTGGCGGTGGAGCGTCTCGCGGAGGCGGCCGAGACGGCGGATCCCGCGCGTAAGCCGACCACCGGCAGTCCGCGCCCCCCGATCGTGGCCGTGCTCGGGCACGTCGACCACGGCAAGACCTCACTGCTCGACGCGATCCGCGAGACCGACGTCGCTTCCGGCGAATCCGGCGGTATCACCCAGCACATCGGCGCATACCAAGTAGAAGCGGTTCCCAAGGGCGGCGGCGCCAAACGGAAGATCACCTTTCTGGACACGCCTGGTCATGAGGCGTTCACCGCGATGCGGGCCCACGGTACGAAGATTACGGACGTGGCCATCCTGGTGATCGCGGCCGACGACGGCGTGAAGCCCCAGACCAAGGAAGCGGTCGAACACATCAAGGCGGCCGGCGTGCCGTTCGTCGTGGCGGTCACGAAGATCGACGCAGCCGGAGCAGACCCCAACAAGACGAAGCAGGGTCTGGCGGAGCTCGGTGTCGTCGCCGAGGACTGGGGCGGCGATGCGGTATTCGTGGAGACCTCAAGTAAGACCAAGCAAGGGATTCCGGAGTTGCTGGAAATGGTGCTGCTGATATCCGACCTGGCGAAGCCTGTCGGTGACCCGAAAGGGGAACTTGTCGGGGTAGTAATCGAATCGCGGCTGTCCCGCGCCAAAGGGCCGGTCGCGACCGTCCTGGTACAGAACGGGACCATGCGTGTCGGCGACCATCTGGTGATGGAAGACGTCACCGGCCGCGTGCGGCTGATGGAGGACTGGCGCGGCGGGCGTTTGGAAGCGGCCGGCCCCGGAGCACCGGTACAGATCGCGGGCCTCTCCGCGGCGCCCAGTTTCGGTGCCGCGGTCACCGGTGCGGCCAACGAACAGGATGCCAAGAAGCGGGCCACGGAGAACAAACGTCACCGTCGCGCCCGGCGGGTCGAGAAGCCGGCGCTGTCCGCCGAGGCGATCAGGCGGGCGGTCGACGCCGGAAAGGTCACGCAGCTCCCGGTCGTACTCGTAGCGGACGTAAAGGGCTCGCTCGAGGCGATCGAAGGCAGTCTCGCGAAGATTCCGCAGGACGAAGTCGCGGTCCGGCTAGTGCATACCGGTATCGGTGCCATTAGCGAATCGGTCGTCCGCCAGGCGGAAAGCTCGAAAGCGATAATCGTCGGGTTCAAGGCCCGGGTCGAGCCGGCGGCAAAGAAACTCGCTACGCAACTCGACGTCCGGATCTCGACCTACGACGTCATCTATGAGCTGCTGGACGAACTCAAGTCGGCCCTGGAAGCACTCCTGCCGCCCGAGGTGATCGTCAATGAGATTGGCCAAGGGACCGTGCTCGCGATCTTCCGGACCACCAAGGAAAGCCAGATCGTCGGTTGTAAGGTGGAGAAAGGGAAATTCGTCGCCGGTGCGGAATACCGCGTGGATGGCGGCGAGGCGACCGGGCTGGTAAAGACCCTCCGCCGCGTGGACGAGGAAGTCCAGGAGGTCTCGTCGGGCACGGAATGCGGCCTGACCGTCGTCGGCCCGCCGGTCGCGGAAGGCCAGCGCATCACCTTGCTGCGGCGCTTCGAAAAGAAACGGACGCTGGACGCATGAGCGGACGCATGGAGAAGGTGAACGGGGCGATTTCCCAGGAGTTGGGGACGATCGTCGGAAAATTGTTTTCCGGGGGCGACCGGCTCGTGACCGTCACCGCGGTGGAGACGTCTCCCGATCTCCAGTACGCCGACTGTTGGGTGAGCGTGATTCCGGATACGGCTATCGCCTGGCAGGCGGTGGAGGAAGCCCTGCCGCAGCTGCAGCAGCACCTGGCGGGACGGCTGAGCATGAAACGTACCCCTAAGCTCCGGATACGAAAGGACCACGGCGCGGCTCACGCGGGCCGGATCGCCCAACTGCTCAAGCAATGATTCCGCGACCTCGGCTGCTGGGGGCGATTAGTACCCTGGAGCGGGCGCAGGCGCCGGTATTGGTATGTCACCAGCGTCCGGACGGGGACGCGATCGGCTCCGCGCTGGGGCTCGGCCTCTTACTCGAGGAACGGGGGGCGGCGGTCCAGATGGCGTGCGCGGACCCGGTACCAGGCCATTATACGTTCCTCCACGGCGCGGACCGCTTCACGGAAGAACCGGACTTTGCCGATGCCGACCTGCTGGTCCTGCTCGATTGCCCGACCGATGCGAAGAGCGCACTTGAGGTATCGCGCATCGCCAAGCGGATCCCCGTCGTCGACATCGACCATCACCCGAAGCAGGCGTTGCCGCGCGACCGCCGCCTGGCGGTTTATGACCACACCGCTTCATCGGCGGCGGAGATGGTCTACCTGATGGCCAAGGAGGCCGGGTGGGATATCCGGCGGTATGCCGCCACGGCCCTGCTGACCGGTATCGTTTCGGATACCTCGGCGTTCCAGAACCCGAACACCACCTCCGAGACGTACCGGGTGGCTTCGGCGCTGTTACGTCGGGGTGCCGACCTCAAAGCGATTATCCGGCACTGTTTTTATCACAGCTCGATTCCCAAGCTCCGCCTCTGGGGACGGGCGATGGCACGCATCGATCAACATCCGCAGGCCGCCGGCGTAGTCTCTACGGTCCTGACCGCGGAAGATCTGGCGGAGTGTGGAGCGATCCGGGACGATCTCGAGGGATTGGTGAACTTCTTGAACGCTATTCCCGGTGTTCCGGCGATGATGTTGCTCACTGACCTGGGTACCGGGGAAATCAAAGGGAGTTTCCGTACCCGCAACGAATCCATCGACGTGAACCGGTTGGCCGGCCTGCTCGGCGGCGGCGGACACAAGCAGGCCGCGGGGTTTTCCGTGCCCGGCCGACTTGCCAAGAACGCCGACGACTCCTGGTCCGTCCTTCCGCCGGCCTAGCCGAACCGGCCGCCATGCCTCCGCCCGCGCAGCCAGTCGTCGCCGGCCATCTCCGCCTTGCCGGCCGGCTTGATCCGTTTGATCCGCAGCGCGCCGTCGCCGGTGGCAGCGGTGAGCGGCGTCGCGTCGGAGAATTCCCCGGGCGCTCCCGCGCCTTCCTCGACCGCGGACGCCTGCGTCACGGCGACCGGCATATCGTCGAGCGTCGTCCAGGCCGTCGGCCAGGGCCGCATCGCCCTGACGAACCGTTCCAAATACGTCGCGTCACGCGACCAGTCGATCCGGCCGGACGACTTCGTCAGCTTCGGGGAATATGAGATGCCCCGTTTCGGCTGTGGTTTCGGGCGCAGGGAGCCGTCCGTGATCGCCGGCAGCTGTTCGACCAGCAATTCGCCACCGGCAGCCGCAAGCGATTCCGAAAGCGATGCAGCGGTCTCGGAATCCGAGATCGGTACGGTGCGCGTAGCATAGACAGGCCCTTCGTCGAGTCCTTCCGTCAGCTGCATCAGGCTTACGCCGGTCCCGTCGAGGCCGTCGAGGATCGCCTGGGGGATCGGCGAAGCACCGCGGTAACGGGGGAGTACCGATGCGTGGACGTTGACCCATGGCGCCGACAGAGCGAGTAGCGCGGTGGGGATGATCCGGCCGAACGATGCGACGACGAACGCGTCCGGTCCGGTCTTCTCCAATTCGTCCCGGAGCGTGCCGAGATGTTCCGGGGCCCGGACGGGAATGTCGTTCCGGCTCGCGAAATCCGCCACCGCTCCCGGTACGGGTTTCGGCGAACGGCCGTGCCGCTGTGCCGTACGGGGCGGCTGGCTGACCGCCAACGGTACGCTGATGCCCGCGTCCAGGATCCGCTCCAAGACGGTCCGTCCGAACGCTGGCGTGCCGAAGAAGACGACTTTCATCACATTTCCTCTTCGCGGAGACGGTCGTTCCCTTCGAAACGGCTCTGCCACTCTTCGTCCGTGAGCGTCCGCAGTTTGGAGAGGTCCTGCATGCGGTCGGGGAAGAGGATGCCGTCGAGGTGGTCGACCTCATGTTGGATCACACGGGCGTAGAGGCCGTCCACCCGGACGACGAACGGTTTCCCGTGCTGGTCCGACGCCCGGACCGTGACCTGCTTCGGGCGCCGCACGTCGCCAAGGAGACGCGGTAGGCTGAGGCAGCCTTCCTCCCACCAGATTTCCTCCTCGGAAGAGGCGGTGATTTCCGGGTTGATGAATGTCCGGTGATCACCGAGGCCCGTCACGAATACCCGCACGCTTCGGCCGACCTGGGGGGCAGCCAGCCCCACGCCTCCCTCATGCTCCATCGTGACACGCAGGTCTTCGACCAGGTCGGTGACTTGCGAGGCGTCTTTTACCCGCGCAGCGACCTTCCGGAGGGCCGGATGGTCCGGTTTGAGCAAGGGCGTGGGTCGTCCGGTCATGTTCCCAGTGTACTCAGTAGTCGACGGAAATGCGCCGCTCCGGCGCGAGCAACGCCCGGAGCCGTCGCGGGTCCCACTTGACCAGTACGGTCGTACGCCCGTCGGCATGCGTGCTCCGGATTCGCTTGTCCGGCACGCCGGCACGCTCCAATCCTTCGCGCACCTTCGGTTCGTCGGTCCGTTCCGTTTCGATCCGCACCAGGGGACCGGCCGGCGGCAAGCCGAGGTGCTTACGTTCTTCCAGCTCGGCCGCGAGGAAAGACCCATACGGCTTAGCTGCCCAGCCCAGCGCCGGATGGTCGGGGTGCGCGGTGGGGATGAGCAGTCGCCCGCCTGGGACGAGCCGGGCAGCTAGTTTACGCGCGAGCGAGACGGCCCGCTCGGTAACCGCGTAACCCGGGCGGGACAGCAGGGCATCGAAATCCAACGCGATGACCAGGGCATAGCGCCGGTCGCTGAAGAGGGCCGGCTGTCCTCCGACCCGGACCCGCGCCCCAGGCGCCGTCCGGTCGATGGCAGCACGGACCAGTGGGACGTTCCGGGTGACGGTATGCAGCAATACTTCACCGGGGGCTTCCAGGATCCGCTCGGGGATCCCGTGCGGGATGGTGGTGCGCGTTGGCACGTTCCGGGTATCAAGGACGTCGGGTGACGCGAGTGACGGCTCCGGGAATTTCGGCCACCCAGCCAGCATCCACGCACGCAGACTGGGTGAGAGTGACGAGAGAATCAGGCGGGCGCCATGCCGTGCCGCGAGAAGCAGGGCAGCTTCCCGGGCGTGGTAGCGCGGGGTGCGGTCATTCAGGTGTCCGAGCTCGTCCTCCTGGTCCACGATTACGGCCGCGAGCTTCCGCCAAGGAAGGAAGAGGGCGGAGCGCGTACCTACCACGACCGCCCTCGGGTTCCGGCGGACGTGTTCCCACACCTCCCGGCGCCGGGCGATTGGCAGCGTCGCGGTAAAGGGTATGGCGCCCGGCAGTCGCGTGCGGGTCAGGCGGGCTTCCGGCACCAGGACCAGTATTTGTCCGGCGGCGTCTCCTGTCTCTTTCGCGTATCGGGGCCAGGGATCTCCTTCGAGCAAGAGCGTTGGTCGGGGACTTCGGAGAGGGGGGATGTCGGTTGCAGCCTTCCCTTCGCTCCATGGCGGCAGCAGGAGTCCGACCGTCTGGCCGAGCGGTGCCAAGCAGCGGGCTGCGAGCGTTTCCGCGAACCTTACCTGCCAATCAGGTAAACGTTCCGGAAGCACCCGGATGATCGCAACGGCCCGCGGGTCCGCATCCGCCGGCCCCAGCACTACGCCGGTCCGCTCGCTCCGGGCATACGGCACTTGCACGACCTGGCCGCGCCCAAGTGCTTTTGGGAACCGGTACGTGTACGTGTCTCTCCGGGTGACAGCCAACGGCGCGATGGCGTAATGCGGCATACTTCTACGCTACACGACCTACGATGTGGAATAATGGCGAGGTGAAAACTTATGCGATCATTCTTTGCGGCGGATCCGGCAGTCGCTTGTGGCCGCGCTCTCGCAGCAAACACCCGAAACACCTCCTGGAGTTGGACGGGGGTGTGACCCTGGTCCAGCAGACCGTGGAGCGTCTCGGGCTTCCGGCGGAATGCGTCTACTGCGTGACCGAAGGCTCGCACGACCGCCTCCTCCGGCAACAGGTGCCGGGCATCCCGGCGGAGAACATCGTGGTGGAGCCGGCCCGTAAGGGGACGGCCGGCGCGCTGGCTCTGGCGCTCGGCGCGCTGGCCGTACGCGCCGCGCCCGAAGATGTCGTAGTGTTTCTTCCAGCGGATCAGCTGATCCAGGACGGACAGGAATTTCGGAGGACGTTCGCGGCGTGGGCCGAGGCCGCGCGTCGCGAACGGCGACTGGTGGCGCTTGGCATCCAGCCGACCTATCCCTCGACCGGCTTCGGGTACATCAGACAGGGCCGGCGTCTGCGGAACATCGAGGGGTTCGATGTCTTCGAGATCAGCCAATTCGTCGAGAAACCGAACGAGGTCACCGCGCGCGGATATCTCAAGGATGGAGAGTACCTGTGGAACGCCGGCATGTCCGCGGCACAGTTCGGCGTGTTCAGGTCGGAGTATGCGGACCACCTGCCCGTTCATGCGGCGTTCATCGAGCAGGTCGCTACCGGAAACGCCACGAAACAGATGCTGGCGAAAGCGTACCTGGCGCTACAAGAGGAGACGATCGACTACGGCATCCTTGAGAAATCGGCGAACCTAGCCGTCATCCCGGCGTCGTTCGACTGGGCCGACGTCGGTTCTTGGGCGGACCTCCACGACGTCCTCGAGCACGACGAGAACGACAACGTCTTCGAAGGCGAGTACGTGGATATCGATACCAAGAACTGTTTCGTCTATTCGCCGAAACAACTGGTCGCCACCATCGGCGTGGAGAATCTTGTTATCATTAACACCAAAGACGCCGTTTTGATTTGCCCGAAGGACCGCTCGCAGGACGTGAAGAAGGTGGTCGAGAAACTCAAGCAAAGCGGCCAAAAGAAATTCCTCTGAATGGTTTCCCGACATGACACGTAAGAAAATCAGGCTGGCGCTGGCGGGAGTCGTGGTGACGGCGGCGTTGGTCGGGCTCGTGGCCTGGCCATCCGGTCCGGACATCAACCTTAAGCCGCTGGGGATCGACTACCAGCGGGAACTCAAGATCCACGAAGGGCTGGACCTTGAGGGCGGTTCGCATCTTGTCTACCAGGCCGATATGTCGAAGATTCCTGGCGGCGAACGTTCCAAGGCGCTCGACGGCGCGGTCGACGTCATCGAACGGCGCGTGAACGCACTCGGCGTTTCGGAACCGCTGGTGCAAGCGAACCGTTCCGGCGACGATTATCGCGTCATCGTGGAGTTGCCGGGCGTGACGGACGTAGAGGAAGCCTCAAAGATCATCGGCGCGACGGTGAAGATGGAATTCCGCGAGCAGGATCCCGCGGCCGACCCGGCCAATCCAAACCCCTTGGCGGCGTACCAGGAGAATACGGAACTCACCGGAGCCGACTTCAAGCGGGCTGCCGTCGGCTTCAACCAACAGACGGGCGAACCGGAAATCACCATCACGTTCAATGCCGAAGGTACCAAGCAGTTCGCGGAGATGACCCGTCGGAACGTCGGCAAGCCAATCGCGATCGTGCTCGACGGCAGCATCATCTCGGCGCCGCGGGTTTCGCAAGAGATTAGCGACGGCAATGCCGTGATTACGGGGCAGTTCACGGTCGAGGAAGCCAAGCAACTGGCCCTTCAGTTGAATGCCGGTGCGCTGCCGGTGCCGGTGGAACAGGTCGAGCAGCGGACCGTCGGACCCACGCTCGGCCAGGATTCGGTCGAGAAGAGCCTGGCCGCCGGTCTGATCGGCCTACTGCTGGTCGCGGCGTTCATGGTCGCTTATTATCGCCTGCCCGGCGTCTTGGCGGTACTCGCGCTGCTGCTCTACAGCGCGGTGATGGTGGCGCTCTTCAAGTTGATTCCGGTGACATTGACCCTGGCCGGTATCTCCGGCTTCATCCTGTCGATCGGTATCGCGGTCGATGCCAACATCCTGATCTTCGAGCGGATGCGGGAGGAGCTCCGCGACGGACGCACGCTGCCGGCGGCACTGGAAGCCGGTTTCTCACGTGCTTTCACCTCGATCCGTGACTCGAACGCGGCTTCGCTCCTGATGTCGGTCGTGCTCTACACGTTCGGCTCCGGCACTATCCGCGGTTTCGCCGTCGTACTGGCGCTCGGGGTCCTCGTCTCGCTCTTCTCCGCGATCACGGTGACACGTACCCTGGTGCGATTCGCCGTACGGACCCGCTTGGCGAACCACCCGCGACTCTGGGACGTGGGGAAAGGAGACGCCGATGCTGCGTAAGCTCGTCAACTACCGCCGCTGGTGGTATGCCTTCTCCATATTACTGGTGGTTCCCGGGACGATCGCATTGGTCACGTTCGGCTTGCGCCTCGGCATCGACTTCACCGGCGGATCCCTGATCGAGTTGCAGGTGCCGACGCATACCAACAGCGAGACGGTTAGGGAGGCCGTAGGGGAACGCTACGGCAATCCGGTCGTACAGGCGACATCCGACGATGCGTTCCAGGTGCGTGTCGAGGAATTGACACCGGCGCAACACAACGAATTGCGACAGCAGCTGACCGAGCGCTTGGGCGAGGGTACCCGCGAACTGCGTTTCGAGTCCGTCGGCCCGTCGATCAGTGAGGACCTGCGAAACAAAGCCATCCTTTCGGTCGGCATCGGCTCGCTCCTGATCCTGCTCTATATCGCGTACGCGTTCCGGAACGTCCCGAAACCGGCCTCAAGTTGGCGGTTCGGCGTGACCACGGTCGTGACGCTCTTGCACGATATCCTCTTCACGCTCGGAGTGTTCGCCCTGCTCGGTAAATTCGCCGGGGTGGAGATAGACGCGAACTTCGTGGCGGCCCTGCTGACCGTCATCGGTTACTCCGTCCACGATACGATCGTCGTCTTCGACCGGATCCGGGAGAACCTGGTGAAACGGGTGGGTAAGGACTTCTCGGAGACGGTCAACTACTCGATCGCGCAGACGCTGATACGTTCCATCAACACCTCGGTCACCGTACTGTTCGTGCTCGTCGCGATGTACTTCTTCGGCGGGGACTCGCTCAAGGGGTTCATCCTCGCGCTCCTGATCGGTACCGTGATCGGAACCTACTCCTCGATATTCAACGCCGCGCCACTGCTGGTCTCGTGGCAACTATGGTCCGACAAGCGGGCGGCTAAGCAGCGTCCCTGATATCGGGCAGGTCTTCCAGGCGTTCCCGTAACGCCGTGACGACATCGCCGAATTCGCGGGCGAGCCGGCGTTCCACGACGACCTTCTTCCTGCGCTCGCGCGTATCGGGAGCGGTCCGGTTCTGGTGCTCGCGGACCTTGTCGCGGTCCGGGTCACCCGCGCTGGCTCCCTTGATGGCGGCGAGGTCCGCGGCCACCCCGCGTTCGATGAATATCCGGTCACGATGGTCATCCGGGGTCTCTTCGCGGTATCGTCTTCCCTCGTACCCGTCCGCCGCCTTCCCGGCGTGCCGCCGGTCAGCGTCATGGACCGCCTCAAGGGCTTCCAAGCGGCTCACCAGATCTCCGCGAAGCTCGGCGTCCACACCGCCGGTCAATGCCCGTCCGACCTGGTCGAGCAACGTATGGGCCTGGTGCGCGACCTCCCGGTCGATTCCCGTCAGGACCTCCGACCGCTGCCGTTCCTGGGATTCCGCGACCCGCTCGTACGCGGCACCCGCCGCACGGCCGATTTCCGTTGAGCCGGTCCAGTCGGCGATCTCAAGTTCCGCGTCGTGGAACAGGGGGGATTGGTCTGGAGATGGGGATGACTTTTTCATAGTGCGTATAATGAGAGATACGCTACCATACAACATTTTTGATAAAAAATCAACGTGGTTACGATGAAAACAGCCATGCCGACACGTCGCTGGGAACTCGCTGACCCGGCGCCGGAGGCGTTCTTCAAGCGTCTCCACGAACATCCGCGTCCGGTCGCACAGCTGCTGTACAACCGGGGGATCACGGCCGACGCGGCCATCAGGGACTTTCTAGATCCGGACTACGCGACCCAGCTGTACGACCCCGCCGGACTTTCAGGGATGACCGACGCCGTCCGGACGATCCAGGCCGCAATCGCGGCACGGGAGCGGATCGTCGTACATGGCGATTACGACGCCGACGGTCTTACGGCCGCGGCGCTGCTCACCGACGTAGTGCGCCGTCTCGGTGGCGATGCCGATGCCTTCGTGCCGAGCCGGTATGAGGAAGGCTACGGCGTGGCTCTCCCGACGTTGCGACATTTCCGGAAGGAAGGAGTAGGGCTGGTAGTGACCGTGGATTGCGGCATTTCCGACGCTGCTGCGATCACGGCGGCCCGGAGCGAGGGGCTTAAGGTCGTAGTGACCGACCACCACCAGCCGCCGAAACGGCTTCCGCTTGCGGAAGCCGTGCTCAACCCGAAACTGCCGGGCGACACCTATCCGAACAAAGACCTCACGGGCGTGGGGGTAGCGTTTAAGCTCGCGCAGGCGCTCCTTGCCGGGAGCGCGTTATCTGCCCGCGAATGCGAAGCGGCTGAAAAATGGCTCTTGGACCTGGTTGCGATCGGGACGGTTGCCGACGTGGCGGTGCTGCACGGAGAGAACCGGACATTAGTCCGGTATGGCCTGGCGGTGCTGGCCCGGACCCGGCGCCCGGGCTTGGCAGCCCTCCTGCAAGGAGCGGGAGCGACTCCCGACCGGCTTTCCGCGACGACACTCGGCTTTACCGTCGCCCCGCGCCTGAACGCGGCCGGGCGGCTCACGCACGCC
>CAZGHP010000015.1:0-20164 GCA_964525455.1 uncultured Candidatus Saccharibacteria bacterium | reverse complement strand
CTGCTGCGTGCCGCGCTGCTCGCCGTCCTGGTGTTCGGCCTGGCCGTCCAGGTCCGTGGTGAGAGCACGGCCGTCCAAGGGCGGGTCCAAGACCAGGTGACGGCGGCGAAGGAGGCGTTGGTCAGCGCTCGCGAGGAGTTCGCGGGCGGCGATCTACTGGCGGCGGAGGACCAGCTGGGTATCGCCGAGCATTCCCTGCACCAGGCCAACCGGTCGGTAGCGTCGCTCGGCCAGCAGGGCGGCATCCCGTTCGGCCCGGCCGCGGGCGACCGCGCCGTGGCGGTCGAGTTGCTGGACACGGGGGAGCGGTTCATCAGCACGGCCCGCGCGCTCACCCGCGACATCCGGACCATTCCGGACGGGGCCGCCACGGCGGAAAAGGGTTTCTACTCCACCGGCCACGTCGTACTCGACCGGTTGCCAGGCATCCGGGGGCACCTCCGGTCCCTCGACCGGGAGTTGGAGCTGCTCACGATACTCTCCGAACGGGCCGAGACCAGCGGGATCGCATCACTCCGGGATGCCGGCGAGCAGTTTTCCGCATTGGTTCCCGATGCTACATCGGCACTCGGCCGGGCCCGCGAGGTGACCGCGGCACTTCCCGACATCCTCGGCGATGAAGAGTTCCGCCGGTATCTGGTCTGGTTCCAGAATCCGGCCGAGCTCCGGCCGACCGGCGGATTCGTGGGGACGCTCGGCGTGCTGACCCTCGATCGCGGCAACGTAAAGGACCTGTCGGTCGACTCGATTTACGACGTGGCTAACCAGGCGAACCGGGTGATCGAGGATGATCCGCCGGACCCGTTCCTCCGGCTCGCCCGGTCGGAAGACCCGATCTGGAGCTTCCAGAACACCAATTGGTCGCCCGACTTCCCGAGCGCCGCCCGGCGTTTCCAGCGGTACTATGAGCACGGCGGCGGTGCCACGACCGACGGGGTCGCGGCGATCACGATCACTCCGATCGTCGAGCTGCTGGAAGTCCTCGGGCCGATCGAGATGCCGGAATACGGCTACACGTTTACCGCGGACAATTTCCAGACCACGATCCAGGACGACCAACTCGCACGTTCACAGGCCAACGACCAGGAACCGAAACGGATCCTGAGTGACTTCGTGCCCGTGCTGCTCGGCGCGATCGGCGGCGCCGACGAGGAGACCCGCGCCCAGGCCATGGCGATCCTGGCCCGCGCCGCCCGGAACGGCGACCTGCAGCTCTACTTCACGCGCGAACAGCACCAGCAGTTGCTCGGCGAGGCGAAGCTGACCGGCTACCTCCGTCCCGCGCCGGGCCGGCTGGCGATGATCGACGCCAACATCGGCGGCTTCAAGTCCAGCCGTGATGTCGAGACCGCGCTCACGCGGGAGGTCACCGTTGCCGCTGACGGGACCGTTTCGGAGCGCCTGTCCGTCACCCGCGAACATACGGCTGCCACCGACCCCCACGACAACCTGAACTACACTCGGTTCTTCCTCCCGCCCGGATCGCGGTTGACCGCGCACACAGACTGGAACATGCAGACGCTTACCGAAGAAGAGCCGGCGGCCTGGGAGCCGGTGATCGGCGGCTGGACGGACGTACCCGCCTACGGTAAGCGGGCGTACTCCGTGTCGTATGCGCTGGAACAGCCATTGGATCTCTCGGCGGGTACCATGCCGCTCAGTTACCGTGCCCAGCCAGGGGCCGCCGTACCGGTCCGGACGGTAGTGACCCTGCCCGAAGGCTACGCCTGGGACGGCCGGGAAGGGGCGCTAGTGTCCGGCCGCCGCATCACGTTGTCCGAGACGGCCGCCGCCGATCTCTTGTATGATTTGACGTTCACCCCCACCCGCTGATGTTCGACATCTTCCACTTCATCTTCCACGATCTCCTCTATCGGCCGGTCTATAACCTGGTGATCTTCACCTACCAGACGTTGCCGGGCAGGGATATGGGACTGACGATCATCTACCTGGCACTGTTGGTCCGGGTCGCGTTGCTCCCGGCGTCCCTGATCGGCTCGGCTTCGTCGCTGAAGATCGAAGAGATCCGGCCGCAGATCGAACGGCTGCAGCGGATGCCGGAGGTCGGCCGCCGCCGCTCGTTGACCAAGCGTCTGCTCAAGCAGCACCGGATCAATGTCTACGCGACGGCGATGGTGCTGGTGGCACAGGTCATCTTTCTGGCAATCCTCTACCAGGTGTTCCAGTCCGGCCTGCACCACGATCCCGCGGACCTCGCGTATTTTTCCGTGGACGGGAGGATCGACACGACCTTCTTCGGGCTCTTCGACCTGGCGGAGCGCAACTGGTGGCTGCCGCTGGTCACCGCCGGACTGCTCTACGTGCTGCTTTGGCTGACCACCCCCGAGCCCGAACCCGGCGCCAAGCTGTCCGACGTCTGGTACGTGATCGCGCTGCCGGTGTTCGTCTTCGGCATCCTGCTCCTGCTGCCCTCGGCGAAGTCGTTGTTCCTGCTCACCTCGATCCTCTTCTCCGTCGCGTTCTTCCTGGTCGGGAAATACGTGTTCCGCGTGGATTCGGGAGCGGCCGGTGATCCTGAATAATACCTGAACCATGCATGAAACTTGCCTAATCGTATTCCCGGCGTATACTGGACTCTCGGTATGAACAAACTCGTCGTATCATTCCTGCTCGATGATGTCCTGCTCGGACTTTTCATCTCCGTTCCGCCGGGACACGTGGCCTGCGTCTATGATCGTGGCCGCGGCGTACTCAAGAAGGTCTGGAAGCCGGGATTGCACCTGAAGATCCCGTTCTGGCAGAAGGCCAAGCTGTTCAACGTGCAGACGCTTGAGTACCAGATGAAGAAAGGCTTCGACCTCGCGGATTTCGCGCTGATGGGCGACGAGGAAATCCAAGGGCGCACGGCCGAGGGTTCCGACGTCCAGATCCAGGGCACGATCCTCTTCCGCCTCGACGAGAACGAGGTCCCGCGCGTGTGGCAGGAGATCGGCGAGGACTACGTGGAGAAGATCATCCGCCCGATCACCCGTTCGCGGATCCGTCTCGTCCTGAGCCGCCACAAGATCGAAGACATCGTTTCCAAGAAGCGCGACGCGGTCGAGGAAGAGATTACCCAGGAGCTCACGAAGAGCTTTAAGGAAAAAGGTATCATCGTCGAGGACGTACTGCTCTCGCACATCATAAAGGCCACGAGCCGGGCATAGGTTAGGATAGGGACATGGACAAGCTGGTCACGGAAAAACAGGAAAGCACTGGAACCATCGCCAAGGCGGGGGTTTTCTGGATCGTGTTGGCGGTGCCGCTGTTCATTTGGCGGAAACTGCGCAAACGCCGGTAGCGTCCCGCTGTTGTCCCGCCGTCCCAGGCGTGGTACAAACTGATTGAGCCTATAAACAAACAAACCGAGGAGGAAATCCCATGACAGACGATCTTAAGGACATCAGTACGCGCGGCGCGGTGCTGGCGATCGCAATCGCGGTTATCGTGATGGCGGTCGTGATGACGTTCGGCACCCTGAGCGGGTATGCCGGCAAGACTCCCGAGGATGACCGCTACCAGGCGGTATTCCTGACGAACAACCAGGTGTACTTCGGCAAGCTCTCCCGAATCGGGGCGCAGTACGTGACGCTCGAGGACGTGTACTACATCCAGAACAACCCGCAGGGCAACCAGCAACAGTCGCCGGGACCCTCCCCGGGTCCGCAGCTCTCGCTCGTGCAGTTGGGCAACGAGATCCACGGTCCGGAACGTTACATGCAGATCAACGCCGACCAGGTCATCTTCTGGGAAGACCTCAAGAATGACAGCCGGGTGGTCAAGGCCATCAACGAGCAAAAGGACGGCGACAACAAGGACAACTAGTCGCGACCATGCGAGCCGGCGCCTGTTCCCAGGCGCCGGTTTTGTATTCGCGGTACGCTTGAACCATGGCGGTACGTAAACTCTTCTTCGATATCGAGACGGTGCCGGCGCCGAAGGCGCTGGAACCGAAGTTACGGGAACTCCACGCGTTCAAGCAGCAGAAGGCGGGTGCGAGTGGCACCGGCAAGCCGCCCCAGAGCTTCAAGGCGTTCCTCGGCAATACCAGCTTCGACGGGGCGTTCGGGCGGATCGTCTGCCTGGCGTACGCGGTCGACGACGGTCCGGTGGAAGCCCTGGCAGGCGACGAACGGGAGATCCTCGAGGGATTCTGGAAGCTGGCGACGCCGGCCACGCGGTTCGTGGGACATAACGTCTTCGACTTCGACCTGCCGTTCGTGCTCAAGCGCTCGCGGATCCTGGGCGTACGGCCGTCGGTGATGCCGAGCATGGCCCGCTACCGCAACCACCCGGTCTACGACACCATGCATGAGTGGACCGGGTGGGGGCGCCACGGCACGGCGCTGCACGCCCTGGCCGTAGCGTTCGGGCTTCCGACCTCCAAGGACGATATCGACGGTTCGCAGGTGGCTGGCTATTACGCCGCGGGACGGCTGCCGGAAATCGTGGAGTACTGCAAGAAAGACGTGGAACTGACTCGCCGGGTCTACAACAAGCTCACGTTCGACGACACGATCCCGGAGACCGGTTTTGGCCGGTAGACGCCGGGACTCGTTGCTTGCTCACTGCGGCGGGGATATACTCGACGCGGTGACACAAACACGACCGGAAGGGGGTGATACGCATGACTAAGAAATATGTAACGGCACTCGGTGCCCTCTTCGTCTTGATCGGTATCCTCGGCTTCATTCCACCGCTCACGCCGAGCGGGAACCTCTTCGGTCTCCTGGAGGCAGGCACGGTGCATAACGTGGTGTACCTGCTGGTCGGTATCGTGGCACTTGCCGCGGCGATGGGCAGCGCCACCTATGCGCGCGTCTACGCCCAGGCATTCGGCCTGGTATTCGGTGTGGTCGCGGTGCTCGGTTTCCTGATCGGCGAAGGATCCGTATTGGGATTCCTCCCCGTGGACGTGTACGACAACGTGCTGCATACGGTGGTCGCGCTTTCGGCGCTGTATGCCGGGTTCGCGCCCGAAGGCAAGGCGTCGCAGGCGTAAGGACGACGCATTCCAGTCTTCCCAGAGGAAAGGCCCCGCCCCGGCGGGGTTTTTCCGTGCCATGACGGATATGTCAATATTGCTATTTTTTGGCTTAATTGACTTATTTTATGTTTTTCGTCATATATTCCGTCCACAGGTTATGGGTATGGGTACGGGACGGCATGACCGCGTTTACGCACGGCTGCTCCTGGCCCGTGACTGGCCGGTTGCCCCAGAGGCACGATTTGGTACGTTTTTTCCTTTACTAAGCAAATTTTTTACGTTTCTTGACAGCCCTGAGAGCTGTGGTAAAGTTTGCACTCGTGTGCTGCAGAGCACACTTTTTTGTTAGACGACGTAATTCACGGAGGTGAATCAACCAATGAAACGTATCCATACCAAGCAGACCCTTTCGAACGTCGGCCGCGCCGGCGCGGTCCTGGCTGCCGCGGTGCTGAGTCTCGGCTCGACCGGCGCCGATGCCGCACAGGACAACGCGTTCATCGCGACGGCGCCCTCGCTGGCGCCGGAAGTGATTCCGGCCGATCCGGTCGATCCGATCGTGGAGCAGCGGATCGAGAAGGTCGAAGCGGCTCCGGTCGCGGCTCCGGTCGTGACCCAGGCGGTGCAGCAGAGCTCCGGCGGCGGGGGAGGCGGCTGTTCGCTGAGCGATATCAAGCGCATGGAGTCGGGCGGCGATTATCGGGCCCAGAACCCCGTTAGCACGGCCTCAGGCGCGTATCAGGTGCTGAACGGCACCTGGGGCGGCTACGGCGGTTACAAGCGTGCTGGGGACGCTCCTGTGCACGTGCAGGACAAGTTCGCGCAGTCGCTCTACGCCAAGCACGGTTCCCAGCCCTGGGTCGTCTGCTAGGCACTCTCGGTCGGCGCTAGAGAAAACCGCCCAGAAGGGCGGTTTTCTTATACAAAGGCTTGTTTTTGATTGTCCGGACGATAGCCGGGATGCGGCAGTGGTCGATGCCAGGGAGTCGAAGGAAACCGGGGCCTAGTATCCGCCGTTGTCGGAGAAGAAGAGATAGTAGACGCCCGCGTACGCGATGCCGGCCACTACGAGGTAGATCACGAACAACTGCCAGCGCGGACGCTTCCCGTAGCCTTTTGAATCAGTCATCTCGCCTCCTGTTTATTTTAATCTGACGCCGCCATTATAGTCCAAGTCGCAAGACGATGGGACCGGGCGCCCGCGACGGCCGGGTTTGCCGCCCCGCCGTGAAAGTCATAAAAACCCTTGACAAAGGCAATAAATAGTGATATTATTCTCTAATTTCCAAAAACCGATATTCGTACCCCTATGAAACCCCTCACATCGATGAAGCGCCGCTTCCTCGCCATCCCTTTGCTGGCGGTATCGATCCTTGGGGGTGCGGCGGTCCTGGCAAGCCCTGCTACCGACCTTACCCAATCCATCACGGCGGGGGCATTGACGACTGATATCCTCGACGCCAGCCGGGTCTCCGTCGGCGCCCCGAACGTGGCCTTCGGTTCGAAAGCGTTCTCCTACGACTGTTACTTCGGGGGCAGCGCGTCCACCGGTACGCTCGGCTCCAGCTCCGAGCGCCTGTACGTCATGAACCCCGATGCTGCGGATAACGGCTGGACGCTCACGCTCGCGGCCACTTCCGGGGCTACCGCGAAATGGCAGAATAGCGGCGTCACCAAGACCTATGACTTCAATGATCCGACCGGATCAAATCCGGGGTGCAGTGACGGGGGCGACGCCGACTCGATCGCCGGCCAACTCACGGTGAATCCCAACGCGGGGACGCTCACGACCGACTGTCTGGCCTGCACAACCACCAGCATCACGAAAGGATCGTCCACCGGCTTCAACCAGGGTACGACGGACGCGGTGACGGTCCTGACCGCCGCCAGCGGTTCCGACGACGTGTGGCGTGGTTACTTGACTGGTGCCTCCCTTAACCAGACAATACCTGCGGAACAGGGCGTAGATACCTATACGCTCAACCTGACCCTGACCGCCACGGCTTCATAAGACTGGTCGTGTCGCGGGTCCGTCCCAGGCACACCAACATGAAATCAACCCGAGCATTACAGGCAGCCGCGTTCTTCCTGGCGGGTACCTTGCTGCTCGCGCCGGCATCCGTCGCCGGGCAGGGAAATCCCGGCGAATCCGGTATCGGCGGCCGGCCGGCGAATCCGGACCGGGCTAACCCGCGGACGGCGTCGATATTCGTATTCTCGCCGAAGGCCGGCGATACCATCGACTCAGCCGTAACGGTCTTCAACAACACGTCCGGCGCCAAGACGATATTGGTTTACGGGGTCGATGCCGAGATCGCGAGCGAGGGCGCTTTCGCCTGTAAGCAGCGGGTGGAACCCAAGGAAGAAGCCGGCGGCTGGATGAAGTTCTCGCAAAGCCAGCTGGCGTTGGAACCGGGCGCTAACAAGAACGTATCGTTCAAGATCTCCGTACCGGAGGACTTGCCCGCCGGTGAATACAACGGATGCGTCGTCGTGCAAGAAAAGCGCGACCCCCAACGCAGCGGTAATGGCGTGGCGCTGAGCTTCCGGAACGCGATCCGGGTGGTCCTCACGATTCCCGGCGCCTTGGAAAAGCGCCTGGATATCCTCGAGCTGAAGGTCAACGAGCTGACGATCTCGGCGGGAGAAGAGAAAATCGTCCTGCATCCCGTGTTGCGTAACGAAGGGACGGTCTCGTTGGATACGGAAGTGAAGGTCAGTTCGCGTGGTATCTTCGGCATCGACAGGTTCGCGACCGGAGGAACGTTCCCCATACTCCGGCGGACGACCGCCGAGTACAATTTCGAAAAACCCCGCCCTGCGTTGGGAGGTTTCTACCAGGCGCGGGTAGAGGCCGCGTACGACCCCGATCCCAAGCACCAATTGGGGATGCCGGGCGCGAAGACCGCGAGTGCCGAGGCTGTCAGCCTCTGGTACTGGGTCTGGCCGGTATGGTGGGCGGCATTGCTGGAAATCGCGATCCTGAGCATGCTGCTCTATCCACTGTTCCGCTTCGTACGATCGCGGCGCCAGGCTCGTACGGCTCGCCGCAAGTGGCGGGAGTATGCGGTCAAGCCCGGCGAGACCGTCCAGGACATCGCTACCCGGGGAGGCGTCTCGTGGAAGACGCTGGCCAAGGTGAACGGCATCAAGGCGCCGTACGCACTGGAGACCGGCCGGAAGATCCGGGTTCCTGCCGGTACGTCCGGAACATCGGACGGCTCCCCGGCAGCTCCCGGCGGGCGGAAGCCTCCCCGGCGAAAGCTTCTCGCGAAGCGCGCGAACCGACCGAAGAAACGGCCTTAGGCATGAAGCGGGGAACCCGCCGTTTCATGCGCCGGGTCGGGAGAGTCGCTCTCACGTCGGCCCTGGTCCTCCTCGCGCCGTCGACAGCCCTGGCGGTCGCGGCAGGCGACGGTGAGATCATCTACGGCGAAGGATCCGTGACCACGCCGCGAAACCGGGACTATACCGCGGTGACGAGTTTGTTCGGTTCCGAGACGAGCCTGAACGCGGCGGTGGCCACGATCCGCCACACGATCATCAAGGCCTCCCCGACGCGCGATGAGCTGATCATGGGTACCCAGAGCACGACCGGTGCCATATATATCCAGCGGTGGAACGGTACCAGCTGGTCGTCCGAATGGAACGTGGCCGGTGCGAGCGGCAACCTGCCGACCTTCGACATCGCGTATGAGCAGTCGTCCGGAGATGCATTGGTCGTGTACAGCGGCAACGTGGCGACGACGAACGAATTGCGCTACCAGACGTTCGACGGAACCAGTTGGGCCGGACCGTCGAACCTCGACACCGTCCGCACCGCGGGAACCGTCCAGGGAGTGGCGCTCCAAGCGGCGCCGGGAGCAACGGATAAGATCGGCTTGGCCTGGGGGGACAACGCCCGTGACCTCTCGGCGAACTTCTGGAGCGGAAGCAGCTGGGAGGGCGAGCCAGGGGCAGCCCTTGAGACGACGCTTGCCACGATTGCCGCGGCAACCTCCCTGACCTCCTGGAGTTTCGACCTTGCCTTCGAATCTACCAGTGGCGACCTGATGGTCGGGTGGGGATCGGGGACGACCACCACCGGCCCGAGGTGGGTGATCCGTCCCGATGCGACCGGGGTCTGGGGAGGGGTCAATACGAACTCGGGCTTCTTCGAGCAGGGAGATGACGTGGACTTGGATTCCGACCCCAACTCCGACTACATCGCCTACGCGAACAACTCGGCGGATTCCGGTGCCGACGCCGATGCGGGAATCTGGAACGGCGGCAGCTGGATCAACAAGACCAACTTCGACACCGCGGTCGATACCACTGGCGCCGGCACGAGCAGCAATGCCGTGGGCTGGGTGACCAGCGGCGGCCAGACGCGGGCGATCGTCACCTATGACGACACCAACGAGGCCGGAGTCGACTACGTGGTGTTCAACAAGAACACGCCCGGGTGGGGTTCGGTCACGCAGTTCACGACGGCCCCGGCACCGGCCAATGGCGACGACAAAGTCCATCGTATCCGGGAAGATCCTTTCGACGATTCGCGGCTTATCCTGCTGGTGGTCGACTCGGCCTCGGACCTGTTCGTCAAGAAGATCACGTTCGACGGTACGACCGTGACCTTTGCCGGAGTGGAGGGGGGATCGGCGTTGGAAACAAGCCTTTCTTCCATCACAGGCTTTTCGGCGGACTTCGCCCATAACCGCTACATCCCGCCCGCGGGGTCGCTGACCGTGGATATCGTGGATGCGGCGGGCTCACCGGTGACCAGTCCCAGCTTGGCCATGAGCAGTGCGGCGTCGGCCTTCTCCTGCGACACGAGTACCGGCACCCTGGGCGTCTCCGCGCAGAAGATGCGCGTCAACAATACGACGGCCAGCGCTCCGTGGAACCTCTCCATCGCGGCGACGGCAGGAGCCACGGCGACCTGGAGCGCCGGTACGCCGAAATACGATTTCAACGACCCCGCCGGGTCGCCGGCCGGTTGCGCGGCCGGGGGTGACGGCGATACGTACGCCGGCCAGCTAAGCATCGATCCGTCCGGGGGCACGATCACGCCGCAGGGCGGCTGTACCTCGACGGGGGTGAGCCTCGGGGCCTCCTCCGCGTTCGACCAGGGCGTCGTGAACTCGATCACCCTAGGATCGGCTTCCGCCAGCGCCTCGACGAACTGCTATTGGGACTTCACGAGCACCGCCCTTTCCCAGCGGATCCCGGAACAACAGCCCGCCGGGAGCTATACCGTGAACCTGACGATTACCGTCGTGGCTGTATAGGTCTTTGATCGACCGGTCGGATTCGACATGGTGACCCAAAGGAGTCCGTTTTGGAACCAAGTTATGTCTGAGTTTAGCCAGCTTTGGGAGATAGCTTCAAGTGAGCTTAAGGCTGTGCCCCAGCGTGCTTAAGCTCTCTTCCCATAACGGCGTAGAACCTCTTAGTCTTTTGATGCCTTAGGCGGCTTGGGAAACGAGTTACTCAAGAATGCGACTAGATCAGGAGTAAGTCGGTGAGGAAACACATTTAAGAAATGCGGAATGTATTGCTTTGCCTCCACTAGCTTTGGAGGAATCCCGGAGCGCTTTTTGCCTGCTTCCTCTATAAGCTTTTTCCAGCTTTGAGTTGCTTCGGGATAGCGACTTTTTAGCTCGCCTGTTTCACTATGCCATCTTAGAAAATCCCAACTGTTCTTTGGCGCAAACTCATGAAGTGAAACGTGACTAATTTTTCTCCAATGCTTCTTTAGAAGCTCTCTTTGATCAAATTGCGCAGACAACAGGAGAAGAGAATGGAGTGAGTATGAAATTCCAGTAAATGATTCGTCAAAACCTTCTTTAGAGATGACCAGTTTCTGCATAATCTCTTCAAATCCGTGGTAAGGATCCGGGAAACCGATGGTGGGGTTTACGAGGAGAATAGCTTCAATGAAATGTGCCAATAGTTCGTCTCGTGCCTCGATTTGGTTAGTGAGGTGGTAATACCAAATAGCATTTACTAAGTAGGGAGCCAGATACTCTCCTTCAAAAGTAATGTGGGGACGAGTTTCCTTAAGAAATTCATCAATTTTTTGTCGAGTTTCTTTTGGAAGGTCACCTTCAAGTATTTTGGAAACTCCGTAGGCGCCTAATGCTCCAGTCAAAGCAGTGACTCTAGGTTTATAGGTGAGAGTTTCAGTAAGCGGATTAATCGACATATCTGTATAGTCTTTTTTCTCTGATACTTCTTCGATGAGTTGCTCTACCGCCCAGTTGCTTTCAAGGCGAGTGAGCTTAAAGCTGTCCATATAAATAGGCTGATCGAGCTTACGAAACTCTGCAGCGGCAAGTATGTACGCTCTAAGTAGTGAGTACGCTTCATAAATTGCAAAGTAGTTTTCCTCTTTATAGCGATTACCAAGAAGGTAACTAAGGATTACTACAGAAGCATTGATGGTCTGCTTGATGGCGTTCTTTGACATTTTCTTAGCAGAGAACACATCTGAGAAAATTGATTCAAGGAGCTTAGAAAAATCAGCTTTAGGTAAGCTGGCTCCTCCTTCTTCTTGATAAAGCTTTAGGAAAAGAGAAAAATCCTTTAATTGATCGGGTAGATATGACCCATATTGATTCTCAAAGTCTTGAACTAACTGGCCTTTTACAATCGTTTCGATTTTTGGATCGCCGCGTTTGGTATGTTTCCTATTAATACCGTCCAAGTCATGCCTTACGGGGTCACTTAATTCTCCATTAGTCACTAAGTAAGTGCGATAAGTATCAAACTCTGGAAGAGATGGATGCACGGGAGGTGTGTCCACCATTTCCAATACTTCATCCTTAATATCTCTCCAAACAGCTTTAGAGATATTTCCTGCCTTTAACTGATAACAGCAAATAACTTTATCCGGTGCGATTGATATAACGTCCTTGCCTTGCTCCATCTGGCTTTGCTTGGAGATAAAGATAATGGTGTGCCCAAGCGATTCTAGTAGCTGGCAAAACGGAATCGTAAAACTGAGTTCATTAGCATTAATCAACCAGTTTTCGATGATTCTCTTTTGCATCCCAAGCCTCCTTCTTCCTCGCAATTATCGCTTTATACTTCTCCTCATTTTTTGGATCTTTTTGTGCTTCTTCAAAAACTGCTTTCATTTTTGGAGCTTGTTCAGGACTGACAACAAGGGTTGATTTATGAGGATTACCTTCCTCATCGAAAGTCATCTCAGTTTTTTCAAGAACTTCGAAATAATGATTAATTGTGAAAGGCTTACCGCCTGCACCGTGAACATTTCCGCTATTTTCGGCAGCTTCGCTTACTTTTTGAAAAAAATGCTTTGCCTGTTGATCTGCAAGTTCAGCTCCTTGCTTTTGAACGATTTGAATAGCATCTTCTACCTTCATGCCAGGAATATCTTTGGGTTTGAAGTGAGTTTCTGAACTCATTCGCTCATACTTTATTTCCTGAACAGTACCTTCAACAGTCCCGAAGGTGGATTTATCGCCTTCGTGCTGAGTTACTGTGTTCAACTCTCCCAGCAAAGGCTCTCTAGCGTGGATAGCTTTTTTCGTTAGACCAAGAAAGATCTTACTCAGATCTCTCTTCATCTGCGGATATTGCGGAAGCGCCATGTAATCATGGTACAGCTGAGACAAGCTAAAGCTTGCTATTGGTCTTGAATCTCATCTACTAGCTTCAGAAGTTTGGTTCCCATCACTGAAACTGAGTGACGGGTATCTCCAACTGCTGGCCTAAAGACAGATATTAAACCTCGACTCGTCAGATCTGTCGTTAGGCTCTCAGTAACGTCTCTCTCTAGTCCCAACTCCTCACTTTGATTCACTAGCCACGCTGGTAGTCCACTTGCTCCTGAGGCGCTTCTTGTGCGCTTGCAGGCCAGTTTCAGCACCTTGAAGTGCCCCGGAGTGAGCATAGTGAGAAGATTCAAGATAAAATCCTTTTCCGGTTCTCTTGAAAAGGGCTGGGTTAGAAAATTTACTAGTGCAGACGCATATGCTGACCGTTTTTCTTCTCTGTAGTCTGTTCCTATCAACACAATTAGTCGCTTAGTGATGTAAGAGAATTCTGTAATATGCGTTTCGATATAAGGCCGGTCTATTTTATTTTCGATTGAAGCTAGCTTCTGATTAATACCAGCAAGTTCTGCTTCTACCCATTCCTTCCAGTTTTCTTCAGCTTCGCCAAAAATAACAGTATCTAAAGAGCCGCCAACGGCGGGAATGCCTTGAATTAAGGCTCTTAGCCAATAATTGTCAGCCGCGCCCATATAGCTTTCCTCTGCCTTGCTAACCAGCTCACCAACAATTTTTCTTCCGTCTGTCGGTAAGGATTTGAGCTTATCGTCTTCTGTCATGCAGACATTACCTCATTCCTGCGAAGGAGTTTTGCCTAGCCTATAAAAAAGTACCTATAGACTTTCGGCAGGAATTGGACGTACTTGAACTTCTACTTGTGGCGAGAAGAGCTGAAAGAACGCGTAAATGATAAATCCTGTGAGAAAGACAATCATCAGCATTGTGATTACTCTACCGATACTAAATTCATTCTTTTTCGGTTCGTTGCTCATAGCTTGATTGCAATATAGTGGCAATATCGGTTGCTAACAACTGTTTGTGTTGCAAACAGCTGCTAGTTCTTACGCTCAGCATATGGAGAGTGCCGCTGATCACAAGCTGTTTGAACCGATTAGGCGACGAATAGTGGCAGGAAGGAAAACCAAGTCGTTATCTCAAGAAGCGTTGGCTTCAAAGAGTGGGCTTGATCGGGTTACGTTTGAAGATGAAAAATTTAGAACCGCTGTTTTACCGCTCCGTTTAGAATTAAATACGCCTTCTCGGCAAGAGAAGGCGCAAATGGTGACCCCACGGGGAATCGAACCCCGGTTTCCAGGATGAGAACCTGGTGTCCTAGCCGCTAGACGATGGGGCCGGGCACCAGACTATTGTACGAAGCCGGCGGCGGTTAGGGAACCGCCGGGAAGGAGCGACATAATCCGGTTTACTTGGCCGCGGTCTTTTCGGCGGGTGACTTCTGCGCCTTCCCGGCCTTGGCCAGCCCGGCCTTGGCGTCCTTGGCGAGCGCCTTGAATGCGGCTGGCTCCGAATACGCGAGGTCGGCGAGCATCTTCCGATTCAGTTCGATCCCGGCCGCCTTGGCGCCGGCCATGAACTGCGAGTACGACATCCCCTCCTGCCGTGCCGCGGCATTGATCCGCTGCACCCACAGGCGCCGGAATTCCCGCTTGCGGTTCCGCCGGTCACGGTACGCATGGCTCCACGCCTTCATCAGCGCTTCGCGCGCCTTCTTGATCGAGTGGCGGCGGAGTCCCTGGTAGCCTTTGGTCTGGCGCAGGACCCGCTTGTGGCGGCGGTGGGCGGTCACGCCCCGTTTTACGCGCGGCATCAGCCCCTCCCCAGGAGTTTGCGGGCCCGGCGGCTATCGGCCTTGGCGAGGTCGTCCACGCCGTGCTTGGCCCGCTTCCGTGCCACGGACTTGTGCTCGAGGTTATGCGAAACGAACGCCCGGCGGCGCTTCAATTTACCGCCGGCGGTAGTCTGGATCCGCTTGGCGGTCCCGCGATGAGTCTTCATTTTCGGCATACGGAACCCAGTTTATAGGATTCCGTGGCGGCAAGCCACGCTCGGGCCGCTTACTCTTTCGCTTTCTTCTCGCCGGAGTCGGATTCTTCCGCCTCCGCCTCCGTCCCCGCTTCGGCATCCGCCGGCTTCAGTCCGCCTTTCGGGGGCGCCACCACGATCGAGATGCTCCGTCCGGCCCGTACCGGATCCGCCTCGATCTTCACCTCGGGGAAGTACTGGACGATCAGTCCTTTCACGCGGTCCTTGGCCGCCTTCGGGTTGGCGTTCTCGCGGCCTTTCATCATCAGGTTGAACTTCACCTTCTGACCTTCCTCAAGGAACGTGCGGGCCTTTTTGAAACGGTAGGAGAGGTCGTGTTCGCCGATCTTCATCGAGAGTCGGATCTCCTTGACCAGTCCGGCACGCTGCTTCTTCTGCTGCTTCTGCTGCTTGTCCTGCTCGTATCGGAACTTGCCGAAGTCCATGATCTGCGCGACCGGCGGGTCGGCTTGCGGCGCGATCTCGACCAGGTCGAGGCCGGCGTCGGCGGCCTTCGCCAGCGCGTCGTCACGCGAAATGATGCCGAGCTGCCCGTTCTCGGCATCGAGCACCCGCAGCTTCGGCGCGGGAATCGCCGCGCCGACCCGATATTTCTTAGCTATCGCCGCACCTTTCGGAATCCGTGTGCTGTCATACGGTCTTGAGGATAACGAGCTTTCCGTTCACGGACAAGGTTTTCCCGGATACGTACATCATCCCCAGAGGCCGAAGAGAGAGGTGCCGAGCGCGCTGACGATGCCGGTCTGCGCGTCCCAGACGCCGATCGCGGCGATCAGGGCGATGAAGACGAGTACCTGGATACCCAGGCGTTTGAGGTCCCGAGCGATCCACCGTTGTTCTTCGGCGACCAGGACCTCGGTCTTGGTGGACGGGGTGAACGTGGCGGTGACGGGTACCGGCTCGGCCGCCGCCGCGGGTTCGGGAACCGGTGCCGCATCTTCGGTCACGGGCGGTTGCTCCGGCGGGTCAGGCGTTGCCGCCGGCCCGGCCTCGGTTACCGGCAATGCCCCGGCCGCGGGGCGCGGGGACGTTGCCGCCGCGTGACGTTCGCGCCGGGAGTGCTTCTTTCGCTTCTTGTGCTTTTTCGGATGCTTGGACATCTGCCCTTAGCTTACCGCCACTGCCGTGTTCGCTCCAGCGGCAGCGGTTGATTGGTTTCTTATAGCAAGCTACCATATTCATATGGTGGCGCGTGTACAGACGGCGACGTTGGCCGGACTCTCGATGCAGCCCGTGACCGTTGAGGTCGAGGTGGCGAACGGTCTGCCGGGACTCTCGATCGTCGGGCTGCCCGACAAGGCGGTGGATGAGTCACGGGAACGGGTGCGGTCGGCGATCCGACAGTCGGGGTACACGCTTCCCGCCCGCCGGATCACGGTGAACCTGGCGCCAGCCAGTACCCGCAAGGCGGGTTCCGGCCTCGACCTGCCGATCGCCGTGGGTATCCTCGCCGCCGCCGGCGAGATTCCCGAACCGGACCGGCATACGTTGTTCCTCGGAGAACTCTCGCTCGACGGGCGGTTGCAGGGGGTGGCCGGCTCGCTCCCGGTCGCGCTCGGGGCGGGACGGCGGGGAATGGCCCGCCTCGTGGTCTCCGAGGCCAATGCGGCGGAGGCCGCGCTGGCGGCGGGTCCGACGGTCTACGGAGCACCTTCGCTCACGGCCTTGATCGGGCACTTGGACCACGGCCCGCGGATCGTCCCGTCCCGACCCGGGGACGTCTCCGGAAGCGTCACGCCCGCGGCCGAGCTTTCGGAGATCCGCGGCCAGGCGCACGCCAAGCGGGCGGTCGAGATCGCCGCGGCCGGCGGCCACAACCTGCTGCTGACCGGTCCGCCGGGGACGGGCAAGAGCATGCTGGCCCGGGCGTTGCCGGGCATCCTACCGCCGCCGTCACGCGAAGAACTGTTGGAGATCACGGCCGCCCACAGCGTGGCGGGCCTGCTGCCTCCCGACCAACCGCTGGTCGGGAGCCGTCCGTTCCGCAGTCCGCACCACTCGGTCTCCCTGGCCGGCATGATCGGTGGCGGGAGCTCGCCGCGTCCTGGCGAAGCCGTCTTGGCTCACCGCGGCGTGCTATTCCTGGATGAACTGCCGTTGTTCCCGCCGCACGTGGTCGAAAGCCTGCGCGCGCCGCTCGAAGACCGGCTGATCCGGATCAGCCGGCTGCGGGAGACCGTGGAGTTTCCGGCCGACTGCATGCTGGTCGGGAGTCAAAACCCGTGTCCGTGCGGTTTCGCCGGTGATCCGGCCAGGCCATGTACCTGCGCCCCGGTCGCCGTGGTGCGCTATCGCCAACGGATTTCCGGCCCGATCCGCGACCGGTTCGACCTGGTCGCGGGCGTACCGCGGGTCGCTTACGACGACCTCTCGGGTCTCCCCGGTGAGCCGAGTGAGACGGTCCGCGGACGGGTCACCGCGTCCCGGATGCGCCAAGCAGGCCGTCTCGGCCCGGACCGGACGAACGCCGCGATGACGCTTACCGAACTTGCCCGCGACGCGGCGCTGGATGACGCGGGTGATACCTTGCTCCGCCGGGCCGTAGACCGCTGGCAGCTGTCAGCGCGTGGCTGTCATCGGATCCTGCGGGTGGCGCGGACGGTGGCCGACCTTGCCGCCGCCGCGACGGTCAGGGAAGACCACGTCGCCGAGGCGCTCCAGTACCGGGAGCGCCTCTCGGAACAGCCGGTCTGAGGGAGGGAGCGCCGGCTCAGCGTTTCCGCTTCGGGGTCTCCCGCGCCACCTTGGGTTCCGCGATCCGCTGGCGGTAGGCTTCCCAGCAGCGCTCACGGTATTCCTTGGCTTTCGCTCCGGGCTTTCGGTCGTGCCACACGCCGCGGCCGACGATCAGCACGTCGGCGCCGGCGTCCACCAGTTGCTCCGGTGACGCATAGCGCTGCCCGAGCGCGTCGCTGCCACCGCCGATCTTGACCCCCGGGGTAAAGATGATGAACCCGGGCGGCGTCTGCCGCGCGAGGGAGGGGAGCGCCTTCAGTCCCGCCCCGATGAAGCCCAGTACAAAGGCAGCGTTTTCCTTGGCCATCTTCACGACGCGCTTGGTATAGTCGGCGGTGAGCAGGTTGTCCGCCGAGCTCATCTGGGCCAGTAACAGGATGCCGCGGCGATCCAGCATGTCGTGCGCCTCGACTTCCGTGCGCAAGCCCTGCACGATGCCCGGACCGGGGAGCGCGTGGGCATTCACGATATCGGCCCACTCGATGATCGAAAAAGCACCCTTGGTGTACTGGTTCCGTACCGTCTGGCCGATGTCGGCGAACTTCCGGTCCTCGAAGATCATGAAGCCGTGCTCCCGGGCCAGGCCGGTGAGCTCCAGCGTCAGCTTGGTACTGAACTGCTCGATCGTGTCGATGTGTGTCTTCAGTACGGCGACGTGCGGCCCGACGGCTTCGACGATGCTCAGGAACCGCCCTGGGTCGGTCTCGTCGACCGCGACGCAGAGGTTGGTCTCCTTTTGCGTCATTAATTCGAAGAGACGCCGGGCGACGGGGCTTTGTGCCGATTCGACGCGGTCGGTGTAGGTCGCGACACGCCGGTCGCTCATGACTCGATACCCATCTTCTTCGCCCAGCCGGCCGGATCGGCCGCCCATTCCAGGACACGCTCCTTCGACTCGGAGGTCAGCTGGCCGAGCTGCTCGGCCGTCTCGGTCAGGGTCGGGAAGTTGGTGAGCGTTGAGAGCGACACGCCGGCCTCACGGAAGGCGTCGACGGCTTTTCGCATCTGGTAGGTGAAGATCGCGACGACGCCGAGCGGCTCTCCGCCGGCTTTCCGGATCGCCTGGACCGTCCCGAGCGCACTGCCGCCCGTGGTGATCAGATCCTCGACCACCAGTGTCTTCGAGCCGGGGGTCAGCACGCCCTCGATCTGGCTTTTCTGGCCGTGGCGTTTGGCCTTGGCGCGGACGTAGACCATCGGCACGTTCAAGCTGGCAGCGATCCAGGCCGCCCAGGGAATTCCCGCCGTGGACGTTCCGGCGACCACATCGATCTTGGGATAGGTACCGCGGGCTAGCGCCTCCAGTGCTTTCGAGACGGTCTTCCGTGCCGCGGGGTGGGAAATGATTACCCGATTGTCGGTATATATCGGGGAAAGGATTCCCGAGGTATAGCGGAACGGGTCATCCGGTTTGAGCGTGACCGCGTTCACCTCAAGTAGTAGCTTGGCGATGCTGCGTTCGTTGGTATTGGCCATGGGATCCTCCTTCGATTAACTGAACCGCCGGGTGAGTTCGCGGCTGGTCTGCCGCTCCAGCGTATCATCAAGAACGGCCAACCGTACTTGTTTATGGCGCCGCCGGAGCGCGCGCTGGATCAGCCAGTCGGCGAGGTGGGGGTTCTTCGGTAGCAGCGAGCCGTGGAGGTAAGTGCCCACGGCGTTTCCCGCCACGCAGCCCTCGGTACGGTCGCGCCCGTTGTTACCGTGGCCGCGGGTGACCTGGGCCAGCGCGCACGCTCTCTCTCCCAGGAAGGTGAGTCCGGAGTGATTCTCGAATCCGACCAGCGGCCGCGTTCCTAGGCCACTGATCGTCGGCGCCGCCACGACGTTCCCGATGAACCGTTCCGGCCCCGCCTCGGTGTGGGCATCGAATACCTCGATACCTTCCATCCGTTCGCCGGTGCCGGGTTGGTAGTAGCGGCCGAAGAGTTGGTAGCCGCCGCAGACTGCCAGGGCCGCCGCCCCACGATCCAACGCTTCGCGGATTTCCGCGCCCTTGCCGCGCGGGCCGGTCAGGTCCTTGGCGACCGTGCCCTGGTCCTGGTCCTGGCCGCCGCCGAAGAAGAACAGGTCGTAACGCCGCGCGTCGAGCCGCTCGCCGCACTCGATCTCATCCACGCTCACGGCGATGTCCCGCCAGCGACTGCGGCGTACCAGCGTAAGGATGTTACCGCGGTCGCCGTAGATGTTCATCCGGCGGGGGTAGAGGTGGGCGATTCGAAGATGCATGACGAAGGGGTGGTTAGGAAAGATAGTGTTTCACGTGGCCGGCCCGGGTAAGTTCGCGCCGTAACGCGAGCATCGCGGTGTAGGTAGGGAGGACGTGGAGCGTCTCGTCGGGCTTCAGGCGGGACAGTTCGGAGCGCAGCGCTTCGGGGACCGACACGTGGCGGGCGATTTCCGCGGGGTCGAATCCGGCGTACTTCAGGCGGAGCGCCATGTCGGTCCCGCGGAGGCCGCCGACCGCGACGGTCTTGGCCTGCGGCCGCAGCCGGTCGAAATCGGTGTCCCACAGCCAGGAGACGTCGAGGCCGTCCGCGAAGTTGTCATTGATCAGTATAAGGAAATGTTTCTTCGACCGGTCTTCCGCCAGCGTATGGATGACCTCGTTGGCGCCGGTCGGGTTCTTGATCAGGCTGATCAGCACCCGCCGCCCTTCGACCTCCACCGCTTCCTGACGTCCGAAGACGGCGGCGGTCTCGCCGATCGCCCGGGCGGTCGTTTCGCCGGAGATGCCGGCCGCGTGCGTCGCCGCGAGCGCCGCGAGGGCGTTGTACGCGTTGTAGAGGCCGGGAACGCGGAGCGGCACGGCCAG
>CAZGHP010000014.1:0-22567 GCA_964525455.1 uncultured Candidatus Saccharibacteria bacterium | reverse complement strand
CGATGAAGATGATGCACGGCGCATTCCGTTTGGCCTTGGCGAAGAGGTCGCGCACGCGGCTCGCGCCGACACCCACGAACATCTCCACGAATTCGGAACCGGAGATCGAGAAGAACGGCACGTCGGCCTCTCCGGCGACCGCCCGGGCCAACAGCGTCTTACCGGTTCCCGGCGGGCCCACCAGCAGCACGCCTTTGGGGATCTCCGCCCCGAGCTGGCTGAACTTGGCCGGGTATTTCAGGAACTCGACGACTTCCTCAAGCTCCACCTTGGCCTCGGCGACCCCGGCGACATCCTTGAACGTCACCTTCGACTTACGCTCCGCGTTGAAGAGCCGCGCCTTGCTCCGGCCGAACGAAAGCGCCTGATTATTGCCAGATTGGGCCTGCCGGAGCATGAAGAACAGGAAGAAGCCGATCAGGAGCAACGGGATCACGAAACTGGCAAGGTTGATCCAGACCGAGTAGTCCGACGCCCCCTTTTCCTCGATCTCGACCTTGGCAAGCTGCGGATCGGTGATGCCGAACTCTTTGAGATACTGCGGTAACGAGTCGCCGGTGTACTGCGAGACCTCGGTCTTGCCGTCGGTGAGCTTTACCGTAAGGTCACGACCGCTGGTCTCGATGCGGTCCACCTGGCCGGTCTTCATCTGCTCAACGACCCGGGTGACCGGGACCTCTTCCTTGGTATCCTGGCCGCCACCGCTCGCCGAATACACCAGCGCGACGATCATCACCGCGCCGATCAGGTAGAACAGACTGCGCACGCTTCGGTTCATACCTATCTAGAGTAACGCACGCCCCGGCAGGACGCACCGGGTCACTCCGGTTCCCCTACTCCAAGATGCTCGAGGTCCGGCGACTCGCCCGGATGCGCCACGTCGAACAAGGCGTCATACGCAGGACTGCAATCCACGCCTCGCGGACCACCGACGAATCCGATTTGCGGCGGTACCGGCTGCCGCGCATCGACGAGATGGCCGAACGTATCGAACGGCAGGGTGACGGTCTCCATACCATCCGGCCCGTAGTAAGACACCGTCAGGGTTTCCCAACCGTCGACCTTGCCGAATCCGACGAACTCGATCGGAACTACCCGGACTCCGTCCGCTTCATCATCGGGGTCTCGCAACCACAGGAAGAGCTGCTCCTCACGTTCCGCGCGTTCAGGAAGCACCGCCCCGTATTGACTCAGTAAATCCGGGTGTTTCATGGCTAATTCGAATGCGTCGATCTCACTCATAGAGCCGTTTACTATAGCATGTGCACCGGCACGGGCTGAACAAAAAAGTACCCGAAAGGGTACTGCTGGGTGACGTTAAGACCTCGTGAGAGGAAGAACTTGTCGACCCGGGGTAGTTCTTTATGGAGAATGGCGTGGTTGGTTCAGGTGCCGTTCGCGTAAACGCCTACGTTGAGACCCTGAACATCGAAGTGTGCTGTTCCCTCGACGACGGAACCGCTGCTCAGGACTCCGGTGCCGTGGATCAACGCAGAACCTCGAACTCTCGCATTGTCATGGATTTTGGCACACTCAAGGACATGGGCATTGCCGCTGATCTTGGCTTTTCCACCGACCTCGGCATGATCGCCGACCATTGCGTGGTCAAGGATTCTTGCCTCATTCGAAACCGTCGCGAAACCGATGACTCGCGCGAAGAAGCCGACATACGCCGTATCCGCAACTTCGGCAGTCTCGGCCACAAGTCCGCCTCCGTTCGGATGTCGGCGGTGGACTCCCCCGTGGATGATTACCGGAACATCTAGTAGCTCCTGGGTCAGCAACACTCCATCGGGAGTATTGGCCTCCCCGCCATCAGTCCGTGGGCGGACCTCGATGGCTCGCTGGAGCAGTCCCATGGCGACATCGAAGGGAATCGATCCCTCCCTGACCCTGCGAATGAAATCCAGGGCGCGCCTGGTGAGGCGGCCGAGTTGCTCGTCGGTGACAGCACGTGCCGTCATGACAAACCTCCTAGTTGGAAAGGTTCCGACAGTCGGATGACCGTCAGGATGTCGATGACATCAACGAAAAAATACCACAGTTAAGCCTAAAATACAAGCATTAAGGGTTAGGCCAGCCGTAGCACAATACGCTTGTCCCCGTCTTTCGGCACGAACCGCCGGTCCGCACGGTATCCGGCTACCCAGACGATCTCGCCACGGCGACCGCGCGCCCCTGACTTCACGACTATCGGTACCCAGGGACGCTCGTCCCGGGCGACCTTGGCGTCGGTGAGCAGGTCGGAAACGAGCTTGCTGCCGCGCATGCCGACCGGCTTGAATCGGTCGCCAGCCTGCAGCGGCCGTACGACAAGCCGCGGCCCCGTCGCCGCAGCGCTCACGATCGCCGTCCGGTTCGTATGTTCCGGCCGGGCACGCGTGACCGTCTTCGCCGAGACGACCTGGTCCCCGAACCGGACGTCGCCGGGAACCGGCAAGGCCGCCTGCTTCGGCGGGGCGAGCGGCGCACCTTTCCGGAGAATGATCTCATCGTACTGTCGGGCTGCCGCCACCCCACGCGGCAGGTGGACCCGGCTGCCGGTCTGCCGGCCGAGTAAATCATCAAGCTGCTCGAAGTGCCGGAGCGCGAAGCCGCGGAGATCCCCGGCGAGGATTCGGATCGCCTCACGCCACACCAGATGCCGGACCGCCCGGTCCAGCTTCAGTAATTTCCGCCGGGAGAGTCCCCGCTCCGTCCCGCCGACGCTCGTGGTGACCTGGGTGAGTTCCCGCGCCGCCAGCAGCCGGACCACCTCGTACTCATTCGAGAACACACGCATCGATTGGCTGACCGTCTCGACCAGCTGCGGATTGATCTTCCGAAGGCTCCGGACCACTTGATGGCGAATCCGGTTCCGGGCGTACCGGACGTTCCGATTCGACGGGTCACGACGGTACTCGAGTTTCCGGCGGCGGACGTACCGGGCAAGGTCCTTGCGCGGCACGTGGAGCAGCGGCCGGAGAATCCGGCCGGATAATACCCGCATCCCGGTCAGGCCGGTCAGGCCGGTGCCCCGGGCCAGGTGGAGAAACAACGTCTCGACCTGGTCGTCAGCCTGATGCGCCGTGACGACGAAGTCGGCCCGGCGCCGCTTCCTGACACCTTCGAGCCATCGGTAACGCGCTTCCCGGGCCCGGGCTTCCTCGTTCGGGCCGGATCGGAGGGCGAGCGCGGTGGCAGTGAACGGCAGGCCGTGTCCCGTCGCAAGCCGCTCCACGAACCGCACATCCTCCCGGCTACCGGTCCGGAGACCGTGGTCCGCGTGCGCCACGACGAGCTTCAGGCCCAACTCTTCCCGCAGCCCCAGCAACAGGTCGAGGAGTGCCACCGAATCAAGTCCGCCGGAAACCGCCACGACGAGCTTCTTGCCGGCGAACGGCCGGAGCGTCTCGCGCAAGCCGGATTCCAACGCACCGCGCGCCATCAGCCCGTGAACTCCTGGGAGAACATCTTGCCGCGGATGCCGGCGTCGGCGCAGCCGATACCGAGTCGCGTGAAGCCAGGTTTCAGGATGTTCGCACGGTGTCCCGGCGAGTTCATCAGACCGGTGTGTGCGATCTCGGGATTCGGTGCGAACGCAAGGTTCTCCCCCGCGACCGTATAGGTGATGCCAGCCCCGGCCATCCGATCGAACGGATCCTTGCCGTCCGGATTCACGTGCGAGAAGTATCCGCGGGCGAGCATGTCCCGCGAATGAGCCAGTCCGACCGCACGCAACGAATCGTCCCAACCGAGCCGGCCCAGGCCGCGCTCGGCACGTTCGGCGTTGGCATCCTCGAACAACGCCCGGCCATCCGCCAGGCATTCCTCGGTCGAGGCGTCCGTGAAGCCGAGCTCGGACGTGTCGTTGCTCTCCGTCTTGACCGTCTTGAACGCCAGGGTGTCACGGAGCGCCTGGCCGAAGAGCCCGTTCACTTGCTGCTGGAACGTGGTCCCGAGCGCCAGGAACGTCCGCCCGAACCGCGACTCGGTGAACGGCTCCTTCGCCGCGGAGGGAATCGGGGCCGTCGCGATGATCAGCAGCACGATCACTACCAGCGCGATTCCCTTGAGAAGTGCCGGCGCGATGCCGACCAACCGGTTCACCGGATGCTCCGACAGGTCCTTCGGGACACGTGACGAAAGCTTCTTCCAGCCGAACGCGATTACGAATTCGACCAGGGTCCAGATCGTGAGAAACGCACCGAGGTCCACCAGGCCGCGTGGCAGCCGGACGTATTCCGCCACCAGGCCGCCCAGCGGTCTCGAGAGGACGAACGCGATCGAAAGGCCGAGCAGCAGGCCGACCAGCTCCACCGTGCCAGCGATGAAACCGCGGCGATATCCGAACGCGGCATACGCCAGCAGTACGAGGATGATCAGTACGTCGATCACCCTTTCAGTGTACCTGTCAGTCGGTAACCGTGACGTCCAGGTAAACGCCGTAGTCCTGGAGCCAGTACCAGCCGTCGGCGACCAGGCGGAAGTATTCGCGGTAGGTACCGGGGTCGACGTCACGGGCATCGAGCGGCACGGTGAACCGGGCGGTCTCGCCGGGAGCGATCACCGTCGCATCGGTATCGAGCGTACCGCCGCCCAGCACCTTGCCGGCGAACGTGCCGGTCCGGCTGGCAGTCAGCCAATTGTCCGTATCCTGCGGCAACGCCGGGGAACTGGCCCCGCTGAGCCCGAAGGTCGCGAATATGCTGGCACGGTCACGGGCCCGCTCGGTGCCGAGCCGGACGTTACCGCCGGCATGCCAATTGAACGTGCCGGTGTTCTGGAAGTCGACATGGATCGGTTCCACCGGATTGTCCGACTTGTCGATGAGAGGGAACGGACTCTGGCCGGCCCAGGCCGCCTGGTACCCGTTGCCCAGCACCACCGGCCAGTAGATACCCGCGTCGTTCATCCACGCCAGGCCTTCCGCTACCGGACGGACGTACTCCTTGACGTTAGTCGGCCGGTCAGGAGTCCGCGCGGTAAAGCTGAACCGGGCGGTCTCGCCGGGCTGGACGGTGTCCGGGTTACTGTCCGCGCCGCCGCCGGACTGGTCATCGAAGGTATCGATCCGGCTAGGGGCTATCCACGAACCATGGTGAAGACTGCTCGCGTGGTCGCGCTTCCGGTCGGTACCGAGACGGACGGGGTTCGTGCCGGTATTGGACCACGCGACATTGCCGACGTTCTTGAGATCAAGCGTCAGGTTGGCAGTCTGGTCGGGATCGGTCGGGAGATTGTTGCTCTGGGCGACCCATTGGTACTGATAGGTGTCCGGCTCCACGGTGATCCGCCAGTACAGGCCGATGTCCCGCGGGAACCAGGTGATTCCTTCCGCCACGGGCAGGAAGTATTCCTTGTACGTCCCGCCCTGGACGGGCGCCGTCACGGTGAAGCCGAACCGGGCGGTCTCACCGGGCTGGACCGTGTGGATGTTACCGTCATTACCGCCGCCGGACTGGTCCTGGAACGTGCCGGCCCGGCGCGCCGACGGCCAGGTCGCGGCGAATCGGCTCGCGCGATCCCGCGGACGGTTCGTGCCGAGGCGGATGGGGTTCGAACCGTCGTTCCGCCAGGTGTTCTCTCCCTCGTTCTCGAGATCGACGTACAGTGATGCCGTCTCGGCCGGCCGGAAGCTCACGCTGCCGCCCGGTGAACCGTCCACTCCTTGGCCGACGTATGAGTAGTCCCAGAAGCGCTGGACGGCATAGACCGATTCATAGGCGTCGGCCCGGTCGCGGATGCTTCCCAAGCGCGCGTAGAGGTTGCCACCGGGACACGCGGTGCTCGTGTAGTTGCGATGCCCCGCGAGCCGGCGCTGCGCGCGACCGGTCTCGTCGGTGTAGACGCCCCACGGCTGGAGGCCGCGCCGCGCCATCCGGAAGCCGGCGATCTTGCCGATGTTCTCGATCAACGCTCTCGACGGTCCGACGCTCTGGAAGTTGCCGAGCGCCGCGATGCCGATGCTGCGATCATTGAATCCGTACGTGTGTCCCGCCTCGACCTCCACCTTGTTCTCATCGACGTGGTTCTTATCGAAGTAGCGGCCCTGGAAAATGTGTCCCGATTGGTCGACCAGGTAGTTGTAGCCGATGTCGCCCCAATCGTTGGCGATGGCATGCTGGTGCCAGATCGCCCGTACGTTAGCCGCGCTGCCGGAGACCGACGTGGTCGCGTTCGAGACGGTGTGATGCACCATCACCCGGTCGAGCTTGTAGTACCGGGCATGCCATTCCGGCGAGTTGCTGGGGCCGCCCCATTCGGCGCGGGAGTACACCCGCGGATCCGAGACCGCCGAGGCCTTGCCGCCGAAGAGCTTGCCGAGCAAGGTCTTCTTCGTGGGATCGGGACCGGTGGTCGCATCGATCGCCGTCAGGGTCGGGGTCGAAATCTTCAGCGTGCCGTCGTCCGCTTCCAGCGCGAAGCGGTACTGGGCCTGCTTCGCCTCCGCCGTCAGCAGGATCGCGCTGTGCATCGCCGGGTCGGCGGTATCCTTCTTGTCTTCGCCGTCCAGTTCCGACCACTCACTCCAGCCGCTGCCATCGTTGGTCCGGATTTCCAGATGCGCATGGCCGAGTCCTTCCTGGCGCCAGTTCAACCCGATCGCATTGGTCTTCGGAAGCCCCGTCGATAATTCCGGGGACTCATACGCCAGTTCATCATCCGTCGCCAAGGCGTCCGCCGGATCGGTGTCCCGGCCGGACGTCACCGTGCCGCCGGAGAACGTACCGCCGACCAGCTCCGCGGTCTTGATGTCGGTCTCAGGCTGGCGCGCGTCCTGCCAGAGGAACAGGCCCGCCCCGAGCATGAACAGGATGGCCAGGGTCGGCTTGAGTTTGGGTATGCGTTTTTTGAACATCCGGCGTTCTTTGAGAATCCGTAAAATTATGTCAACATAGCAATTATTTGGTACTTTGTCAAGCGCCGCAGACGGGATGACGATGTGGCAGTGGCAGGATTCGAACCTGCGACCAACAGCTTATGAGTCTGCTGCTCTACCGCTGAGCTACACTGCCGAGGGTGCCCGTATAGTATACGGGGAGCAGGCGCGGCGGATAAGCACGAGGTGGACATCAACCGGATTGTCGCACGTGCGTCCGGAAGTGCAACGAACCGACTATGCCGCCTGGGCTTCTGCTTCCACTAACTCCAACTTGCCTCCGGTGCCAAGCACCTGGGCAATGTCCGCTACTTCCAGCGTCCTCCGGTAGTCGCCCAAGTAGACTGTCCGTGTGCGCTGTTGCACTTGCAACAGCTCTTGAACGCTTTTGAGCACTATTGATTCGCCGGGTGCAATCTCCTCACCGGAATCGACCGAGAGGAAATCATACGGCCCCTTACTGATCCGTTTGTCTTCGACCGGTTCCTCGCCGATAGTGAGCCGCATGACATGGCCTGCTTGCCGCGACCGGCTGACAAGCTTCTCGAGCGTTTCGCACGCCCGGGCGTAATCACCTTTCCGCATGTTCTGGGCCCGGACGCTATCGGAATCCCGGGAACCGTGCCAGCTTTCCAGCAAGACGATGGTTTCCCTAAGGTCGCGCGTAATCCCTTCTACTCGAGGGTCCCCTTGCTCGGTTTCCGGACCGGGAGCGGTCTTCATGGCCTCAGCTTACCAAATACCTTGTAGCGGGGGCAGGATTCGAACCTGCGACCTCGTGGTTATGAGCCACGCGAGCTGCCACTGCTCCACCCCGCAATGCGAACCATCAGTATAAGTTCCGCCGCCCAAACCGGTCAAACGGACGGCCGTGGCACGGAAGCTACTTCCCGGAAGCCAACGCCGCCGCGCCGACCACTCCGGCTTGCTCGAGCCTGCTCACGGAAACGGCCACCTCCTTCCAGAGTGCCGGCATCGCCCGGCGGGCCGCTTCCTGTACCGCCAAGTCGAAGTAGAGATCCGCTTCGACGGCCAGGCCGCCGCCGACCACCAGCTGCTTCGGCTGGAACGCATTGACCGCATTGGCGATCGCCGCGCCGAGCCGGGTCGAGAACCGGGTAAGGATGGAGCGGGCGGTCACGTCCCCGTTCCGGGCGGCCCGGGTCACGTCCGGGGCGGAGATCCCGCCCTGCCGCGCCAGCAGCCCGGCGAGGTAGCCCGACGGGTCGGCGGCGGCGGCCTGCCGCGCTTCCCGCGCGAGTCCGTTTCCGGAGACCAGGTCATGCAACCGCCCGGGATCGTGGCCCGGTACCGGGTCGGGATGGTCGTAATCGATCGTCGTATTGCCGAATTCCGAACCCAGGCCGCTCGCACCGCGGAACAACTGTCCGTCGATGACGACACCCGCCCCGAACCCGGTGCCGAGCGTGAACATCACCAGGTGCTTCGCGCGGCGGGCCCGGGCCTCGCCGAACGCGGCGCAGTTGGCGTCGTTCTCCAGTCGCGCGCCGGCACCGAATTCCTTGCGGAACAACGGCAGCAGGTCCGGTCCCGTGAACGGCAAGTCGATCGTGCCATACGGCACGCCGATTCCGACCGCCGCCGGCGTCGCGCCGTCCACGGCGACACCGACCGCTTCTGCCACCGCCCGGACCACCGCCTTCTTGGTCTCGCGCGGCGTCGCCCGGACCGTCAGGTTCCGGACCCGAACACCGGTCACCGTGCCGACCGCGATCTTCGTCGCACCGATATCCACCCCCACGACGGGCCGCTTAGGCGCCAAAGAAATGCTCCCACCATTGCCGCGGGTTCGACGGCGGCGTCGCCGGCTGCGCCCGTTCGCCGGGCTGGGTGATGCTTACCAGCGCCTCGCTTGGCGGCTTCGGTACCACCACCACCCGTTCGCCGGGACGCTGGTAACCGAGCCGGGCCCGGGCCTCCTTCTCCTTGTATGAATCGGTGCGATAGTACGCCAGCAGGCTCCGCAGCTCGAGGTTCCGCTGCTCCAGTTCATCCAGCTCGGCGGACAGCAGCTTCTGGTCCTGGTGGACACGATAGTTTTCATAAATCAGCTTGCCGGAACCCAGCAAGAGATAGCCGAACACGAACAGGCCGAACGCTATGATCGTCCTTTGTTTGATCCATTCCATGCGGTCCGTCATCTCCTCGTGCCTCCAGCGGCATTGTAGCGCGGAATGGCGCCGAGGCGGGTATCATCGATGCAGGGGCCCGTAGCTCAGCGGTTAGAGCACCCGGCTCATAACCGGGCGGTCCTAGGTTCGAATCCTAGCGGGCCCACCACGCCACACCATCCGTACGGGTTACTTACGGGATTCCGCAGGTACCGCCCGTGGGCGCGCTTCGCCCTGGACGATGCACGAGGCGACCAGCGCCGCCACACCGGAGACGGCCAGGATGCCCCAGGTGACCGCGCCGCGCGCGATGTCGGTGCCGGTCGCGTTGGAAATCAGGTAGCCGCCGGCGAGCGCGCCGACCACGCCGATTGCCAGGTTCGCGAACAGGCCCCCCGGCAACCGCCGGCGCGAGAAAAGGTAGGTCAGCAAGCCGGCGACCGCGCCCACGACGACCCAACTGGCCAGCAATTCCGACATCACGACACGTCCGCGGCTTCGATAAAGATGGTCTCTTCGCGCAGCTTCGACGTCAGGGTAGTGTCATCATCGGGCCAGCCGTCCTCGTTCTTCCAGAGAGCCAGTTGGTCCTTGAGTTCGGTGACTCGGCCCTTCACGGTCGCGGACCCCGACGGGATCTTGGCGTCGGTGTGCACCCAGAGGAAACTGCCGTCGGCGTCCACCAATACGAAGCCGACACCCTGGTGGTCGCTGGAGACCTTCCCGGTCAGTTCGACTTCCTCACCGATGTGCGATTCCGGGGATTCGTTGAGCGCGCTGATGGTCAACGACTGTGGCGCGGCGCTGGGGGTCGGGGTCGGTTCGGGAGTCGCCAGGCGCTCCTCGATCGCCGCCAGGCGCTCCTCCACTCGCTCCAGGTCGCTGCTGCTCGCCGCGCCGCCGCGGATCAGCGTTCCCAAAAGCAGCGCCGCCACCGCACCGACGCCCGCGCCGATCAGGAATGCGTTCCGGATCCGGTTGGGTGATTGGTGAATGACGGGATTGATGGCCATCGTTGCTCACTATACCCAACGGGCTGCCGCCCGCAACGCATGGTGCCGGGCTGGGTCCCGGAATCCGCGCGTGAATCACCGGCTGCCAGGCGTGCGCCGGGAATATCATACACAAGGCTCCTATATATCTGACAAACCCAAATCAGACATGAGGGTATAAGTGCCTAAAAAACACGCACTAAACTATGGGAGTGTGGACGGTGGCGGCCCGCTGCCGGTTGTTTTGCGCTGGTGGTACGATTTTCATATGACACTGGTGATTGCGGCGCGGTGTAAGGAAGGGATTATTGTTGCTGCTGATGGGAAAGGCACGCGGCACATACTGGAAAAGAAAGTAAAGGAAGTAGTAGAGGACGCGCCAAAGCTATTCATGCTTTCCGATACGGTAGCTGTCTTGGCTTTCGGAGCGGCGGCTGACGTAGACAAAGTGCTTCACGACTTTACTAGGGGTCGAGAAAAAGAAATTGACTTGGAGATGTGTAAGAGCGTGTTGCCTGGCTACCTTGCTGCCGATCACTATGTAAGTTCACTCACGCCTGGTTCGGGTGGGTATATTCTCGCTGGGTACCAGGGCAATAAAGGTGAAATATATGGGCTACGCTCCGATGACAGCTTTGAGCCAAAGTCTTTTTATGAACGAGGCTACTTAGCCTCTGACAAATGCATGAATCAACTTGCCTCGAAACGCCTCAGCAAACTCGACCTTCCTAATACTCCCGATGTGAAGGTTGCCAAGGTGTGTGTTGAATCAATTTTTGAAGCTGCCGGTAAACACTCCGACAAAGTTAATAAGAACGTCAGGGTCAGGCTTATCACTCCACCGAGCGATAACTGACTTTACATAGTCAACCAGTCACCATACGATAACTCCGTCTACGCTAGCAGGTCGGTTTGTACCCGTTTTGGGACGACTCACCTGAAAACAGTTGGGTGCAAACTCTTCTGCTGGCGTAGACAACCTAGGGTGGGTTGTCCCTTTTGTGTAACTAAATAACCGTCAGGAGGTTGGGATGCGCAGACTTAAACGCTGGATTAGAAAAAACGCAGGTCTCGCTGCCATCGTCATCACGATGGTTTCGGTGGGCTTTCTTGTCACCCTTGGAGTGCTTCTTACAAGTGGTTCTCCGGCTACCCCCACGCCCACCCCCACGCCCGCGCTGACTCTCGAAGACTACAATCCACGGGAAGACCTGATTACGGCGTGGAAAGACGATCCCCAGTATCGAAAACCAGTCACGCTCCCTTACGAGGAGCTGTTCAGGAACTCTGAAAAGCACATGGGTAAGTTTATCCGCGTCAAAGGCGAGGTCATCCAAGTGCTTGGGGAAATGGGTGCATGGGAACTACGGGTCAACGTCACCGACAAAAGCAGCTACGGAGTCAGTCTCTGGGACGACACGGTGTATGTCGTTTACTATAGCGACAAAAGAGTCATCGAAAAGGACATCATCGAGTTCACCGGCCTGTCTGAAGGCGTGACTACCTACGAAACGACCATGGGTAACGAAATCACAATTCCTTCCCTCACCACGATCAATGCACGAGTCGTGGGAAGAACCGAGTGAACCGTGAGGCGTATAATTGGGGCATGACCAAGCCATCAGACAGACAGATCAAGTCCATGCAAAAGCAGTTGGAAGAGGAAGACCGCAAGGCTCCCCAGTCTGCTGAGAAACGGGTTAAAATTACCGGATCGTTTGACCAGACTGTTCGTAAAATGGCACGGGCGAAACCACCCAAGAAGTCTTAGTACCAGCGTGAAAAATCCCTTAGTTAAGGCCCGGTTGTGCGATTTTACAGTTGACTAAAGTAAGTTATTGCGCTATGTTACAAGTGGTCGCGGGGCAATCCGCGCCCATCAAAAAAGCCTTTCTAGTCGAGGGCTTTTTTGTTTTCCCCAGGGAAGTATTTAAAGCCAAAACCTTCTATCCTCCCATCTGCCCTTCGGTGAAGCTTAGGAAGTGTTAGGTCGTTAAACCTCCAGTAGTCCTCAGGTGCTTTGTCGTACTCATAAATATGAAATGACGGATAACAAAAGAGGTCGGCAATTTGGATACCGATTGTTTGGTCTGATTGAGAGAACAAAAGCTTCTCAATGATGTTTGGACAATGATTCCAGAAGCCACCGCCTTTAGATCGTCCTGACCGTCTCATCCTTTCGTGCAGTTTGTTCAGCTCCTCGCCGTAATAATGCTTCTCAACCTGACCCTCTCTTGGGTCGATGATGCAAATTCCTAGCTTCCCTACTTCGGCAAGATACAACTGGAATCTCTCTAGAAGAAAAACATAGGCAACTTCATAGGGATTTTGAGAGGGGTAACTATCCCAGTAACTAGCCTTATTAATAACAACCGATATTAAGCGACCCGGTATCTCTTTTAGGAAGTAAGCAAGTTCTGCTTCAAGCTGGTCGTACTTTTCTCGTGACTTCAGTTTAAGAATCGACTTTTCAGACAAGTCAGGATTAGCGTAACGAACGAAGTTTGATTTGAATTCAATATCTGGGTTTTGATAAAACCTTTTTTTAATAGCCCTGATTCCGTCGTCGATTGATTTGGCCTCTTCCTCGTCAATGATGAAACCAGTCAGGGAAAAGTATTTGCTGCCACCCTGAGAAATTGGCGAAGTGTCTCCCGATTCGTCGATATACATCAACTGCATACCGATTCATTCTACTCGTTCTGTAACCGAAGTTGATGCTGTTCAGGCCGTCAGACTCTTGTAGGTCAGTCGGCCATGCGCCCGCCGGAACCATCCCTCGAAACGGTCAAAGTCCGACAGCTTCCGGGTGTCGTGGCGGTAGGAATACTCGTCGCAGTACCGCTGTAGGTGCTTGGGGCTGACGTGGTGGTAGATTCCATCGATACCGCGCTTCAGGTGCGACCAGAAGCCCTCTACGGTGTTCGTGTGGGCGATGCCGACCCGCCACTCGTTCTCGCTGTGATTGACGCTCTGGTGCATGTAGCCCATCCAGCGCAGATCGTTGTAGCTGGGATACTCATCAGTAAAGACGAGGGTGTTGATCCGCACGTTACTCCGTACCAGCGGCTTGATGCTGGCTGTGCTGGTGTCGGCAGTGACCACAGTCCGTATCCGGCCGCCCCGCTCCACCATCCCGACCACCGGAGTCTTGTTGTCCATGGGGCTGCCGAGCTTCCGGCTCCGCTTCCCGCCCACGTAAGTTTCGTCTACCTCAACCTCACCCGACAGGGTGTTGCCGGTCGGCCCGAAGGTGTGCCGTATACGGTGCAGCATGAACCACGCGGACTTCTGGGTAATCCCCGCGTACTTGCTCACCTGGACTGAGCTGATGCCCTTCTTTAGACTGGTCGCCAGGTATATGACCAAGAACCACTTTTGCAGCGGAATCTTGCTGTCCTCGAAAATAGTCCCGATCCGCACCGTGAACTGCTGGCGGCAGTCACCGCACTTGAACAGCTTGCCGTCCTTATACTTGTACGACTTGCCGACCACCCAGCACTTCGGGCAGACGATAGTATCGCCCCACCGCGCCTTTTCCAAGTAGTCCCGGCAGGCTTGCTCGTTAGGGAACTTGGCGAAGAAATCTACTAGGTTGACACTCATATGGTCATACTAGGCCGTTTGTATGGGTTTGTCAAGTATATAATTGCCATACACAAGCAAGTTCCACATATTGTGGAAATCTTCGGATTGACCCACAAGTTTTCGATGGTAGAGTGGGCGCAAGCAAGTAAGGGGGCAGAACATGGAGATCAGTGCCGTTACGTTTTTTCCCAGGCACACCCGGATCACGGTCAGATTCCGCCACTCTCTCTACAGCTCCCAGGTCCACCAACTCCGCCTCCACCTCCTCGACATGCTCCCCTCACTCCGGGAGCATTTTTGCAAGAACCGGCACGGCCTTTCCTTCCCCGAAGAGCTGGAAGACACGGAACTCGGTCACGTGTTCGAACACGTGATGTTGGCGGTCCTGGAACAACGCGGCGCCCACACCAGTGGCCAGACCACTTGGAACTGGCACCGTGACCCGATCGGGACGTTCCGGGTGACGATCAGTACGGGCAAGAAACACCTCGTCAAAGAGAGCCTACTCGTCGCCCAGGCGATCCTGACGAATCTCCTGGTCGGCCCGATCCTGCCGCTCCGGCTGCCCGAGGACGATTCTTCCAAGACCGGCCAGCCGTTGCCGGTCTATCGCCTTGTGCCGCTCGCCGGAGAGAGAAGCGATAAGAAGTTATTATTCGCCGCGGATCCGCACACACGCCACGCCGGCTCCGATGTCATCGGAGCCTCGTCGCGCGGCTGATGTAGTCGAGCCTCAGCGGTACCGAACCGCACTGCTTCCAGGTGGGCGTATGCCCCCTCGTCCCTCGAGACGGAGGGGAGCGAAAGTGCCCGATGTATGAGCTGTTGGAGTTGTCCGCTGAGACCGATTGTGAATGGACCTGCGTCCATCCCGAACTATAGCCGGGTAGGAGCGCCCGAACGATGGAGAAACTTCCAAAACCTCCGGCAATCGGGCCGCAGGACTTGGATGATGTGCCAACCGGCCAGGGATTACTGGGCGCGACTGCTGCGAGGCCGCCCAGCCGTGACGTGCGGACGTGCCGGACCCCGCTTGCCGGCCTTGCCGCCGAGCCGGCCGATACGGGCGAAGTAGTCGCTGCCCCGTTTGGCGGTCGCTTTGCCGCCGGCCTGGCCGATCATCGCCATGTCGTGGTTCTGGGCGGTCTTCTTGCCGCCCCGGCTGGCAACCTGCCGGACCCGGGCCGGGCTCATCGAGGCGAAACCTCGTCTGGATGTACCTTTTTTAGTCATAATGCGTGAAGCAATCGAGTACGAATACGAATGCAACCATACCATAGCATGCTGTCGCGAGCGAGCATTGGATAAAAGTACAAAAATCCGCGGCCGGGGCGCGCCGCCTACGAGAGGTCGAGCAACGTCAGGGCCATCTTAAGCTGGACCGCGTCCTCGAACGTCTCCGGGTCGAGCCCGACCAGGTCCTTGATCTTACCGAGTCTATAAATCAACGTATTGCGGTGCACATGTAACGACTTCGCCGCCTGGGTCAGGTTGAGGTTGGCGTCGAAGTACGCCCGCAGGGTCTTGGTGAGGTTCTCATCACCCAACAGCGGCGCCAGCTTGCGTTTGGCGAACATGGTCTGGCGGTCGCGCGGTACGTTGCCGAATACCACGTACAGGCCGAGGTCTGAAATCTCATAGACGCGGCCCGGACCATGGAGCTTCTGCCCCAGGCGAAGCGCCGACTCGGCTTCGGAGTACGAGGTCCGGAGGCCGGCCACGCCGAGGTAGAGCCCGCCGATCCCTGCGGTGGCGTCCTTGCGGTCGAGGTTCGTGAGGATACGGTCGCTCTTCTGGCGGAAAAGCTCGAGCGTCTCGCTGCCCCGCGCGGCGTCCTTCAGGATCAGGAACTCGTCATGGCCGAAGTAGGTGACCGCGTTGTCGTCGGTGTTCGGGAACATCGCCCGGACCTCGCGATCCAGACGCTGCCGCACCCGCTCGATCACCGTTTCCTTGTCCTTGGCAGCGACCAGCTTGTCCGCGAAGCCGGGTAGCGAGACGAGCACCACGAACCGCGGCTTCGTGAGGTCCAAGCCGAGCAGGCCGGTTTCTTCGATCAGCCGTTCGCGCTCCGCGTCCGTCGCCGCATTGAAGAACTGCCAGAGCAGTTGGTCGAGGTTACCGGCCAGCCCCTGTTCCGCCTCGCGGCTGATCAGGAGCTCGACCAGGCTCCGGGTCATCGGGATGAATTCCCTGACCGACGGCGGTTCGGCATGCAGCACCACTACGCCGACCGGTGCGCCTTCGTACTGCACGGCGAAACCGACGCCCTCCCCGATCGTGACCGGTCCGGCCTTCTCCGCCGCCCCGCCCACGTCGAGGGACGTGGAGACCAGGCTGGGGTCGTAGGACGCGAGTACCGCCCCGGACGGATCGGTCAGGCTGACGTCGCGGCCGAGCAGGCTCATCACCTGGTTGACGACGGTGCGGGCGAACGGTGGCGAGAAAGTGAACACCACAGACATGGTATCTGCATGATACGCTCGGCCGCACCCGGGGCAACTTGGAAAAACTGGCATTGACGATTGCGGTCCGGCGCCTCATCATAGGTGGTTATGGTGCAAGCATCCGGCCATATCCTACTCATCGAAGACGATCCGATGCTCACTGAGCTCTATCAGACGAAGCTGGAGCTCGAAGGTTTCAGCGTGAGTATCACCACCGACGGCAAGGAAGGACTGGCCCAGGCGAAGCGCCGAAAGCCCGACCTGATCCTGCTCGATATCATGCTGCCCGAGCTGAACGGTTTCGAGGTGCTGCGTAAACTGGGCGAACAAGCCGTGACCCGACGGATCCCCGTGGTGGTGCTGACCAACCTCGGCGGGGAGCAGGCGGATAACGACAAGCGGCTCGCCCTCTCGCTCGGCGCCAAGGAGTTCCTGGTCAAGACGTTCCATCTCCCCGACGATATCGTGGGGAAGATCAAGGCGATCCTCGGGATGCGGCGCGCGGAGCCGGCGAAGCCTGCCGGCAAGCGCGCCTGAACGTCCGGAAGCACGGCGCCTTGACATCCGGTCGGCGCGTTCTTATAATTCGTCTCACCCCGCGGGGAACGAAACAGACACAGTCGTGTCTGTTTTTTTGGTTACGTGCCATGAAGACCATCTACGTCCAACACCTGCTGAAAGTGCTCCTCGAAGAATACGAGGACATTGATTACATGTTGGAGACCCTTGCCGCGGAGAAACCCAACCGCCGCGAATCGGAAAAGATCCGCCGACTCCTGAGTCGCCTTTCGCGACAGAACGAAAAGCTGCTGCACCGCTTCGAAGGCTGAGCCACTTGCCTGGCGATTCACGATGTTTTTTGACAACCATCGTCTTTATTGCTACGCTGGCTGGCTTCTGGAAACAGCACGCTTCCAGGAGCACACGCAGCGAGCGATCGGACTTGCCCCCTTGGTCCGGTCGCTTGTTGCTATGTGAGCGGCTATAGTTGAAGCTGTGAAACGCTTCGGATTGATAGTGGTCGGCCTGCTGTTGGGCATCACCCTGGCCGCACCGGCCGCGTATGCCGCGACCGGGCGGGCGGGCGATACGATCACGGTACGCGAGAATCAGACGATCCGCGACGACCTTTACGCGGCGGGAGAGGCAATTACCGTCGCAGGAACCGTCGAGGGCGACGTGGTCGCGGTCGGGGGCGAGGTCGTGGTGAACGGCCGCGTGACCGGCAGCGTGTGGGCAGCCGGTGCGACCGTACGGATTACCGGAGAAGTCGGCGGGTCGGTACGTACCGCCGGATCCGAGGTATCGGTTTCCGGAACCGTCGAGGGCGACGTGGTCGCGGCCGGCAGCACCGTCACCGTGGCATCCGACGGTACGGTCGGACGTGACCTCGCGGCGGCCGGGTCGGAGGTGGCGGTCCGCGGTGCGGTCGGACGTGACGTCCTGGTCGGTGCCGAGCAGTTAACCGTCGCCGGACGGGTCGGCGGCGACATCCGTGGCGAGACGGGAGGGCCGTTCCGTCTCGAATCGACGGCCCGGATTGGCGGCGGCATCCGTTATTCCGGCACCGAACAGCTGTCGCGAGCGGCCGGCGCACAGGTAGCCGGTACCGTCGACTTCACGAAAGAGACGAGCCGGAGCGACGAGGACTCGCTGGCGGATCGTCTCGGCGGACAGGTCTACTGGTTTCTCGCTTCGGTCCTGCTGCTGCTTGCCATCCTGCTCTACGCGCGGCGCGCGGCGCTGCGGGCAGGCGCACTGATCGGCGAACGGCCCGGCACCAGCTTCCTGGCAGGACTCGGCTTCCTGCTCCTGACCCCATTGGTAGCCGGCATCCTCCTGATCTCGATCGTGGGGATTCCGCTGAGTCTCCTTACGCTCTTCGGCTATGTGCTGGTGCTCTACACCGCCAAGATATTCGTGGCCCTGGCCGTGGGTAGGCTCATGGTGCGGAAGCTGCCGGACGCCTTCTGGCTGCCGTTCGGTGCCGGCACGGCCGGGCTCGCGCTCTATTACTTCCTGTCCGTCCTGCCCGGCGTCGGGCCGGTGGTCATAGTGGGCACGGTCCTCTTCGGTACGGGCGCCCAGCTCCTGCTCTTCGGGGAGCTGTACCGGGCGAACCGCAAGAAGTACGGTTCGTGAGCAGGACTGCCGACTAGAGCAAGTGTCCGTAAAGCGTGATCAGTCCGCCGGCGTGACGGATCATCACGTAGTGTCCGAAGCCTGAACCATCGCTACGGATGTCGCGGATGACTACGCCGTCGGCCGCGGCGCGGACCGGCTTGCCGCACCCCTGCACCACGTCAATGCCGTTATGGATGTTGCCGCCGTACACGCCCTGCTTGGCCCAGGCCGTCCACCCGTACGGCTGCACGAACGATCCGTCCGGTTTCCTGAGCATGGTCCAGAAGGTGGCGGGGTTGTGCCAACGGCCGTCCTTGATCACCGAGAAGTGGGTGTGGCAACCGGTAGAGAATCCGGTCGATCCCTCGAACCCGATCGCTTCACCCTGCTTGACCCGGGCGCCATCCGAGAAACTCCCCCAGATCGCATTCCCGCCGGCCTCGTCGAGCAACCGGCCCTGGACCAGCTCGGCGCGGACGATCTTTTCCTGGAGATAGGCGGCTTCGCGGGAACGGTTGGCGAGCAGTTCATCCAATTCCGCGCGCTGCGCCTCGATCGATTCGCCCAGCGATTGCAGCTGGCGCTCCAGCAGCTCCAACGAACCTTGGCGGGTCTCGAGCGTCGTCGCACGCTCCTGCATCGCACCGTAGGCTGCTTCGGCGTCTCGGGCGAGTCCGTCCAGATGCTCTTCCAGCACCGCCGAGTACTTCAGTTTCGCCATCGCATCCGATACGGACCCGCTGGTGGCGAGCAGTTCCACGGCATCCGGGTCAGCACTCCGGTAATCCGTGCCGATGCTCTCGGCCAGCAACCGCTGCTTGCGTTGGTAGTCGGCCCGAGCAGCCTCGAGTCCCGGCCGGAGCCGCCGGATGTCCTCGCGGACCGCGGTCAATTCCCGCGCGGTCTCGGACTGTTTGGCACGGGCCGTCTTAAGCTGCGCTTCGACGTGCGGAACCCGTTCCGCGATCGAGGTCAGCTCGCCGTCGAGGGCCTGTAGCCGCGATTCGTCCCCGCTCACGGTCGAGGCCTCCTGCGTATCATGCTCGTCGGCGCGGACCGGTGTCAGCGGGACGACCAGCGCAGCGATCAACGCCAGTACCAGTACCGACGAGTTGAGCCGGTGCCAGGCAGTACTTTTCATAGGTGTGTTTCTGTCGGTGGTCATGCGAGCGGTATCCGAAAAATTAGAAAATCATAGCAAAAAAAGCCTTGGTTGTCAAGACTGGGGCACGGGATGCTGCCACAAGCGAAGGATCCGTCCAATCACTCGACATGAAAGTGGTGAGGTCGAGGGAGCAAAGCGAAGTGCTTTGGAGTCCCTCGACCAATCCACCATGTGACGCTACTTATCCCACGCTCAGCGGCTAACGGTTCGTAACGATGCCCTTCGGGCGGCTCATCGCCCGCAGGGCGAACCGCACGCCCTGGACGCCGATTCCGGACGCTTTGTGACCGGTGAACATGAAGTTGTCCGGCGCCCGCTGGTCGGGGCCGTTCAGGTGCACGCCGCCAGCCTCGATCTGCGCGGCAATCCGACGGCAGCGTCTCTCGTCCCGCGAAAATACCGATGCCTGGAGACCAAACTCCGTATCATTGGCCCATCGGACGGCCTGTTCCGGGTCCCGCACGCGGATGATCGGGAGCACCGGACCGAACTGCTCTTCCTGAACCACCCGCGCCGTGTGCGGGACGCGGTCGAGTACGGTCGCTTCGACGAACCGGCCGCGAATCCGTCCGCCGCGGAGCACTTTGGCGCCCCGCCGCCTGGCATCAGCGACCAGTGACCGGAGGTAGCGGGCCTGGGTGTCGTCGATGACCGGCCCCACCGGGTGTTCCCGTGGGTCGCCCGCCGTCGCAAACTTCGACTCGGTCCGCTCGACGATCTTCGCGACCAGCCGATCCGCCACGCGGTCGGCCGCATACACCCGCTTCACCGCGGTACAACGCTGGCCGGCCAGCTTGAACGCGCCGCCCACGATGTGCTGCGCAGCCAGGTCGAGGTCGGCGTCGGCCAGGACGACCGCCGGGTCGTTGCCGCCGAGTTCGAGCAGGAGCGGCACCATGCCGACGGCACCCGCGATCCGCTGGCCGACTGCGGTACTGCCGGTCATCGCGACCATCGCGCAGTCCGGATGCGTCACCAGGTGGTCACCGATCTCGTCGGCGCGGCCGGTCACCATCCGTACCACGTCCCGTGGCAGGCCGGCTGCATACAGCAGGTTGAGCAGGCGGCGGCAGGTGACCGCGCCCTGGGTGGGCGGCTTCCACAGTGCCGTGTTGCCGAGCGCCAACGCCGGTGCCACCTTGCTGAGTGACAGGTTTACCGGATAGTTGAAGGGACCGATCGCGAGCACCACGCCGAGCGGGACGCATTCGACGGTCTGCACCCGACCCGGGGGCATACCCGGGAATTCCTCCGAGCGGATCCGTTCCGGTTTCACCCGGCGCGCCTCACTAACCGTCGCCTGGACAAGCTCGGCCGTCCGGACGATCTCGCTTTCCGCTTCGGCCGGCGTCTTGCCGATCTCGCGGACCAGCAGGTCGGCGAGCTCGCGACGGTGCTTCCGCAGGACCGTCGCGATCAAGCCGACGGTACGCAGCCGGTCGCGGGACGGGGTTTCCGCCCACCCGGCCTGCGCGTGTCGCAGGCGCGCATACGTCGCATCCACGTCTGCACGGCGTTGGCGCGGGACGCGGCCGACTTCGCTACCATCGATCGGTGAGCGGACTGTTATGGAGGTGGGGGGCATCGTGCTTATTTCTTTTTCTGCATTGTAGCACCGCGGGAGACGCTCTTCGGACGCGGCGCCCGCGGGAACGTGACCGTTACCGTCGTACCGGCGTTCCGGCGGGAACGCACCTGGAGCGACCCGCCCTGCCGTTCGACCAGTTGCTTGGTGATGAACATCCCCAGCCCCGTACCTCCGGCCGAGACCGACAGTTCCGTGTATTCACGGAAGAACTTCTCGAAGATCTTGTTGAGGTTCTGCGGATCGATCCCGATGCCCGAGTCGCGGATCCGGATCCGGATGCCCGAATCGCGTACCGCGCTGCGCACCGAGACCCGGCCGCCGGAAGGCGTGTATTTGACCGCGTTGTCGAGGATGTTCCGGAGCACCTGGTGGAACCTCGTCCGGTCCACCCGGATGGCGTCCCGCTTGGTAAGTTCGCTGTGCACCGAGACCCGGATCTTCTTATGCTCCGCCTGGGAGCGCAATTCTTCGATGCTCTCACGGACGACTTCGTCCGGGTGCACGGTCGTGATCGCGAAGGACGCACGGTCCTCTTCAAGACGGGCCACCTGCAGAAGGTCTTCGACCAGGTCGGTCAGCCGTCGCGCCGCCTTGTACGCCCGGTCTACGAAGACCCTGCTCTGCGACGCGTCGTCGGTCCCGGTAGCCAGCGAAAGGTAACCGGTCAGGGCAGTGAGCGGCGTACGGAGCTCATGCGAGGCGATGGAGACGAATTCGCGCTGACGGCTCATGACCGATTCCTGGGCCGTGACGTCACGGCAGACGGTCGCCACGGCGATGACGCCGCCCCGGCTGTCCTTGAGCGGTGACACCGCGAGTTCCACCATGACCGTCCCGCCGTCCTTGCGCCGGCGCAGCGTGATGTACCGGCCGATCCGTTCACCGCGTCCTATCTGCTTGGTTATCTCGAGATCGTCGCGGGGGATATTCTTGGGCACCAGGATACTGACCGGCTTGCCGATCACCTCATCGGCCTGATAGCCATACAGCCGCTCGGCTCCGGCGTTCCAGGTCAGGATCTTACCGTCCAGCGAACGGCTGATGATCGCCTCTGCCGTGGACTCCACGACCGACGCGAGCTGCTGATGCGCCGTGCTGGGGGATGGTTTCTTCCGGGTCATGCAAAGGCAATGATATACCGCCACCGTGGCCAGCCCATGGATGGACCGGCGGCCGTACTGTCGGGGCGGCCGGATTCGAACCGGCGACCTCATCGTCCCGAACGATGCGCGCTACCAGGCTGCGCCACGCCCCGATGTCACCGCTTCATGATACGACAGCTAGGACCACATGAGGGGTTCCTCGCGACCGCATGCCAGTTTTTCGATGTCATTCGCGCGCATAGGTGATCCAAGTCGGCCATTATGGCTATGTTAGTGTGAAAACATGAAATTCCACGTCGTCCACCACCCGCCGATCAAAGACATCGAAGCCTTGGTGCTGCATGTGACGGCCGGCGATAAACGCCTGCCGTCGATGGCCGCCTGGATCGACAAGAAGCTCAGCGGTGAACTCGGCAAGGCCCTGAAGCGGAAGAAATTCAAGGGCGCGGCCGGCTCCAGCGCGTTGATCCACACCGCACAGGGAGCCGTCATCGTGGTCGGGGTCGGCAAACGGCCGGTCGATCGCGACCGGATCCGGCGGGCGGCGGCGGCGGCCGTCGGCCAGG
>CAZGHP010000013.1:0-24185 GCA_964525455.1 uncultured Candidatus Saccharibacteria bacterium | reverse complement strand
CGGGCGCCGCACCGGCAGGCGGCCGCTGGCGGGAGCGTTGGGCCATCTGGCGAAGCAGTTTGTCCAGCTCTTCGGGGCTGGGCGGACGGCGAGAGGGACGTGCGGGATGGGTCGGAGCCCGGCTCGGTTCGGCAGTGGGTTGGCCGGGGGGTGGCGGCTGCGTGGGCGGGGCTGGGGTTGGAATCGGGGTTGGGACCGGCGGCGGGGTCGGCTTGGCAGGGGCGGTGGGCCGGGCCGCCTGCTGGCGTACGTGTCTTTGCATGTTCTCAAGTGCCGCCGCAGCCACATCGCTCCGTTCGGCGACTTGGCGGAGCTCCGCGGTAGCACCGGCCTTCCGCGGCGGGGCGGGCCGCTGGGACTGCTGCGGGGGTGCCTGCGGGGGTGCTTGCGGGTGCGGCTGCTGCCGTCGAGCCTGCTCATTACGCTTCCGCAAGGCTGCCAGGCGGGCTTCCTCTTCCTGGGAGAGGCGCTGCTCCTTGGTCCGGGCCGCCTGCGTCAGGTGATCGCCACGCTGTTTGGCCTGGACACCGGCCACCTGCGAAGAGGGCTTCTGCGCGGCACCGCCGAACAGCTGCGACTGATGACGCGCCTGGGCTTCACGAATCTTGGCTTTGTTGTGTTGTTCGCTCATATTCCGGAGAATTCGAAAAATTATAGCACTATTGAGCGGAAATGTCAACAATAAGACACTCCAGCGTACCAATCCGCCGGGGGTGGCTTCAAGCGAGCGGCGGTTACTCCGACCTACTGGTAGTACCAGTGCCGCTGGCCATCCTGGTCGATGTAGTAGTACGGGTACCGGCCGTTTACCGGCGGCGGCGCATCGTCCTGCTCAATCGTCCCTTCAGGTATCTCCTGCCCTTCGCTGGTACTGCCCTTCGCGAAGTACTCAAGCACCCCGCCGCCGAGCGCGGCGACGCCGGCCCGGCCTTCGTACACGTTGTCCGGCCGCCTGAAGTCCTCGACCGGCATGCCGGCCGTCAGCCGTTGCAGGAGCGCATGCCAGATCGGCGCGGCGCCTTGCGAGCCGGAAATCCCGGTCATCGGGGTGCCGTCGGCATTCCCGACCCAGACGCCGATGACCCGCTGCGGCGTGTACCCGATCGTCCAGTTATCCTTGTAGTTGTTGGTGGTGCCGGTCTTCACCGCGGCCGGCCGCGGGAACTCGAGCGCACTGCCGGTGCCGAAGCCCGGGGCGCGGGCGCGCGGATCCGACAACCATTCGGAAAGAATGTACGCGTGCGCCGGATCGACCACCTTCTTTTTCTCAGGCTTCCGTTTATAGAGCGTTTCTCCCTGCGGGCCCTCCACCTTGGTGACCGTGGCCCGACCCGGCGTCTCGCCACCCGCCGCCAGCACGGAGTACGCCGCCGTCATGTCCACCAGCCGCACCTCGCCGCCGCCGAGCACCAGGGAAAGCCCGTACCGGTCGGGGTCGTTCAGGGTGGAGATGCCGAGCTGGTGCGCCAGGTCCAGCACCGGCTTGGTACCGACCTCGTCCAATAACTCCACCGCCGGGACGTTCAAGGAGCTCGCCAGCGCGTAGCGCATGGTCACGTTCCCGCGGAAACGGCCGTCATAGTTCCGCGGCGTGAACGTGTCGTAGAACGTGGTCGGCCGGTCGTGCAGTACGTGGCTCGCGGTCTTGCCCTGCCGCAGCGCCTCCAGGTAGACGATCGGCTTGAACGACGATCCCGGCTGCCGGTCCGCGGTCGCCACGTTCACCTTCCCGTCGATCGAGTCATCGTCGAAATCCTTGCTGCCGACCATCGCCAGCACCTCGCCGGACTTCGGCTCCATGACTACCGCCGCACCGTTGGTCGCGCCGTAGCCACGGACGCTGTCCACGCCCCTTCGGACTTCCTCCTCGGCGGCACGTTGCGTCCTCAGGTCCAGCGTCGTGTGGACCTTGAGGCCGCCGGAGTCCACGGTATTCTCGCCGTAGTATTGCGCCAGCTGCTGTTTGACGAAAAAGACGAAGTGCGGCGCGTCGAAGACCTCTTCCTCGTGCGCGTAGGCGAGCTCCTGGTCGAACGCCCCTCCGGCCTGTTCCTCGGAGATGTAGCCGAGATCCCGCATGCGGTCGAGGACGTACTTCTGGCGCTGCTTGGCCAGGTCCGCACGGCCGCCGAGCGGCGAATAGACGCTCGGTGCGCTCGGGAGCCCCGCCAGCATCGCAGCCTCACCAAGCGTGAGCTCGGCGATGTCTTTGCCGAAATACGTCCGGGCAGCATCGCCGATCCCGTAGCTCTGCTGGCCGTAGTAGACCTCGTTGAGGTAACGCTCGAGGATCTGATCCTTGGTGTAGCGCTGCTCGAGTACCACAGCGTAGCTCATCTCACGGAGCTTCCGGCTCGTGGTCCGCTCCGGTGAAAGATAGGTGTTCTTGATCAGCTGCTGGGTGATGGTACTGCCACCCTGCGGCTCGTTCGAGATCAAGGTCTTGTAGAGCGCCCGCCCCAGCGCCGGCGGGTCGATGCCTCGGTGATCGTAGAAGTCGGCGTCCTCAGAGGCAAGCGTGGCCAACACTACGCTGCGAGGCACTTCCGCGAGCTTCACCGGGATCGGCTGGTGCGCGCCGGCGGTCTGGTAGAGCTTCTCGCCGTGGCGGTCGTAGAAGACAGTCTGGGTAGGATGGAAGTTTTCTTTGCTCGGCAGTTTAAAGAATGGACCGCCCGCCTCCGTGAGTCCCGTCAACGTGAGCCACGGCACGGCCAACGACAACACCAGGAACGCGAGCAGGAGTTTGAGCGGATGGGTCTTCCGGCGGTAAGAGACGACCTTGCGCATGACTTCCAGCTTACCGGATTTTTCACCCTTTCGACCTGAGCTTCCCAGGTCTCGTCAGTCGCTATGCGAGAGGGTGGTCGACGTCCAGCAACTCGGGTCTGTCGCGAAGCCGTGCCAACAGCTCTTCGTTCAGATAACTGGCGAACAGCACGCGGGTGAGGTTGCTCTGGTCGCGCCACTCGATCGCCGAAGCCACGGCGTGCTCCCGCACCACTAAAACGTTAGCCCGATCATCCACCTCGACCGGATCATCACCCTCCATGCGGTCCCGGTACATGAAGTATGACTCCCGTTTCGTGAAGGCCTTCCGAGCGCGGTCATTCAACCCCACATGATCGAGCACGTGATCGAAGAAGCGCTGCACATGCTCGTACGCCTCGTATTGGTCTATGAGGGTCATCGATTCCGGAACGACCAGCTCATCGGCGCTAGGCCGTTCGGTTCCTCTGCTTCGATCTGGTGATGGCTCAGCCATAACAGGCTAGCCTATCAGGTATTCAGGAGGTTTCCACCGGCTCGCCGGTGTGGCCGCACTCCGTGCAGGTCGGGACGCGGTCCTTCCCCTTGATCACCACGAGCTTGCCGCACTCCGGGCACGGCTCCTTGACCGGGCGCTGGCCGGTCAGGAATTTGCAGCCGGGATACGCGGTACAGCCGTAGAACGTCCTGCCCTGTTTCGACTTCTTCTCTGCCAATTCCCCCTTGCCACAGTCGGGACACTTCACGCCGGTCGATTTCACGAACGGCTTGGTGCCTTTGCAATCGGGGTAGCGCGTGCAGGCCAGGAACATCCCGAACCGGCCGCGCTTGGCGGTCATCGGCGCGTCGCACTCCGGACACTTCTCGCCCTTGGCCTGTTCCTCGGCATCCTTCGACTCCTGCCGTTCCTCTTCGAGCGGCGCCGTGTATTTGCATTCCGGATATCGGCTACAGGCATAGAATTGGCCGCCGAACCGGCTGAGCTTCTTCATCAGGTGCCCGCCGTGCTCCTTGCCGCACTCCGGGCACGGCTTGTCGGTCTTCTGGTAGGCCACGTCTTCCTTCTTGAGCTCCTTGTCCTTCTTATCTACCAACGCCTTGAACGGCCCCCACCACTCGCTCAGCAGCGGCACACGTTCTTCCGTGCCGGTGGAGACCTCGTCGAGCTTGTCCTCCAGCTCCGACGTGAACTGGTAGTCCACGTACTTCTCGAAGTGGTCGGTCAGAAGGTCCGAGACGATCATCCCGACCGCTTCGGGGAAGAACCGGCGCTGGTCCACCCGGGCGTATTTGCGGTCCTGTAACGTCGAGATGATGCTCGCGTAGGTGGAGGGCCGCCCGATGCCGTATTCCTCGAGGGTCTTCACGAGCGTCGCTTCGGTGAAGCGCGGCGGCGGCTGGGTCTCGTGGCGTTCGGACCCGGCCTGCAGCAGTTCCAACGGATCGCCCTCAGTGAGCGGGGGCAGAAGGTTTTCGGTATCCTCGCCCACGCCGTTATCGGTCCCCTCCAGGTACACCCTGATGAATCCGGGAAACTTCACTTGCGAGCCGGTCGCTTTGAGCACGACCGCCCCGTCCTTGCCCACCGTAATCCGCGCGCTCGTCTGTAGGAAGACCGCCTCCGTCATCTGAGATGCCAGCGCACGTTTGTAAATCAAGCCGTACAGCTTGAGCTGGTCGGCGGTAAGTTTGGCCTTGAGGTCATCCGGCGTGCGCCCGAAGCTCGTCGGGCGGATCGCTTCGTGGGCCTCTTGGGCGCCCTTGGACGTGGTCTTGAAACGGCGCGGTTCGGACGGAAGGTATTCCTTCCCGTAACTCCGTTCGATCACCGCCCGAGCCTCGGCCAACGCGCTGTTGGCCAGGTTCACCGAGTCGGTACGCATGTAGGTGATGAGTCCCGTGCGGTCGCCGCCGCCGGTATCGATGCCCTCGTAGAGCTGCTGGGCCGTCCGCATCGTACGCCGCGCCGCGAAACCGAGTTTCCGCGACGCTTCCTGCTGGAGCGTCGAAGTGGTGAACGGCGGCGCGGAACTGCGCTTGCGTTCCTTCTCCTCGACGGCCCCGACCGCGACCGGATGATACGGCAGTTCTTCGGCGAGCTCCTTCGCCCGTTCGTCCGTCAGGTCGAACTGCTTGAGCTTCCGGCCTCGATCTTCGGCGAGCTGGGCGGAGAATGTCGCAAGCTTCTCGTCCGGTTCTTTGGGTTGCTTGAGCTTCGCGTCGAGCGTCCAGTACGGTTTCGGCACGAACGCGTCGATTTCACGTTCGCGTTCGACGATCAGACGGAGTGCCACCGACTGCACGCGTCCGGCCGAGAGTCCGTAGCGGATCTTCCGCCAAAGTAACGGCGAGAGTGTGAAGCCGTAGAGATAGTCGAGGCTCTGGCGTGCCTCCTGGGCGGATACCAATTGGCGGTCGATATCCCGCGGCTCCTTGATCGCGTCCTGGATCGCGGTCTTGGTAATCTCGTCGAACGTGATCCGGCCGACCGGCTTGTCGGCGATTTCTTTGTGGATCAGCTCGGCGAGGTGCCAGGCGATGGACTCCCCTTCGCGATCGAGGTCGGTGGCGAGCAGAAGTTCGTCGGCGTCCTTCATCGCTTTCCTGATCGCGCTCACATGCTTCTTGCTGTCATCGATCATCTCGTACTTCGGCGCGAAGTCGCGCTCTACGTCGACCGAACCGTCCTTGCTGGGAAGTTGGCGGACATGACCATAGCTGGCCATGACCGTATATCCCTCGCCCAGGTAGCGCTCAATCGTCCGCGCCTTGGCCGGGGATTCGACGATAACGAGTTTTCGGGTTTTGGTGGTCATTTCACAATCGCTTACGTTGCGCCCAAAATCGGCAGTTGACAAGGTGTATACATATGTATACTATGCGGATGCGCTCCCTCCCCGAGTACCTTGGCAGCCAGCTCGGCTCTCTGACGGCTCCCCTGCCGGCCAAGGTACTCGGTGCGCTCCCAACAAGCTAACACATCACTTCCATGAGCAAGAACACTAGCAGAGAGCTGTCCCCCCGGCAACGGGAGACGTTCGAAGTCATCCAACGGCACATCGTGGAACACGGGCTCCCACCGACGATCCGTGAGATCATGCTGGCCCTCAAGGTAAGCTCTCCCGGAGGCGTGCAACGCCACCTCGCGGTCCTGGAGAAGAAGGGCTACATCACGCGCGACTCGCGCAGCCGCGGCATTACCCTGGCACAACGGTTCCGCCAAGCGGCGAACGACCTGACGGATCAGATCGCGAAGATCCCGGTGCTCGGACGCATCCCGGCAGGCGGGCCGATGCTGGCCGAAGAGAACATCGAAGAGTGGGTGACGCTTCCGACCGACCTCACCCGTGGCAAACGGGATGTCTTCATCCTGCGAGCCCAGGGCGATTCGATGATCGGTGCCGGCATTTTCGACGGCGACCTGTTGATCGTCCAACCGGCCGACGAGGCCGAGCACGGAGACATCGTCGCCGCGCTGATCGGCGAGGACGCCACCGTGAAGCGGTTGATCAAACGGCGCGATGCCACCTATCTGCAACCGGAAAACCCCAAGTATGAGAACATTTACCCCGATCAGGAATGGCAAATCCAAGGAAAGGTCATGGCGGTGGTACGACCGCACGTGAAGTAGGCCGATGATGCGTTTCATACCGGTACCGATCGACGATCGCAGACCACGACGGTTCCCCGCGCCGGACGGATTCGTCCCGGAAGCGGATGCGCAGATGTGGGCCGGCATGCTGTTCTGGGGTGCGTTCGTCGCGGTCGCCGTCATTAGCCGTTTCCTTTAGGTAAGGGCGTAGTAGCGGCCACCGAGATGGCGGATCGTCCCGATCAGTTCGAGCTTCGTGAGTTCCGATTCGAGAACGTGCGCGGGCTGGCCCGTCCCTGCCGCGATTTCGTCGACGTGGCGCGGGCCGGTAGCCAGGATCGCCGTCAGGCCGTTCCGTTCGCCCTCCTGGCTCCGCAGTCCGAGCGTATCTAGGAACCGCCCGATAGAAACCAGCGGTCTCGCTCCGTCTTCGATCAACCAGTTGGTCCCGATGCTTTGCGGCTCGTCGATCGGTCCGGGCACCGCCCAGACTTCTCGCCCCTGGTCACCGGCATGCCGGGCCGTGATCAACGTTCCCGAGGGACGGCTCGCTTCGACCACTACGACCGCTCGGGCCAGCCCCGAGATCAGGCGGTTACGTGCCTCATAGTGCTCCTTTCGTGCCGGCACACCGGCCGGGTACTCACCCACTAACGCTCCCCGCTCCAGGATCCGGCGGGCCAGGCCGAGGTTCGTGCGAGGCGAGATATCCTCTTCCTGGAGCCCTGACGGCAACACCGCGACGGTCGCTCCCCCGGCATCGAGCGCTGCCTGATGCGCGACCGCATCCACTCCGAACGCGAGACCGGACACGACTGCGGCCCCGGCCGTGGCAATCCGCCCGGCAACCATCGCCGCGATCCGTCTGCCATACGCGGTCGGCTTCCGCGTACCCACGACCGCGATCAACGGAGCGTCCGGTAACCTACCACGGCAATACAGCCGGCCGGGAGGGCTGGGAATGGTACGAAGCAGTGACGGTATGGATTCCAGTGTTCTTACGGTCGCTTGCATACGTCCAGTATACCAAGCAACCTATCTTTTGCTAACGCACCGGTGTGGTTACGCCGCCGCCTTCGCCGCGGCGCCGAGTCCTCCGACCAGCCGCTCCACCGCATCAAGCATCCGCGCCTCTTCAAGCGGGGCGGAAAGCCGGTTAGCAGCCACCTGCCAGCCGAGTTCCCGTGCCCGCTCGACCTGGCTGTCACGAGGCTGGTGGCCCAGTTCCGCGACGACCACCTTGGCGCTGCGGTTCGTCCCCGGCAATGACGTGTAACGCAGCGCCAGGATGCCCGCCCGGGCGCCGCTCAAGCGGATCGCTTGCAACCGGAACAGGTTCGCCACCTCTTCCGGCCAGCCCGTTACCTTCTGCTTGAGCCGTCCCGCCAGATCCTCGAGCTCCTCGACGCTCGCGGCGTTACTGACCGATTGGTACACCCGCAACCGTTCCGATTCGTCTTCCAGTACCGCGGAGGGAATCGAGGCCAGTAGCGGCAGGTCGACTTCGGTCTCCAGGAACCGCTCGCCGCTTTCCAGCTCCTCGACGGCCCGTGAAAGCACTTTGGAGTATAACGTGAGTCCGATCGCCCGGACGTTGCCGGACTGCTCCTTGCCGATGACGTTGCCCGCCCCGCGAAGCTCTAGGTCCGCCAGTGCCACCTGGAATCCGGCACCGAGTTCCTTCGCCTCCTTGAGACTCCGCAGGCGCTCCCGGGCGGTCGCGGACAAGGATCCCGGCTTGTAGAAGAAGAACGCCCGTCCCTGGCGGCTGCCTCGTCCGATCCGTCCGCGGAGCTGATAGCTTTGCGCGAGTCCGAGCGCCGAGACGTCATCCACGATCATCGTGTTGGCGTTCGGCAGGTCCAGGCCGTTCTCCACGATCGTGGTACAGATCAGGATGTCGACCTCGCCGCTGGCGAAACGTGCCATCGCCGCCGCCAGCGCTTCTTCGCTCATCTGGCCGTGTCCGACGTCGATGCTCACGTCGGGGTGGCGCGCTTGCAGCTCCTTGGCCGCGGCCTTGATCGTGGCGACGCGGTTGTGCAGGAAATAGACCTGTCCACCGCGGATGAGCTCTTCCTTGATCACCGTGTCCACCAGTTGCGGGTTGTATTCACCGATACTGGTCTCCACCGGCCGCCGGCCCGACGGCGGGGTTTGGATCGTCGAGATCTCCCGCAGACCGGACAGTGCCAGGTTGAGTGTCCGGGGGATCGGGGTGGCGGATAGGCTCAGCACGTCGACGTGGGAGCGGAGTTTCTTGAGTCGTTCCTTGTGGCGCACGCCGAATCGCTGCTCCTCGTCGATGATCAGGAGCCCCAGGTCCTTGAATTGCACGTCGGAGCTCAACAGCCGGTGGGTGCCGATCGCGATATCCACTGACCCGTCCGCCAGACCCTTCAACGTCCGGTTCTGTTCGGCCTGGCTCTTGAAACGGGACAATCCACCCAGCTTGAACCCGAATTCCTTGAGTCGTTTGCCGAACGTCGCCAGATGTTGCTCGGCGAGGATAGTAGTCGGTGCGAGCACCGCCACTTGCTTGCCGGAGGCCGCCGCCTTGGCCGCCGCGCGTACGGCGACTTCGGTCTTCCCGAAGCCGACGTCGCCACAGACCAGCCGGTCCATCGGACGGCCGTCTTGCATGTCCGCGTAGACATGGCTGATCGCACGCTCCTGGTCCTCCGTCTCCTCGAAATTAAACGAGGCCTTCAACCGCTGTTCGACGTCGGGTTGTTCCGGAAACGCGATGCCTGTGACGATCTCCCGGCGCGCCGATACGGTCAGCAGCTCCCGGGCCAACTGTTCCGCCGACTGCCTGACCTTGTCACGGACATGTTCCCAGCTGGCCGAAGAGAGCCGGGTCAGCGTGACCTCCTTGGGACCGACGTATAGGTCGACCTTGTCGGCCTCCGCGACCGGCACGTACAGCTTGTCGCCCTTGGCATACTCCAGGAAGAGATACTCCCGCTCGACGCCGGCCGCCGTCCGTCGGACGAGACCACGGAACTTCCCGATACCGTGGTCGCGGTGCGTGATCAATTGGCCGGTCTCGAGCCGGAGGTTGAGTTTGTCGGAATGGCGCTTCTTCCGTTGCGACGTCTGGTGGATGATCTCCGCCGGCGTGAAGACGATCCATTCCATGCCCGGCACCGCCACTCCTTCGGTAATCGGCAATCGGACGTCCTCCACGCCGTCAGGAAGGTCGGACGGTGCGCTTTCCCAGCGGGCCAGGCCGACATGCCAACCATCACCCTGGTACCGCTTGATCAGGTCATGCAGTTCGCCACGGTTATGGGTCACGTCAGCCCGTTTCCAGGGCAGCTGCACCACGGACTCTTCACGCTTAAAGGTGAACGAGACCTGTGGCAGGCCCTGCAAGTCCTCCGCTGCATCCAATAGGTATTCCTCGCCGGCGATGCAGGCACCGGCCAGCTTGACGTAATCCCGCAACCGGGCCGCCCCCTTGGGGTCGGTGACCGAAGCCGGGAAGAAGCGGGCATGCGGCAAATCGACCGTCCCGCCGGTCTCCGTCCGAACGATGGACTCGATGGCGTCGCCGAACCATTCGATGCGATGCGGGAATCGGTCCCCGATGCCCCAGATCGTGACCGTCCCGCCGACGCGGTGGAACGTCCCTGCTCGCTCCAAGTCGGGATCGGGATCGTAGCCCGCTTCGACCAACGTCTTGGTGATTTCGTCGGGCGACACGTCCTGCCCCTTGCTGTAGGTCTTGGTCAGGGCATCGTAACGGCGGACGCCGATCAACGGCACCGACAGCAGGTCCGGCGGCACCAGATGGAGGCCGGATTTGTTACCGAGGATCTGCGCGACACCGACCGCCACTTCGTACGACTCGCCGGATACTTCGCGCGGCCACGGTACGGCGATACCGGGCGCGAAGAGATGCTCCGAGGTCACGACGATGAACGGCCGTTGGACCTTCCGGGCCAACGACAGCAACAACAGCTCACGTACGCCACGGCTGCTGTCGCCGACCCGTAGCCCCCCGGAGGTCAGCCGTTCGGCATACTCCGCGATTTCCGGCTGCTCGAGCAGGTGCGTGAAGAAATGCCCGTTAGCCATCGAGCCACTCCCCGATGCGCTCCGCGGCCGCCTTGATGACTGCCGGCAGCCGCACCGCTTCTTCCTTGGTGAACCGCTGCAGGACGAAATCGGCGGGATCGGTACCTGCCGGCGGGCGGCCGATGCCGATCCGGAGGCGGGCGAAGGTCTCGGTGCCGACGTGTCCGACGATATCCCCGAGGCCCTTATGACCACCGGCACCCCCCGAATCACGGAACCGTAGCTCCCCGAACGGGAGGTCGAGGTCGTCTGATACGACCAGCATGTCTTCCGCGCGCAGCCGATAGTACCGTAGGATCCGCCGGGTTTCCGCGCCGCTCCGGTTCATGGAGGCGGTCGGTTGGGCGAACAACGCCCCGCCGGACCGGTACAGTCGGGAGGGATGCCGATCGTCCTCGCTCCGAAGCAATTCCGCGCTCCGTTGACGGACGCACGCGTCCACGACCATCCATCCGAGGTTGTGGCGCGTGTCCGCATACCGTTCGCCGGGATTCCCCAGACCGACGACCAGCCGCCCCGGGGCATTCACGCCTTCTCCTTCCGCGTACGCTTCCGGAAATCCAGACGGAGGGCCGCGCCGAACAAGTCGAACTCATCCCGCAGTACGCCTGCAAGATGGCGCTGCTGCGTCTCGCCCCAGAGACGCGGCTGGTTTACGAAGCACGCGAACGTCGGCGGGCGCGTGGCCGTTTGGGTGAGATAGAACAGCCGGGCGCGGCGGCGTCCGCCGGCGTAATCACTCAGCCGTGTCTGGACCACGCGATTCAGTTCCGGCGTCGGGACGCGGGTATCGGAGGCTCGGTACACGTCGTGGACCGCCCGCAACAGCCGGTCGGTCTTTTCACCGGTCAGGGCGGAGAGGAACACCACCGGCGGCATCGGCAGGAACGGCAACCGCTTCCGCAGCTTGGCGAAATAGCGTTCCTGGATATCCGGTGATTTCTCCGCCACGTCCCACTTGTTCACGGCGACCACGAGCCCCGTCCCCGAATCGAGGACATGGGAAGCGATGTGGGCGTCTTGGAGAGTCGGTCCTTCCGTCGCATCGATCAGCAGGACGGCCACGTCGGCTTCGGCGATGGCACGCAACGTCCGGAGCAGGCTCCAGTAGTGGATGCCCGGGCGTGCTCGCGGCCCTTTGGCCATGCCGGCGGTATCGAGAAAGCGCCACATCCCATGTTCCGTCGGAATCAGCCGGCTCGTGACGTCCCGGGTCGTGTGGGGTTCCGGGCTGGTCACGGCGCTGTCCGAACCGGCCAGCCGGTTGAGAAGCGTGGACTTGCCCGCGTTGGGGCGGCCGACGATCGTAAACGACGGTGACGGGTCATGAGCAACGCTCCCGGAAGCTCCGCTTGCCGAGACGATCAGGTCGGCGAGATCGCCGGTCCCCCGACCGTGCAGCGCCGAGACCGCCTGGACCGTTCCGAAACCGAGCCGGTGGAATTCGTTGGCCGCTGCCTCCGCACCCATGTTGTCGGCCTTGTTGACCGCGACCACCACGGGCACGTCCTGGCGACGAACCATATCCGCCACGGAACGATCCGCGGCCGTCAGGCCGTCGGGGGCAGCCGTCACGAACACGACAAGGTCGCTCTCGGCGACCGCCGTCCTGACCTGCTCATCCACGGCGTGGGGTAATCCGTCCTTCCGACTGGTCAAGCCGCCGGTATCAACCAGCGTGAAGTGCTTGCCTTGCCACTCCGCCTCCGCGTAGATGCGGTCACGGGTCGTGCCGGGAAGGTCGGCCGTAATCGCCCGGCGCTGGCCGAGCAAACGGTTGAACAGGGTCGACTTGCCGACGTTAGGACGGCCGACGACGGTCACGATGGGTGTACGTTTGGACATCCGGGGTTCACGCCCGAGCGACCCGCCGAGGCGGATCGTCCGTTTGAGAATCGGCGTGCAGTTACCAGTCAGATAAGCCGGTGGTGCGTATGCACCACCCGACGAAGTTATTGTAGCAGTATTATTCCCTTAGACAAGGAGTTTTCACCAGCGGAACGAACGAAGCGCCCAATCCAGCATCGCTTTGTTTTCCTGGAAGCGGTCCGGAGAATCGAGGACGATCGCGAGCAACCGTCGGTCGCCGTCGTCCAACGCGCTGACCAGGGAGGGTCCGGCGGCGTCCGAGGTGCCGGTCTTGAGGCCTGCGATGGGGAGGTATGAGTCCAGTAACTGGTCGGTGGAGAACAGCTTGAATTCGGTCCGCTCCGGATCCGGATTATCGGAAGTGGGCTTTCGGGCATTCAGTGCCCGCACGGTGCGCTCCGGCTGGGCTACCAACGACCGGATCCGCGGCTCGTCGAGCACCGTCCGCGAGAGGACCACCAGGTCGCGTGCCGAACTGAGGTTTTCCCCGACACCGTACCCGCTGGCATTCTCGAACCGCGTTTCCTCCATACCGAGAACCCGGGCCCGTTCGTTCATGAGCTCCACGAACGCTTCTTCGGAACCGGCGACCGCATGTGCCAACGTCTCGGCGGCATCGTTACCAGAAGCGATCAGGGCACCCGCCAACACATCGTCGGCACGCAGACGATCCCCTCGCTCGAGACCCATCAGCGACTCTTCGGACGAGTTTGAAAGTTCCGGTGCCGTGATTTCCTGCCGCGGAGCCAACCGCTCCGTGGCGATCAGAGCGGTCATCAACTTACTGATACTGGCAATCGGCCGCCGCGCCGCGGGGTCCTTAGCGTACAGTTCCCGCCCGCTCGGCAAATCGACCAGTAGAGCGCTTTCCGCGCCGACGACCGGTTCGATCGCGGAGGCTCGCTTTTCCGGGAACGGTGCGGGAACGCCCGGGCCGGCCGGCGCGACATCGGCAGGCGCCGGTGGCGATGCCCCCGGCAGGATGCCCGGTGCGAGAACGCTGGCGAATATCAATGCACCGAGCCACGCTTGCGTCAGCCACTCCATCACGTGGATGCTGAATTGACGGCCGCGATCCGGGACTCGAGTTCCTCAGGTACGGACGGGAGTTCGTCCTTCGAGCCGAGACCGAGATACTTGAGGAGCTCGATGGTGGTGTCATAAAGGATCGGACGGCCCGGTTCCTGCCTGCGGCCGACTTCCGCGATCAGGCCGCGGATAGCGAGCGTCCGGACCGGCGCCGCGGACTGGACGCCGCGGATCGACTCGACTTCCGGCCGGGTTACCGGCCCGCGGTACGCGACGATGGCCAGCGTCTCAAGTGCCCCCTTGGAGAGCCGGCCACGCAATTCCTGCCTGAGGAACCTCCCGACCGTGTCGGCTGCCTCGGGAGCGGTCGCGAACTGGGCTTCCCGTTCGCCGACGACCAACCGGATACCGCGTTCCGCGTATCGTTCCCGGAGCGCCGCCAGGATGGTCTTGAGTTCGCCACGTGACGCGCCGGTGGCCGACGCCAGGTCGGAGAACCGCACCGGCTCACCGGCGGCGAAGAGTACGCTCTCGACGGCCTGCTCCGCGCTTAGGCCGGACATAGCATCACCCCCTTGTCATCCTCCACGACGAGCGCCCGTTGCTTGATCAGTTCCAACACCGCCAGGAACGTGACGATCATCCGTACGCGGCCGGTCACATCCTTGAACAGCGAGCCGAAACCGATCGGACCGGCGGTCAGACGCCGCCTGACCTCGCTGATGCATTCGTCGATCGTGACCTGGTCCTCGAGCGTGGCTTCCGGCAAGCGTTCCGGTTTCGGCAATTCCGCCAGGACGGCTTGGAACGCCCGGTGCAGGCCCGTGAGGTCGACGCCGTCGGTCACCATCTCGCGGGACGGCTCCACGGCAAGCGGCGGTCGGCCGATACTCCGGCCGGCCTCGTCAACCCGTGTGCCGAGCGTACGGGCGAGCTCCTTGTAGACCTTGTACTCGGCGAGTCGTTCAGCAAGGTCGTCTTCTTCAGGGATCTCCGCTCGGTCGACCGGCAGGAGCGCGCGGGATTTCAACACCACCAAACGTGCCGCGATTACCAGGTAGTCGGAGATTTCCGAAAGATCCGAACGGGACAGCGTCCGGACCTGCGCCAGGTACTGGTCGGTGACCTCAGCCAACGCGATCGCGGTGACGTCAAGCTCACGCTCCTCGATCAGCTGCAGCAACAGGTCCAGCGGACCTTCGAATTCATGCTGTTTGACCGAGAACGTCATTGTTTGCGAAGTTGGATGTGCAAATCGCGGAGCTGCTCCTCGTCGGCCGGCCGCGGGGACCCGAGCATGATGTCCTCGGCCTGCTGGGTCTTGGGAAACGCGATCACCTCCCGGATGTTCGGCTGGTCGGTCACGAGCATCAGGTACCGGTCGATACCGAGGGCGATGCCGCCGTGGGGCGGTGCGCCGTATCGGAATGCGGCCGCGAACTTGCCGAAGTGCTTGGCGAAATAATCTTCCGTATAACCGACTTTCGCGAACGCGGCCTGCAGCTGGGCCATGTCATTGTTGCGGATACTGCCGCTGCCCAGTTCATACCCGTTGCATACCAGGTCGTATTGGTAAGCCCGTAATGCCGCGGGGTCGGCGGAGTTGATCGCCTCGACCCCTGCCTTCCCCCGCTCCACTTGGGGGCGGGTGAACGGATTGTGGGAGAAGTCCCACCGTTTCTGGTCTTCGTCGTATTCGAACATCGGAAAGTCGCGTATCCAGGCAAAAGCGAAGTGTTTGGGGTCCAGTTCCTGCCGCTCCTTCCCGATCCGGTTCCGCAGGCCGGAGAGCACCCGGGACACGACGGCCAGCGTTCCGGCGGCGAAGAGCACCAAGTCACCCGCCTTGAGTTTGAGGCTTGCATGTAATTGCTGCTGGACCGTATCGGAAAGGTATTTGGCAATGGGACTCTCAAAAGTCTTGGTGCGCGGTACCTTGAGCCAGGCCATGCCCTTGCCGCCCTCTTCTTGCGCCAGGGCAGTCAGCGCATCGAGTTCACCCCGGCTGATATCCGCCCACCGAGGAACGACCAGGCAGCGCACCTGTTCGGCTTCGCTGAACACCTTGAACTCGCTGGCGCGTACCACGTCAGTAACGTCGGTCAGCTCCAGCCCGGTAATCCGAAGGTCCGGCTTGTCCGAGCCGAACCGATCGATCGCCTCCTTATAGCCAAGTCGCTCGAAGCCGTAGCGTTTACCGACGAATTTCTTGGTGAGCGTACCGTACAGCGATTCGATCAATGCAAAGACGTCCTCTTCCTCGACGAAGGACATCTCAATATCCAACTGGGTATGTTCCGGTTGCCGGTCACCCCGCAGGTCCTCGTCACGGATCGCCCGGGCGACTTGGAAATACTTGTCGAAACCGCCGATCATCAGTAATTGCTTGAATTGCTGAGGAGCCTGCGGAAGCGCGTAGAAGCGATGCGGGTGTATGCGGCTGGGAACCAGATAATCCCGCGCACCCTCCGGCGAGCTGCTCGTCAGCAGCGGCGTTTCGATTTCCGTAAAATCCTGACGGGTCAGTTCCATCCGCATGAGCTGTACGATCTCACCGCGCAGGCGGATACGTTCATGCAATCCGGAACGACGCAGGTCAAGATAGCGGTAGCGCAGCCTGGATTCCTCATTCACGTGCTCGTCGTGCTCGATCTCGAATGGCGGGGTTTCCGCCGTCGCCAACAGCTCGCATGCCACGCACTCAAGCTCGACCATGCCGGTCGGCATCGCCTGGTTCCGGGTCCCTGCGGGGCGTTTACGGACGTTCCCTTTTACTTGCAGGACCCACTCCGGCCGCACCTTTTCGGCGGCGCGGAACGCCTCGGTGGCATCGGGGTGGAAGGCGATCTGGGTCACGCCGTAATGGTCCCGCAGGTCAATGAAGATCAGGCCGCCGTGGTCGCGGCGACGGTGGACCCATCCGGCCAAGGTGACGGCTTGGCCGATGTGCTTTTCTCGCAGTTCACCAAGAGTATTCGTTCGTAACATATGTATGTATGTTGATGTGTTTCCACGCACAATGATACCGCAATCCTAGGCGACAAGGCTTTGGGCGGCTTCCAGCCGGGCGACGGTCTCGGCCTTGCCGACCGCCTCGAACACGTCCCACAGCGGGGGCGTGTGGTCCGCGTCCGTCGCCGCGATCCGCAGCACGGGGTAGAGCTGCTTCGGCTCCAGGTCGAGCTCATTACGCACGTCGTTGAGAACGTTCTCGATACGCTCGGCATGCCAGTCCTTTTCCGGAAGGCCGGCCAAATCACGGAGCGCACGCTCCAACCATACGCCGACGGTCTCGGGATTCTCCGCGCCCACCAGTCGTTTCCGGGTAACGCGGGGACGATGATAAAAGTAGCCCTCCCTGAGTGCGGCGAGTTCCGCCAGCGTACGGACGCGTTCCGCGGACAGGGCGAGGACCCGCTCGTCATAAGCGGCGTCGCCCGGCTTCCAAAAACCGCCTTCGGTCGCACGCTTCAGCAGTTCCTCCACGCCCATGGCCTTGAGGTGCTCCCCGTTCAGCCAGCGAAGCTTCTCTTCGTCGAAGACGCCGGGCGATTTCTGGATACCGGCCGGGTCGAACGCCTCCGTCAGCTCCTCGAGCGAGCGGAAGATCTCCCGGTCGCCGCCGGGATTCCAACCGATTAGCGCGACAAAGTTGGTCAGCGCTTCGGGAAGGTAGCCCGCCGCGCGGTATTCCAGGACGTCCCGGGCCCCGTGGCGTTTGGAAAGCTTGGCCTTGTCCGGCCCGAGGATCGTCGGGACGTGGTAGAACGCGGGCCGTTCCTTTCGCCAGCCGAGTGCGCCGTAAAGCGCGTAGTACTTATTGAGACTGGACGTGAATTCATCCCCGCGGATTACTGCGGTTACGCCGGTCTCATGGTCGTCGACGATGTGCGCGAAGTTGTAGGTCGGATACCCGTCGGACTTGATCAGCACGAAGTCTTCGAAGGCGGACGGCGAGGCTTGGGGATCGACGGCCATCTTGCTGCGGCCATGGAAGTACTCGACTTCCATCCGTGGCGGCTGGTCCGGCCACTTGAAGTGGACGTGGCGGCCTGGCTCATACGGCAGGCTCTGTTCCCGGCCACGGTACCGGAGCGGCTCCTGGCTAACCGGTTTCTGGTTCCGCCACTGCTCCTTGAGCGCCTTCGTCTCCTCTGGCGATTCGTCCGATACGTAGGCATGGCCGTCGGTAATCAACTGCTCCGCATACATCCGGTACTTCTCGAGCCGCTCCGACTGGCGGAGCACTGGGCCGTTCCAGTCGAGCCCCAGCCACTGCAAACCTTCCGTGATCTGCGACTCGGCATCCGGTACCAGCCGCTGCCGGTCCGTGTCCTCGATCCGCAGGTGGAACTCGCCGGCGTGCTTCCGCGCCCAGAGCCAGGCGAACAGTGCCGTACGCGCACCACCCACATGTAGATACCCCGTCGGCGACGGCGCGAACCGGGTGATCACGCGTTTCTCAGGCATGGCCCCAGTGTAGCTCACCGCTACGGGCAGGAGGATGCCAGGCGGTGTGCGTCAGGTCTTTTCGGAAGGCCGGGGAGCTTTCTTGCGCGACTGTTTCACGCTGGCCCACACGCCTTTCAAGAGTTCTTGGGCGCTCTCGGGATCCTGGTCGGGACGATACACGGCCGTTCCCATCAGCTTATTGACCCCCACCGGCTTGCCGGTGACCGGGTCATCCGGGAAACGCTCCGCAAGAAGGTGTACTACCGATTCCGCTTGTTCTTCCGTCTCGATATCGCTCAGGATCAAGGCGAACTCATCACCAGCCATCCGGAACGCGGTATCTCCTCCCCGGATGCGGGCGCTCAACGATAGGCCCACCTCCCGCAGCGCCCGCTTGCTGAGCGAGGAACCCACGCCCTTGAGCACCTCGTCACCCACGTTGTGACCCCGCTCCTCGTTAATGAGTTTGAATTCCTTCAGGTCGAACATGACCAGCGCGATCGGACGCCCCTCGCGGCGGGCGTCGGCTACCGCGCGCTCCCACTCGCCGGGGCGGCGCTCCGTCCCTTCGAGCGCCCGCCGGTTCGGAAGGCCGGTCAAGTGATCGTACTTCGACTCCCTGGCCTGCTCGAACTTTTCATCCAGCGCGGCTTGGTAAATCCGCTCGGTCCGCTCGTCCAGCCGGCCTTCCTGGATGGCCTCAGCGTACTCCTGCAGGAAGTGCCGCCGCAGCCCGGGGTTCTCTAGCGCCTCCGCGAAATCATCCACGAACTCCTGGTCCGGTTCTGGATCGGAAGGCTCCGCTCGGCTGTCTGGGTTTGGTTCGGGCATGGGCACTCCGAGTAATGCCCAAATATAACCTTAACCAAGCGATTTGTCAAGCCTGTGACTCGCGGATGACGGCCCGGACGAAGCGTGGGAAAGCGATGAGGATTCGCCGCCAACGGGAGGGCTGGGTCACGAGCCGCCAGAGCCATTCGAAGCCCCGGCGGCGGACGACCTGCGGCGGCTGTCTGGCCGGGCCGCCGCCCTCGAGCGACGCCGCACCGGCCAGGTAGTCGAAACTGCCCCCCACGCCCACGGCGACCAGCGGTTTCGGCAACTTCCTTAGGTTCCGTTCGATCCACCGCTCCTGCTTGGGCGCGCCGTAGGCCACGAGCAGCACCTGGGTTCCGCCGGCCTGTATCCGGGCGCGGGTGTCGGCATCCTCACTAGCCCGGGGAGAGCCGGACGCCGCGCCGCTTATGGCCACTTCCGGGAACTCCTCCCGTAACACGGCCGCGGCCCGCTCCGCCACGCCGGGTGCCGCGCCGAGCAGGAAAAGCCGGTAGCCGAATTCTTCGCACATCCCGGCAAGGTCGCGTAGCAGGTCCGAACCCGGGATGGTAGCCGGCAGCCGACGCTTGAGCCGGGCCGGCCGGACCGCCAGCACACAGAGCCACCAGAATGCAGCAAGGTACGCCCACGCTGTCCCACGTCGGCGACGTGCCAGATAGTGCGCGGCCCATATCACGCCGGTCGCATCGGCGACCCGAAGGTCGGCCCGATTGAGGGTCCGGCGGAAAGCCGCATCGGTACGTGCCCGCATGATTATTTCCGGATTGACCGTGACCACGTAAGCACGTTCGCCCCGCTGAATCAGCTCGCGGATCCGTGCCACGGCCTCCGGAGCGGTCACCGGATCCACTTGCACGCCGAGGATATCGACCGCGTTCTTCATTTGGTCAGGATCTCCAGGATCTGCCGGGCCGTCTTTTCCCAACCGAACCGCTTGACCCGTTCCGTGCCGGCTCCGACGAGCTGCCCGGCGAGCGCGCCGTCACTCAGGAGTCGCTCCATGCCATGATGAATCGCCTCGACGCTTTCCGGATCGACCAGAAGGGCCGCGTCGCCTGCCACCTCCTTGGTGGCGCCGCGGGCGGCGGTCAGTACCGGTGTCTCGGCCGCGAACGCTTCGAGGATTGGGATACCGAACCCTTCGTGCAACGACGGAAACACCAGGGCCCGCGCGCCCTTGAGCAGTGCGGCCCGCTCCCCGTCGGGAAGATAGCCGGTATGCACCACGTAGTCTGGACTCGGCCGCTTGGCGATCAAACGCCGGATGTCCTCATAGCCCAAGCCGGGGTTGCCGACCAGTACCAACTGTCCCCCGAAAAGACCGGAATCCCGTAGCCGGTAGAATGCCTCGATGATCCGCGATACGTTCTTCCGGATCTCCAGCCGTCCGGTAAACAGGAGGTACGGATCCTTGATGCGATGATGGTACATCGTCTCGGTCACGCGCTTCGCGGTGATTCCTGAGAACGCCGCTGGGTCGAATCCGTTCGAGACCACGGCGACCTTCGCGGCGGGGATTTCGTACGCCGCGCCCAGCTCCCGGGCGACCGTGCGGCTGGGTACGACCACGGTCCGTGCCCATTTCAGGGAAAGGCGCGTCCCGATCGCCAGGCTGGCGTAATGGTACGGACGGTAGTTCTTCCGGAACTCCCGGAACCCGACATCGTGTACGGTCACTACCGTCCGGTGCGGATGTACCGGCGGCACCGTGTGCGATGGCACGAACAGCGCGTCCACCGGGTTCCGGCGAAGCTCCCGGCTGAGCGACCAGTATGTCCAGAGCCGTGTGCCCGGAACGATGACCGGCGTGAAATTATCCGGCAGGCCGCGCCAATCCTTACGCAGGGGCTCGCGGACATACAACCGATACCGGTTCTTCCGGTCAAGCTTCGCGAACGCCTTGATCAGATGATAGCCATACCATTCCACCCCGGTGCGTTCCGAGATATTGGCGCGTGATGCATCGATGCCGATCAACATGATTCCAGCTTACCGGCCAGCCGACCTGTCCGCTAACTACATGCCAGGCGGACGGTAGCCCTGCTTGTCCAAGTTTTGGAGGGTCAGGAAAAGAGGCCGGGGCTTATCGTCCCAGGAAAACCAGCCCCATTCCTCACACTTCTCAGGTTCACGGATCACCGGATCTCCCTCCGCTTCCGTCAGCACATACAGTGTGATGAAATGCTTCCCGTAAAAGAGGTCCTCGGTGAACACCGGCAGGATGCGCGCCGTCGCCATTTTCATGCCGGTCTCCTCCGCGGTCTCGCGCTTGGCACAGTCCTCGACCGACTCCCACGCATCCAGCTTGCCGCCCGGAAACGCCCAGGTGCCTTCTCCATGGGACCCTTTGCGTTTTCCCAAGAGGACCTCACCGTCGCGAACGATAATGACCGCCACGCCGACTTGCGGCCAGTGGTCCTGCTTGGGCGTCTGGGGCGCCACGATTACCGTACTGCGACGGCGCGTTTGTACGAGTCGAGATTCTCGACGGCCACTCCGGTCCCGCGCACTACGCAGAACAATGGATCCTCAGCCACGTGGCATGGCACGCTCGTAGCCTGGGTGATCACGCGGTCGATGTTCCGCAGTAACGAACCGCCGCCCGCCATCACCATTCCGCGGTCAATCACGTCCGCCGACAATTCCGGTGGCGTCTGTTGGAGCACGCCTTTCACCGCCTGCACGACTTCCGCGAGCTGGCCCTGGATCGCCTGCACGACCTCGCCGGTCTTGAGGATGACGGTCTTCGGCATCTCGGCAACCATGTCGCGACCGCGGACCTCCATGCTCATTTCCTCGCCCTCGGGCAGCGCCATGGCGGAACCGATCTGGATCTTGATCTGCTCTGCCGTAACGTCGCCGATCGCCAGGTTGTGCCGGCGCCGTACGTACGCCGCGATCGCCCGGTCGAACTTATCGCCGCCGACGCGGGCTGACGTCACCGCAACGATGCCGCCGAGCGAGATGACGGCCACCTCGGACGTGCCGCCCCCGATGTCGATGACCATGTTCCCCGAGGCGGACCCGATCGGGATGTCGGCACCGATCGCGGCCGCGAGCGGTTCCCGGATGATGTAGGCGTTCTTCGCCCCCGCCGCCGAGGTCGCGTCGATCACGGCACGCCGCTCAGTCGATGTCACCCCGGCCGGAACGCAGACCATCACGTCGGGCCGGAAGAAACGCACGTTCCCGACCGCCTTGTTGATGAAGTACCGAAGCATCGCTTCGGTCACCCGATAGTTAGCAATCACGCCGTCCGCCAACGGCCGATGTGCAACGATTTGTTCAGGGGTCCGACCGACCATCTCCTTGGCTTCCTTGCCAACCGCCATTACGCGGTTATCCTCGGTCGAAACTGCGACAACCGAGGGTTCGTTGATAACCACGCCCTTATCCTCGACGTAAACGAGGACGTTCGACGTGCCTAAATCAATACCGATCCGTTTACTGAACAACGATTTCGTTCTTTCAACCTATAAATTTGCGCAAAATGAAGCGCACCGCTCATCCTACTATGCGACACGTCACTCGGCAACGCGGGTGATCTTCGCGCCGAGTGCCGTCAGACGTTCGTCGACCCGCTCGTAGCCGCGGTCGATCAACTCGGCGTGGTCGATCGTCGTCGTGCCGTCCGCGACCAGGGCGGCCAGGACCATCGTGACTCCCGCCCGGATATCCGGGCTCTCCACTTCATGGCCATGGAGCTTCGTGGGACCGAACACGATTACGCGATGCGGATCGGCCATGGTGATGTTGGCGCCCATCGAGACCAGCTTGTCCGTGTAGAAGAACCGCCCCTCGTACATGTGGTCGTGGATCAGGCTGATCCCCTTCGCCTGCGTCATCAGGACGGTGAACGGGGAACTCAGGTCGGTAGGAAATCCGGGCCAGGTATGGGTCTTGAGGTTGGTACCGCTCAGCCGATGCGGTCCGGTGATCCGGATCTCACCCTTCCGTGTCTCCAGATTGACGCCAGCCTCGCGGAGTTTCACGAGGATCAGCCCGAAATGTTCGGGGTCGACGCCGGTCAGTCGGATATCGCCGCCGGTCAGTGCTCCGGCGATCGCCAGCGTCCCCGCCTCGACCTCGTCCGCCCGGATCGTGTATGCGCCGCCGCCGAGCTTCGCGTCCCCTTGCACCACGACCTTGTTGGTCCCGGCTCCCGCGATCCTGCCGCCGAGCGTCTCCAGGAAATGCGCCAGGTCCCGGACATGCAGTTCGGAAGCGGCGTTCTTGATGACGGTCTCCCCTTCCGCGTACACACCGGCCATGAGGACATTCTCCGTCGCGGTGACTGACGGTTCCTCAAGGAACACCGCCGTACCGCGAAGCCGCTTCGCCCGAACATGGTAGCGATGGCGATCCTCCGTCACCACGGCACCCATCGCTTCGAGCGCCCGGAAGTGGGTGTCGAGCGGGCGTTTGCCGATCAAGTCGCCGCCGGGATGCACGCTGTCATACTCCCCGAACCGGGCAAGCGCGGGGCCGAGCAAGAGCAGCGATGCCCGGAGGTTCGTCGCCAGCGAATCAGGGACGATCGCCGCGTGCAGATCCGCCGGATCAAGCTCCACGCTCCCCTCCGTGCGCACGACCTTCATGCCGAATGCTTCGAGTGCTTCGAGCATTACGTCCACGTCCCGAATCGCGGGCACGTTACTAAGCCGTACCGGCTTGGTAGCAAGCAACGTGGCGGCCAGGATCGGCAGAGCCGCGTTCTTGCTGCCGCCGACCTTGATGCTTCCTTGCAAGGTGGCGGAACCCTCAACGATGAATTTCGTCATGAGACGTCCTTCGACCGGGGTCGCCTTCTTCTTCCGGCCAATTCCACCGCACGCAGCCGTGCCAGGTGTTTCTGCAGCTCCCCAGCCGTCTCTGCCAATTCCTCCCGTTCGAGCTTTCCGGCCATCGCCTGTTCGGCACGTTTCCGGGCCTGCTCGGCACGCTGGCGGTCGATGTCATCCGCCCGTTCCGCGGTGTCCGCAAGTATCGCCACGGACTCCCCCGAGACCCGGAGGAATCCTCCGGAGACGGCAAGGTGCTGCTCTCCTCCTTTTTCGGTACGGAAGGTAATCACTCCCGGCCGGACGACCGAGACGATCGGCGTATGCTCCGGCAGTACCGTGATCTCCCCGTCCGTCGTCGGAATCGTAACGGACAGCACCGGGGCATCCGCGACCGTGCCGGTCGCCGTCACTACGCTGAGTTCGGTCGTCTTGGCCATCGTCACGCCTTGGCTTTGGTCCGGCCGGGCCGCTTTCGCGCAGCCTCACCGCCGGACTTCTTCACGACATCGTCGATGCTGCCGACGTAGGCGAAGTCGTCTTCGGAGCGGTGGTCATGCTTGCCGTCGATGATCTCACTGAAACTGCGGACGGTATCCTCCATCGAGACGTACACGCCGGGCGTGCCGGTAAAGACCTCGGCCACGAAGAACGGCTGCGAGAGGAACTTCTGGACCTTCCGGGCACGCGCGACGGTAAGCTTGTCCTCCTCCGAGAGTTCGTCCACGCCGAGGATCGCGATGATGTCCTGGAGGTCCTTGTAGCGTTGCAGG
>CAZGHP010000012.1:0-24239 GCA_964525455.1 uncultured Candidatus Saccharibacteria bacterium | reverse complement strand
AAATCTTGTGCCACCACGCGCCCTCGAGTTCGCCGGTGCGGCGCCCGGCGGACTGCCGCGCCGGCCGGCAGTACCCGGTGGTCTCCCTGAGCGCAGTGCCGAGTCAGCCGCACCGTTCGAAGCCGAACCGCCGCCGCCGGAGCTGATCGAGAAAGAAAGGGAGAGCGCCGAACAATCCGCGGAAATCCTCAAGGAACTCAAGGCCAGGGAGGTCCAGGTCCGCCAGGATATCGCGCCGATTCCCCAAGCCGACCAAACCCGGGCCCGGGAAGAAGCGGTCCAGGCGAACGTACCGATCCGCACCCAAGCCAACGCGATCCAGTCGGGTCCGCTTCACGATGCGATCGTGGAGCTGCAACAGGCGATGCGCGTGGGTGACCCGACCGGCACGGTGACCGGCGCGAACCAAGTCCAGCGCCAAATGCCGCATCACCCGCTGTATGAACCGGACGCTGGAAAGGAACGGGGGTCCTGATGGTGAACCTTCCGGTCCAGGCCCAGCAACTGATCCAACAGCTCAGCAAGCGCGACCAGAAGATCGTCAAGAAGCTGGAGCGGGTATTGCTCGAGGTCCGCGTGCCGCGCCACCGGCCGAAGGAGGGTGAGAAATCCCAGGAACTGAAGGAACAGCTGGGCATCGCCGAGCAACTCTTCGTCTCCTTCCACTCGATCCATCGCGGCGGCCTGACCGGATCGCTCTTCGAGCAGGACGCGATCAGCTTCGAGATCGCCGCACCAGGCGGCGAGATCGGTTTCTTCGTCGGCGTGCCGCTGCATCTCCAGAGCCTGGTGGAGAAGCAGATCCACGCCTATTACGCGGATGCCGAAATCACGCCGGTGCCGCTTTACAACATCTTCGCCCGGGAGGGCTTCGTGGCAGCGACCTCGCTGGCCCAGCGCAAGCAGCCGCGCTATCCGATCAAGACCTACCAAGAGTTCGAGGCCGACCCGATGGCGGGGATCGTCGGCTCACTCGCCAAGCTGAGTCCCGACGAAGGCGCGGCGATCCAGATCATGGTCGCCCCGACCGGCAACCGCTGGCGCAAACAGGCCCAGTCCTACGCCCGTGAGTACGCCCAGGGCAAGTCGGGTACCGGCGGTGCCGCCGCCGGCAAGGTCTTCGGCGGGATCTTCAAGTTCGGCGGGGACCTGCTTTCCGCCGCGACGACCGATCCCAAACAGGAGCAGCAGAAGCCGGCGGCGAACCCCGACGAACCGCGGAAGCTGACCCAGGCCGAAGAGCAGTTCGTCGAGAAGATCGAGACCAAGGCCGCCTCGCCCGGCTTCGAGGTGGTGATCCGGATCGTCTCCGCGGCCGCCGACAAGGGCGTGGCCGAGCTCAATCTCCAGCACCTTACCCGGGCCTTCCAGCAGTACGACGTCCCGGACCTCAACGGGTTCAAGGAGATTGTCTCGCCGGTCGCCTCCCAGGCGAAGCTGGTGACCCGTTACGTCTTCCGTGAGCTGTCCGGGGCAGGGAAGAAGATGATCCTCGGGGCCGGCGAGCTGGCTTCGATCTGGCATCCGCCGAGCGAAGCGATCGAGACGCCGCATGTACGCTGGCTCGGCGCCAAGACCGCCCCGCCGCCGAGCAACATGCCGCGCGAGGGGCTCCTGATCGGCTACAACCAGTATCGCGGCCAGGCCACCGAAGTCCGCCTCAAAGAGGACGATCGCCGCCGGCACATGTATGCCGTCGGTAAGACGGGCATGGGAAAGTCGGTGTTCCTCGAGAACATGATCCTCCAGGACATCCGGGCCGGGCGTGGCGTGGCGGTGATCGACCCGCACGGTGACCTCGCCGAGAAGGTACTTAAGAAGATCCCGCGCGAGCGGGCCGAGGACGTGGTCTACTTCGATCCGGGCGACATCGAGCGGCCGATGGCCTTCAATATGCTCGACTATACGAGCCCGGAGCAGAAGGACTTCGTGGTACAGGAGACGGTCGGCATCTTCTATAAACTGTTCGGCGAGGAACTGATCGGCCCGAAGTTCGAACACTGGACCCGCAACGGCATCCTTACCCTGATGGAAGACAAGGAGACCGGTGCGGTACTGTTCGACCTGCCACGGATATTCAGCGAACGGGAGTTCGCCAACCATAAGATCGCCAAGGTACGGGATCCGGTGGTGAAGTCGTTCTGGCAGCGTGAGATGGCCCAGACCTCCGACTTTCACAAGTCGGAGATGCTCGGCTATTTCATCTCGAAGTTCGGCCGGTTCATCACCAACGAGATGATGCGGAACATCATCGGGCAGCCCAAGTCGGCGTTCGACATCCGGCAGGTGATGGACGAAGGGAAGATCCTGATCATGAACCTGGGGAAAGGCCGCGTCGGCGAAATCAACTCGGCGCTGCTCGGCATGATCGCGGTCAGCAAGATCCAGATGGCGGCGATGAGCCGGGTCAACCAGCCGGAACACGAGCGCCGTGACTTCTATCTCTACGTTGACGAGTTCCAGAACCTCACCAATGAGGAATCGATCCAGTCGATCCTCTCGGAGGCTCGGAAATACCGGCTGAACCTTACCATCGCCCACCAGTACATCGCGCAGCTCGAAGAGAAGGTCCGTGATGCGGTATTCGGCAACGTCGGCACGGCGGCCTCTTTCCGGGTCGGTGCCGACGACGCCGAGTACCTCGAGAAGCAGTTCGAGCCGGTATTCGACGCGCACGACCTCCTGAACCTCGACAAGGCCAACTGCTACGCCAAACTGGTGATCGACGGGCTTTCCACCCGGGCGTTCAACATGAAGACGTACACCCCGGAAGCGGTGTCCGACGAAGAGCATGAGGTCGGCGAAGCGATCCGGAAACTGTCGCGCCTCAAGTACGGCCGTGACAGGCAATTGGTCGACCATGAGATCCGGATGCGAAGCCGGTTATAGTGAAAAACCCTTGACTAAAGGCAAATATATTGGTATGATGATTCGTCCGGCGTTCCATGTATAGCATGGGCGGCACGACACTCCGAACAAAACTCCCGGCACAAACATGACCGAAGACAACAAACTCCAGAACGTCAGGCAGATGCTCGAATCCGCCGAACGGAGCCTCGCGGCCGCCAAGCAATTACTGGCGGAGCTGACCGGCGCTACTCCGGATGCGGCGGTGCCGCGCCAGGAGACCGATTTCACGGCGCAGGCACAGAACCTCTCGGTGTCCGCGGAAGGGCGGGTGATCGAGGGGGTCTTCGACGGTAAGGACATGATCGGTCCCGACAAGCGGAAGTATCCCGTGCCGGCGAACTACGCCAGTAAATCGAAGCTTGTGGCCGGTGACGTCCTCAAGCTCACGATTACCGATGACGGTTCCTACATCTACAAGCAGATCGGCCCGGTCCCGCGCAAGAAGATGGTCGGTACGCTCACGCAGGAAGGGAACCAGTACCAGGTGGTGGCCGGTGGGAAGACGTACAACATCCTGCTTGCCTCGGTGACCTATTTCAAGGTGCATCCGGGTGACCAGCTCTCGGTGCTGGTGCCGGAAAGCCAGGACGCCGACTGGGCGGCCGTGGACAACCCGATGATCACGCCCGGCGGTTCACCGAAAGTGGCACCGGACGCGTAGTCTTTCAGTTGCCAGTATGGTATACATTAGTATACCATCTGTTTGTGTTGCCTGAGGTGACGATTCGCGGGGTTTCCCCCACGATCGGTGGACAATCCCTGTGGGTAGCGTGTGTATAATCCGATCTTCAGACAAGCGAGTACTTGAAAGCTTGTCTGCTTCATCCGGCTTAGTGGCGGGATTCCCGTTACCCGACAGCGGTCGCTCGCTTGGCTGGAAGACGGACTCGCGCGGATAGTAGAACAGTGACGCAGGCAATGAACCGAAAACATTCACCAAACACCGAAGCGGGCGCGCTGTATCGCGTCCACCGCCCCCAGACCTTCGCGGAACTCGCAGGACAGGATCCGGTAGTATCCGCGTTGCGTCAGGCGGTGGCGTCCGGCCGGGTCGGGCACGCCTACTTGTTCACCGGTCCGCGCGGTACCGGTAAGACCTCGACGGCACGGATCCTGGCCAAGGCGGTCAACTGCGCCAAGCCCGCTAAGGGCGAGCCGGACGGGACCTGCGAGGCGTGCCGGGCGATTACGAACGGGTCGTTCCTCGACCTGATTGAGGTCGACGCCGCGAGCAACCGCGGAATCGACGAGATCCGTGAGCTTCGTGACAAGGTACGGGTCGCCCCGACCACGGGTGCGCGCAAGGTCTACCTGATCGATGAAGTCCACATGCTGACCAAAGAAGCATGGGGGGCGCTGCTGAAGACGCTTGAGGAACCGCCGGAGTTCGTGACGTTCATCCTGGCTACCACCGAGCCCGGCAAGGTTCCGGCAACGATCAGTTCCCGGTGCCAGCGGTTCGATTTCCGCCCGGCGACCGCGCAGGCGTTGCAGGCACGGCTGGAAGCGGTGGCCGCCGCGGAATCCCTGGCCGCGGATCCGGACGCGCTGGAGGTCGTAGCCCGTGCGGCAAGCGGGTCGTTCCGCGACGCGCTCTCGATGCTCGACACCCTTGCCGCCACCGGTGGGAAGATTACCGCCGCCGCCGCCCGTGACGCGCTCGGTATCGCCGGCGACGTGCACCTCGACGCGCTGGAAACGGCACTCCAGGCGCGTGACCTCGCCGCCGCGTTCACCGTGATCGACGAAGCGGCTCGGGCCGGGGTGGCGGCGGACATATTCCGCACCGCCCTGGTCGGGCGGCTCCGCGAGCGGCTCCACCAGGCCGCCGCTGGCGCGACCGAGTGGCCGATTCCCGACCTGGTCCGCGCCCTGAAACTGCTCTTGGCTGCCGGCGAGTGGGCGAAGGACAGCCCGGTCCCGGAGCTTCCGCTCGAGGTCGCGGTGATCGAGTTCGCCGGCGCCGATGCGGCTCCGGAGCGCGCCGAGCGGAAGCCGACCCGCCCCGAACCGGCCGGCGCGCCGGAATCCGCCGCTCCGGACGGACCGGTCTCCGCGAAGCCGGCTCCAGCGAAGCCGGCCGTGGATCCGGAGCGACGCACTCCTGACCGTACGGCCCCGGGCGGAGCCACTCCCGGACGGGAAGGTGCCCAGGACCTATGGGAGAAGCTCCTTACCGCCACCAAGGACCGTTACTCGTTGTCCGTCTGCCTGCAGAAGACCCGCGCGGCCGGGTTGGCCGGGGACGTGCTGACGCTTTCCGTGCAATCGCCGTTCTTCTTGAACAAGCTCGACATGCCGTCCACCCGGGCGGCGGTGGAGGCCGAGCTACGGAAGCTTGCCGGCAAGGGGCTCCGGCTCCAGCTCCGGCTCGCCGCGCCGTCCGATGACCTTTTTGAAGACGCGCTGAAGACGTTCGACGGGGCGGAAGTGCAATGAGCCCGGAGACGCGTCTCGGCCAGAAGACCCAGGGACTGATGCTCCCCTCGAACGTCGAGGCGGAAGCATCCGTGCTTGGCAGTATCCTGCTCGAGGGCCAGGAGAAGATGGAGCTCGTGGTCGATCGGATCCGGCCGACCGATTTCTACCGGAAGGCCAACCAGCTGGTGTTCGACGCGATGCTCCACGTCTTCAAGAAGAACCAGGAACTCGACATCCTTACCGTGACGCACCGGCTTGAGGAGACGAACAACCTGGAGCAGGTGGGAGGGGCGTCATACCTGGCCGACCTCACCAGTTCCGTGCCGTCGACGACCAACCTGCCCGCCTACGCGAAGATCGTCGAGGAGGCCTCGATCCAGCGCCAGGTGATTTCCGTCGCCGGCGAGGTGCGCGACAAGGCGTACGAGGAAGACTTCGAGAGCGTGAAACACCTCGTGGACTTCGCCCAGAAGAAACTGTTCGAAGTCGGCCAAGACTTCACGAAACGGGACTTCACCACGCTGGTGAAGGAACTCGACAGCTCGTTCGAGCGCTACGACCTGGCCCACCAGAACAAAGGACAGCTCCATGGCGTGCCGACCGGCTTCAAGTCGCTCGACAACAAGCTCTCCGGACTCCAACCTGCCAACCTGGTGATCCTGGCGGCGCGGCCCTCGATGGGTAAGACGACGCTGGCGCTCAACATCGCCCGGAACGCCGCGGTAAAGCACGGCAAGAAGATCGGCATGTTCAGCCTGGAGATGAGTTCGGACCAGCTGGTGGATCGGCTGGTATCGCTCGAGGCGGGCATCGACTCCTGGAAGCTCCGGACAGGGCTGCTCGGCGAGCGTGACTTCACGAAGATCGCCAACGCGATGGACGCGCTGTCCCGCGCGGAGATCTTCGTGGACGACAACTCCACGCTCTCGGTGATGGATATGCGTGCCCGGGCGCGGCGGCTGCACGCCACGAAGGGTCTCGACCTGGTGATCGTGGACTACCTCCAGATGATGGACGCCGGCGGAAACCGTTCGGATAACCGCGTGCAGGAGATTTCCGACATCTCGCGGGCGCTCAAGTCGCTGGCGCGGGAACTCGAGATTCCCGTCCTGGCGCTTTCGCAACTTTCCCGGGCGGTCGAACAGCGCGACCGGAAACAGCCGGAACTCTCCGACCTCCGTGAATCCGGAGCGATCGAGCAGGACGCCGACGTGGTGATGTTCATCTACCGCGACGAGTACTATCACCCGAAGGATACGGAACGGCCGAACATCGCCGATATCATGATCAAGAAGCACCGGAACGGTCCCACGGGCCAGGTGGAGCTGTACTTCTCGGGAGACCGGCAGAAGTTCACCGACCTGGAGAAGCACGCCCCCACGGAAGCGGCGAGACCGTCGTCGGCCGAAGACGGCGCGGCAGGATCCACGGCGACGTAGCCGGCGGGGCTTCACAGGCCGCGTGCCGCGCGCTAGCATGGCTCTGCGCAAACGGAAAATCGTGGGCGCTTTTTATTGCCATGAAACTCTCCATCGTCATTCCCGCGTATAACGAAGCGCGGCGCCTGCCGAGCACGCTCGCGAGTATCGCGGAATACCTCGAGGTGTCCGACCTGGCCGCCGAGGTGATCGTCGTGGACGACGGCTCGACCGACGGGACGGTCAAGGCTGCCAAGAGCGTGCCGGGGAGGGGAATGCCGCCGAAGGTGATCGGATTCGAAGGCAACCGCGGCAAGGGCGCGGCCGTGCGTGAGGGACTGCTCGCCGCCACCGGCGACTGCATATTGTTCATGGATGCGGACAATTCCACGCACATCTCCGAGGTCGAGAAATTGCTTACGGCCGCCAGCGGGAAAGACGCGCCGGAGGTGGTGGTCGGCTCCCGGTACCTGCCGGGATCGGACATCCGGATCAAGCAGCCGTGGTACCGGGTCCGGATCTCACGATGGGGTAACCGTCTGATCCGTTACGCGGTGTTGCCGGGCGTCATCGATACGCAGTGCGGCTTCAAGTTGCTGCGCCGCGGCGCCGCCCTTGAGATCGCCGCCGCGATGACCCGTGAAGGCTTCAGCTTCGACATCGAGATGCTGACGATCGCACGGCACTACGGTTACCGGATCACCGAGGTCCCCGTGAACTGGTATGACACGCCGGGCACGCGGCTGCGGCCGATCCGTTCGGCGTTCCGCACGCTCCGCGACCTGGTCGCGATCCGCCTCAACCTGGTCCGGGGCCGCTACGCGCCGGTGGCGGGGCAAGGCAAATAGCCTGGCGGCGGCTCCCGAGACGCGGTACGCTGGATTCGTTATGGCATTCGACAAACTCAAGCAGGCCAAGGAGCTCAACGAGTTCCGCAAGCAGGCGCAGAAGATCCAGAAGGAACTCCGCGACACCCTGATCGAGGTGACGGAAGCCGAGGGCAAGGTGAAGATCGTCTTCACCGGCGAGCAGAAGCTCGAGGAGATCTCGATCGACGAGTCGCTGCTCGAGGCCGGTAAGAAGAAGGACCTCGAGAACTACCTCAAGAACGCGGTCGGCCAGGCGATCAAGCAGTCGCAGCAGGTCGCGGCCCAGAAGATGCAGTCCATCACGGGCGGCATGGGCCTGCCGGGGATGTGAATCCGTCTATTTTTGCCTTAGCTAATTGACAAATTAGCCTTCTTACGTATACTGGGAAGCTGCTAATGGCATTGCTATTGGTATGCAGGCTTTGTCGTACTTGAACATCTCGATCCCGACACGCAAAGGAGCGTGAGTAGTGACCAGAACAGTCAAGTCTCTTGAGGAGATCATGGCCGGGACGCCCCTGGATAACCATTTGAGACATTGGGTCAGGATGGCCATCACCTGGAACCTCCCGTCCATCCGCGCGCTCATCTCCGACAACGTCACCGAGGGGCGTGACGGTCTGCACATCGTCGTCGCTGGCTACGGTGGCGACTTCGGCAAGGACGGCCTGAACGAGGCCGACATCATCGCCGAGCGCTCGATCGGCGAGCGGGATCTCTGGAAGCATCCGTTCGAGGAGATCGCTCGCAGCAAGGCGGCCATCTCCCAGCGGACCGGCAAGCCGACGATCGAGGTTCCCCTCGAGGAGCGCCGACCGGGCGAGACGGTCTACTGGGGCAGTGCCGTATTCCCCGACCTATCCATGGTCGTGGCCTGCTCCGGCTTCCAGCCCGAGTACGACGTGATGATCTCCGAGATGATCGGAGCCACCATCCACGCTCTACTACGGGCCCAGGGCTATGTCTCCAAACCGCCTGTCCCGGACCCCGCGATCGGCGACTTCGTTCCCGAGCCCGTCTCGACCTAACGAAGCGCCACCCACCAGGGACCAGGCACCGATGATCTGGCCCACCGCGGGCTCTCAAACTAACCACACCCCAGTTTGAGAGCCCGCTTTTTTGTTGCTCGTTTTCCGTACGGGCCGGTGACCGGTACGATACGTCTATGCAGATTATTCCCACAAGCGTCGAGCGCCTGATCGCGGAACTGGAGAAGCTTCCCGGCATCGGGCCGAAATCGGCCAGCCGGCTCGCGTTCTACCTGATCAAGGCGCCGCCTCAGGACGTGGAGGGGCTCGGCACCTCGCTGCTTACGTTGAAGGACAATCTCCAACATTGCCGGACCTGCTATAACTTCGCGGAATCCGAACAGTGCGCGGTCTGTGCCAGCACCGGCCGTGACGACCATGCGATCTGCGTGGTCGAGGACCCGCTCGACATCGTGGCGCTCGAGCGTGCCCGGAGCTTCAAGGGCCGCTATCACGTGCTGCACGGCGCGATCGCGCCGATCGAAGGCATCGGCCCGGAGCAGCTCAAGGTCGCCGAACTGGTCGAGCGACTGAAAGATACGGTGGTCGAGGAAGTGATCATCGCGACGAACCCGAATCTCGAAGGAGAGGCGACGGCACTCTACCTCCAGAAGCTGATCAAACCGCTGGTGCCGAAGGTCACGCGACTGGCCTCGGGACTGCCGATGGGCGGCGATCTTGAGTACGCCGACGAACTGACGCTCTCCCGCGCGATCGACGGCCGGCGAGAATTCTAATGGACCAGGAGCTCGTGTCTGACCTGGTCCTGGACCGCCTGGCGGGCAGCGCGGCGAACCTCGGGTGACGGGCCGGCGAGCGGTCGGGCTTCCCCGACGATTTCCTGATTCTTTTCGCGCATGAAGCGTTGCAGTTGGTTCTCCCGAGCCGCTCGGGAAAATGCCACCTTGTTCTCGAAGTAGGCAAAGCTGACCGCGGTGGCGTACCACAAGTCCACCCGTGCCTGTAGGTCTGCCTGCTGATCACGCCAACGGTCGTATTGTCTTTCGTACAGCATGCCGAGTGGCGTCGCACCCTGGACTTGTTCTATCAACCGTTCCATGAAATCGGCCTCTCGGTAGAGGCCTTCCAGGTTTTCACGCAGTGCCTCGGAGGGGCGCGTGAACATATCCGTACGTTCTGGCGGTAAGCCGATTCTCATGTCGTTCCTAACGATTAATCCTAGCCGGGCACGTAATGCCGAGTCAATCGGCTGGTACCTGCGGAGCTCTGCGGCTAAGCTGAAATTATGCCTGTTCTCGGACTGAGGAAGAAGCAGCCTGCCGCCATCAGCCTGGCTCGCGGCCGCACGCGCGTGCGGAAGGTCTCGCGCGGCGGCCTTACCTGGTACGATTTCGCCAACCCTACCGAGGCCGATGTCCGCTATCTCGAACGGAACTTCCGGTTCCACCCGTTGGATCTCGCCGACGTCCGTTCGACCAAACAACGCCCGAAACTCGACTCATACGAGGACTACCTCTTCCTGATCGTCCACGTACCGCATTTCGACCGGGCCAGCCGTCGGGTGGTCCAGGAGGAAGTGGACATCTTCGTCAGTCAGAAGTATCTGGTGACGCTTCACTCCGGGCGGATCAAACCGCTCAGCGGCCTGTTCGCCGAGACGGGACGGTCACGGGCGCTACGCGAACAACACCTGGCGCACGGTTCCGGCTTCCTGTTGTATGAGCTGATTTCCCGGCTGTACGCCGAAGGGTTCCCGATGCTCGACAAGGTCGCCGACCGGCTGAACGCCCTCGAGCAGGACATCCTGCAAGGACGGAAGACCAAGCATTCGGCGGAGGAGCTCTCGCACCTCAAGCTGGAGATCATCAATTTTCGCCGGATCATCCGGCCGCAGCGCGAGCTGGTGCGCCAGCTCGAGGCGGTCAAGAAACGGTTCCTGCCGGGCCGGCTCGACGTCTATTTCGACGATGTCCACGACTCGATCGAGCGGATCAGCGACCTCCTTGAGAACTATCGCGAGGTGGCGCAGTCGCTCGAAGACACGAACGAGACGTTCATCCAGCACCGTACTAACAACGTAGTGAAGATGCTGACGATCATCTCGCTGATCACGCTGCCGGGCGCGACGATCTCCGGCATCCTCGCGATGAACCTGCGCTATCCGTTTCCTGTGAACGAGACGACGTTCTTTATCACCGTCGGGGCTTCGCTCAGCGCGGCGGCGGCGCTCTTCGGATTCATGCTCTACAAGCGCTGGCTGTAAGATAGAGAGGTGAGCTTGAAGTTATTCAATACGCTGAGGCGGAAGAAGGAGGCATTCGAGCCGTCCCGGAAGACGGTCTCGCTGTATGCCTGCGGCCCGACCGTCTACGATGCCGCGCATATCGGCAACCTCCGGACCTACGTGTTCGAGGACGTGCTGCGCCGCTGGCTCCGGCACGGCCACGGCTACCGCATGAAGCAGGTGATGAATATCACCGACATCGAGGACAAGATCATCGCGGGTGCCAAGGCGAAGACGTTGGCCGGCGTCCGGGCTTTTACTAAGCCGCACGAACAGCGGTTCTTCGCGGATCTCACGGCGCTCGGGATCGAGCGGGCCGAAGCGTATCCGAAGGCGACCGAGCATGTCGAGCAGATGATCGGGTTGATCGAGCGGATCCTCGAGGCGGAGCTCGCCTACGAGCGGGACGGATCGGTCTACTTCGACGTCCGCAAGTACAATGACCGCCACGGCTACGGCACGCTCCAGAACGTGGACCTTTCCGGGTTCGGCTCGCAGGCGCGGATCGACAACGACGAGTACGGCAAGGAGCAGGCGCAGGATTTCGCGCTCTGGAAAGCGGAGCCGAAAGACCGGCCGGGCTGGCGCAGCCCCTGGGGATACGGCCGTCCGGGTTGGCACGCCGAATGTTCGGCGATGGCGGAGGCCGGCTTCGGCGCGCTGCCGATCGACATCCATGCCGGGGCGGTGGACCTCACGTTCCCGCACCATGAGAACGAGATTGCCCAGATCCGGGCGGCGACGGGAAAGGATCTCGCGCGGTTCTTCATGCACGGCGAGCATCTCCTGGTAGACGGCGAGAAGATGGCGAAGTCGGAAGGGAACGTGGTCACGCTCGCGGACCTCGGGGAGAAAGGCTTCCGGCCGGTGCACCTGCGGATGCTGTTCACGCAGGCGCACTACCGCAGTAAGCTGAACTTTACCTGGGAGAGCCTGGCGGCGGCTAAGGAGAGCTACGAGCGTCTACAGGCGTTCTATGACCGTATCGCGACCGCTCCCGAGCCCGCGACGGAAGACCCGGCAGCCGTCGCGAAACTGATCGCGGACGCCCGGCAGCGGTTTACGGCGGCGATGGACGACGACTTGGCCACCGCCGAGGCCGTGGCCGCGGTATTCGACTTCATACGCGACGGCAACGCGCTGATCGATGCCGGGGAGCTGGACGAAGGGGACCTTGGGGCCGTACTGCGGGCGTTCAAGGATTGGAACGACGTGCTCGGCGTACTGTCGCTTGAGGTCATGAAGCCGCCGGCCGCGGTCGCGAAGCTCGCGAAAGAGCGGGAGGCGTCGCGCGGCCGGAACGACTACGAGGCGTCGGACGCGCTCAGGAAACGGATCGAGGCCAAAGGCTGGGCAGTCGAGGATACCGCGGCCGGCCCGCGGCTCCGGAAACACTGACGACGCCTGTTTGTAAGATGTTACAGTCCCTCACGGGAGCGCGCTTGCGCACGCCTGAACGTGCGTGTAGGATAACCGCGCAGTAATAAATAACGCACGAGGAGGAACCCATGGTGCAAGCATACTGTGTCAAAGAACGTAAGAAGGTCGAGATGAAGGACCCGAAAGAGGTCACACTGAAGAACGGTCGCCCGGCGGTCTCGGGTATCTGCCCGAACTGCGGCACCAAGCTCTTCAAGATCGGCAAGCTCGATCCGAACAGCTGAGTCCCGATAACGACTTTAGAACAGCCCGCCATCCGGCGGGCTGTTTGGTCGTTGTGGCGGCGCGATACTCAGCGGCGCTTTTTGCGTCGTTCATCTCGTTTCTGCCGGCTTTCGCGCATGTCCGGCGGCACATCGGTCAGGCCGCCGAGGATCTCGAAGAATTCGTTGATGCCGCGCGAATAGGCGCTTTGCGGCTTCCGGCGATCAGGCTTCCTAGGCATAGTCCCTCTGTCATACATCCCGCGGCGGGTCCTGTCACTAGGCAGTCTGCCCAAGCCGGCGGCTTGCATTTTCACGGCTCCGGAAGATAATCAGGGCAGATGCCTCCGAAGAAACCCGCCAAGAAGACCGCCGCGAAGAAGGCACCTGCCAAGAAGCCGGCGGCCAAGAAAGTGACGACTGCTCCCAAGGTCGAGAAGCCGATCGGCCGGGTGGCGCACTACTTCGATCACCTTAAGGTTGCGGTGATCAGCCTGGGGAAGGGCGCCAAGCTCAAGGTGGGTGATTCCGTGCGGATCGAGGGTGGCGAGCTCGACTATGTCCAGAAGATAGAATCGCTCCAGGTCGAGCACGAGGCGGTGAAGTCGGTGAAGGCCGGCGACGACTTCGGCACCAAAGTGAAGAAGAAAGTCCACGAAGGCTACCGGGTCTACAAGGTCTAGAGGGTTGTAAAATCAGCTTGGTTGTGGGTATTATGGGCGGGTCCGTTAACAATCCGCTCTAGGAGGTTTTTGCGTGCAGAAGCGTATGACGTATCTCATGGTCCTCGTGGCCGCACTCGTCGTGGCACTGACGGTCACGCCGGCATTCGCCGGTACGGCCGTTCCCGGCCACGACGTAAGCAAGTTCCCGGACCGTCTCGACGCTGACGGCAACGGCATCCCGGACGAGGGAGTCGTGGTCAATGGCCACTACTACTCCGTCTATGCCTACGACGACAACGGCGACTACTACTGGGATCTCGGCGATGGTCGCGTGCAGGGCACCGTCGGATCGATCGACGACCTCGACCAGGCCACGCTGACGACGTGTGACTACGTCATCAACTATCGGGCGTCGTTCGAGAACGATCCGTTCATGGACTACGGCTCGATCCATAACAACATCAACTGTTATGGTTACGACGACAACGGTCACTACAAGTACCTGATCGTGCACGAGTCGGATCCCCGCTACACCGGTAACCCGGCATGGAGCATCTGGGGAACCTGGGAGTACCAGGTAAACACGCAGAGCCGGTCCGGCAACGTACTCCGATTCAGCAACCCGCAGTACCCCCACTGACCTGACGCACCGGCCATCCGGCCACTGAACACCTAGGGCGAGCGCCTGCCGATCCATTCATCACTTCGATGAGTCCGGCAGGCGTTTTCCCATACCCGCCGGAGGTTCGAGCGAACGCTCCACGCACCGTATACTGGAAGTATTCGGGGATCGTCTAACGGTAGGACGCCAGGTTTTGGTCCTGGAAATCGGGGTTCGATTCCCTGTCCCCGAGCACAGGGATGCGAACTGTACAATTGAAGCGATAATATGACTCTTAAAGTAGAAATCAGCGCTGAGACCAAAGAACAAGCGAGTGACATTCTGAATGTTTTGCTCGAGCAGAAGCTTGTAACTGGTGGCCAGTTTATCGAGTCGCCAGCGCGTTTTCTCTGGAAAGGGGAAGTGACTGATATGAATTATGTAACAACAACTTCATTCACCCTTCCAAAACACAAGAACGCTATTATTTCGGAGGTGGGAAAAGTCTCAAAGGAAGAAGTTCCGATGATTGCTTTTCTACCCTTCGAAGGAAATAAAAAGCTAGAAAGATGGATCGAAGATACGTGCGCTTAGATCGTACGACAGGATGGCGTCATGATATTTAGTTCGAAGAGTATCCGCTAAGGGGAGCACGTACGTACTGTCCACCCGTCCTACGCGAACCCTGCTAGAATTCGAGCATGGCCTCTACCCGAGCGTACGTCCTGAGCCACCAGTCGGTGTTCTTGGTGTTCGGCATCATCGCCGGAATCTGGCTGGCGTTCCAGCTCCGGTTCCTGCTAATCCTTCTGTTCCTGGCCCTGATCGTGACGCTTGGTCTCCGGCCGCTCCTAGACCAGCTGACCAAGCGCGGCCTGGGGCGCCGGCCAGCAGCCCTCCTGCTAATCCTGCTCTTCCTGGCGATTCTCATCGGGGTGGTAACTTACTTTGTGCCGCAAGTGATCACACAGGTGGCAGTATTCGTCAACGACCTCCCGGATAACTTGGTCCGGCTGTCGGAGACAACCGGAATCCGGCTTCCGCATCAGGCCGACGCCATCAATCAGGCGCTCGGTTCGAGCGTTCAAACGGCGATTGCGGTCACCACGACCACGCTCGGAGTGATCTTCTCGATCTTTGCGGTGGCCACGATCGGCTACTACGGCCTGGCGGACTACGACAAGCTCTGGCGGTGGGTCGGGGGACTGCCCGGAGTCCGCAAGAAGCAGGTCCGGGCGGTAGAGGCCAATTTGGAGAAGCGCCTCGGCGGGTGGGTGCGCGGCCAGCTGATCCTCTCGACCATCATCGGCATCCTCGACTTGGCACTGTTCCTAGCCTTCGGTCTGCCGTTTGCGGCCCTCTTGGCGGTACTTGGGGCCGGCCTGGCGGTCATTCCGGTGGTCGGGCCGGTGGTGGCTGGTGTACCGGCCGTGCTGATTGCCCTGACTATCTCGCCCGGCCGGGCCCTGGGGGTGGGCCTGGTCTATCTGGTCCTGCAGCTGGTGGTGGCCTACATCCTCACGCCGAAGATTCTCGGCAAGTCCTCGGGCCTGCATCCGGTTTCGATCATCATCGCCCTGACTGCCGGCGCCGCCTTGGGCGGGATCGTCGGGGCTCTCCTGGCTGTCCCGGTCTTCCTGTTCCTGGTGGCGATCTACGAAGGAGTCACCCGTCAGGATGCACCGCTCACCGAGTAGACCTCAAGTAGCCAGTAAAGACACCAACCCGACTGCTGAGCCACACCAAGAAACTTTAGAAGCGCCCTCTCGCATAGCGACTGACGAGACCCGGGAAGTTCGGGTCGGAAGGGCACGAGCAGCTATTCCGTATACGTTTCGCCCAACTGTCGGGAACGGTTGATTTTTTACTTATTTAAGCTATTATTATTCACTATGAAAAGAGAATCGGTCCAAGTCGAACTGCTTAGCGGCACCGAGGATTTGCGTGACGCGATGGAGGTCAGGCGTGTCGTGTTTACCGAGGAGCAAGGCATATCGCCGGAATTGGACTTGGACGGCCTCGACTCAGAGTGTGATCACTACGTCGGATATGTGGATGGTGATCCCGTCGCAGTCACCCGTGTCCGCCATACCGGTCCGGGGCAAGCGAAGATCGAGCGGGTAGCCACGGTTGAGGGGCATCGGAACAGAGGCATTGGAACGGAGCTCACCCGGAAGATCATAAGCGACCTGTCTCGCAAGGATGTTCTCGAGGTAAATCTCAGTGCGCAAACGACGGCTCGCGACTTTTACGAGAGAATGGGATTCGAGGTAATCGGCGAAGAATATGAGGAGGCCGGAATACCTCACGTGCGGATGACCAAGTGGCTCGGCCGAAGCGGCATCCTCGCCACGGGATCGCTGGGTACGATAACCCAGTAGGATCCCGGCTTCATGCGGGTACGAAAATCAGATACACCTCTTTGAGTTCACCGTATCGCCGGATGATAGCATCCGGGACGAGGCCTTGGAGTGATTCTCGTCTAGACTGGTGACATGGCTCCAATCACTGACCAGGCGGAAGCAAACGAGGCATTCCTTGAGGGCCAAGCGGATGCGGCTCGGGTAGAGGTCCGGCGTGATTCGGCCCTGTGGTCGCTGTTGCCGGTCCTGGTAGCGCACGCCGCAGAGCAAGGAGTCGCACGGGAAGCCCTCGAGCGAGGCACACGGTTAAGACATGAAGAAGCGGTGTCCGGCATCGAAGGTGACAGGCGGACCCTTTGGGTGCTCGACTGGCAGGTGTCTCCGGAATACGAGATCGCCGTGGATTGCCGTTCCGGCGAGCTCGTCAGTCACGACGGAGCAGCGGCATTGGCAACAGTAGTGGAGGTAGCCTCAAGTAGAAGGGCCTGGCTGGACCCGCAACTGGCTATCGAGCAACTTCTCGAACGGGTCTGCGGGGAGTTGCAACGAGGCGGATCGGGATCCGACCAGGCCTGACTGGCGATCTGGGCAGGGTAGGTGGATGCTACACTCGAGCCATGCAAAAGCTTCACTTCACCATCACGATCAACGCTCCCCGCGAGCACGTCTGGAATACCATGCTGGGCGACGCCACCTATCGTCAGTGGACGGAGGCGTTCGCGAAAGGCTCGTACTACGAGGGTAGCTGGGAGCAGGGCAGCCCGATCAAGTTCCTGGCCCCGAACGACGACGGTACGCTTGCAGGCATGTTCAGCCGGATCGCCGAGAACCGGCCGCACGAGTTCATCTCGATCCAGCACCTCGGGGAAATCAAGGACGGCGTGGAGGACGCTTCCGGCAAGCGGTGGGAGGCTGCGTTCGAGAACTACACGCTCAAGGAGGTGGACGGTGGCACGGAGGTGCGAGTGGACATGGACTCCGAGGATGGGAAGCTCGCCGCGATGTTCACGGAGATGTGGCCCAAGGCACTGGACACGCTCAAGCGGATCGCTGAGCAGAGCTGAGCGCGTGGTGCGGAAAACGGCCATCGACCGGTGGTCTGATAAGCTTCCAAGAGCGACTATGGGCGGTCGCAGACATAGGTAACTAACATGTCAGGAGTAAATCGCATGCAAAAGATCACCCCGAACCTCTGGTTCGACGACCAGGCCGAAGAGGCGGCTAATTTTTATGTCTCGATCTTCAAGAATTCGAAGATCGGGAACATCAGTCGTTACGGCAAGGAGGGGGCGAAGGTCTCTGGCAGGCCCGAGGGCAGCGCCATGACCGTGTCGTTCGAGATCGAAGGCCAGCAGTTCCTCGGCCTGAACGGCGGGCCGGTGTTTAAATTCACGGAGGCGATCTCGTTCATCGTCAACTGCGAGACGCAGGAGGAAGTGGACGAGCTCTGGGAGAAGCTTTCCGCGGACCCCGCCGCCGAACAGTGCGGCTGGCTCAAGGACAAGTTCGGCGTGTCGTGGCAGATCATTCCCTCCGCGCTCGGCAAACTTATGAGCGACCCCGATCCCGCCAAGGCCCAGCGCGTGATGCAGGCCATGCTGCAGATGAAGAAGATCGACATCGCCGGCCTGCAACAGGCATACGACCAGAACTCGCAATAGCCTCTAGGAGAACCGAGGGCAGAGATGACAGATAACGCGATCGGTGTTGAACTAAGCCAGGACATGAGCACCGAGGGCTGCTATGCCGTGGTGCGTGGAGACGAGCGCTTCCATCCGATTCACGAGGACCCCGAGGAACGGCAACGCTTCCTCGATTTCTTTAGCGGCCTGGAGCTCGGCCAGAAGGTCAGGATTGTGGAAGGAATCAATCGCCCGGAACTGCTCGAGGCGCTCCGGGGCGTTCATCCGTCCGAGATGGAAAGGCATTTGGATAACCGGCTGGCGGCCTGGATCGAAGAGAATGAACGATCCGTGCAGTACCGGGACGGATCCCTTGCTCGAATGCGGGGGGAACAGGAACGGCTCACGGGTGATGAACACCCTTTTTTCAAGGAGGGATTCCGGAACCGGCTGGTCAAGGAGCTGCGCGATCCGTCGTCACGCCTGGAGCCATTCGGAGATTTCGAGGCCAGTTTGGCGCGTTTGTGGGAATCGTCCAAGCACGTGTCTAAGAGCAGCGTTGAACGAGCGCGTCGCTCCAGTTGGCCGTACCTGACCGTACGGAAGGCTCCCGAGGAAGGCCGCCCGCCCGAATGGGTCCGTCAGGCTTGGGAGGACGTCAGCATACCGGTTCCGCCGATGAAGGACGGTTCAAGGCAGGAGCCCGCCGTGCATGCCGAGGCGAGTACGCTTGATTCCTCGGGGCGAACGCCCCGCCCGGTGCTGGAGGTATGGGTGGACGACGCTATCCTCGCGCTCTGTGCCGACGGGAAGCGGCAGGCTGCAGGGTGGTGGATGGACCACTATGAGACGTTCCACGGGAACGTATTGCAGTTCCCCGCGGGGGACTGTGAGGCTCATGCGGGCCCCGGTCCTGACCAGTAAGTGACGATTTGGCGTCTCGGGCGGTACGTCGCTCAGGCCGCGTCTTCGGTCAACCGCTCCTCGACCCGCCCGATAACGGCCGCCTGTTCCGGCGAGCTCTCCCGCGCCCGCCGAGTAAGGGAGAGGACTCGGTTGACGCTGGGAGCCGCGTAATTGAGCAACCGTCCGATCTCGTAGTCCCTGAACCGATCACGTTCGCGAAGCAATAGCGCGGTGATATGCCGCGCCTCGGTATGCCGGCCCCGGAATTCCAGGGAAGGGTGATACTCTCTCAGGTTCAGGTGCGACTGTCTGAAGATGAGCGTGGCCGGGACTTCCAGCTCCTCGGCGGCCGCGTCAACGACGAGCGCGGCTTGGTGGGCGCGATCGATCACTTCGGGGCTGGGGGTCTCGGCAGGCATAACCGCCCATTCTACGGTAAACAAGGCATTTTAACGAGCCTCACTGCTTCGGGTATGATGGACTACGTGCCTGCACGGCGCAGCGACTCATGCGCCGGGCGCTTTTTAATGTCATCACTTCCATGTACGAACCCAGCCACATCCGGAATATCGCGATCATCGCCCACGTCGACCACGGCAAGACCACGCTGGTCGACGGGCTCCTGAAGCAATCCAAGACCTTCCGGGAGAACCAGTCCGAGATGAGCCAGAGCATGATCCTCGACACCGGCGACCTGGAGCGGGAGCGGGGGATCACGATCTCGGCCAAGACGGCCGCCGTGGAGTATAGGGGCTACAAGATCAATATCATCGACACGCCCGGTCACGCCGACTTCTCCGGGGAGGTCGAGCGCACGCTCGGCATGGCGAACGGCGTGATCCTGGTGGTGGATGCCCAGGAAGGTCCCATGCCGCAGACCAAGTTCGTGTTGGCAAAGGCGCTCGGGCTCGGGCTCAAGCCGATCGTCGTGATCAACAAGATCGACAAGCGGGACGCTCGGATCAGCGAGACCAAGGACGAGCTCGACCACCTCTTCCTCGAACTGGCAGTCAGCCCCGACCAGCTGGACTTCCCGCTCTACTACGCCATCGGCCGCGAGGGCAAGGCGTTCGCCGAGGTGCCGTCCGATCCGGCCACGGCGGTGGGCGACCTCACGCCGGTCTTCGAGGCGATCATCAAGCACGTCCCGATTCCCGACGGCGACCCAGGCGTGCCGTTCCAGTTGCTGGTCTCCGCGCTGGCCTGGGATTCTTATAAAGGGAAATATGCGATCGGGCGGGTCCGGCGCGGAGGAATCCGCCGCGGTGACGCGGTGGCGCGGATCGCCGCGGATGGCACGGTCACGCCGGCCAAGATAGAAAAGATCTTCGTGTCGACAGGCTTGGGCCGGGCGGAGGAGGCCGAAGCCGGGACGGGGGAGATCGTCCAGCTGACCGGCATCGCCGACGTACGGATCGGGGAGACGATCGCGGCCGCCGAACGGCCGGAAGCGCTGCCAGCGATGGAGATCGAAGCGCCGACGCTGCGGATCGCCGTCGGCCCGAATACCTCGCCGTTCGCCGGTCGGGAAGGCAAGTACAGTACGTCACGACAGATCGGCGCGCGGCTCCGGCAAGAGCTCGAGACCAACGTGGCGCTCAGGGTCGAAGAACGGGGGACGAAATTCCTGGTTTCCGGACGGGGCGAGCTGCACCTTTCCATCCTGATCGAGACGCTGCGCCGCGAGGGTTTCGAGTTGGAAGTAGGTCGTCCGGAAGTAGTGACCAAGGAGGAGGGCGGCCGGACGGTCGAGCCGGTCGAAGAAGTGACGGTCGAGGTTTCGGAGGAGCATACCGGGGCGGTGACCGCCGAGTTCGGCCGCCGCAAAGGGGTCCTGCGGGAGATGCAGCCCGCCGTGGATGGCGTGACGCGTTTCATCTATCAGGTGCCGACGCGAGCCCTGCTCGGCATCCGCAACGTCCTCCTGACCGCCACCAAAGGTACGGTGGTCATGAACAGCCTGCTGGCGGGGTATGAGCCGGCCGGTCCGCCGCTCGAAAAGCTCCGCAATGGCGTGCTGATCTCGGCCGAGACCGGCACCGCCGTGACCTACGGGCTGCTGGTGGTTGAGGAGCGCGGTACCGCGTTCGTCGGCCCGGGCGAGAAAGTCTACGCGGGTATGATCATCGGGCTGAACCGCCGCTCCGACGACATGGAGATCAATGCCTGCAAGGAAAAGAAGCTCACCAACGTGCGGGCTTCGTCGACCGACATGACCACCCAGCTCACGCCGTTCACTAAGTTGTCGCTCGAAGAAGCGCTCGACTTCATCGAGAATGACGAACTGCTCGAGGTGACGCCGGAGTCGCTGCGGATGCGGAAACGCCACCTGACGGCACTCGATCGCAAACGCGCACGATGAGCCGCGTCAGTCCCTGTCCGGCGCCGGCCGGTCCGGGATCGCTCGGATCTTGCCGCGCGGCCGGGTGAGGGCACCGGTCTCCTGTAGCCGTTCGACCTCCTGATCCACCAACGTGACCACGTAGCGGCACCGGTCCACGCCGGTACGGGGCCGATAGCCGTCGTACGCCTTCCTGGCCGTTTCTTCAAGGCGGTCCAGGGCGGCCAGCAGTTGGTCCATTCCGTGATGGTAGGGGTAGGCCATCCGTATAAGGGCGGGTCGCAGCGCTTCCAGGAATTCCCCTCGTTCCGCCTGATTCGCCAGTTCGCCGACCCATTCCGTCAGCCGCACCGGTTCCGCACGGCCGGCCGCCGCTCCGTTGGGACCGGCGGCATCACCGCCCAGGCGAGGATACCCTTCGACCAGCTGGCGCAGCGTATCCAACCTCTCGGCGGATCCGGGCCTTGCCTGGTACCCCGCGGTGACTCGCCGGACCGATGAACTTGATCGATCGAAGATCGCTCCCACGTCCTGTGAGCTCAGGTCGAGGTCCTCCTGCAACATGCACATGGCCCGGGCGCGCACGTGGCCGATTTCCCGGCTCGTAGCCCCCTCGAGCGCTTCTCGAAGACTGACCCCCGGTGCTGAGGCTACAGCTGCCACCAGGACCAACGCCGCTTCTTCGCGTCGGGCCGGACGTAGCTCGCCAAGCCGGTCCCACAACAATTCATAATCCTCCCGCGGGAAGCTTTCCCACACGTCGCGGACGTGTTCCCGCGGCCCGTCGATATCTGGTCGTTCTGCGGTGGCGTTCATGGTCGGTTCGGATAACGTATAATCATAGGCAGCACGGACACCGAATGAAAGTCTACGTCGCAGGCAAAGGGGGTCGCGAGCACGCCCAAGCGCATGCGGCTGCCCGGGCAGGTGCCGAAGTGATGGTCGGACCCGGCAATGAAGGGATGGAGGCGCTCGCGGCGGCCCAGGATTTTTCGATGTGGACCGACCCCGCGGCGGAGATGGACCGCCTCGGGACGATCGTCGCCTCGGCGAAGAGATTCGGTGCCGATGTCGTGGAAATCGGCTCGGACGACCTACTGGCCGCCGGGCTCCGGGACGCGCTCGACGAGGCCGGCATCCCGGCCGTCGGCCCGACCCAGCGCCAGGCTCAGCTGGAGTGGAGCAAGGGGTGGGCATCGGAACACCTGCAGGACCATGGCATCCCGTATCCGGCCACGGAATCGTTCCGGCGCAGCCGGATGGACGAGCTTGAGCCGTGCCTGGATAGGCTCGCCGCCGAGGGACGGTTTCCCGTCTGGGTGAAGTTCGACCCGCTGTTGGCGGGAAAGGGGGCACTCAAGGCCACCGACCGTGAAGCCGTGCTGCGTATCCTCGAGGAAGCGCCCCGGCACTTCGGTGACAAGGCCGAGCACTTCTCCCTCCAGGAGCATGCCGGGGGGGACGAGGTCAGCGTCTACGGTATCACGGACGGCGAATCGATCCTGCCGCTGCCACCCGCCCGGGACCATAAGCGCCTTTACAACCGCCAGCGGGGTCCCCAGACCGGCGGGATGGGCGGCTACACGCTCGATTTGCCGGACCGGGAGAGCCGTTTCATCGAGGATCACCTGATCCGCGACACGGTGCTGTCCATGCGCCGGGAAGGCCGCGGATTCGAAGGCGTGCTGTACGGCGGGGCGGTCCTCTTGCCCGGCGGCCGCGCCGTGGCGATCGAATACAACGTCCGTCAGGGCGACCCCGAGGCCCAGATGATCATGCCCGGTATGCGGAATTGGCCGGAGGTGCTCGCGGCCACGGCCGGACGGGAGCTGGGAGAAGTGACGATCGACCATGACGGCCGTTTCCGGATCTGTCTCGTGATGAGCATGCGGGGATACGCCCGCGCGGGGCGGCCGTTGGACGAAGTGTCGTTCGAGGGACTCGGCGACGTGCTATCGCTTCCTGCCGCGCGACGCGGAGACCTGGCGCTCTACAGCGCCGCGATGAAGTTCCGCCGCGGCCGGCTGGCTATCGCCGGCGCCCCCGGCCGGGCGCTCAACGTGGTCGTCGCCGGCGACCGTCCGGCCGCCGCGGTCCGCGAGGCCCATGAAGCGGCCCGGATCCTCCACGAGGCTAACGCGCCGTGGCTCCACCACCGCACGGATATCGGCCATGACGTTGCTGAAGACCCCGGTCGACCTCATATTGGGTGAATAATGATGAAAACAAAGCTCATCGTATTCCGCGGACCGTCCGCATCCGGTAAAAGTACGGTTGCCCAAGGGATCGCAGGGCGCAGCGATCGCAAGGTCGCTCTCCTGGAAGAGGATCATTTCAGGCGCGTCATCCTTCAGGCGAAAGAACCGATCGAGACACGGCGGGCTATCTGCAAGCAGATGCTTGCCGACAACGCCCTGACGGCCTTGCGTTCCGGTTTCGACGTTATCCTGGAGGGTATTTTGAGCAAGGAGCATTACGTGGATATGCTGGACGGCCTGTTCCGGCAACACCCGGGTGAGAACTACCTGTTTCATTTCGACGTTAGCCTGGAGGAAACGCTGCATCGCCATAGCACGAAACCGATCCGGGATGAAGTCAGTGAGGCTCAGCTGCGAGAATGGTATGCCGCTGGCGCGCCGATGGATTTTGACTTCCAGGAGTTGGTTCCGGAGTCACTCGCCGTAGACCAGGCCATCGCCCGCATCCGAGTAGCTACGGGATTATAGGTCCGCCTGGCAGATAGTGCTGTGCTGCGATAGTATGAACCGTCGCCCTTTGACATGACCCACGAGGGAAGGAGCAGTGATGCGGAGCCACGGGATGGCGGCATGAGCGGCTACTACGGACCCGACCCCGAGGATGACGCCCCGGCACTAGCCGCCGCCGTCGTAACAGGAATCCTCCTCGGAATCGCGGTCATCATCCTGATCGTGACCGGCTGACCCGCCGGCCATTTGCAACCAACTTCATGATTTCTTTGCCCCGATTCTGAAGGGAGGTGGTGAGATGTTGGGATGGGTTATCGGAGCGATCGTCGTCGTAGCTGTCCTGATCGTTCTGCTGTAACTATTCTCCACACGGACTTACATAACTTCACGCGCTTGGACTTGTCCACCAAGACTGACTCGAAAGAGACCCAGACCCAGCGTGAAGTGCCCTACCGAGTCAATCAGGCGCTGGTGGGTTCAGTAGGGTTGGAATGGGGCA
>CAZGHP010000011.1:0-24337 GCA_964525455.1 uncultured Candidatus Saccharibacteria bacterium | reverse complement strand
ACGCGACCTGGTGGATCCGCCAGGCGATCACCCGTGCGATCGCGGACCAGGCCCGGACGATCCGGATCCCGGTCCACATGGTCGAGACCATCAACAAGCTGGTGCGCACCCAGCGGCGGCTGGTGCAGGACCTTGGGCGCGAACCGCTGCCCGAGGAGATCGCTGCGGAGATGGAGATCGAGGTCGAGAAGGTCCAGCATATCCTGAAGATCTCGCAGGAGACGGTTTCTCTCGAAGCGCCGGTCGGCGAGGAGGAGGATTCCCGGCTCGGCGACTTCATCCTTGATGATGAAACCGAGAGTCCCCAGGATTTGGCGGCGACCCAGCTGATGAAGGAGAGCATCCGCCGCGTGCTCGCCGAGCTTACGCCGCGCGAACAGAAGATCATCAGGATGCGGTTCGGAGTAGATTCCGGCAAGACCCACACGCTCGAGGAAGTCGGTTCGGAATTCGGCGTGACGCGCGAACGGATCCGGCAGATCGAGGCGAAGGCGCTCGCCAAGCTCAAGAAGAAGCAGGAAGCCAAGAAACTCCGGGAATACCTGAGCTAGGTGTTGCCGCCGTCCAACCCGACCATGTCTCGGAAAAGAGTCATTTTCTTCGTCTTGTCCGCCGCCGCCCTGCTGGCGGCCGTGACTTGGCGGGTCTTCCTGGCCGCCCCGGAGAACGGACCGGTGGGTACGCCGGCGCCGGCGGTGGCACCGAGCCCCGCGCCGTCGCCCGCGGAACCGCTGGTCTTGGATCCGCCGGAGGATTTCTTCATCGAGCGCGCGCGGAGCCGTGACTTTCCCGGCGGCGGGATCGTCCGGGAGCGGAAGCTCGCGGAGACCGGCGCCTATACCACCTACGCGATCAGTTACCCGAGCGACGGACTTCGGATCACCGGCCTGATGAACGTTCCCGCGGGAGACGGGCCGTTTCCGGCAGTCATCCTGAACCACGGGTACTATCCGGTACCGGGGTATGAGCCGGGCGACGGCACCAAGCGGGAGCTCGACTACCTGGCTGATCGCGGATTCCTCACCGTCGCGCCGGACTACCGTAACCATGCCGGCTCCAGCCGATACCCCGACGTGTACCTGACCCGGAACGCCTACTACTTCGACGTCCTGAACCTCACCGCCTCGCTCCGGGGGGACCCGGCGGTCGCTGCGGATCGGATCGGCATCTGGGGACATTCGATGGGCGGCGACGTCACGCTCAAGGCCGTCGCGGCGCGGCCTGACTGGTACCGGGCGGTGGTGCTCTACGGTGCGATGAACGCCGACGAGTCCGAGAACTACCGCCGGGTCACCGAAGTCTGGAACCCGTCGTACAAGGCGCCGTTCGACGCCCGCTTCGGGTCGCTCGAGGAGGTCCCGGATGTCTACCGCCGGTTGTCCGCGTTGCCGTATCTGGGTGACTTCCGTGCACCGGTGCAGATCCACCACGGCACCGCCGATACCCAGGTTCCCTATCAGTGGTCGGCGGACTTGGCAGCGGAACTCGAGCGGCTCGGCCGATCGACCGAATTCATCACCTACCCGGACGCGCCACACATCTTCGAGGGCGCGGACTGGAGCCGGTTCGCACGGGGAATCGGGGCGTTCTATGAACGGCAGCTCGGCGGATAACCACGGGGTATGACCTACCGGTTCAAGTAGTACGCGAAGATGTCGCGCGAAGCCTCGGCGATCTTGGTGCGGGTGAGGCCGATGTCGCCGGTGACGCGCTCGGTGAAGATCGCCACGACGTACGGATGGCCTTCGTAGACGACGATGCCGGCGTCGTGCTGGCCGCCGTTGAAGGCGTCGCCGGTCTTGTGATACACGGTCGTCTCTTCGGGGAGCTGTCCGGGGATGCGCTCCTCGAAGTCGCTGTCATCGAGGATACCGAGGAGCTCTTCCGTCAGGACTTCGTCGGCGACCCGCCCGGCGTAGAGCCGCTCCAGGTAGTGCAGCATGTCACGCGGGGTCGTGACGTTTCTTTCGATCGAAGTGCCGGCCAGTCCCTGCTCGTCCGCGAACCGCTGGAGCTTGGCCTTGTCGAGCCGGGCAGCCAGCACATAGGCGGCCGTGTTGTCCGACTTCTCCATCGTCAGCCGCGCGAGCTCCCGCCAGCTGTAACGGTGCGGCGCCGGCTGCAGATGGATCGTGCCGGTGCCGTACGGCTGGATCTCGCCCGGCGACAGCGTGAGGACTTCGTCGAGGTCGAAGCGGTTGTTCGAGGCCTCGTGGTACATGAACCCCACGATCACGAGCTTCATGGTGGAAGCGGCGTCGAACGTCTCGTCCGCGCCGAGCGCGAACGTTTCGCCGGTCCGGAGGTCCTTGGCGGCGATGCCGATGTGTCCTTCGCCGAGGGTCTGGGCGATCCGGATCGTCAGCGCTTCCTGCGACCGGACTTCCGGGAGACCGGCTAGCGCCTGGGCGGTCTCCGTCCGGTGCACCGGCTGCCGCGGCGGCGAGAGCAGGAGCGAGATGCCGATCGCCACCAGCGCTACCACGAAGTACTGGCGCTTCAGGCCGGGCTGCTTCCGGGCGGCCCCGGACGGCCGGTGGTGGTCTTGGCCGGTGTGTGTTTCCTGCACATGGCCATTATACTTTTAAGAGTGCCTCATGCACTTTCCGGAGTAGCTCAGCGGTAGAGCAGCGCGCTGTTAACGCGAAGGTCGTCGGTTCGAATCCGACCTCCGGAGCCAAGAGTAAGTACTTTCAACTAATGTCTAGAGAGGTTCAATCATGCAAAAGATAGCGACGCGAATATTCACCTACGCTTCAGTTGTATTTGGCGTTTTGGGAATTTTAGTTGTTCTGACGCAGCCGAAGGATGATGACATACTTTCAAAGCTCCTGTTTGCCACTGTTTTTGTTATCCTGCCCTCGTTTGCCCTCAGTGTTGCCGGTAAGTACCTAAACGACAAATCTTAGTCTAGGGAAGCAACGGGTTAGCAGCTGCAATGACGTTGCTAACCGTTGGGGCAACGTTATATTTTCGTTACTGAAGCTGGACTAAGCTCCACCTCTAGGTTCCTTCCGCAAAATCTTCTCCATCGTCTTACCCTTCGCTAACTCATCGATCAGTTTATCCAGGTAGCGAATTTCCTGCATGGTCGGTTCTTCGATATCTTCCACTCGGACACCGCAAACTACGCCTGTAATCAAAGCTCGCGACGGATTCAGCTGAGGAGCTTTTGCAAAGAAAGTCTCAAAGTCAGTCTGTTCTTCTAGTTGTGCTTCCAGCTCTTTCTGGTTATATCCTGTCAGCCAACGAATAATTTCGTCGACTTCCGTTTTTGTGCGACTCTTTTTCTCTGCCTTAGCAACATAGTATGGATAGACCCTTGCGACACTCGTTGTGTAGATCCGATGTTTTGCCATGACACCCTTTTGCTTCTATGACTTTTTAGCTTGTTTACCGAGCACCCGTCGCACCGAGGGGCTTAGCGGCTTGTCCGTGCGGTGGATGCAACCAATCCAACAGCAGGGCCGGCGTTTTCCTTCGAGAAGTTCTTCGCACGTTCTTTTGATGCGACGATTCCTGGTTTCAATCTGTTTGGCATTCTCAACCCAGCAGATAAACTCATTACGCGCGAGCGGAGTAATGTCTTCCCATAGAGCGAGCACCTTTGGATCAGCAATCAACGCCTTGCGTAGATCGGCTGGCAGTTTGTGTACCGTGCCGCCAGAAATTTCTTTTGTAGCCATAGGACATACCTTACATGTTTTTTATATAGAAACCTGCAAAGGATCGCCAATTTCGGTTCGAACATAGTACGCTTTGGGGAGCCCGGCATGGACGTTTCGCAAGAGGCTTATACGGCCTCTTTTTGTCATGGAAGCGTCGCCGCTAAAATCGTCTTTATCCCAAGCTCACTTTCGTCCTTTCGGACTCATCAGCATAAACGCGCATTCATGGAGTAAGAAAGAGAAACCAGAGCCTGGTGGGTTTGGGGCGGGAGCGTTCATGCGCGCGGGCACACCCGGCATCTGATGTAGCATGACCTCGAGAAGGAGACGATGAAAGCATCACAAATCACCGGTTACGGTGGCGCCGAGGTCCATGTCCTGAATGAAGCGGAAAAGCCCGTGGCCGGCGAAGGCCGCGTGGTGGTGGAGGTGCATGCGGCCGGCGTGAACCCGTTCGATTGCAAGGTCCGCTCCGGCCAGATGCAGGAAGCGATCCCACTGCAGTTTCCCGCCACGCTCGGCGGGGACGTCGCCGGTGTGGTCACGGCGATCGGCAAGAGTGTGTCAGGCGTCGCGGTCGGTGACGCGGTCTACGGTGCGGCCGATGCGGTCAGCGGCGCCGGTTCGTTCGCGGAATATACCGCGGTCTCGGCCGACCAGTTGGCGCCCAAGCCCAAGGACATCTCGTTTACCGAGGCGGGCGCCCTGCCCCTCGTCGGCGCGAGTGCATACCAGGTGATTACGGAACACCTCGCTTTGTCCGCCGGCCAGAAAGTGCTGATCCACGGCGGTGCGGGCGGTATCGGTTCGGTCGCGATCCAAATCGCCAAATCCGTCGGCGCATACGTCGCCACTACCGTCGGTGCGGCCGATGCGGCATTCGCCAAGCGGCTCGGAGCGGACGAGACGATCGACTACCGCAACGAGTCGTTCACGGACAAGGTCCGTGATTATGACGCCGTCTTCGATACGGTCGGGGGCCAGACGCTGCGCGACTCGTTGAGGGTGCTGCGCCCCGGAGGAAAGCTCGCCTCGATGGTCCTCTACGGTCCGCTCGAAGGATCCGAAGACTACGACGTCGAGGTGATCCCCGTGCAAGCGCGGGCCACCGCCGAACGGCTGACGAAGCTGGCCGGGCTCGTCGAGCGGGGGGCGGTCACGGTCCATGTGGACAAGACCTTCCCGCTGGAGCAAGCCGGCGAGGCCCTGACCTATCTGCAGGAAGGCCACCCGACCGGCAAGGTCGTCATCAGCGTGAAGGAATGACCCGGAGACCGCCCGCCGCGGAACGGGCTGCCGATGGCCCGCCGTGCGTGGCCGTGGTAGATATCGGCATCAGCAATCGTTACTCCGTGGAGAAAGCGCTAAGGGCGGTCGGCGCGGAGGTGGTGCGGGCCGATACCCCGGCGGCTCTGACGGACGCCGACGGCGTGGTGCTCCCCGGCGTAGGGACGTTTTCGCAGGCGATGGAACGCTTGCAGCAGTCGGGAATGATCGAACCGCTCGAGGCGTTCCGCGACAGTGGCCGCCCGGTGCTCGGCATCTGCCTGGGCGAACAATTGTTGTTCGATTCGTCGACCGAGCGGGGACGGGTCGCCGGAGAGCCGACCGAGGGACTTGGCTGGATTCCTGGCGATGTCACGCGGCTGGAGTTGCCGCGGTTACCGAACGTCGGCTGGGCCCCGGTCGAGTTCGTGCAGTCGTCACCGCTGGCCGAGGGGTTGCCGGAGCATTCCTGCTTTTATCATATGCATAGTTTCGCGGCCCGGCCGGCGGATCCGCGTCATGTGCTTGGCGAGACCGGATCGCTGTTCGTAAGTGCCGTACAGGACGGCAACGTGTTCGGCGTGCAGTTCCATCCGGAAAAGTCCGGTCCGGACGGCCTGCGCCTGCTCCGGAACTTCGCGGTGCACTGCGCCCGGCCGCGGTGACGCCGCCCAGCCCGGCACCCTTTTAGCGGATCCTCGCTCCCGCCGTCGATTCCCCTATCCATCGAAGCATATCCCTGGGGGCTTGAAAAAGTACCATGATTATGGTATTTTCTCTTAATCGCGCAAAAACCCAAAACATCTTCATGAACGACTTTTTCGACACCTGCGTACAGATCGGCGTCGCCTGCGTAGATTACGGGTATACGGCGGTCCTGCTGGGCGTATTCCTGTTGGCCGGGGCGGCACTTGCCAAGCTCCCGATGGTGCGGTCGACGTTCCTCCCCGCCTCATTGGTGGCGGGAATGCTGTTGCTGGTCTTCGGCCCGCAGGTCGCCGGGATACATTTTCCGGACTGGCAGCTTCCCGATTCGTACTATGCACAGTGGAGGCAACTTCCGAAGGAACTGATCAACGTCGTCTTCGCCTGTCTGTTCCTGGCCCGCCCGATCCTGCCGTTCCGGCATATGTGGCGGTCGGCCGGCCCGCAGGTCGCGTTCGGGCAGACGCTGGCCTGGGGCCAGTACGCCGTCGGCGGCCTGCTGGCGTTGCTGGTGTTGGTACCGCTCTTCGGGGCCAACCCGCTCACCGCCGCCCTGATCGAAGTGAGTTTCGAGGGCGGCCACGGCACCGTATCAGGTATGTCGCCGATATTCGGCAAGCTCGGTTTCCAAGAGGGACGGGATCTGGCCATGGGCCTGGCGACCGTCAGCCTGATCACCGCGTTGATCAGCGGGATGCTGCTGGTGCATTGGGGCCGTCTCCGGCACCACATCAAGACCGTCCACCACCAGGCTGCGTACCAGCGGGCCTATCACCGGCGGATCCTGTATGACCTGCGCAAGCAGGGCGTGCGTCTGCGGGAGCACATCACGCCGTCGCGCCTCGCCAACCACATAGCGCTGCTAGCGGTCGCGATCGGCATCGGGTGGCTGCTTTGGCAGAGCCTGCTCCTGATCGAAACGCTTACCTGGGGAGCGCACTCCGGCGTGTTCTTCCTGCACTACGTCCCGATGTTCCCGCTCTGCATGTTCGGCGGCATGATCGCCCACGTCATCTGGCGGCGGCTGGGTATCGGGACCTCGCGGGCGTTGGTCGAGCTGATGAGCTCGTTGGCTCTCAGCGTCCTGATCGCCACTGCGGTAGGGACGATGTCGCTCGAATACATCAGCCATCACCCGGCGGTGTTCGGGCTGCTCGCGTTCAGTGGCATCGCCTGGATCCTCTTCGGGTTCATGGTCTTCGCGCGGCGGATGTTCCGCGAACACTGGTTCCAGAACGGCATCGTGAACATGGGCCAGTCCATGGGCATGACCGCGACCGGGCTGCTGCTCCTGCACATCGTCGATCCCGAAGACAAGACCAGTTCGATGGAAAGCTTCGGTTACAAGCAGCTGATGTTCGAGCCGTTCGTCGGTGGCGGTGTGATCACGGCGCTCTCGATGCCATTGATCCTGGCGGTCGGGCTGCCGTTCTTCACCCTGTTCGCGATCACGGTCTGTGCCGGATGGATGACGCTCGGTCTCCGCTACTTCGGCAAGATGCGGGTGTCGGATACCCCGCCGGACCGCCAGCGTTCCCAAGCCGCGATAGCACGCAGCGAGTCGTAGTTTCACGCCTTGTTGACGCGAAAGCGGCCATACGGTACGGTTAATCGCCATAGCGATGGTGATGCCGATGGGAATTTCTTCTACACCAGCAGCGGAATGGGCCGAAGGGCTCGATGAGGTCGGGCGCGACGGACTTCGTGCACAACTACGGCAGATCAGGGACCGACTACAGGAGAGCGGCCCTTCAGAAGCGGTTCGGCGCAGGGAGGTCGTAACCGGCCTTGTCGATCGCCGGGAGCCACTCGGCGAGCTCTACCTCGACATGTTCGCCGAGCACAATGCTCCGAACGCCGGCGTCGTCCCCGGGTTCAAATTGCAGGTCGCGGAGACGGTCGCGGTCGCGCAGCAGGAAAACCCGCTTCGTTTCGACCAGGCTTGCGCGGCCGAGGAGCTGGCAACGATCATGTCGCAAGTCGTGACGGAGTTCCGTGAAGGATTGGCACCGGACAGTCCCTCCGGCAAGGCCCTGGAAACGTTTCTTAATGACCCAGATGGATGCGAAGCATTCCGTCAGCGGTTGCACGAGACGGTCGCCGAGCAGCCGCCGAGCCCGGAACACCTCAGGCAACTTCAGCAGCGCCTGCGGAAATTGTCCCGCCCGCTTTTCGGAAACGCCCTCAAGCTTGAGGTCGCGACCGAAGTCGCCCAATGGAATCCCGCTGATACGTTCGACGAGCTGGTGATCGCGGAATCGGTAAGGCAGGATCCGGCGGAACCGGACACCGCCCGTTTGCCGCATGCCCGAGGCATCCTGCTCGACTTCGAGCAGGCCGGATTGATCGTCCGTACGGATGAGACCGAAGGCCGTCCGGCGCATCGTCCGACCTACCGACGCGTCCATCATCCCTACTGGGAAGCGATGACCGAGACTGCCCGCCATGAGTCCGAACGATTCTTCGAGGGGATCGCGGCGACGCAGGCGTCAAGGGCGTAGGCGCGGGCGACTGCCAGACTAGACGGTCGTTGGGACTGCTGCCCGTCAGAATCCGCGGAGTAACCGCTCCAAGGACGTATCGAGCGCCCGGCCGATCTTGAGTAACGTCGGGATCGTCGGCTTGCGACGGCCCTGCTCGATGAAACCCACATGCGATCGGCGGCCTGGTTGCGGTCAGCCTCTTCTACATCATCCTGTTCATCTTGCTGCTGATTGCAGCGCTGATGAGTCTGTTGCGTGGCCGGAAGTAGGGCCCGTATCAACGGGGAGTGCACTGTCGGGTAGAATCAGGGCATGCCGAACGCTGCCGATACCCTGATCGTCTACGCTTCGAACTCGGGCAATACCCGCTATGCCGCCGAACGGATCGCGGAGGTACTACAGCAGCAGGGCCGCAGTGTCGTCGTGCGCGATGTGGCCGGCATGAAGCCCCACGAACTGCGCGGCTACCCGGTGGTCGTGTTCGGCTCCTGCACCTGGGAGCGACGCACGCCGGAAGGCAAGCTCGAAGGACAACTTCCGGAGCACATGCATCGCTTCGCTGGATCGGCCGAACACACCAAGCTGCCCGGCGCCCGGTTCGCGGTCTTCGCGCTCGGCCGCCACGAGTACACGGCGTTCGCCGGGGCGGCCAACCATCTGCAGGTCCTGGTACAGCGGCTCGGCGGGGAACTGCTCCTGCCGCCGCTCAAGTACGACGGTTTCCCACAGCAGGACCCGGCGCCGATCGACGCGTGGGCCGCCGAACTAGCGGTCACGATCCCGGAGCGGTCAGCGACGCGCTAGAACCGCAGCTTGTAGCCCTTGCGGAAGATCCAGTAGACGATCGCGAACAGCACCAGCACCCCGCCGGATACGATCGCCAGCGAGAGGTACGGATCCACATCCGAGTAGCCGAGGAAACCGTGCCGGACGCTGTTGATCATGTAGAAGATCGGGTTGAAGTGGGCGATCGTCTGGAACGGCTCCGGCAGCAGCGTGGCCGAATAGAACACGCCGCCGATGAAGATCAGCGGCTGGAGCACGAAGCTCCGGTACAGGCTGATGCTGTCGAAAGCCTCGGCGAATACCCCGACCAGCACGCCGAGCAGCGAGAAGAACAAACCGATGGACACGAAGCTCCACAGCAGCAGTAGCGGATCGGCGACCGGCAGGTCCACGAGGAATCCGGCAGTCAGCAGCGTCACGCTGGCGATGATCGCGCCACGCACGAACCCGCCAAGCGTGTACGCGCCGAGCAGCTCAAGGTTGTGCAGCGGTGAGGCAAGCTGGTCCTCGATCGCGCGCATGAACCGCTGTTGGAACAGGGAACTCGCGTTGTTTTCAAAGGCGTTCAGCGCGAAAGCCATCATCACCAGTCCCGGCAGGATGAACGTGATGTACGGCACGCCCTCGAGTTCGCCGACCCGGCTGCCGAGCGCCGCGCCGAACACGGAGATATAGAGGTAGGTCTCGAGCAGCGGCGTAAGGATCGTTTGCCGCTTGATGCTCCAGTATCGCGTGAATTCCCGCTTGAAACCGAGTCCGAACCGAGTCTGCCAGGCGCTCATCCGAACCCCCGCGCGGTCTTGGCCTTGGCGCCGCCGTTCCGCCCGAGCTCTTCCCGCCCGACCACCGACAGGTACACGTCTTCCAGCGTCTTCTTCTTGAACTTCCGCTTGAGCTCCCTGACGGTCCCCTGCTCCACGATCTCTCCCCGGTTGATCAGGGCGATCCGGCTAGCAAGCTGTTCCGCTTCCTCGATGTAGTGGGTGGTAAGGAGGATCGTCGTGCCCTGCTGATTCACCCGTTTCATGTAGTGCCAGAGCTCGAGCCGGAGTTCCACGTCCACGCCGGCGGTCGGTTCATCCAGGATCAGGAGCTTCGGCTTATGCATCAGCGCCCGGGCGATCACGAGCCGGCGGCGCATACCGCCGGACAATGCCCGCACGCTGGCCTTCCGCTTGTCTTCCAGGGAGAATGCCTTGAGCAGTTCCTTGATCCGCCGCTGGCGCCGGTGTTTCGGCATGCCGTAATAGCCGCCGTGGTAATCGAGCGTCTCCTCGACGTTGAGGAACCAGTCCAGGCTCATCACCTCCTGCGGACTGAGGCCGACGGCCTGGCGCGCCTGCTGGTATTCGGTCACGGCATCCTTGCCGAACACCTCGATCTTGCCGGCGGTCGGTACGGCCAGCCCGGTGACGCAGTGGATCAGCGTGGACTTACCCGCGCCGTTCGGACCGAGCAGCCCGAAGAACTCACCCTTGCCGACCGTGAGGTCGACGCCCTTGAGGGCCTCGGGCCCCTTGCGGTACTGCTTGACCAGTCCGTTGATCGAGAGTGCATCCATACCGGCTTAGTATAGCGCGGCTCAGGATCCGGGGCGGCGCCCGCCGGCCCGTTCCTCCAAGGCCGCCAGTACTTCCTTCGGCACGAACCCGAAATTTTCGACCGCGTAGTAATCCAGCGCCCGGAAGGCGTCCGCATCCAACGTATCTGCCTGGCCGCTCATGCAAGCTTCGACCGCCGGTTTCGTGCGTTCGGTCCGGTCCGCCACCGGCGGTTCCGCGAACAGCTCGGGATGTGCTTTGGCCATGGTCATCACCTCCTCTCATCACGTGAATGAATACGAAAAAACCGCCTCCCGGCGGTTGGTGGGGTGGCCGAAGCGTTTCGCGCTAGCGCATCCCAGCCGCCGGGGTGGGCGAGCTAAGGAGGAGCAGGAGCTGCGATACGTTTCTCACGGCGTTATCGTACCATGGCAGCATGGGGGCTTCGAAACCGCGGGCATCGGATCCGCATCCCGAGAAGAGCGACCGTCAGCTGCGGTCCGCGACGACGCATCACGACCCGCGCCGCGCCGAAGTGCGGGGGACGCCGCACCCGAAGCACGCCCGTCCCGAGCCGAACCGCCTGACCGTGAAGATCGGCGGCGAGGCGGGGTTCGGCATCGCCACGTCCGGGCTATTGCTTACCAAGACGCTGCTGCGCGCCGGACTTTCCGTGCTCGATTACACCGAGTATCCGTCGCTGATCCGCGGCGGGCATAACGTCTTCCTGCTCCGCGTCGCGGAGGAAGAGGTACGGGCGCCACTTTCCGAGGTCAACGTACTGATCGCGCTGAACAAGGCGACCGCCGTGCTGCACGAACATGAGCTGGGCGCGCGCGGCGCCGTGCTTTACGACCGCGACGAGATGGACCTGGGTGACGGCACGCTCAAGCGGGACGATCTCGAGCTGATCGGCGTGCCGTTCGAGACGTTGGCGGCGGAGGCGGCCGGCAACAAGCTCATGCGGAACACGGTCGCGCTCGGAGCGTTCCTCGGCGTGGTCGGTTGTCCCTGTGGGTTGATCGAAGGGGTGATCACGGAGGTCTTCGCGGGGAAGGGCAAAGGGTCGGAAGTCGCGAAGCGGAACATCGCGGCCGCCCGGGCGGGGCATGCGTTCGTGCTCGATAATTTCCCGGAGCAGGAGCGCTTCGTGATCAAGCCGCGGAAGGCCAAGGACCGTATCGCCGTCACCGGCGCGGAAGCGGTCGCGCTCGGGGCGGTCGCTGCCGGCTGCCAGCTCTACGCGGCCTACCCGATGACTCCGGCCTCGCCGGTACTGCACTACCTCGCTGCCAAGCAGGAGGAGACCGGCATGGTCGTCCGACATCCGGAGGACGAGATCGCGGCGGTCAACCTGGCGATCGGCGCGGCCTTCGCCGGCGTCCGTGCGATGACCGGCAGCTCCGGCGGCGGTTTCTCGCTGATGGTCGAGTCGCTCGGACTCGCGGCGGTCACCGAGACCCCCCTGGTGATCCTCGAAGCGATGCGGCCCGGCCCGGCCACGGGACTGCCGACCTGGACCGGCCAGGAGGACCTCCGGTTCCTGATCCATGCGGCACAGGGCGAGTTCCCGCGCGTGATCCTCGCGCCCGGCGACGTGGAGGAGTCGTTCCGCTTCACGTTCGAGGCGTTCAACCTGGCGGAGCGGTTCCAGATCCCCGTCTTCGTGCTGACGGACAAGTATCTCAACGAATCGCACTTCACGGCGAAGCCGTTCAGCACGGACGGGCTCAGGATCGACCGTGGCAAGCTCGCGACGGCCGCGCAACTGAAGAAACTCACCCGGCGCTTCAAGCGCTATGAATTCACCGGCGACGGCATCTCGCCGCGCAGCATCCCCGGCCAGCCGAACGGCATCTTCATGGCGAATTCCGACGAACACGACGAGTTCGGCTATACCACCGAGGACTCGCTGATGCGGCGGAACATGACCAAGAAACGCTTCGCCAAACTCGATGCGATCGAACGAGCGGTCCCGTCCGTGAACCTGCATGGCCCGAAGGGCGCGCCGCTCACCGTCATCGGCTGGGGTTCGACCAAGGGTTCGATCCTCACCGCACTCGATCACCTCAAGCACGACGGCATCACCGCGAACTTCCTGCAGGTCACGGTGCCGTGGCCGTTCCCGACCAAGCAGGTCCGGACGGCGTTGGAAAACGCGGAGCGAACGTTGTTGGTGGAGCAGAACGCGACCGCCCAGCTCGGCGGGCTGGTCCGCGAATACACCGGTATCGAATCGCCGGACCGGCTACTCAAGTTCGACGGCCGGCCGGTCTATCCGGAAGAAATCGTCCAACGTGCGAAGGAGGTGCTCGGTGGCTGAACGGCATTCTCCGGGACCGCGCAAACCGCGGGCGACCGACTACGAGACCGACATCTTCCCGACCTGGTGTCCGGGCTGCGGGGACTTCTCGATCTGGGGCGCGATCAAGCAATCGTTGGCAGACTTGGGGATCCCGCCGCACGAGCTGGCCGTCGTCTACGGCGTCGGCTGCAGCGGCAACATGTGCAGCTTCGTGAATGCCTACGGACTGCACTCGCTGCACGGCCGGGCGCTTCCCAACGCGGAGGGCGTCAAGCTGGCCAACCACGGCCTGCCGGTACTGGTGGTGAACGGCGACGGCGACAACTACGGCGAAGGCCTGAACCACTGGATCCATACGATGCGCGGCAACCACGACCTCACGCACATCGTCCACGACAACCTGATTTACGGGCTCACTACCGGCCAGGCATCGCCGACTACCGAAGAGGGGCACAAGCTGAAGTCCACGCCGGAGGGCAATCCGGACCGGCCGCTGAACCCGATCGCGATGGCACTGGTCGCGGGGGCAAGCTTCGTGGCGCGTGGGTTCGCCGGCGACCATGCCCACCTGCTCGAGCTGGTGAGAGCCGGCATGCGGCACAAGGGCTACGCTTTCATCGACGTCTTCCAGCCCTGCGTGACGTTCAACCACGTGCAGACCTACGACTACTACCGCGAGCGGATCTATAAGTTGGAAGAACACCATCATGACCCGACCGATCCCGCCAAGGCCCGCCGCCGTGCCGACGAGCATGGCGACCGTGTCCCGATCGGTATCTTCTATCAGGAGGAGCGGCCGGTGTTCCACGAGCAGTATGCGCAGCTCACGACGCCGCTCGTACAGGCAGGACCGAAGACGGATATCCGGAAGCTCCTGGCGGAGCTTGGCTGACCGACGTAGCCCGCGTGTCCATCTGCTAGACTGACTCCACCATGCCGCGCATCTACACCCGTACCGGCGACAAGGGACTGACCAGTCTCTACGGCGGGCAGCGCGTGCCTAAGTTCAAGACGCGCGTGGCGGTGTTCGGTTCCCTGGACGAGCTCAACGCGAACCTCGGCGTGGCCTTGGCCGACATCACGGACGAGGACATCCGGGAGACGATCCTCGAGGTACAGAACGTGCTGTTCAATATCGGGGCGGAGGCCGCGGAAGGCGGTACCCAGGCGAAGAAGATGATCGACGACGCACTCCGCGTCGGGCCGATGCAGGTCGCCAAGCTGGAGCGCTGGATCGACGCGTTCGAGCAGGAGCTTACGCCGCTTAGCGCGTTCATCCTCCCTGGCGGCGCCGCATCCGGAGCACGGCTACATCTCGCGCGCGCGGTCTGCCGCCGTGCCGAACGCCGGCTCGCCGCGCTCGGTGAGGAAGAGACCGTGAATCCGGCCAGCCTGATGTATCTCAACCGGCTTTCCGACCTCCTGTTCGTCCTCGCCCGGGCGGTCAATCACCGGGCCGGTGCCCCCGAGCAGACCTGGCGCAAGTAAGCGTTGTAATCTACCAGGCAAGGGAGCATACTGCCCGCGGATCGTTCCGGAGGGAGGTGATTACCCTGGAATCCGTATTAGACCAAATCGAAGTGAACTACTGGGCCGTGCTGGTCTCCGGCATCGTTGCCATGGGCATCGGCGCGATCTGGTACAACGTCTTCGCCAAACCGTGGATGAAAGGCGTCGGCCTGAAGGAGAAGGACGTCGCCAAGGCCAATCCGTTGGTTTTCCTCGGCGCCTTTCTCGCCGAACTGCTGATCGCTTATGTCATCGCGCACGTCGCCTCGCTGGCCGAGGTTTCCGACGTTACCGAGGGCCTGATGGTCGGCTTCTGGATGTGGCTCGGTTTCGCGGCCACCGTCACGGCGATCAACTACCTCTACCAGTTGAAGTCCTTGAAGCTCTACGCCATCGACACCGGCTATATGTTGCTGGTGTTCCTGGCGGCCGGCTGCATCATCGGCGGCTGGCTCCCGTAGGCTCCCGGTCATTCGCGAAAGGCTCCCCGTACCGTCCGGGAGCCTTTCGTGCGTTTGCCGCCGGTTTGGGCATTCCGCCGAAGACGCCGGTCCACAAGCGGGTACACTAGGCATACATAACCAAGGAGACACATGGCCGACTACCAAGCCAAACCCTACGATCCGAAACTCGACGGCCTGAAAGGGTTCTCGAAAGAATCCGTCCAGGCACACTACAAACTCTATGAAGCGTATTGCGCGAAGTATGGTGAAGCATCCGCGCGTTTGGCCGCGGCCGACAAGTCGAAAGCGAACCAGGTCTTCTCGGATTATCGGGCCGCGGCCGTGGACCTGACCTTCGCGATCGGCGGCATCAAGAACCACGAGATCTACTTCGGGCATCTCGGCGGTGACGGTTCGCCGGTGGACGGCACGTTCAGACAGCAGGTCGAGCAGGACTTCGGTTCGTGGGACGACTACGCCGCCGACCTCACCGCCGCCGGTATGGCAGGCCGCGGCTGGGCCTGGACGGCGTGGGACACGGACTTCGGCAAGCTGATGAACGTGGTCGGTGACGCCCAGAATACGTTTCCCGTCTGGAACGCGTTCCCGGTGGTCGCGCTCGACGTCTATGAGCATTCGTACGTCGCGGACTTCTCGACGGCCCGCCCCAAGTACATCGAGGCTTTCTTCGCCAATATGGACTGGCAGGTGGTCGAGGACCGCTTCCAGGGAATCCGCGGTTGAACCCGCTTGCTTCGGGCGGTATGGTAAGCGCAGAAATAATTAACCCGTGGGGGTAACGATGGTGGATACCAAGGCAGTAAAGCGCAGCGTACTTCGAGTGCTCGGACTTACGATTGTCACGTCCGGGCTTTATTTGTTCTATTGGTTCTACGTCACGAAGGGCCGGCTCAAGTCCGAACTGAAGACGGATGACAACGTCGGCCTGCAGACGGTCGGACTGATCGTGCCGATCCTCAACGCGTTCATCCTCTACTGGCTGTACCGCGACATCAACCAGGCGCGGAGCGGCAAGCAACTGGAGACATTCCCAGCCGGCTGGTACGTGGCGATTCCTTATATCCTGATCGCTGCGGCGATGGTCGTCGGGTTCGGAGCCTTCGTGTCGCTGTTGGGCGGTATCGGTGCGGCGCTGGACAATGACGCCACCTCAAGCGGACTCCTCGGCGGCGGCGCCATCGGCGGGTTGCTGCTTTTCCTGCTGCTCGCCTTGGCGGCGGGTGTTTCGCAGTACGTCTTCTTGGGACTCGCGGTCAAGAAACTCAATGAATACTGGGACAAGGTCGGTGGCACCGAGGCGCCGTTCGGCAAAGGCGAGATCGCGGTGATTATCGTCGGCGTGCTGCTGCTGGTGCTGAACGTTACTTCCGACCGGAACACTACGAACGATGATTACGACCTGGATACGCTGCCCGGCGGCAACGATGAGCAGAGCGTGACGGACATCCAGCGGATTTACGATGGCGTGAAGGACGGGATGACCATGGACGAGGTCAGTGACGTGGCCGGCAGCGATCCGGATAACAAGACGGAGAGCGATATCGGCGGTACGCGGACGGCGGTCTGGAACTACTACGCGGGAAGCGACTTCGTCAGCATTACGTTCACGAACGGCAAAGTAAGCAGCAAGACGAAGTTCTGACCTCTCGCGCCGCACGTGCCTGGCCCGTCTCGTTTGCGCACGCCTGCTTCGGGCGGTATCCTGACGCGCTGTCACGCTGCTAGGATGAGGGCAATGGCCCTTCTGGACATCAAGCGGCTCGAGGCCGGCGTCGGCGGCAAGGCGATCCTGCGTGGCGTGGACCTGACGGTCGATCCGGGCAAGGTGCATGCGCTGATGGGTCCGAACGGATCCGGCAAGTCCACATTGGCCAGCGTATTGATGGGCCATCCTGGCTATACGGTCACGGGAGGTTCGGTGCGTTTGGGCGGCACGGCCCTGTTGGAACTCTCGCCTGACGCGCGGGCACATGCCGGCCTGTTCCTGGCGTTCCAGTATCCGCAGTCCGTGGCTGGCGTCACGCTCGGTTCGTTCCTGCGGGGTGCGGTCAATGCCGTCCGTACCGCCCGCGGCGAAGACGAACTCACCGTGGCGCGGTTCCGCAAAGTCCTTGAAACGAAGCTGGCATTGCTCAAGATGAGCGGGAAGTTCACGGACCGGTACTTGAACGAGGGATTCTCCGGCGGAGAGAAGAAACGGGCCGAGATTCTCCAGCTGGCGCTGCTCGAACCGCGGGTAGCCGTGCTCGACGAGACGGACTCCGGACTCGACATCGACGCGCTTCGGATCGTGTCCGGCGGCGTGAATGCCGTGCGACAGGCGAACCCGGAGATGGGCGTGCTGCTGATCACCCATTACCAGCGGATCCTCAACTATGTCCGGCCGGATGCGGTTCACGTGATGATGCACGGCCGGATCGCGGAATCCGGCCCGCCGGAACTGGTGCGGAAGCTCGAATCCAAAGGCTACGATTGGCTGAGCCGGCGGCAGGTTCCGGCCGCCGTGGAAGACGATCCCCATGGCTGACCAGACGGCTAGCGTCGCATCGGCACAGAGCGGGCTTGAGCGGTTCCGGCACAAGGATCGGGAACGGCACACGTACCGTTCGCGCCAGGGCCTCACCCGCCGGACGGTCGAGGACATCTCGCACCAGAAAAACGAGCCGGCCTGGATGCGCGAGCACCGATTGCGCTCGTTCGAGATCTTCGAGTCCAAGCCGCTCCCGACTTGGGGACCGGATCTTTCCGGCATCGACTTCCAGGCGCTCACCTACTATCTCCGCCCGACGGAGCGGGTCGCACAGCGCTGGGAGGATCTGCCGGAAGACATCAAGCGGACGTTCGACAAGCTGAAGATCCCGGAAGCGGAACGCGACGTCCTCTCCGGCGTGGTGGCAATGTATGATTCCGAGACGGTCTACCGCTCGCTCAAACGGCCGTGGGAAAAACAGGGAGTGATCTTCTGTGACATGGACCACGCGGTACGGGAATATCCCGACCTGGTAAAGGACTACTTCATGACCCGCTGCGTGCCGCCCCAGGACAACAAGTTCGCGGCGCTGCACGGCGCGGTCTGGAGCGGCGGTTCGTTCGTGTACGTCCCGAAAGGCGTCAAGGTCGAGATGCCGCTGCAGACGTACTTCCGGATGAACGCATCCGGGCAGGGGCAGTTCGAGCACACGCTGATCATCGTCGAAGAAGGCGCCGAGGTGCATTACATCGAGGGTTGTACCGCGCCGCTGTACTCGACCGCGTCACTGCATTCCGCGGTGGTGGAGATCTTCGCCAAACGCGCCGCGAAGTCGCGTTACACCACGATCCAAAACTGGTCGAAGAACGTCTATAATCTCAACACCAAGCGGGCGCTGGTCGAGCAGGACGCGCGGCAAGAATGGGTCGGCGGCTCCCTCGGTTCCGGCGTAACGATGCTGTATCCGTGCTCGATGCTGCTCGGGCGCGGGGCGTCGGCCGAACACCTGAACGTGGCGTTGGCCTGCGGGAAAGTAGACAAGGACACCGGCGCCAAGGTCTTCCATCTCGCGCCGGACACGAGCTCGCGGGTGATCGCCAAGTCGATTTCGAAAGACGGCGGACGCGGGGCCTACCGGGGACTGCTCAAGATCATTCCCGGCGCGCGGAACGCCGTCGCCAACGTGCAGTGCGACGCGTTGATCCTCGATGCCGAATCGGTCTCCGACACACTGCCCCACATCGAGGTGGACGAGCCGAAAGTGACGGTCTCGCATGAAGCGACGGTCGGCCGGATCGGCGAGGAACAGCTCTTTTACCTGATGTCTCGCGGGTTGTCCGAAGAAGAGGCGGTCGGGATGATCGTGAACGGCTTCATTGAGCCGGTGGTGAAGGAACTGCCGCTGGAGTACGCAGTCGAACTCAACCGGCTGATCGCGATGGAGATGGAGGGGAGTGTCGGGTGAGTCGCTACGCCGCGAGGGCTCTGATCTTCAACAAGAGCGACGAGCTATTGTTGGTCAGGGACAGTGAACGGTATTGGTATACGCCTGGCGGCGGTTTATCCGGAAGGGAAACGGCTGTCGAAGGGCTTCTCCGCGAGATTCATGAGGAGACCGGGCTAAAGATCAGAAATCCTCGTTTTCTTTTTGCCCATGAGTACCTCAGGGAAGAGGGCGACAGGAGCATCTCGCTCTGGTTTCTAGCTCGCACGAGCGCGAAGTTGCCAGAACATTGGTCGGATATTGGTGGCCCGATCGTCGAAGCGCGATTCTTCAGCCGGAACCAGATGCCGGAGATTAGACCCCGATTTCTGAGAGATGAGATCTGGCGATGGCGTCAGGATAATTTCCGTGATGTACCGCGCTTAGTAACCGACTCATGACAGCACTTGGACAAACTGTCTCCGGGGTGGCATCTGCGACTATTCCGATTCCGCGGTTCACGCCGCGCGAACCGGTAGCGTTCGCGAAGAAGCGGACCGCGGCGTACCGGGCACTGGAGCGGCTCGCACCGCCGTCGGACAAGAAGTACACCAACTGGGCACGTCACGGCATCGCGGAGCGGTTCGCAGGGAAAGCGATCGGTACGTTGGCCCCGCACGTCGCCGTCCGCTCGTACGAGGGTGAGTTCAAGCCGATGGGCGTCTCGCTCCGGAAGGCCGTGAATGATTGGCCCGAGCACGTCGCCGGGCACCTCCTCGGCCCCGCGTTGCCCGTGGCGGCACACTACTTCTCCGCGCTGTCCGGTGCGCTCTGGAAGGACGGGGCCGTAGTAGTGGTTCCGTCCGGCACCAAGGCGGTCGTTGATCTCTCGTTTCCGGCCGAATCCGGAAGCCTCAGTGCTTCCCGGACCGTAATCGTCGTGAAGGAAGGAGCCGAACTGGAGCTCTTTGAACACGGTACCGGCGGCGGGGAGGCGGTGCTTGTCCGCGGCATCGAGGCATATGTGGAGGACGGCGCCAAGCTCAGCTATCGCAGCCTGGCGGATTGGGATGCCACCGCCACCGACCTGGCCGTCTACCGCGGCCGGGTCGGCCGGAACGCCCGGCTGGACTGGCTGGCGGGTTCGTTCGGAGGGTCGTTCTCCCAGGTCAGCGTGGAGTCGGCGCTCGTCGCCGCCGGTGCGGAGACCGACGTCCACGGAATTTACTTCGGTTCCGCCGCGCAGCACTTCGAGCAGGAGCTGGTCGCCAACCACGCCGCCGGCAGGACGACCTCCGACACCTACGCCCGCGGCGTCTGTCGCGATACCGCGCGCGCCGTCTACCGCGGAATGATCCGGATCGCCAAGGGCGCGCACGGCTCGGCGGCCGATCAGAACGGCCACGCCATGCTGCTCTCCGAACGTGCCCACGTGGATGCCATCCCGGGCCTCGAGATCGACGCCGACGACGTCATCGCCGGCCACGGCGCGACGGTCGGTCAGCTCGACGAAGAGCAGCTCTTCTACCTGATGAGCCGCGGACTTTCCCGCACGGTCGCGGAGCGGCTGATCGTGAGCGGATTCCTGCAGTCGCTGTTGGCGGATGTCGATCCGCGTACCCGCGCCCTGTACCAGGCGGCAATCGATGCGCGTTTGTCACGGGCGTGAATACCGCCGTCGATTGAGGCGCCGACCGCGGCGGCGCACAATGACCATATGGGCAAAGCCTTGGTTTCGAAAGCGGACTTTCCGGTCCTTTCCCGGCGGCATGATGGTACGCCGCTGATTTACCTCGACTCCGCCGCTACGGCGCAGAAGCCGCGGGTGGTGCTCGATGCGATGGACGGATTCTATCGTGAGCGCTACGCGTCAGTGCGCCGCGGTATCTACGCGCTCGCGGAAGCGGCGACCGGGGAATACGAGCAAGCCCGAAAGACGGTCGCGACATTCCTCGGTACCGACGATGCGTCGGAAGTCGTCTTCACCAAGAACGCGACAGAGAGTATCAACCTGGTCGCGGCCGGTTGGGGGTCTCGAAATCTCAAGAAGGGCGATGCGATCCTGCTTACCGAGATGGAGCACCATGCCAACCTGGTGCCGTGGTACCGGCTGGCCGAAGCGCAGGGACTCGAACTCCGCTTCGGGGGAGTCACCGGAGACGGCCGGCTCGACCTCGCCGATTTCCGGAAGAAAGCGGCCGGCGTCAAACTGGTCTCCGTGGCCCACGCCTCGAACGTGCTCGGGACGATCAACCCGGTCGCGGAGCTTGCGGGAATCGCGCACGAAGCCGGCGCGAAGATTTTGGTGGACGGGGCGCAGGCGGCGCCGCACCTGCCGGTCGACGTGCGGGCGCTCGGGGCCGATTGGTATGCGGTATCCGGTCACAAGCTCTATGGTCCTACCGGCATCGGCGTGCTCTGGACGCGTCACCAGGTCTATACGGAGATGGACGTGGTCTTCAGCGGCGGCGAGATGATCACCGAGGTGGGGCTCGGCACCGTCTCGTTCGCCGACCCGCCCGCGAAGTATGAACCCGGCACGCCGCCGGTCGCGGAGGCGATCGGGTTGGCGGCGGCGGCCGGCTATGTGGAGAAGCTCGGCAGGGAGCGGATCGCCGCACATGATCGCGAACTGAGCGCATATGCCCTGGGAAAGCTCGACGACGTTCCCGGCCTCCGCGTCTTCGGGCCGGCCGATCCGTCCGCGCGGGTGGGGCTCGTCTCGTTTGCCGTCGAAGGGACACACCCCCATGACCTCGCGACCCTGCTGGACCGTGAGGGAATCGCGATCCGTTCCGGACACCATTGTGCCCAACCGCTTCACCGGCGGCTCGGCATCCCCGCCTCGACCCGCGCCAGTTGGGGCGTGTACACGGCTCCGGCGGACATCGATCGGCTGGTGGAAGGCCTCCGGGGTGCCGTCAAAACCCTCACCTGACATGGATCTCTACCGCGATCACATCCTCGACCACTACAAGCACCCACGGAACAAGGGAGCGTTGCACGGGGCGGACGTCGTCGGCGAAGCCGCGAACCCGGTCTGCGGCGACCGTCTTTCGTTCGGCTACAAGGTCCGGAACGGCCGGATCGGCGAGGTGCGTTTCACCGGAGAAGGGTGCGCGATCAGCCAGGCGGGAGCTTCCCTGCTCACGGAGCTGGTGGTCGGCAAGACCGTTGCCGAGGCAGCCCGCCTGCCGGACGAGGCGTTGCTCAAAGCGATCGGTGTACCGCTCTCCCCGGCCCGCCTGCCGTGCGGCCTGTTGGCACTCGTCGCGCTGCGGGATGCGGCAAGAAGCTCGCAGCGGAAGCGGAATCCCGTCTAGTTGGCAGGGTTTTCCTGGTTGCTATAGTGGGAGCACGTACGAAGGGGGACCGACTCATGCAGGTTACTGCGGATACCAATCTCGGCGAACTGGTCAAAAGCTATCCGCGGACGGCGGAGGTATTGCTGGAGTACGGCCTGCATTGCGTCGGGTGCTTCGCGAACACCTACGATACGCTCGGGACCGGTGCCCGGATCCACGGCATGACGGACGAGGAGGTCACGGAGATGATCGGACGGGTGAACGGGATGATCGGCGAAGGGACGACGACATGACGGATCCACGCACGGTCGGCCGGATCGAGGTCGACAAGGGATTATGCATCGGTTCGGCAAGTTGCGTAGCGATCGCTCCGGACGTGTTCGAGCTCGGCGAAGACGGGAAGTCGCGGGTGAAGCGCGGCGCCTCGCTCGCGGACACGGAGAAGATCATCGAGGCCGCCCGGCAGTGCCCGGTCCGGGCGATCAAGGTCTTCGACCGGTCGGGCCGGCCGCTTTATCCCTGAGACTCCGGCGGCCACCACTGGTAACGGTCGAGGTTACAGGTGAAGTCATCGCCGAGCTTGATGCCTTCGGCCGCAAGCTCCGCCCGGTGGACCGGCATCCCGCCGGGGTATCCCGACGCGACCCGGCCGTGGCGGTTCACGACCCGCTGCCAGGGAATCGACGGGTCGCCGTAGTGGGCGACGAACCCGACCGCGCGCGCCCGGCGCGGGTGGCCGAGCAGCGTCGCGATCTGGCCGTAGGTCATTACCCGGCCGCGCGGGATTCCGCTTACCAGCCCGTTAACCTGGTTCCGAAAGGAGGACTTTGTCATCGCCTACGTAGAATACCCGTTTACGAGGGTAGTTGGTGAACCGCCCTTCGCGGAACAGCGATACCAACCACCGGCGCCGGTCCTCGGGCTCCAAGGCGGATTTCACCCACCCGTCCACTTCCCCGGACCGCGCCGGATTCTCCCGTTCCAGCCGTTTCCCGGTCCGTTCGAGCGCCCACTCGATGCCATGGGCGAATGCCGTCTCCACGTCGTGTTGCGGGGAACCCGGCCGGATGAAGTACCGATCATGCGAGCCGCCCAGTCCGATCGCCAGATCGATCCGGAACTCATACTCGGCTCCCGAGGCGGGTGCCTCGGGCGATCGCTCCGCCACTTCTTCGGGGGCTTTCTTCGGCATGACGGCTGAGTATACCCTAGTCCGAAAGGTAGTGGAGCAGGAGGCGCGTGCCCCAGCCGGAGCCGCCCTTCTTGGTGTAGCCACTGTCTTTGGTTGCCATAGCGGCGCTACCGATATCGAGATGGACCCACGGTGTCTTCCCGACGAAATGCTTGAGCAGTAGTGGACCGGAAAGGGTGTAGGCCCGGCTGGACGTCACGTCGTTCCTGAAGTCCGCGACCGCGCTCTTCGTCATCTCGTCGTATTCCTCGGGGAATGGAAGTGGCCAGACCTTCTCACCGGCCCGTTCGCCCGCTTCCGTGAATCGTTTCTCCAGGCGCGGGCTGTTCGAGAAAATCGCCGCGTACGAGGGGCCGAGACTGACTTCGGTGGCAGTCAGGGTCGCGAGATCGATGATCTCGTCCGGCTTGTCCTTGGCGGTCGCGTACGCGAGCGCGTCCGCCAGGGTCAGCCGTCCTTCGGCGTCGGTGTTGCCGACCTCGATGGTCTTACCGTTGTACGTCGTGACCACGTCGCCGGGCTTATAAGCCGAACCGCCGAGCAGATTCTCGGTGGCGGGAAGGTAGCCGGTGACCCGATGTTTCACGCCGAGCTTTCCCAGCGCACTCATCGCGCCGAGCACCGCGGCTCCGCCCGACATATCGAGCTTCATGTCCTCCAGCGCACCCCCCCGCGACGGCTTGAGATTGATACCGCCCGAGTCATAGGTGATGCTTTTGCCGACCAGGACTACATGTTTCTTCGCACCGCGCGGCCTATAGGTCAGCTTGATCAGTTGCGGCGGCTCGTCCGACCCTTTGGCGACGGCGAGCAAGGCGCCGAGCCCGGCCCGCCGGATCTCGACGGGACCGAGCACGGAGATGCCGAGACCGTGCTTCCGGGCGACCGCCCGGGCTTCCTTGGCGAGTTGCTTGGGAGTGAGATGCGATGGGGGCTCATTGGCGAGGTCGCGGGCAAGGGTCTGCGCCTCCGCCTCGATGGTGCCGGTCCGGATGCCCCGCTTCGCGTCCTGTGCGGCCTTTCCCTTCACTTGGGTGAGATAGAAATCAATCTCCGGTTCTTTGCCGTCCTGCTTGTACTTATGGAAGCGATAGTCGGTGAGTATCGCCCCTTCCGTGATGGAACGGGCCACGGCATCGACGGCCAATCGCTTGCCGGCGGTCAACGGGGTGGCGAGTTTGGTGAAGTGGTGCATCCGGGCCTGGCCGACGGCCGCCGCC
>CAZGHP010000010.1:0-27650 GCA_964525455.1 uncultured Candidatus Saccharibacteria bacterium | reverse complement strand
GTCGAGCTTCCGGAAGGCACCGAGATGGTGATGCCGGGCGACACGATCAAGATGAAGGTCAAACTGATCGCCCCGATCGCGATGGACCAGGGCTTGCGCTTCGCGATTCGCGAAGGCGGCAAGACCGTCGGCGCTGGCGTGGTGACGAACATCATCAAGTAACCGGACCGGCAGGAGCGGGTCCCGTGACCGGGACCCGCTCCGCTCTAACACACCCGCACCTTGGCAACCAAAGAATCAGCTCAGCAGAAGATCCGCATCCGCCTGAAGGCGTATGACCACAAGGTCATCGACCAGTCGGTACAGCAGATCATCCAGTCCACCGAGCGTTCCGGCGCGGAGGTGGTAGGGCCGATCCCGCTGCCGACCCACAAGGCGCGGTACACAGTGAACAAGTCCACTAACATGCACAAGGATTCCCGCGAGCAATTCGAGATCCGGACCCATAAGCGATTGATCGAGATCCAGAACCCGACCCCGAAGACGATCGACGCGCTTACGAGTCTGAACCTCCCCGCAGGTGTGGACATCGAAATCAAGATGTAGCCGTCCGCTGGCCCGAGCGCGATGCGCCCCGAGGCATATCGCGCGCCAAGACGGCAAGCCTCCGAACGAGGCGTTAGTTGTAGCACCATGAAGATTTTAATCGGCGAAAAAGTAGGAATGACCCAAGTGTTCGACACGGCCGGCAACGCCGTGGGTGCCACCGTGCTCAAGGTATGGCCGGGCACCGTCGTGCGGCTTCGCACCAAGGAGCGGGACGGCTACGAGGCGATGCAGGTGGGTGCGGGGACCGCGAAGGCCAAACGGGTCGGCAAGGCCGTGCTCGGGCAGTCCAAGGGCACGCCATACCGCGTGCTGGCCGAATTCCCGAAGGCCGCGGAGGATATCGCGGTCGGCGCGACGCTCGGGTCCGACCAGCTCGACGCGGGCGAGCTCGTGCACGTGACGTCGGTATCCAAGGGAAAGGGATTCCAGGGGACGATCAAACGGCACAACTTCTCGCGCGGGCCGAAGACCCACGGTTCACGGAACTATCGGAAGCCCGGTTCGATCGGCGGCACCGGGGCGTCGCGGGTATTCCCCGGCCAGAAGATGCCGGGCCGGATGGGAGCGGACCGCACTACGACCCGCAATCTCGCCGTCCTCAGCGTGGATACCGAAGAGGGCCTCGTGGTGCTCCGCGGCAGCGTCCCGGGCCCGAAGGGCGTCATGGTGACCGTGCGCGGCGTCGGTACCGAGACGAAGGTCCCGAAGGCGCAGCCGTTCACCGTGAAGGACAAGCCGGAGGAAGCGAAGGATGCCGCAAAGGAGACGGAAGCCCCGGCCAAGGAAGCCGCCACGGATGATTCCCGAAACGAACCGAAGGAGCAGTCGTGAGCGAGGGCGTACGGAAAGGGATTCTCGTCGTGAACGCCAAAGGCGCGACGCAGGCGAAGAAGCTGGCGGTGCCGGACGTCACGCTGTCCGACCAAGGCCTGGCGCAGGTGTTGGTCGCCCAACAGCAGAACGAGGACCGTACCCGGCCGGCCGCCAAGACGCGGGGGATGGTCAGCGGCGGCGGCGCCAAGCCGTGGCGCCAGAAAGGCACCGGCCGCGCCCGAGCCGGCTCCAACCGCTCGCCGATCTGGCGGGGTGGCGGGATTACGTTCGGCCCGTCCGGACTGCCGCGGCGCTACAAGCGGATTCCGCAAGCCATGCGCCGCTCGGCCCGCGCGACGATCCTCACCCAACGGGCGGCCGAAGGACGGTTGGTGGTCATCACCGGTATCCTGGCGCTGCAGAAGACGAAGGCCGCGGCCGTGCTCCGGAAGAAGGTCGTACCGACCGGATCGATCCTCGCGGTGGTAGCTCCGGACGAGCTCGACCGGACGACCGGCATCCGGAATCTCGCGAACTGCGACCTGACGACGACGGAGGACCTTACCGCGTCGGACATCGCCCGCGCCGGTACGCTGGTGGCGACCGAGGCGGCGTACCAAGCGCTGGTATCGGGCGCCCCGGTGGCGAAAACGAAGGCGAAGGCACAGGCTACTGCATCGGCGGCATCGACGAAGAAGCCCGCGCCGGCGACGCGAACGGCACCGAAGCCCGCGCCGGCGGTCAAACGGACCGCGACGAAAGGGAAGCGATGAGACTGATTCCGCACGTTTCTGAGAAAGGCGTCGGCAACGCGAAACAGCGCGTCTACGCGTTCCGCGTGCCCCGCACGGCCGTGAAACTTGAGATCAAACGGGAGGTCGAGACGGCGTACGAGGTGACCGTCACCGCCGTCCGGACCGTGATGCAGCCGGGCAAGTCCCGGCGCCGGAACCGCCGGGGCGGCGGGACCGTCCACGGCCAGAAGGCTGGCTTCAAGAAGGCGTACGTTACCCTGAAGGAAGGCGACACGATCAAGGAGCTGAGCGCGTAACCATGGCCATCAAACTCTACAAACCGACTACGCCCGGCCGCCGCAAAGCGTCCGTGAGTACCCTGCCCAAGGCCGCCAAGGCAGTTCCGAAGCGCCTGCTCGGCGGCACGGCCAAGCGGCAGGGACGTGCCTCGACGGGCCGGATCACCGTCCGCCGCCGTGGGGCCGGTGCGAAACGGCACACCCGCGTCGTCGACCTGACCCAGACCAAGGCGGTTCCGGCGACCGTGGAGGCGATCCACTACGACCCGAACCGTACGGCCCGCCTCGCGCTGCTCAAATACGTCGACGGTGACCGGCGGCTCGTATTGGCGGAACAGACCATGAAAGCCGGCCAGCGCATCGAGGTGGGCGAAAAGGCGCCACTCAAGACCGGCAACCGTTTGCCGCTCAAGCGGATTCCCGCGGGTACCGCGGTGTTCAATGTCCAGCAGCGTCCGGAGGGCGACGGCACGTTCGTCCGCTCGGCCGGCAGCTCCGCGACCATGACCGGCGTGGAGAAGGGCGAGGCACTGGTAAAGATGCCTTCCGGTGAAGTCCGGCGCATCCCCGGCGAATGCCTCGCGACCGTCGGACAGGCCAGCAACCGCGAACATGAGAACGTACGCATCGGCAAGGCCGGCCGCAGCCGCCACATGGGCAAACGGCCGAAGGTCCGCGGCAAGGCGATGAACCCGGTGGATCACCCGCACGGCGGTGGCGAAGGCCAGCAGCCGATCGGACTCAAGGGTCCGAAGACGCCGTCGGGGCTCTATACCCTCGGCCGGAAGACCCGCAAGAAGAGTCGCGCCGCCCGGCGGGCCAAACGCATCGTCCGCGACCGCTAGGCCGATAGCCTGGTCCGTCTTCGCTTCCGGCACGCCCGAAGCGTTCTTCTTCATGCTTCCCGAGACGTTGCGCGCCCGGCGGGATGAGCAGGCCATTCCGGCGGTCGGCAGGATTTTCCCGAAACCGTGACCGGGCGGGATTGTTGCGTGCGTAATTCGTGCGTATACTGAGAAAAGCGTGGTGAGAAAATCGCGTGGTAATACATCCGGCTAGTGGCAAAAGGCTAGTAGCCCGGGTGGAGTTTTGACGTCATGTCACGATCACTCAAAAAAGGCCCATACGTAGACGAAAAACTGCTCCGGAAGGTGCAGGGCTTGAGTGCTGGTGACAAGGCGGTCGTCAAGACCTGGGCGCGTGCCTCGTCGGTTGCACCGGAGTTCGTCGGCAAGACCATCGCCGTGCATAACGGCAAGGAGCACACTCCCGTGTACGTGACTGAGAACATGGTCGGCCACAAGCTCGGCGAGTTCGCTCCGACCCGTAAGTTCCGCGGCCACGGCGGCAAGATGGCGAAGGAGCAGGGCACGCCGACCGGTGCGCCGTCGGCCGGTACGTCGGCACCGAAGCCGGCCGCCGCTTCGGGCGGAGGCGACGAGACGCCCAAGGCGGACGCCGCACCGAAGGAGAACGGCTGATGGAAGTCACGGCGAAAGCACGGTTCCAGCGCGGATCGGCCCGGAAGGTGCGACTGCTGCTACCCCCGTTGCGTGGCATGCAGGCCGACGAGGCGATGCAGCGCCTCCGCTTGGCGCCCCAGGCGGCCGCCCGCCCGGTCAGCAAGCTGATCGCGTCGGCCGTGGCGAACGCGGAACACAACTACTCGCTCGACAAGAAGCAGCTGGTCATCGACCGGATCGCGGCGGACCAGGGGCCGAGCTATAAACGCTACCGGCCCGCGGCCCGTGGCCGGGCAATGACGATTCGGCGGCCCTCCTACCACGTGACCGTGGCACTCAAGGACATCCCCGCTCCGGGCGGCACGCCTGTGGCGGCCGATTCGAAGAAGCGGGGCACCAAGGCGGTCGCGGCCGCCAAGACGGCAGTGAAGAAGACCGTGGCCAAAGCGGCTCCTAAGCGTACCGGTGCGGCCAAGCCGGGTCCGGAGGCAGCCAAGCCGAAAGACCAGGTGCAGAAGCAGTCCACGACCAAGACCACGAAGCCGAACGCACCGCGCAAGACCGACCGGCAGACCGGACGGGCCAAGAGCACCCAAGGGAAGGGTTCCTGATGGGACAGAAGGTCAATCCCAAGAGTTTCCGGATCGGCGTCGCAACCGACTGGAACACACGATGGTTCGGCGGTAGCGGATTCTCGGACATGCTCGGTGAAGATATCATCGTACGGGAATATCTGGAAAAGAAACTCAGCCGCGCCAGCGTAGCGTTCGTCCATCTCGAGCGCTCCAAGAACCAACTGATCGTCACGATCCACGCGGCTCGTCCAGGCGTGATCATCGGCCGCGGCGGCGCAGGCATCGAGTCGCTCCGTAAGGAGCTCTCCAAGCGGACCAAGTCCAAGCTCACCATCAATATCGAAGAGGTCCATCATCCCGACCTCGCCGCCCGCGTGGTGGCGGAGTCGGTAGCGAGCCAGATAGAGAAGCGGATCGCGTTCCGCCGGGCGATTCGGCAATCGATCGAGCGGGTTATGAAGTCGGGTGCCCAAGGCGTGAAGATCAGCGTTTCCGGCCGGCTCGGCGGCGGCGACATGGCCCGCCGCGAAGTGGCGCACCGAGGCAAGGTCCCGCTGCACACCCTGCGCGCGGATATCGACTACGGGTACGTCCTGGCACGCACCACCCACGGCGCGATCGGCGTGAAGGTCTGGGTTTACAAGGGCGAGGTCGGCGCCTACGCGGAGGGAAAGCAGGAGCGTCCACGCTTCGCACCGCCGGTATCGGGACAGCAAGAATTGAGAGGAGGCCGTGGTGCTCGCCCCGCGTAAGATGAAACACCGCAAGGTGATGCGCGGCTCGATGAAGGGCCAGGCGCAATCCGGCAACCGGCTGGCCTTCGGCCGGTACGGCATCAAGGCGCTCTCCCGCGATTGGGTGACCGCGCAGCAGATCGAGGCCGCCCGCCGGGCGATGACCCGTCACGTTAAGCGCGGCGGCAAGATCTGGATCCGAATCTTCCCAGGCAAGCCGATCACCCAGACCGCTTCGGAGACCCCGATGGGCGGCGGCAAGGGCAATCCGTACGCGTTCGTGGCCGTCGTGAAGCCCGGCCACGTGCTGTTCGAGATGGACGGCGTGGAGCAGGACGTCGCGCTCGAGGCGCTCCGTCTGGCGTGCCACAAGCTGCCGGTACGCACGAAGATCATCCGTAAGGAATTGGAGGACTAATGATGGCGGAAGTACAGCAAGCCAAGCCCGCGCAGAGCCAGGCCGCCGCCGGCAAGGGCAAGGACGCGGAGAAGGAGAAGGGAAAGGAGCGGAAACTCCCGAGCGGCACGGCCGAGCTCCGTAAGGAACTCGCCGTCATGCGCCGTGACCAGGCGCTCCAGCGTCTCGATTCGCCGGCCCGCCTGAAGGAACTCCGTCGGGCACTGGCCCGGGCGCTTACCAAAGAGCGGTCCGCCGTAAGCACCAAGGAGGCCTCACGTGGCTAAGGAAAATACCCCGGAGGTGCGGAAGCGTCGGATCATCGGCATCGTCGTTTCGAACAAGGCAGAAAAGACCGCTACGGTCGCCGTGGAGCGAAGGGTGCGGCATCCGATCTATCGCAAGGCGTACACCGTCACCCGGAAGTTCCTCGTCCACGACGAAGACAACGCATGCCAGGTAGATGATGTCGTGACGATCGAAGAAACCCGGCCGTTGTCGGCGCGCAAGCGCTGGCGGGTCGTCGAGCGGCAGGCCGCCGAGACGGCCACGCCCGGTACGGCTCGCAAAGCTCCCGCTGCCCCGGCAAAGAAGAAAGGCACGGCATGATCCAGGCGGAGACCAGGCTGAACGTCGCCGATAACACCGGCGCCAAGGCACTCCAGTGCATCAAGGTGCTGGGCGGCTCCCGCCGGCGCTATGCCCGGTTGGGCGACTTGATCGTGGTATCGGTCAAGGAAGCGGCTCCGCAAGGTATGGTCAAGAAGAAGGACGTACTCAAGGCGGTGGTCGTCCGGCAGCGGAAGGAACACGGCCGGAAGGACGGTTCCAGCATCCGTTTCGATGAGAACGCCGCGGTAATCGTGAACGACGACGGGCAGCCGAAGGGTACCCGTATCTTCGGGCCGGTCGCCCGTGAGTTGCGTGACCACGGCTACACCCGGATCGTATCCCTGGCGCCGGAGGTGCTCTGATGAAGCTGCGCAAAGGCATGCAGGTCGTTGTCATCGCGGGCCGGGACCGCGGCAAGAGCGGCGTGGTCGAATCCGTCCTGCCGGAGCGGAACCGGGTGGTGGTCGGCGGGGCGAACCTCGTGAAGAAGGCGGTCAAGGCGACGGGTAAGACCCGCCAGGCCGGCATCGTGGAGTTCCCTGCGCCGATCCACGCGTCCAACGTCATGGCGCTCGATCCGAAGTCCGGCAAGCGGACCCGGATCGGCTACAAGGTCACGAAGACGGCTTCCGGCAAGCTCCGGAAGACCCGGATCGCTAAGAAATCGGGACAAGAGATTACGGTCGGGGGTAGCACATGAGCGCCGTGCGGGAATCGTTCCAGACCGTCCATCGGGACCTGGCCAAGAAGAAGAACCCGATGGCCGTCGCCCGCGTCGCGCGGATCGTGGTGAACGTGGGTATCGGCAGCCGCAAGGACGACAAGGCCTACAAGGAGCTCGTACTGGACAGCTTGGCCACTATCACCGGCCAGAAGGCCTCGATCATGAAAGCGCGTAAATCGATCGCCGGATTCAAACTACGGGAAGGGCAGGAGATCGGTGCCAAGGTGACGTTGCGTGGACGCCGGATGGAGGAATTCCTGTACCGGCTGATCCACATCGCGCTACCGCGTGTTCGCGACTTCCGCGGCGTCTCTCCGAAAGGGCTCGACGGCCACGGCAATTTCAGCATTGGCCTGCGCGAACATACCGTGTTCCCGGAGATCTCTTTCGACGACGTCTCGCACGCGCACCCGCTAGGTATTACCATAGTGACGACGGCCGATGACGACGCTGAGGCGTTCGATCTCTTGAAGCGCCTCGGATTTCCTTTTGCGGAAGGCCGGAAAGGAACATAAGCAGACGATATGGCACGTAAAGCACTCATTCTTAAAGCACAACGCACCCCGAAGTTCAGTAGCCGGATCGTCCGGCGTTGCACGAAGTGCGGCCGACGCCGCGGGTATCTCCGCGACTTCAACCTGTGTCGGATCTGCTTCCGCGAACTCAGTTCGCAGGGCAACATTCCCGGCGTAAAGAAGGCAAGTTGGTAGCGCCATGACGATGACCGATCCCATCGCTGACATGCTCACCCGGATCCGGAACGCCGTGGCGCTCCGGCGCGAGTCGGTGCGCGTCCCCATTTCCACCCAGAAACGGGCGATCGCCGACGTGCTGCTCAAGACGGGATATCTCGCCAAGATAGAGACCGACGAACGTGACCTGGTCCTCGACCTCACCGGAGAGCGCCGGTTCGAGGGCCTGAAGCGCCTGTCCTCTCCCGGCCGCCGCCTGTACGCGAAGAGCCGGGAACTGCCACGGGTCCGCCAGGGGCTCGGCATCGCGATCATCTCGACTCCGCAGGGCGTGATGACGGCCGACGAGGCACGCAAACGGAAACTCGGCGGCGAAGTATTGGCGGAGGTGTTCTGATGAGCCGGGTTGCCAAGGTGCCGGTCCCGATGAAGGACGGCGTGACGTTCACGGCCGCGGACGACTACCTGACCGCCAAGGGCCCGGCCGGCGAGGTCCGTGCGTACTACCCCGCGCGGTTGGTAACGCTGCGGCAGGCGGACGGAATGGTTTCCGTAGCCGCCGCTGACGACAGCCAGGCTTCCCGTGCGGCGTCCGGTCTGGTCCGGAGCCTCGTGGCGAGCGTCGTGACCGGTGCCGCCGAAGGCGTCACCAAGCAGCTCGAATTCAACGGGGTGGGGTATCGTGCCATCGTGCAGGATGAAAAACTCTCGCTGAGCGTCGGCTACTCCCATCCGGTCGAACTCGGCATCCCGCAGGGCATCAGCGTCGAGGTGAAGAAGAACGTAATCACGGTCAAGGGTGCCGATGCCCAGGCAGTCGGTCAGTTCGCCGCTGAAATCCGGGCGACGCGTCCGCCGGAGCCTTACAAGGGCAAAGGTATCAAGTACGTCGATGAGCAGATCCGCCGCAAGGCCGGGAAAGCCGCCAAGGGAGGGGAGAGCTGATGAAGACCGACGCCCGTGCCGCACGTCATCGTCGCGTCCGCTCCCGGATCTCGGGGACCGCGGAGCGGCCCCGTCTGGTGGTATTTCGCGGTGGGAAGACGCTCTCCGCCCAGTTGGTCGACGATACGGCCGGCCAGGTGCTGCTTTCCGTGACGAACGCCGGGGCGAAGGATGCGGCAGCAAGCATCGCGGCCGCGACGGCGCTCGGTACCGAGCTCGCCAAGCAGGCGCAGGCCAAGAAGATCACTGCGGCTGTCTTCGACCGCGCCGGATACCGGTATCATGGGATCGTGCGAACGATGTGTGAGACAGTCAGGAAAGGCGGGGTGGCCATATGAGCGCTCCCGGTTCCCGCATGCCGTCCCGGATGGGGATGACTCCGCGGCCGCAATCCGAATACGAGGAGCGTGTGGTCCAGATCGACCGGGTCGCGCGGGTGCAGAAGGGCGGCCGCCGGTTCCGGTTCCGGGCGACGGTCGTGGTCGGGGACCGCAAGGGCAAGGTCGGGCTTGGCATCGCCAAGGCGGCTGACGTCCAGGGTGCCATCCGGAAGGCCGTCACGGTCGCGAAGAAGGAATTCGTGCAGGTGACGACGCTGAACCAGACGATCCCGTTCGAGGTGACGACCCGGTTCTCCGGGGCCAAGGTGCTGCTCAAGCCGGCCCGGCCCGGCACCGGGATCATCGCCGGCGGTGCGATCCGCCCGGTGATCGAGCTCTCCGGCGTGACCAACGTGCTCTCGAAATCGCTCGGCTCGAACAACCGGATCAACAATGCGAAGGCGGCGCTGGCCGGCCTGGACCTGATCGCGAACACGGATATCTCGCGCCTGACCGATCCCGCCGGGAAAGCCGGAAAAAAGGCCGCTGACGACGCACCGGCGAAACCGAAAGCCGCCGCCACAGGGACCAAGGAGCGGGCGTGATGCGACTCGACCGGCTTCCTAAGACGAGCACTTCCCGCAAGCGCGTCGGCCGCGGCACCGCGTCCGGGCACGGCAAGACCGCCGGCCGCGGCACCAAAGGCCAGAAGTCGCGCGCCGGTCATCATTATCTGCCCGCCCGCTTCGAAGGCGGACAGATGCCGCTGACCCAGCGCCTCCCCAAGCTGCGGGGATTCAAGAACCATGGACAGAAGACCGCCGCCGTACCGCTGAACCGGCTTGCGAACCGGCAGCTGAGCGGGACCGTGACCCTGGCGACACTGCAGGAAGCCGGCGTGGCGTCGCGCTCCTCCCGCCGCCTGAAGGTATTCGGCACCGGCCCGGCCCCGAAGATCTCCCTGACCGCCGACGCCGTGACCGGGTCTGCCGAGAAAGCCATCAAGCAGGCCGGCGGTACCGTAAAACTCCTCACCCCCGCTGCAGCCAAGGAGTCCTCGGGCGATGCTCGATAAACTCAGGCAGGTCTTCGCACATCGTGACCTTCGGAAACGGCTGCTTTTCGTAGCGGCGATCCTGGTGGTCACCCGTGTCCTGGCCCACGTCCCGATTCCCGAGGTCGACCTCGAACAGGTCCGTAACTTCTTCGAGCAGAGCCAGGTATTCGGCCTGGTGAACCTCTTCACCGGCGGCGGGTTGTCGAACTTCTCGATCGCGATGATGGGACTCGGACCGTACATCACCGCGGCGATCATCATGCAGCTTCTGACCTACTCCGTGCCGAAGCTCGAGCAACTCCAGAAGGAGGGCGGCGAGCAGGGACGACGTAAGATCAGCCAATATACACGGCTACTGACCGTACCGCTGGCGGCGCTCCAGGCCGTGGCGATGGTCAACCTGCTCCAGACCCAGCAGCTCGGCGGCGCGCCGATCGTCGGCGCGTTCGGCATCGAGCAGTGGCTACTCGTGATCATCACCATGACCGCCGGCACGGTGCTGCTGATGTGGCTCGGCGAGCTGATCACGGAAAACGGGGTCGGCAACGGCATTTCGCTGATCATCTTCACGAGCATCGTCGCGGGGCTCCCTATGGCGCTCAGCCAATCCTTCGCGGCTTCGCTGGGCGGGACCTCGACCTTGCAGATCGTCCTGCTTGGCGCGGTCGCATTGGCGACCGTCTTCGCGATCACGTTCATCACCGAAGGGACCCGGAGGATTCCCGTGACCTATGCTCGTCGTGCCACCGGCGTCCGCCAGGCCGGCCGCCAGAGCGCCCACATCCCGCTCCGTGTGAACCAGGCGGGGGTCATCCCGATCATCTTCGCGGTCTCGATGGTGCTGTTGCCGGGTATTTTCGCTGAATTCTTCAAGAACTCCGCCAACGCGGCGGTCGCCGGGGCGGCCCAGGGTGTCGCCAACTTCTTCGCCACCACCCAGCCGTGGTACTGGCTGCTCTACTTCCTCCTGGTGATCGGCTTCACGTATTTCTATACCTCGGTCACTTTCAATCCCAAGAACGTCGCGGAGAATATCCAGAAGCAGGGCGGGTTCATCCCCGGCATCCGTCCCGGTACGGAGACCGAGAACCACCTCCGCTACATCCTGAACCGGATCACGCTGGCCGGCGGGATCTTTCTCGGTATCGTGGCGATCCTGCCATACTTGACTCAGTTCGCGGTTCCGGACGTGCAGACGCTGACGATCGGCGGTACCAGCATCCTGATCGTGATTTCCGTGGTAATCGAGACGATGAAGCAGATCAACGCGCAGCTCCTGATGCGGCGGTACGACCGCTACCAGGACCTATGAGACACCGCCGCCTTCACCTGATCGTGTTCGGGGCACAGGGCGCCGGTAAGGGCACCCAGGCGAAGGTCCTCTGTGACCGCTTCGGTCTCGTGCACGTGAACACGGGTGATCGGCTGCGGGAGATGGCGGAGGAGCCTTCTCCGATCGGAGAGCGGATCTCGAAGACGCTCAAGCGCGGCCACCTGATCGGCGACGACCTGGTCACGGAGATCATCGAACTGCAGATCGGCGGCATCCCGCCCGATACGGGATTCGTGCTGGACGGTTATCCGCGGAACGTCTACCAGGCCGAGCAGCTCCACCGGATCCTGCAGGGATTCGGCCGACTCGATCCGAAGCCGGTATTCATCAACTTCGAGGTGCCGCTGGACAAGTTGGTGCCGCGGCTCCTCAAGCGCCGCCGCCTGGAAGGACGCCATGACGACGTCGCCCCTGCGATCGAACAGCGGCACCTGTTGTACCAGGAGCGTACGCAGCCGGTGCTGGAGTCCGTCACCGGTTGGGCGGACGTGGTCACCGTGAACGGTGACCGGCCGATTCCGGATGTGTCCGAGGAGATGTTGACCATGTTGCCCCATGCCGAAGCAACCTGACGCTCCGGCCGCGCAGCGCCGGGCAGGTGTGATTGTCGCGGAAGTCCTCACGATGCTGCGGACCGCCGCCGTCCCGGGAACGAGCGGCCTGGACCTCGACCGGCGTGCCGAGGAGATGATGCGCTCACTCGGTGGCGTACCGGCATTCAAGGGCTACCGGGGATTTCCCGCCAGTATCTGCCTGTCCTTGAACGAGCAGGTCGTCCACGGCATCCCGACCGACCGGAAGCTTGCTGACGGCGACGTGGCGAGCTTCGACGTCGGCGCGCAAGTGGACGGCTACTTCGCCGACGCAGCGGTCACGGTCGGCGTGGGAAGTGTTCCCGCCGCCGCCGCACGACTCATCACGGCGACCGAGGACGCGCTCGGCGTCGCGCTCGACGAGGCCCGGGACGGCCGGACCACCGGCGACCTCGGCGCAGCCGTGGAAGCTTTCATCAAAGAACAGGGATTCGCCGTGGTGCGGGACTGTGTCGGCCACGGCATCGGCACGAGGCTGCATGAGGACCCGTCCATCCCGAACTTCGGGAAAGCAGGTAAGGGAAGCCGTTTTTCCGCCGGCATGGTAGTGGCGATCGAACCGATGGTCGTGGCGGGCGACCCCCGGCTGGAGACCGCCGCCGACCATTGGACGCTCGCGACCGCGGACGGCACGCTGGCTGCCCATGCCGAAGAGACGGTCCTGATCACCCGGGACGTTCCGGTCAGGCTTACGCCGGCCACGCCGCGCTTGTCCGGTCAAAAAGCCGGTGCTAGACTAAAAGAAGCGACTCCCGGCGAGTCGCGATAGTATTCGTAGCGCGAATGTCATAAATGTCTAAAGAAGAGGTCATTGAAGTCACCGGAACGGTCAAGGAAAACCTTCCGAACGCCATGTTCAAGATCGAGATCGAAGGCGGTCACGAGATCCTCGGGCACATCTCCGGCAAGATGCGCAGGTACTACATCAAGATCCTGCCGGGAGACCAGGTCACCGTCGAGATGACGCCGTATGATCTTAGCAAAGGCCGTATCACCTATCGTCATAAGTAACCAAGCATGAAAGTACGAGCATCAGTGAAGCCCATCTGCGCCAAGTGCAAAGTCATCCGCCGCCGCGGCGTGGTCCGGGTCGTCTGTGACAACCCGCGGCATAAGCAGAGGCAGGGCTGATGGCGCGGATCGCGGGAGTCAACCTGCCGAATGACAAGCGTGTGGAGATCGCCCTGACGGCGGTCTACGGCATGGGTCGTTCCACCGCCATCAAGGCCGTGCTGGAGACCGGCATCGACCGGGCGAAGCGCGCCAAGGACCTTTCCGAAGCCGAAGTGAAACAGCTCACCGATTTCATCGGCCAACTCACGGTAGAGGGTGACCTGCGCCGCGAAGTGTCCGCCAATTTGAAACGGTTGAAGGACATCGGCACCTACCGCGGCCACCGGCACGAGCAGAAGCTTCCGGTCCGCGGCCAACGCACGAAGACGAATGCCCGCACTAAGCGTGGCAAGCGTGTGACGGTCGGTTCCGGCCGCACGAAAGCGGCGGCGAAGACATGATGATGGCGGACGCGAAGGCCGGTGCGAAGGGCGGCGCCAAAGGCGGCCGCAAGCGCAAGATCAAGGCTCCCTCGGAACAGGGGCGGGCGTATATCCAGGCGACTTTCAACAACACGATCATCTCGTTCACGGACGCATCCGGAAAGGTGCTGACGTGGGGAAGCCCCGGCAGTGCCGGTTTCAAGGGGACGCGGAAATCCACCCCTTACGCGGCGACGCTGGCTTCCCAGCAAGCCACCGAGAAGGCGAAGCAAGCCGGCCTCCGTAGCGTATCGGTGTTCGTCCGCGGTGTCGGCAGCGGCCGCGACGCGGCGATCCGGGCATTGCAGGCTTCCGGACTTACCGTCACCTCATTGAAGGACGTCACTCCCGTGCCGCACAACGGTGTCCGGGCGAAGAAACCGAGGCGGGTCTGATGGCGCGTTACACCGGACCGACCGCCCGGCGCTGGCGACGGATCGGGCAAGTCCCGCCGGACGGCTCCAGTACCGCCGTGACGCGACGGAACTATCCGCCCGGCCAACACGGCCTGCGGCGGGGCGCCCGGCTTTCCGAGTTCGGTACCCAGCTCCGTGAGAAGCAGAAGGCACGATACACCTACGGCTTGCTTGAGCGGCAGTTCCGGAACTACTATCGGAAGGCCGACCGCCAGTCGGGCATCACCGGTGAGAACCTGATGCGCATGCTCGAGCTCCGGCTGGACAACGTGGTGTACCGGCTGGGAATCGCGGAGACGCGCTCCCAAGCCCGGCAATTCGTGGGCCACGGCCACGTCCGGGTGAACGGTGCGAAGGTCAAGTCACCGTCGTATGCCGTTTCCGCCGGCGATGAGATCGGCCTGGCCGACTCGTTCGCCAAGGCCTACCAGGAACGTGTCGACCTCGATGCCCTCAAAAACAAGGACGCACCGCCCTGGCTGCAGCTCAATGCTACCGCCCTGACCGGCAAAATCGTTGCCGAACCGGCACGTCTTGACATAGACGCTACCATCAACGAACAGCTGATCGTTGAGTTCTATTCGCGCTAACCCCTTTAAAAAAGACTAATTTTTCGCTAAGCTTTAAGCTTGTTGAGACTAGAAAGGAGCCTCGTGCAAGAGATCACCATTCCGACCATTGAGACCAGGAAGACGAGTGCCGAAGAAGGCACGTTCGTCATCGAGCCGCTGTACCCCGGTTACGGGACGACGGTAGGGTCGGCACTGCGCCGTGTCCTGCTTTCCAGCCTGACCGGTGCCGCGATCACGTCCGCCAAGTTCACTGGCGTCGATCATGAGTTTTCCACGATTCCGGGCGTCAAGGAAGACGTCATCGAGGTGTTGCTGAACCTCAAGCAGGTACGGTTCAAACTGGACGGCGACGAACCGGTCACGGTGAGCCTGACTAAGAAGACCGCCGGCAAGGTGACCGCCAAGGACATCGTCGAGACGGACCGCCTGACGGTCGTGAACAAGGACCAGCACATCGCGACCCTGTCGGACAAGAAGGCGGCGATCGACGCCGAGCTCACGGTCGAGAAGGGCCGCGGCTACTTCCCGGTGGAGCGGCGCGAGGAGCAAAAGCTTCCCGTCGGCACGATCGCGCTCGACGCGACGTTCACCCCCGTGAGGCGGGTCAACTTCCAGGTCGAGAACACCCGCGTCGGCCAGATGACGAACTTCGACCGGCTGATCATCGCGGTCACGACCGACAAGACCGTCAATCCCGCGAATGCCGTGAAGGAAGCGGCCCGCATCCTGGTATCGCAGTTCCAACTGTTCGTGGACCCCGAGGCCGCAGAGGCGCCGGTGAAGGCCGGGACAGCCGTTTCCGGGGGCGACGTGGCCATCGAGGATGCCGGGCTCTCCGGCCGGACGGCCAATGCGCTCCTGGGCGCCGAGCTGAAGACCCTCGCCGACGTAGCCGACCTTTCCCAGGAAGATCTCGAAGGCCTCAAGGGGTTCGGAGACAAGGGCGTGGCCGAAGTCGCGGAGAAGCTGCAACAGCTCGGACTCACTAACGCGTCCGCCAAGGGGTAACCCGTGAAGCACCGTCGGCAAGGTCGGTCCTTGGGGCGGGTCGCCGAGCACCGGCGGGCGTTATTGCGGAACCTGGCGACCTCGCTGATCATCGACGAGGCGATCGTGACTTCCGTCGGCAAGGCCAAGGAGTTGCGCCGCTACGTGGAACCATTGATCACCAAATCGAAGACGAAGTCCGTTCCGCACCTGCGGGCGCTGGCCGGCGAACTCCCCGAACCGAACGCGGTCAAGAAGCTGGTAGAGGAGCTCGGTCCGAAATACCGCGACCGGCCGGGTGGCTACGTACGTCTCAGCAAGCTTGGCCCGCGGGTCGGTGATGCCGCCGAGGCCGTGAAGGTGGAATTGGTATGAGGGCCGCCCGCACGCCGGTCCCGGCCCGTGAACAGCAGGTAAGCCGCTGGTTCGCGGTGGATGCCGATGGCCAGGTCCTCGGCCGTCTGGCAACGCGGATCGCCACGGTGCTGCGCGGCAAGGATCTGCCGACGTTCGCACCGCACGTACCCACGGATACCCACGTGGTGGTGACCAACGCGGCCAAGGTGCGGGTGACCGGCAATAAGCTCGCCGACAAACGCTACTATCGTCACGGCGGCCGGCCCGGGTCGCTCAAGTCGCGCACGCTGGCAGAGCAGCTCGAACGGGACGCGCGTAGGCCACTGGAACGGGCTGTCATCGGCATGTTGCCGGACAACCGGCTGAAGCGGATCTGGCGTAATCATCTGCACGTATATGCCGGTCCGGAACACGACCACGCCGCCCAACAACCGAAGGAGTTTCCGCATGGCTGACGAGAAATCCACATATATCTCCGGGGTCGGCCGACGTAAGAGCGCCGCGGCTTTGGTGCGCATCAAGGCAGGCAAGGGGCACCATAGCGTCAACGGTAAGCCGTTCGGCGATTACTTTACGCTCGAGGCGTGGCGCACCCGCGCTACCCGTCCGTTGCGCCAGCTCGGCAAGGCGGGCAAATACGACCTTTCTGTCCGCGTCCGCGGCGGCGGACTGCCGTCCCAGGCCGATGCCGTCAGCCTCGGCGTGGCCCGGGCGCTGATCATCGCCGACCCGGAGGCGCGGACTGCCTTGAAGAAGGAAGGGCTTCTGACCCGGGACCCGCGAGCCAAGGAGCGCCGTAAGTACGGTCTCAAGAAGGCCCGCAAGGCACCGCAGTTCTCGAAGCGCTAGGCCCACTGTACGTCACGGCGTGACGAGGTAAGCTGAAACAAACACATGAATATGGCGATTTTCGGTTCCGTCACAGCTGAAGCGGGTAATCGGCTCGATTCGTTCGTCTCGACGGTGGATATCGGTCCGTCGGCCGTGATCGACGTGATCATCGTCGGGGGGATCCTTTACTGGCTATACCTCGTGCTGCGCGAGACGCGGGCGATCGGGATCATCTACGGTATCCTGATCATTGTCCTGGCGTTCCTGCTGGCCCGGCTGTTCGGCTTCGATCTCCTTGCCTTCTTGTTCGCGAACCTGCTCACCCTGTTATTCGTGGCGGTGCCGGTACTGTTCCAGCCGGAACTGCGGGGCGCGCTCGAACGGCTCGGCCGCGTCCGGTACCGCCGGCTCCGGCGGGCGCGCCCGGAGCGTTCGAAGACGCTGGACCAGGTCGTCGAAGCGACACACGTCCTCTCACGGGACCGTACCGGCGCGATCATCGTCCTGAAGCGCCGCACCGGGCTGTCGGACCTGGTGACCAGCGGCGTGCAGATCGATGCCGAAGTCTCGACCCCGCTCCTGCTCAACCTGTTCTTCCACCGCTCACCCCTGCATGATGGCGCGGTGATTATCGAGGAAGACCGCATCGCCGCCGCCGGCGTGATGCTCCCGCTCACCGAGCGCAACTACGGCTACACGCTCGGCGCCCGGCACCGCGCGGCGGCGGGACTTACCGAACAGTCCGACGCGGTCGTGCTGGTGGTTTCCGAAGAGCAGGGCGTGGTTTCCCTGTCGGTCGGCGGGAAGATCACGCCCGGTATCGATCCGGGCGACCTGCGGCAGGTCCTGTCCGAGTTCCTGCTGTCCCGCCATCGCGGCTCGAACGCCTCCGGGGCGAAGAAAAACCGCCGCGCTCCGGCGAAGCGTAAGCCGCCGGAGCGCAAACGGGGCCGTTGATGCGTATCCGGACGATCCTCTGGGGGCTCTCGGCCGTTGCCGCGGCATGCTGGTTGGCGTGGGCGCTCACGATCGTGAATACGAATCCGGAGCAGGGCGGCCAGGTCGCACTGGCCTCCTTCTACCTCTCGTTGTACGTCGGGCTGGCGAGCACGTTGACCGTCGCCGGCTACCTGCTCCGTCGCCACTTCGGCAACAACGAACTTCGCTACGCGAACCTCCTGGTCGCATTCCGCCAGGCATTCCTGGGCGCCGCACTCGGACTGGCCCTGATCGCGCTGCAGTCCATCGGCTTGCTTGCCTGGTGGGATATACTGCTGTTAGTGGCGGTGGTGCTGCTGTTGGAATTATATGTACGCTCGAATGCACGGTCCCGAAGAGTTTGAACGAATCGTCGCGGCGGCCCGCGCGGCGTTGGAGCGGGCGTCCGCCCCGGCGCACTACGCCAAGCTACAGACCGAATTCCTTGGCCGGAACGGCCGGCTGACGAAAGCGCTGAAGGACATCCGGACGTTGCCGGAGCAAGAACGCCGTTCGGCCGGTATCGCCGGCAACGCCGCCAAGGCGCGGCTGGAGCGCCTGTTCGCGGCCGCCAGGCGGGAAGCCACCGCAAAACCGGTCGCGCCGATAGACGTGACGCTCCCCGGCGAGCGGCTCCGGGTCGGCCACGAGCATCCGGTGACGCGTGTCGTCCGTGAACTGGAAACGATCTTCCATGGACTCGGTTTCACGACGGTGGAGGGACCGGAAATCGAAGACGATTGGCACAACTTCGAAGCGCTTGCCATGGGCCCGGACCATCCGGCCCGTGATATGCAGGACACCTTCTATCTCGCCGGATCGGAAGATGCCTCCGGCCGGTTCCGCCTGTTGCCGCGGACCCACACGTCCGGCGTCCAGATCCGCGCGATGCGGGAAGCGCAGCCGCCGATCCGGATCATCGCGCCCGGCCTGGTCTACCGGAACGAGGCCGAAGACGCCACGCACAGCGCGGTATTCCACCAGATGGAAGGCCTGCTGGTGGATGATCGGGTCACGTTCGCAGACCTCAAGGGCGTGCTGGCGGAGGCCGCGCGTGAGCTGCTCGGCGCCGATACCAAGATCCGGTTCCGTCCGAGCTACTTTCCCTACACCGAACCGAGTGCGGAAATCGACATGTCGGTACCGCACGTGCGCGACGGCGAATGGCTGGAGCTCGGCGGCTGCGGGATGGTGCATCCGCAGGTACTCCGTAACGTGAAGTGGGACCCGAAGCGGTACCGCGGGTTCGCGTTCGGGCTCGGCCCGGCACGGATCGCCATGCTGAAGTACGGCATCGATGACATCCGGCAGTTCTTCGCGCCGGACGTCCGTTTACTGGAGCGGTTCTGATGCAGGTATCCGTCGACTGGCTGAAGGAGTACGCGCCGGTCAAGGCCGACACGCATGAGATCGCGGAACGGCTGACGATGACGCTGAACGAAGTGGACGAGGTGCGTTCGGTGCGCGGCCTTGCCGACATCGTCGTAGGGGAGATCGTCGCGATCGCTCCGCACCCGAACGCGGACAAGCTGAGCGTCACCAAGGTCGCGACCGGCGCGGCGCGGCGCCGGACGATCGTCTGCGGCGCCGGCAACATCGAGGTCGGCCAACGGGTCCCGGTGGCGACGCCGGGGACGACGTTGCCGAGCGGCCTGACCGTCGACCGGCGGGAACTCCGCGGGGTTACTTCCGACGGCATGCTCTGCTCGGCACGCGAACTCGGGGTAGGGGAGGACCATAGTGGTATCTGGATCCTACCCGCAGACGCGAAGGTCGGTGCCCGCCTTCCGGCCGCCCTCGGCCACCGGCACGACACGTTCGAGCTCGAAGTGCTCGCCAACCGGCCGGACTGCATGGGACATCTCGGCATCGCCCGGGAAGTCGCGGCCGCGTTCGGTATCACGCTTCAGGAGCCGCGTCTCAAGACCCCTGACCACCCGGTGCGGGGTCCGTACCGGGTATCCCATAGTGCGGGCTGCACCCGATACGCGTTGGCACACCTGCAGGGCGTCACGAACCGGGAAAGCCCCGGATGGCTCAAACGGCGCCTGGTCGCCGTCGGCCAGCGGCCAGTGAACGCGATCGTGGACATCACGAATTTCGTCATGCTCGAGTATGCCCAGCCGCTGCACGCCATGGATGCGGCGGCGGTGGAGGGGACGACGGTCCGGGTCCGCCCGGCCCGCGCGGGCGAACGGCTCATCACGCTGGACGGCGAGGCACGGAAGGCTCCGGCCGGGGCGCTCCTGATCGCTGACGGAACCAAGGCACTCGGCTTTGCCGGGATCATGGGGGCGGCTAATGGTGAGATCTCAGGAAACACGGTCGGGGTGCTGCTTGAATGTGCCCACTTCGACCCGGCCACGATCAGGCGTACGAGCCGGGCGCTCGGACTCCGCACCGACGCCTCGGCCCGGTTCGAGCGCGGCGTGTCGGAAGGCCTGGTCCGGCCGGCAGTCCGCCGTGCGATAGACTTGATCCTGGAGATCTGCGGCGGTTCGCTCGTACAATTCACCGATTCATATCCGAGCGCTTCCCGTCCGAAGGCGCTTACGCTTTCACTGAAGGAAGCCGCGGGATTCCTCGGTGTCACGATTCCAGCCGCGCCGGCGCGCCGGATCCTAAAGGCTCTCGGCTTCGGTGTCTCCGGCAGCGGGGACGCTTGGCGGATCGCCGTGCCGCACTGGCGGACCGACGTGCACGAGCCGGTAGACCTTTACGAGGAACTCATCCGCGAGTACGGCTATGACCGCTTACCGGCGACGTTGCCGTCCGGGTCGGCGGGCGCAGCCACGCGGCCCGCAGCCGCTCGTTTGGGCGACCGGATACACGCGCTGCTCTGGGGTGCCGGCTTTACCGAGGTGCTTACGCACTCGCTGATCGGCCCCAAGTTGCTTGAGCGGAGCGGTTTCCCGGCCACACTACCCGAGATCGCCAACCCGTTGTCCGATGACCACCGGTATCTCCGTGGCAGCCTCGGGCCGCGGCACCTCGAATCCGTCCAGGCGAACCTGCGCTGGCGGGAGGAAGTCCGGATCTTCGAGATCGGACGAGTCTTCGAACCGTCGGAACCCGCGAAGGAAGCCGCTGCTCCCCACGAGCAGCGCAAGCTGATGGTGACGGTCGGTGCGAAGGCGCACGATGCATCGTTCGAAGCGGTCCGTGGAGCGCTCACGCTCCTGCTCGACCGGCTTGGCGTGACGCGCGACCGCGTGCGCTTCAAGGGCGTGACGGTCGGCAAGTTCGTACCCGGGCGCCATTTCCAGGTCTGGGTGGGGAAGGTCCGGATCGGTTGGGTCGCGGAATTCCGCTTCCCGGATCGTTTCAAGGCGGGCAGTATCTCGATGCTCTCGCTCAACCTCGACCGCCTGCCGCAGGCATTGCCCGGCCAGCAACGGGCCGAGATGCCGCCGGCATTCCCGCCGGTCTATCGCGACCTGTCCGTATACTTGCCCGAGCAGGTACCGTTCGCGGATCTCGTGCGGACCATCGTCCAGAACGGCAAGCCTCACCTGGTGTCCGTCGGCGATCCCGACCTCTTCGTGCACCGCGGGCGGCGGAGTATCACCGTGCCGCTGGAGTTCCGTGCCGAGGGGCGGACGCTCACCGATGGCGAGGTCAACCGCCTGATGGCGAACATCGAAGCGGCGGTGAAGTCCCACGGTTGGGAAGTACGGGCGTAGGGCACGGGGTATCGTCCAAAAGTAGCGCAACTCTGATATTTATGAAGCGGCCCGGACTCGAATCGAGACGGCTTTCACGGTATACTTGAAGGGAATCCGAATGATGCCGAAACCGAAAGCCAACCAGAAGAAAAAGCCTGTCGCAAAAGCGAAGGCTTCCCGGAGAACGGTGCCGAGGAAGCCCGCTTCCACGCAACAGGGCTATACCGCCCGCTCCATCCAGGTACTCCAGGGGCTTGAGCCGGTCAGGAAGCGCCCGGGCATGTATATCGGCGGCACGGGCGTTCCCGGCCTGCACCATCTGATCTGGGAGGCGGTAGACAACGCGATCGACGAAGCGATGGCCGGTCACTGCACGACGATCGACGTGGTACTGCACCCGGATGACTCGGTGACCATCGCGGACGACGGCCGGGGCATTCCGGTCGACATGCATTCGATTACCAAAAAATCCGCACTGGAGACGGTCATGACGACGCTGCATGCCGGCGGCAAGTTCGGCGGGGACGACGGCGCCTATAAAGTCTCCGGCGGTCTCCATGGCGTAGGCATCTCGGTGTTGAACGCGCTGTCCGTCAAGCTCCAGACCGAGGTGGCAAGCAGTATCGACGGCCACCTCCATACGCAGGAGTATGCCCGCGGCAAGGCGAAAAGCGCGGTCAAGAAGGGCAAGAAAGTGAATCGCACCGGTACTACCCATACATTCTGGCCGGACGACGCCATCTTCGAGGAAATCCGTTGGGACCGTAAGCTGATCCTCGACCGGCTGCGCCAGCAGGCCTACCTCACCAAGGGGGTGACCGTCACGCTCACGGACGAGCGGGAACAGCCGGAACAAGCCGGACGGCTCGCCCCGTGGCAGTACCGTTTCCATTTCGAGTCGGGTATCCGCAGTTACGTGCAGCATCTCGACAAGCAGCGCGATCCCGTCTCGGACGTGATGTACATCGCCGGCAGCGGTGGCAAAGCCGAGGTGGAGTGTGCGCTGCAGTACACCCATACCTATGCCGAACACACGTTCTCTTTCGCCAATAACATCAATACGATCGAAGGCGGTACGCACCTCACGGGCCTCCACCGCGCTCTCACGCGGGTCATCAACGACTATGCGCGCAAACAGGGGTTCGTGAAGAAAGACAAGGACGGCTCGTTGTCCGGCGAGGACGTCCGCGAAGGGCTCACCACGGTACTCTCCGTACGGCTGCCGGACCCTCAGTTCGAGGGGCAGACCAAGGCCAAGCTGAACAATCCGGAGATCCGGGGAATCGTGGAGCAGGTCATCGCCGACAAACTCTCGACCTACCTTGAGGAACACCCGGCCGACGGTCGGAAGATCGTCGAGAAAGCATACCTTGCCGCGAAGGCCCGGTTGGCTGCCAAGGCCGCACGCGACACCGTTCTGCGGAAGGGTGCGCTCGAGGGCATGACGCTGCCCGGCAAGCTCGCCGATTGCAGCTCCAAGGATGCTTCCCAGTCCGAGGTCTACATCGTCGAGGGCGACTCGGCTGGCGGCAGCGCCAAGCAGGGACGCGACCGGGAATTCCAGGCGATCCTCCCGCTTCGCGGCAAGATCCTGAACGTGGAGCGGGCACGGCTCGATAAGATGCTCGCCAATAACGAGCTCAAGGCGTTGATCATCGCACTGGGGGCGGGCATCGGCGAGGAATTCGACGTTACGAAACTCCGCTACCACCGCGTCATTATCATGACCGATGCCGACGTGGACGGCGCTCATATCCGGACGCTCTTGCTTACCTTCTTTTTCCGGCACATGCCGGACGTGATCCGCTCAGGCTACCTCTACATCGCCGAACCACCGCTTTACAAGGTGAGCTCCGGCCGGAATTCGGCGTACGCGCATACCGAGGCAGAACGTGACAAGCTGATCAAGCAATACCTGGCCAAGAAGGGCGCGGCGAAAGCATTGACCGACGAGCTCGTCGCCGGTGAGGGCAGGGCTACTACGTCGGCCCAGAAAGACGTGGGTGGCGTGGTGATCCAGCGTTACAAGGGCCTCGGCGAACTCAACCCCGGACAGCTCTGGGAGACCACGATGGATCCGGAGAATCGGATCCTCCACCAGGTCAACGTGGAAGACGCCGAGAAAGCGGACGAACTTTTTGATACGCTCATGGGGGCGGACGTGGAACCACGCAAGAAGTTCATCCAGACCCATGCGAAGTCAGTAGCTAATCTTGATATCTAGATGAGGGAGGGGATACATGGAAGGTAAGGGTTGGTTCGTCGTCTACGGCATCCTGCTTTTGGCGGTGGTGTATCTGATCTTCTCTGTCGCCAGTATCAGCGGAAAGGTGAACGAACTGCAGGCGGATGTCGCCGGACTGAAAGACCAGTCCGCCACCGTCGAGGAGGTGACGCCGCAACCGACACCCCAGGCATCGGCTGCGCCGTCCGTGCCGCCGAATGACCTGACAACCCCGGCCGGCCGTGATGCCCAGCGCAAGCAAGACCTGAAGACCGTCACCGAGGCAATCACGGCATTCCGGGAAGCGACGGGAGCCTATCCGGCCGGCTTGAACGAACTTACGCCGGCGTATCTGGAGCGGGTACCGAAGGATCCGTCCTCGCCCCAGTTCGATTATCGCTACCGGCGGACGGATGCCGGTTTCGTCCTGACGTCGGTGCTTGAGCAGGGCGGTGACCCCGACGACGTCACCGGCGACGGCAAAGCAGACAAGATCTTCACGATCACCGAGCGCGCGCAGGGGTAGCAATATGCCTCGGCCGCAACCCGAAGGCGCATCGGCCCGTGCCGAGGGCCGGAAACCGGGCCTGATCCCGACTGGCATTTCCAGCGGCTCGCGTGCCTTTGTCTCGGTAGCGGGGGCATTTCAAAAATGAGACAATAGAGGAGTAATGGCAGACATCGGAGAAATAAAACCGCAGACGATCGAAGGGGAACTCCAGCGTTCCTACTTGGATTATGCGATGAGCGTGATCGTGGCCCGGGCGCTGCCCGACGTGCGCGACGGCCTGAAGCCCGTACACCGGCGGATCCTCTACGCCATGCAGGACCTCGGGTTGCGCAGCGGCGCCAAGTATCGCAAGTCCGCGACCGTCGTCGGTGAAGTCCTCGGTAAGTACCACCCCCACGGCGACACCGCGGTGTATGACGCGATGGTCCGCCTGGCCCAGGACTTCGCGATGCGCTATCCGCTCGTGGACGGGCAGGGGAACTTCGGCTCGATGGACGGCGATAACGCCGCCGCGATGCGGTATACCGAGGCAAAGATGGCGAAGATAACCGATGAGCTGTTGGCGGACCTCCAGAAGGACACGGTCGACTGGCAGGACAACTACGACGGCTCGCAGAAGGAGCCGCAGGTGCTGCCGGCGAAACTGCCGAACCTGTTGATCAACGGCACGGTCGGCATCGCCGTCGGCATGGCCACGAACATCCCGCCGCACAATCTCCGGGAAGTGGGTGCCGCCGCGATCCACCTGATGGACAATCCCGACTGCACGCCGGCCGACCTGATGGAGCACGTCCAAGGTCCCGATTTTCCGACGGGAGGAATCATCTATGGCAGCGAACAGACCAAGGCCGCGTACGCCACCGGGCGCGGGCGGATCGACATGCGGGCGCGGGCCGAGATCGAGGAACGCAAGGGCGGGGCGCACCGGATCGTCGTCACGGAGATGCCCTACCAGGTGAACAAGGCGACGTTGATCGAGAAGATCGCCGACCTGGTGCGCGCCAAGAAGCTCCAAGGTGTCGCCGACCTTCGTGACGAATCCGATCGGGACGGCGTACGCGTCGTGGTCGATCTCAAGCGCGACGCCTATCCGAACAAGGTCCTCAACCAGCTCTTCCAGCACACCGACCTCCAGAAGTCGTTCCACCTGAACATGCTGGCGCTGACGCCGGACCTGGAGCCGCGGGTGATGACGGTCAAGGACGTACTCGCGCACTACCTCACGCATCGTGAGACGGTCGTGCGGCGGCGTACGATGTTCGAGTTGACGCAGGCCAAGGACCGCGCCCACGTCCTGGAGGGACTGCTCACGGCGCTCGACAAAATCGACGCGGTGATCAAAACGATCCGGGCCTCGCAGGACCGGATCGTGGCGGCCACGAACCTCCGGAAGAAATTCAAGCTGTCGGAAATCCAAGCCAAGGCGATCCTGGAGATGCGCCTGCAGGCGCTGGCCGCGCTCGAGCGCAAGCACGTCGAGGAAGAGTACAAGGAACTCCAACAGACGATCAAGGAACTCACCGCCCTGCTCAAGTCCGAGCGGAGGATCAAGGGCGTGGTCAAGCAGGAACTCTCGGGAGTCATCGAGACCTATGGCGACGAACGCCGGACCGAGGTGAAGGCCGCGCCACTGGGGCGGTTCGGTGACATGGACCTGATTCCGAAAGAGGAAGTGTTCGTCACGCTTTCGAAAGAGAACTATATCAAGCGGATGCCGGCTACGACCTACCGGGCGCAGGGTCGCGGCGGCAAGGGCGTGACCGGCGGCCAGGTCAAGGAGAGTGACATGGCGGCCCATCTGGTGAGTACGGACACGCATGCCAGCGTGTTGTTCTTTACCAATCTCGGCCGGGTATTCTCGATCAAGGCGCACCAGATACCGGTGGCGTCGCGCCAGGCCCGGGGCACGGCGATCGTCAACATGATCCAACTGGGTCCGGATGAGCGGGTGACCGCGCTGGTGTCGATCGAGGACTTTGCCGCCACGGGCGAGTGTTACCTGTTCATGGCGACCCAGGCCGGGTTCGTGAAGAAGACCGCGCTTTCGGACTTCGAGAAGGTCCGCTCCAGCGGGCTGATCGCGATCAACCTGGTGAAGGGCGACGCGCTGCGCTGGGTGCACGTGACGGACGGCAAGGATGACGTGGTGATGGTCACCCGGCAGGGCAAGGCGATCCGCTTCGCGGAAGGGGAAGTGCGCCCGATGGGGCGGGCGAGCCGCGGCGTCAGCGGTATGCGCGTGAAGCAGGACGATGCGATCGTCGGCGTGGAAGTGGTGCGGAAGGGCGTGGACCTGTTGGTTGTGAGCGAGCAGGGTATCGGTAAACGGACGGCGATCACCGGCTACCCACGCCATCGGCGGCGTGGCGGCGGCGTGAAGACGGCTAACATCACCAAGAAGACCGGCCCGTTAGTGACCGCCCGTGCGATCACGCCCGACATCAAGAACGTCCTGATTTCCGCGGTCAGCGGGCAGGTGATCCAGATCCCAGTCTCGGACGTTCCACAGTTGTCGCGGGCGACACAGGGAGTCTGGATCATGCGTTTGCGTGAAGGTGACCGTGTAGCTACCGTAGCGACGACCTGACATGGATGTCCCGGTACTGATTATCACCGGGCTGGTCTGGCTGATCGCCGAGACGACGAAGTTCCTGGTCGGACTGATGCACGGCCGGGACCGTCGGTTCTTCGACTCGGGCGGCATGCCGTCGGTGCACGCCGCGGTAATCGTCGGGGCGACGACGGCGATCTCACTGGTCGAGGGGGTCGGCAGTTCGCTGTTCGCGCTGGGCGTGGTGGTCAGCGCGATCGTGGTACACGATGCCGTCCGTGTGCGGTGGCCTTTGGGCGAGCAGGCGGTGCGTCTCAACCGGCTCTCCCAGAAAGCGAAACTGCCTGCCGTTCCGGTGATCCGCGGGCACCGGATCCGCGAGGTCGTGGCCGGAGGTGTCTACGGGGCCCTGCTGGCAGCGGCCCTGTATCGGTTATTCTGGCAATGATGGAAGGATATCTTTTTTCAATCCCGGGGACTGGTGAGTACCGGTGGGTTGCCATATTCGCCGCGCCGCTCGGGGCCGCGGTGCTCTCTCTGGCGGGCGCGCTGGTCTGTCGTTATTCGCGGTCCGCTACGGTCCGCAAGCAGTTCCAGGCGCTGCGAGCCGTCTCCGCCGGGGCCGCGGCGTTGTTCATCCTGTACGCGCTGCTCCGCGGAGCCGGCGCGCCCGTACTGAGCTTCCGGGCCTGGTTCTACCTGATCCTCGGGGCATACCTCCTCTGGCTGGCTTGGTGGATGCTTCGACTGCGCATACTCCCTCATGACCTCGTGGTCGAGCGGGAGCGCCGCCGCACCCACGGCTACCAGCGCCGTGGCCGCCGCCGGCGCTGAGAACGATTTGGCGACGGGACCACGCGGTGTTGTCTCATGATTGATTACTGCGTAAAATGAATCTTGCGACGTAACCGCCGGAGGATTCCAGCAGGACTCGAACCAACCATCACGCAGAAACAGTTTCTTGGTTTGCGGTTCCGTCAGGGCCGTTTTGTTTTTCAGGGTCGGCCCGCCGTGCTCCTTCACAACAGGTAGACATGCCATTCCGTCACTTCGGTGACGGAATCTCCAAAAATTTCTAAGTTAAGTTTGTTGACCTCGCCGGTCCGCCAGGGCCGACGAGTGTTTTTAAGAGAGTTTGATCCTGGCTCAGGATTAACGCTGGCGGCGTGCCTAACACATGCAA
>CAZGHP010000009.1:0-27717 GCA_964525455.1 uncultured Candidatus Saccharibacteria bacterium | reverse complement strand
AGGCGGTGGCGGAGTCGGTTTGGACAGTCGTGTCACCGGTGACGTCCAACGTACCTTGTACGACCAGGTCGTAGTCGTCGCGAGGGTGTTGTGGTGCCTCAGTGAGAGACGATTCCGCTGCCGCGCGGTCCCGGTGCCTGCCGCACGCGGTCGGTCACGTCAACGAAGTCGTAGGGTGTGTTGACGTCCCGGACGGTGTAGGTGCGGTCGGGCTCAAGCCCGAGCCCGGTGTCGAAGAACTGATCGAAGATCACCCGGAAGTTGTTGACTGGTGTAATCGTATTATAGAGCCGCTCGTAGTTTTCGCCAGGGAAGTAGAAAGCATTCAAGATGTTCGTCTTCTCCCGCAGGTTCACGGCTGATTCGCTCGCCCCGTAACCGCCGACGTACGGGTATTCGCCTTCGTCAGCCGTCAGTACGATGATCGGCTGCTTGTCGGCAGGGTAGGCGGCCAGGATACGGTCTACGAGCGTTTGGATTCGCTCGTTCGTGTACGCCAGTTGGTCGAGATAATTTTGCCGGGCACCGCGACTGCGGTCGATCTTCGTGCCGCCCTGCGCGTCGAACGCGAACGGGGGATGCGGCATCAGGATGTGGCTTGAGATCAGTCGTGGGCCGTCCTGTTCCGCAGCCAGTTTCTCCAGCGTCGCGAACTGCCGCTTGAAGACGGTGCCGTGCTGGTTCTCGACCTGGAACGGGCCGAACGCCTTCTCCTGCAGGTCCACGAACATCGTGCCCACCAGGTACACGCTGGTCAGGTGGCTGATGTGGACGTGGGCGCTGTCAGGACCGAGCCGCCAGGCGGACTGGTAGTTCCGGTCGGCCGAGGCCAACGCCTGGGTCGGACCCCACCACGATCCCACGTGCAGGTGGCGGTAGCCGTTCTGCTGCAGGAACCGGCCTGCGGCAGGATTCTCGACTAGGGGATAGAGCTCCTGTCGCGAGCGGACGTTCCTGACATCGCCGCTCGTCTCGAGCAGTCCGCCGTTCCACGACGAGGCGAGTGACGAAGCAGTGATCGGATAATTCCCGAAACTGGCGTCCGCGACGAAGAAGCCCTTGTCGCGAAGCGTCTCCACGAACGGCGTATTGTCGAAACCGTAACTTTCGGAGAGGCCGATCTGACCGCCGTACCGGTCGAATACGAAGTAGTAGATGTCCGGAGCCTGTTCGGGCGTTTCCGCTTTTGCCGCGGCTCGGACGAAGTCGTCGTTCCCGACCCGGACCGTCGCGCCCCTGTTCTGCTCCAGGCCGATACCGAGCGTGACGAGCTGGTAGGCCAGCAGGATACCGCCGACCACGGCGAGGTAGTTCGCGAATGTTCGCGCACGTGCCGACGTGGCGCGCCGAAGGAGCACCGCCACGAGCACCACCAGGACGGCGACCACTGGATAAAGGATCAGGCTCGGTCGGGAGACGCCGGGGAAGAGCTCCAACAACTCCACGACCGCGCTGCGAAAATGGAAGATCGGAAAGGTAAGCAATGTCGCGAGTACCGCCGCCCTGGTCCAGTCTCGGAGCAGCAACCAGGCGAGGCCCCAGAGGGCCAGGCCCACCACTATGCCGAACAGCGCGATCAACGATCCCTCCACGGCCGCGAAGTCGTAGATATTCCCGCGTTCGTTGGCGAAGAACAGCAGCGGTACGACGGAAAAACTGACTACCGCGACGGCCGGCGCGTAGCGTGTGATATGCGGGATGCGAGGAATCCTCATCGTGGCTCCTTTCGTACCCTATCAGTTACATCCACCCAATCAAGCGGCCGTTTGGAGGGTGAGGCGTTCGTCCGGTCCGGCAGGAGCGGAAGCTGCGTCCCGAAGAATTCATTGAACACCACCCGGAACGTGTTCACGGGCGTGATCGTGGGATAGAGGGCGCCATAGTCCCTGCCGGGGAAGTAGTAGGCGTTGAGGATATTGGTCTTCTGCCGGATCTCGGCATCGCTGGCGTCCGGGTCGAAGCGACGGGTATACTCGCCTTCGTCCGCTGCCACGACGATGACCGGCGGATTATCCCGGTCGGCGGCAAGGATGTCGTCCATGAGCTTGCCGATCTCCCGGTTGGTGTAGCGGAGCTGCCGGATGTAGCGATCGGGGTCGTTGAAGCTGGCAGGGAGGACGGTGCCGTCCGCGTCGAACACGTAGGGCGGGTGCGGCATCAGGATGTGCGCGAGTACGAACTTCGGAGTGTTTTCGCCGCGCACCCGCCGGCCGGCCTGGTGCCTGAGCTCCGCGAGCTGTTCCGTGAAGATCGGCCCGTGCGCGCGGGAAGCCGTGTAGTCGGAGCGGAGGACCTGCTCAATCAGGCCCGCGAAGACCGTATCCGTAAAGAAATGCCCGGCGGCGTTGCCTGTGTGGAACCGCTGGCCGAAAGCCTCCACGTTCCAGGCGTATTCCGGGTTCACGTCGGCGATCGGGGAGCGCTGGGTCGGTCCCCACCAGGATCCGACCAGCACGTACTCGTAACCCTTGTCCTTGAGAGACTGCACCACCTGAGGACGCTCGACCAGCTCGTGAAGCGGCTTCCGTGTGTTGATCTCCTTGACCGGACCGTGGGCCCGGAGCGGTCCGGCGTTGAGGCTCGAGGCCATGGAGGGGGCGGTGATCGGGTAGTTGGCGAAGCTGGCGTCGGTCACGAAGAAGCCCTTGCCGCGCAGTTCCGCGACGAACGCCGAATTGTCGAAACCGAACCGTTCCTTGAGTCCGAGTTGGCCGGTATACCGGTCGAGGACGATGTAGTAGATGTCCGGCGGCTGCTCCTGTACCTTGGCATCCGCGGCCGCCTGCACGAAGTCCTCGTTGTCCACGGTCACGTCCACTTGGGCGATCCGCACGAAGTCGCGGACGATCGGGAGCAGGTTCATGACGACCAGCACCGCGCCCAGTACGGCGAAGTAAGCCGTGAGCGTGCGGGCGATCGGCTCGGAGAGCCGCCAGGCCAGCAGGAAGACGATACCGAGGAATAGCAGGATCGCGGCGTACAGCGCGCCGCCGAGGGAGTCCATCAGCGTGGCGTAATGGTAGGCAGGGAAGGTGACGGCGATAGTGAAAAGCGCACCCTTCGTCCAACTGCGGAGCAGTAGCCGTCCCGCCGTCCAGACCACGCCGCCGAAGACCAGGGCGAAGATGACGATTTCGAAGGCTTCCGAAACCTTCAGTTCGGCCGTGTTATTGGCGGTGAAGAACAGCACCGGTAACACCGAGAAGCTCGCGACCGCCCCTGCGGCCGCCGAGCGGTTCAGGAACCGCCGCAATCGTCTCATCGCATGTTCCTTCCGGAGGCGATTGAGGGAGCGGAGCAGCCGGTCTTTCATCCGGCTACTTTCGGCGCATCAGGTAGAGCGTGCGCTTGGTGCCTTTGATCTTCGTCTTCTTGACGGTCTTGAAGCGCCGCGCGAACGCCGCCTCGAATCCCTTCTGCGTGTAGTCATCGAAGATGTCCTCGCGGGTGGCGAGCAACTTGTTCACTTGCGAGTCACCTTTCGGCACCCATTCGATCACGAGGTGCCGGCAGATCTTCGCGAGATAGTCCGCGACGGCGTCGAGCGGTACATTGTTACCGATCGCCATATGGTGGATCAACGCCAGGAATAGCACCAGATCAACCGGTCCGCGCTTACGTAACCGGTCGCGTTCGCGGTTCGCCCAGCCGATGCTCGGGCTCGGGTTGGTGAGGTCGAGCAGTCCGGGCAGGAGCTTCGTCTCCTGACGCTTCTTCACCTCGCGGTAGTTCTTCTCGACCGCGGCCGGGTCCACGTCGAAACTGATCGTCGGAATGCCGGCATCGGATGCGATCCGGCTGAATGCGCCGGTGTTGCCTCCGATGTCCCATACCGCATCCGGCTTCGCGGCCTTGATGAATCGCTCGACCTGCCGGCCCTTCTCGCGGAAGGAACGGTCGGTGTAGTTGGTGAAGGTATAGTAATCGCCCCATTCGGTGCCGGCCGGTTCGTACTGGAGCTTCTTTACCAGGCCTTCGAGACTCGAGACCAGCGCCTTTACGTTGACCGTGCGCGGCTTCGTCTTCTTGGCGGTGGATTCGTACTTCTGTTGCGCCCGCGCGTGGAGCACGAGATGCAGGTAGATACCGGGACGGAGCCGGGTCTTGCGGGGGAGCAACCCGGCGGCGAGGTCGAGCGGCACGCCATCTATATGGATCCGGAGCAACTGGCCGAGCCGTACGTCCACCTTGCTCATCAGGACCAGTGGCGCCAGGAAGTGCTGGCAGAACTGCCGGTAAGCGATCCACGGGTCGCCCTTCTTGTAGCGCTCGAACGAAAGCGTGTCGATCAAGGTCGGCTGGCCCTGGTGGAACTGGATGTTGTAGGCGCTGGCGTCCTTGAGGGTCATCCCGTGCTCGAGCGCGCGGCGCTGGATCTCAAGCGTGGCCAGTGCGGCGTCCTTGAGCTGGGAGAAGCTCCATTCGTACGGATACGTGATGAATTCGACTTCCTCGGGGCGGAGGATCTTGTAGGCATCCTTGGGACCGCCTTTCGTTTCCTCATGAGGGATCAACAGTCGCTCGCCGACCAGCTCGTCGTAGAGTCCCGAACCGGTCAGGGTCTCGTATTCCTTGCGGTAGCTCGCATCCACGGCACGGAACAGGACGCCGTCCTTACGGTAGATGTATCCGGAGCGGTCGCGGAAGGAAGCAGGATGACGCTCAATCATTGCGGTCCGTCCGGGCGCCTATTTCTTTTTGCCGCCGAACAGGCGCTGGGCGCCATGCTTTACGCGGAGCCAGTTGGTCTTCAGGAAGAATCCGGCGGCCACGACGCCGCCGATGGCCGCCTGGACGATCACGCTGCCGGTGCCCGGGTCGATATAGGCGTGGACGGTCGAGGGGACGACGAGGATGCCGAGCGCGACGAATGGCGCGGCGGACGCGAGCAGGCGGATGAGGGGGGTTCGTTGTGGCATGGTCACTCCTTAGGGGCCTCTTTCATGGACCGGATTTTTTAAGCTTAGCAGAGAAGCGGTCTGTGGCGCGAGTGGGGGCGGCGTGTCGCGGCCTCGTGCTAGGCTTGGGATATGAAGCTGACTGAGCGTCCGGACCGGCTTGGGAAAGGGGAGTGGGGTACGCTCCTCCTGCTCGCCGGATCCGCACAATTCGCCGGAGCGGCGGTGCTGGCGGCCGGCGGCGCGCTTCGGACCGGGCTGGACCTCTTGGTGGCCGCCGCACCGGCCCGGGCGGCGGATGCGGTGCTCGTGGCGCATCCCGACGCGGTGACGATCCGGCTTGAGGGGACGGAGTTCGATAAGCGGCACCTCGAAGACATCTCCGTATTCCGCGATTATCCGGTGGCGGTCGGCTCCGGACTAACCACCAAGGGGGGAGCGCGGAAATTCTTGGAATCGGTGCTGGATGATTTTACCGGCCCTTTGGTGATCGACGCCGACGCGTTACGGATCGTCGCGGACGAGCGGCGTCCGGAGAAGCTCTTCGAGAACAAGAAAGTTGTCCTCACGCCGAACCGCGAGGAATATGCCTTGCTGGCCGGTGATTCCGATGCTCGGGCGCACGGGACGATCCGGAAGCTTGCCAGCGACCTTGGCGTGACGATCCTGGCGAAAGGGCCGGTCGACCACATCAGCGACGGTAAGACGGTGGTGGAAGTGGAGGGTGGCTCGCCGTTCCTGGCGAAGGCCGGGACGGGGGACGTACTGACCGGCGTGGTCGGGGCGCTCCTGGCGCGTGGCCTGGAACCGCTCGAAGCCGCGCAGACCGCGGCTACGGCGGTGAAGGAAGCGTCCGAGCGGGGGGAGCGGGACAAGGGGCCGTCGTTGCTTGCCTCGGACCTGCCCGGCTACCTCGACCTGCGCAAACTGCCGTAGACTGACTTCGTATATGAGCCTCACCAAGACCAAAGGCGTCGTCCTTCGCACCATCAATATCGGCGAGGCCGACCGCATCCTGGAGATCTTCTCGGACGACCGCGGCAAGCTGCGGGCCGTCGCGCGCGGCGTACGGAAGATCCGCTCGAAGTTGGCGGGGCACCTGGAGCCGTTCACCTATGTCGAACTGCTGCTCGCGAAGGGGCGGGGCGACCTGCCGGTGATCGCCGGCGCCAAGGCGCTGAGCCACTACCAGGGTATCCGTACCGACTTCGACCGCATGGCCGTGGCGAGCTACCTTTCCGAACTGGTCAGTAAGCTCAATGCCGACGAGGACGCCTCACGGCGCGTGCCGTCGCTGGTACGGGCGGCGTTCGCCGCGCTCGAGGGCGGACACCCGCCGCGCCTGGTGGCCGACTACTACCAGTGGCAGGCGGTGACGCTCGCGGGATTCCGGCCGGACCTCTACGCCTGCGTGGAATGCGGCCGCAAGCTCTACCCGACGGACCTCGCGTTCTCCCCCGGACTGGGCGGCGTGCTGTGCCGGGACTGCGTGGCGGTGGAGCCGGAAGCGATCAGTGTAAGCCCCGAGGCGGTCAAGCTGCTGCGGGCGCTCTCCGAGCGGCCGTTTACGGAAGTGACCGGCATCATGGTGCGCGAACCGGTGCAGCGGGAGGTCACGGCCCTCTTGGAGCGGCTCGTGCATTACACGCTCGAACGTGAACCGAAGAGCCGCCGGTTCCTGAATCTCGTGGGGCGCGGGTGAGTATTCGCAAAACGTTGATTTCTTGCGTGGTTATCATCGTATTATTACTTGTGGGATACTTGGTGTACGAACGGTACGTCCGGAAAGACCCGTGTAATCCACCTGATGACACTCCGTTATGGGAACCTCCCATAGAATGCCTGGAAGAATACGCTCGTGAACTCAATGGATAAGAATCCGACAGTCACCATGGAAAAGGTCGCCAATCTCGCCAAGCGGCGCGGGTTCCTGTTCGGCGGTTCCGACATCTATGGCGGTCTCCAGGGCACTTACGACTACGGCCACTACGGCGTGCTGCTCAAACAGCGGATCAAGGACGCGTGGTGGAAAGCCAACGTCCAGCTGATGGATAACATGGTCGGGCTCGACGCCTCGATCCTGATGCACCCGAAGGTCTGGGATGCTTCCGGCCATACCGCGAACTTCTCCGACGCGCTGGTCGACGACAAGATCAGCAAGAAGCGTTACCGTGCCGACCACCTGATTGAGGAGCAGCTCGGCCTCAAGGTCGAGGGGCTCAGCAACGAAGACCTCACCAAGATCTTCGAAGAGAACGAGATCAAGACGCCGGAAGGCAAGAAAGCCGAATGGACCGCCGTCCGGAGCTTCAACCTGATGTTCAAGACGCATGCCGGTCCGCTCGCCGACGATGAGCACGCCGTCTACCTCCGCCCGGAGACGGCGCAGGGAATCTTCGTGGACTACAAGGAGGTCCAAGCCACGACCCGCAAGAAGCTCCCGTTCGGTATCGCCCAGATCGGAAAGGCCTTCCGTAACGAGATCACGCCCGGCAAGTTCATCTTCCGGCTGCGGGAGTTCGAGCAGATGGAAATCGAGTTCTTCACGAAGCCGGCCGAGGCGAAGAAGTGGCACGAGTGGTGGCAAAAGGAACGGCTGCGCTGGTATACGGAAGTGTTGGGAATCGAGCAGAAGAAGCTCCGCCTCCGGCCGCATACCAAGGACGAGCTCAGTCACTATTCCGCCGGCACCAGCGACATCGAGTACGAATTCCCGTTCGGGTGGAGCGAGCTCGAAGGCGTTGCCAACCGCACCGACTTCGACCTGAAGCAGCACCAGCAGGTCTCCGGTAAGGACCTGTCCTACTTCGACGAGGCGGCGGGGGAGAAGTACCTGCCGTACGTGATCGAGCCGTCGTGCGGCGTGGACCGGATCGTCTTCACGGCGCTGTGCGACGCCTACGCCGAGGAACCGGACGAAAAGGGTGACGTGCGTACGGTACTGAAGCTCAAACCGTCCCTGGCGCCAGTGTCGGCGGCGGTCCTACCGCTCATGAACAAGCCGGAGTTGGCGAAACTCGCCGGTGAGGTCCGGACGGGGCTCGCGGGCCGGTTCCAAGTGGACTACGACGTGACCGGCTCGATCGGCAAGCGCTACCGCCGCCAGGACGAAATCGGCACGCCGCTCTGCTGCACGGTCGACTTCGACTCGCTCGAGGACCAGGCGGTTACCGTCCGCGACCGCGACTCCCAGAAGCAGGAACGGGTGAAGATCACCAAACTCGGCGATTACCTCGGCGAGAAGCTCGACGCCTAGCGGTCGGCGAAGCGAATCTCGATATCCTCGTCGGTATCCGACCCGATTAGAAAGATCCCGGCGGAGGTGTCGGCGGCGAATGGCATGGATTCTTCCCGTTTTCATGTCCTCGCTCTGACGCTGCCGTCCTTGAGGCGCGGGTCGTTGCCGGCATGTGCTCCCGGTTACCCCTGGACAGTGGGGAACGGGTGGTGTATTATAGCTGCGAAGTGGTGACAAGTGGGGAAAAGTGGTGGACAACTGTGGATAACTATGACTGACCAACAGGCACAAACAGGCGCGAAAAAAGACGCTCAGCAGGGCGTCGCTCAGGGCGTTTGGTCGACTACGCACACGCTGTTCCTCGGTGAGTACACGCACAAGATGGACAGGAAGGGGCGCCTGGCGTTGCCGGCCAAGTTCCGGGCCAAGCTGCAAAACGAAGGCGCGGTGGTGACCCGCGGTAACGAGCATTGTCTGTATCTCTATTCGATCGAAGCGTGGAAACCGTTGGCCGAGAAGCTGGCGAAACTGCCGTCGATTTCGAATCCGGCGGCCCGCAAAGTCCAGCGCGAGTTGTTGGGAGGTGCGACCCCCGTGACTCCGGATCGGCAGGGGAGGATTCTCCTGTCGAACGAACTCCGGAAGCACGCGGGTCTCGTCTCGGACGCGTCCCAGGCTACGCCGGTTGAGGCGGTAGTCGTCGGACTCTACGACCGGATCGAGATTTGGCTGGCTGACCGCTGGCAGCGGCAGCACGGCGAGAGCGACCTCGATGCGCTTGGACCGGAGCTGGAGAAGCTCGGCATTTAATAATTTAGGCTTTGACTCCGGTCCGTCCGCGGGCCGGGCAGGCAAAACAAAAACGCTTTTATCCCTCGGTTCGTCGGGGGTCGCAAAAAGCAAAAAGCAAAATGGTTCTTTCGGGCGTTCCGCCGGAACGCCCGAAGGGGCACCTTACCAACCCACGCACAGACAGCCGGAAGACGGTACGCTAAGACAAACATATGCACCGTTTCGGGAATACCGTTTCCCGGGTGTCTGAGGCACCCGAGACATCGCACGAGCCAGTAATGCTCGATGCGGTACTCGCGCACCTTACTGACGATTCGGATTCGGTCATCGTAGACGGGACCGTCGGGCTCGGCGGCCATGCCGCCGCGATCCTTGAACGGTTCCCGCGTACGCGACTGATCGGTATCGACCGCGATCCACAGAGCCTGACGCACGCCGAGCGACGCTTGGCGGGCTTCGGTCGCCGGGTCACGCTCCGGCAGGGAAGCTACGCCGACCTGCCGACGCTCGTCCCGGGCGTCGCGCCCCGGGCGGTGCTGCTTGACCTCGGCTACTCCTCGTGGCAACTCGCTGCACGCGGATTCTCGTTCCAGACGGAAGCACCGCTCGATCTCCGGTTCGATCCGGAGCAGGGCATCGGCGCCGCGGAACTGATCGCTCGCACGGCGGAGCAGGACCTTGCCGACCTGATTTATCGCTACGGCGAGGAACGCGCCTCACGGCGTATCGCCAAGGCATTACGAGCGGCGAGGCCCCGGACCACGACGGCGCTGGCCGAAGCGGTGACGGGAGCCGTGCCTCGGCGAGGGAGGATTCATCCGGCCACACGGACGTTCCAAGCCCTGCGGATCGCGGTCAATGACGAGCTCGGGGAACTCGAGCGCGGGTTGCCGGCCCTCGAGGGGGCGCTGGTAACCGGCGGGAGACTGCTCGTCATCAGCTTCCACTCGCTGGAAGACCGGATCGTCAAACGCTATCTCAAGGACACGCCCGCGCTGCGGCCGATGCACAAGAAAGTCATCGCGCCGACCCGCGCGGAGGTGCTCGAGAATCCCCGTGCCCGGAGCGCCAAGCTCCGTGTCGCGGAAAAGATCACGGATCGCTGACAGCCGGCGGCAGACACTTCACTGCCTTCCGCCGGCTGGCAACGCCGGCAGGGAGTATAAACAAAAACGGGAGCGGGAGGAGACGCATGCTTACCATTACGGCGACAAATCAGACTAAAATCGGAGTCCGGCAACGGACCCTCACGCGCAACGGCGTCCGGGTCGGCCCGGTCACGGTCCGGTTCGTGTTCGTGGTAACCCTCGGCGTATTGGCCCTCTTCTATCTGGTGCAATCGAACCGGGTATCCACCCAGAACCTCCAACTCAAGGCGCTTGAGGCACAGAAGGCGGAGATCACGGCACAGAACGAGCGCTTGTCTACCGAGGCGGCCCGGCTCCAATCGCTGCAACAGATCGAGAAGTCGGCGGACGGGCAGCAATTGCGTGCCGGTGCCACGGCGGCCAACGCGTACGCATCGTAACCGACGACCGTCCCGGCCGGGGAAGCGGTGTGCGCCCAGTGCTCTACAATGAGGGGGAAACAAAACCCCGGAGCACATGATGGCCGAACAATCGCAACAAGGTCTCCAGCGCCGCCGGCTGACGTTCCTCAGCCTGGTATTCCTGCTGTTGGCCTCGTTCCTGGGACTTCGCCTCGTCCAGAAACAGGTACTGGAGCACGCGAACTACCAGGCGCTGGCCAAGGAGCAGCAATACCAGCAGAAGGAACTGATCGGCCGACGCGGCCAGGTACTGGTCAAGGACGGTTCCGGCACGGCGACCTACCCGCTCGCTACCAACCAGACCGCCTTCGTGGTCAACGTGGTGCCGAGCCAGGTGACGGAAAAGGACCGCACCGCCAAGGAGTTGGGGCGCGTCCTTGAGATCGAACCGGAACTGGTACTGGAGCAGATCAACAACGACAAGCTGTATATCCCGCCGCTCGGGACCATCAGTTACGACCGTTCCAAGGAGCTGGAGTCGCTGGCGCTGCCCGGCATCTACCTGACACCCGAATCCACGCGGTTCTACCCGGAAGACCGGCTCGCCGGCCCGGTACTCGGTTTCGTGAATGACGACGGTAAGGGACAGTACGGCATCGAGGGATACTTCGACGATATCCTCCAGGGGTCGGTCGGCTCGGTGGGGCGGGCGCAGAACGCCACCGGCCAGGAGCTCGCCCTTGGCGTAGCGAGCTACACGCCGCCCAAGGACGGCGACACCGTGGTACTGACGATCGATCGCAACGTCCAGTTCAAGGTCGAGGAGGCCCTGGATGCGGCCGTCAAGAAGTTCAGTGCCAGCGGGGGCAGCATCATCGTGATGGATCCTCGGACCGGCGGCATCCTCGCGATGGCATCGCGGCCGACGTTCGACCCGAACCGGTATTCGACCTACGATGTCGCGAACTACGTGAACCAGGCCATCTCCGGCACCTACGAGCCCGGTTCGACGTTCAAGACGGTCGTGATGGCATCGGCGCTCGACGCGGGCGTCCTCACGCCCGATACGGTGTTCCGGGGAACCGCCTCGATCAAGGTGGGTGACCGCGAGATCTTCAACGCCGAGCGGCGCCCGTACGGCAACGAGACCGCGACCCAGGTAATCGAACGCTCCGATAACGTCGGGATGGTCCAGGTGGCACAACGTCTGGGCGGTGACCGTTTTTACGGCTACATCAAGCGGTTCGGCTTCGGGACGCCTTCCGGGGTCGAGCTGGCCGGTGAGGTCACGCCCTCGTTGCCGGCGCTCTCCGACCTTTCCGAGGTCCAGCTGGCGACGATGTCGTTCGGACAAGGCATCTCCGTGACGCCGATCCAGCTCATAACCGCCGTGGCCAGCTTCGCGAACCAGGGCAAACTGGTGCAACCGCACATTGTGGACCAGATCCAGCATCGGGACGGTACCGTCGAGGTGACCGAGCCGAAGGTGGTACGGCAGACCGTCAGTGCGCAAGCGGCGTCCCAGATTACCGGGATGATGGTACGGGTGGTCGAGGCCGGGGCCGGCCGGCCGGCCGGCGTGTCCGGCTACCGGGTGGCAGGCAAGACCGGTACGGCCCAGATCGCGTCCGCCGGTGCCTACGAGGAAGGGGTCACTATCGGCAACTTCATCGGGTTCGCACCGGCCGGGAACCCGCGCTTCGTGATGCTCGTGAAGATCGACCGGCCGAGGGGTGTGACGTTCGCGGAGGAATCCGCGGCGCCGACGTTCGGCGAGGTCGCGGAATTCCTGTTGCAGTACTATAACGTGCCACCGGGCCGATGAAGCTACTGCGGCCACTCCTCGTACTCATTCTCGGCGGGCTGGCCCGCGCGACCTTACTGCGCTACCGCCCGACCGTGGTGGCGGTGACCGGCAGCGTCGGCAAGACTACTACCAAGGAATTGCTGGCGGCGATGCTGGCGACCCGCTACCAGGTGCGCAAGACGGAAGGGAATTACAATACGGAGATCGGGATGCCACTGACGGTCCTCGGCCAGCCGCCGCCGAAGCATCCGCTCGGCTGGCCGGTCGTATTCGTGAAGGCGTTGGCGGGTTTGGCCGGGCTCACGGAATACCCCGAGGTGTTGGTACTCGAGCTGGCGGCCGACGCGCCGGGTGATCTCAAGCGTCTTGCCGGAGTCGCCCGCCCGGACGTGGCGGTCGTCACTAATGTCCGCAACGTTCATCGCGTGGCGTATGCGTCGTTGGAGCAGATCGCGGATGAAAAATCCTGGCTGGTACGCCGGCTCAAACCCGATGGCGTCGCCGTGCTCAACCACGACGACCCGCGGGTGCGGGCGATGCGCTCGCTCACACCGGCCAAGATCCGGTTCTACGGGATTACCGACGCCGCCCATTTTCGTCTCGTGGATCCCCGGCACACCCGCTCCGGCTTCACGGCGGGGGTATCGGTGGCCGGCGGTGCGCCGGTCCGCTTCACGACCGGTTTCCACGGCCTGCCCCAGATGATCGGCATGCTGGCCGCGGCTACCGCTGCCGAATCCCTGGGAGTGTCCTTGGCGGACGCCGCCAAGGTGGTCGCCAGCCGGACCCCGCCACCGGGCCGGCTCCGGGTCTTCGCCGGAGCGGACGGCCGGACCGTGGTCGACGACACCTATAACGCATCGCCGGAGGCCACGATCGCATCCCTGGAGGCGTTGCAGGCGTTCCCGGCGCCGCGCCGTGCCATACTCGGTGACATGAAGGAGCTTGGCGACGTCTCCGTTGCCGGGCACAAGGAGGTCGGACAGGCGGCCGCCGGGCTTGTGGACGAACTGGTCGTAGTCGGCGAGGAAGCACTGATCATCGCCGAGGCGGCCAAGACGGCCGGATTGGCGCATTCATCGATCCACGTCGCCAGTAATGCCGACGAGGCGGCAGGGCTGCTCGGGCGCGGCGGCAGCGTACTGGTGAAGGGATCGCGGGCGATGCACTTGGAGCGGACGGTCGCGGCTCTGTTGAAGGATCCGCGCGACCGGCGCCACCTCATAGAACACGGCGGCGGGAACAGCTAGAATAAAGACCGAAACAGACATGGAAACCACCCAGCTCACCACTATCTTCCTGCTCTCGACCGCCGCGTTCGGGATATCGATGCTAGCGACGCCCGCCTGGAGCCACGTGCTTTACAAGTACCGGCTCGGCAAACGGCTCCGTACCACCGGTGTCAGCGGCGACGCGTCCGTCTTCCGGAGGCTCCACGCCGCCAAGGCCGGCACGCCGACCATGGGCGGCCTTCTGATCTGGCTGACCGTCGCCCTGGTGACGCTCACCCTGAACTTCGATCGTGGCGAGACGTGGTTGCCGCTTTTCACGCTCGTCGCCGTCGGTGCGATCGGGGCGGTGGACGATTACCTCAATATCAAGGGCATCGGCCCGTCGGGAGGCGGCATCCGGGTCTGGCATAAGCTCGTGGCACAGATCGCGATCGGCACGGTGGGAGCCTGGTGGTTCTTCTCGAAGCTCGGCTATACGCTTCTCCACGTGCCGGGCGTGGGGGATTTCGGGATCGGCTGGCTGTACGTTCCGCTCTTTATCATCGCGATGGTCGCGACCACGAACGCGGTCAACATCACCGACGGGCTGGACGGGCTTGCCGGCGGGCTCCTGATCATCGCGTTCGTGGCGTTCGGGGCGCTTTCCTATGTGAACGGCTTGTTCGCCCTGGCGGCGTTCTGCGGGACGATCGCCGGCGCGCTCCTGGCGTTCCTGTGGTTCAATATCCACCCCGCCCGGTTCTTCATGGGAGATACGGGTTCGATGGCGCTGGGAGCCACTCTGGCGGTGGTGGCGGCGCTCAATGACGCGCTGCTGATACTGCCGATCATCGGCCTGGTATTCGTGGTCGAGACCCTCTCCGTGATCATCCAGCTCTGCAGCCGCAGGTTCGCTGGACGGAAGGTGTTCCATTCCACGCCGATCCACCATCATTTCGAAGCGATCGGGTGGCCGGAGACCAAGGTGACCATGCGCTTTTGGATTATCGGGGCCGTCTTCGCGGTCATCGGGCTGGTGCTCGGCGTAATCGGACGAGGCTCCTGATGGCGCGCATGCACCGGCCGGATTTCACGTTCTTCCTGGTGGTCGCCATGCTGGCGACGTTCGGACTGCTGATGATCCTCTCCGCCGGCCAGGTGCAATCGTTCCAGCTCAAGGGGAACGGTTATTTCTACTTCACCCAACAGTTGGTCTCGCTCTTCGTCGGGTTGGCCGCCTTCTATGTCGTACAGCGGTTGGATTACCGGGTCTGGAAACGCCTGGCGGTACCGCTGCTGGGGATCGCGGTCGCCCTGCTAGTGCTTCTCTTTATCCCTGGGGTGGGTTTCAGTCACGGCGGGGCGACCCGATGGATCGACCTTGGCATCGTCCCACTGCAGGTGTCCGAGGTCGCGAAACTCGCCCTGGTGGTCTACCTTGCGGCGTGGCTCTCCGGTAGGCGGTCCCAGCTCGACAACCTGAGCAAAGGACTCCTGCCGCTCGCGGCCGTGTTGCTGCTGCTTGGCGGGCTGGTCATGGCCCAGCCGGATCTCGGCACGACTTCGATCATGGCGGTCATCGCCGTGGCGATGTACTTTACGGCCGGCGCGCCACTCCGCCACATCGGTATCGCCTTCGGCGGGCTGTTCGGCGCGGTGGCGGTCCTGATCGCGACCGCGCCATACCGGCTCGACCGCCTCCTGACATTCCTGGACCCGACCAAGGACACGCAAGGGACCGGCTACCATGTGCAACAGGCCCTAGTGGCGATCGGGTCCGGCGGGTTGTTCGGGGTCGGGTTCAACAATTCGCTTCAGAAGCATTTCTTTCTGCCGGAGCCGATGAACGACTCGATCTTCGCGGTGATCGCCGAGGAGCTTGGCTTCTTCGCCTCGTTAGCGGTCATCGCCGCATTCGCATTCCTGGCCCAGCGCGGGCTGCGGATCGCCAGTCGTGCGCCCGACACGTTCGGGCGCCTCCTGGTGACCGGCATCGTGACCTGGGTGGCCTTCCAGGCGGTGGTGAACCTCTCGGCGATGCTCTCGCTGGTCCCGCTCACCGGCGTGCCGCTCCCGTTCATATCGCTGGGCGGATCGTCACTGGTAGTACTGATGATCGCGGTGGGTATCGTCATGAACGTCTCGAAGCATACGGTAGGTGACGGAAAGGAGGCGCATGCGGGTTCTCGTCGCCGGTGGCGGCACGGGCGGACACGTCGTGCCGGCGCTCGCGGTCTCGGCTGAGCTTAAGCGGCGGGGAGCGGAGGTCCGCTTCGTCGGCAGCTCGCGGCCCGCGGACCGGCGCCTGGTCGAGGCGGCCGGATTCCCGTTTACGGGAATCGCCGCCGGAAAGTTCCGGCGCTACTTTTCGTTACGTACGATCCTGGAGCCGTTCAAGGCGTTGCGCGGCTACCGGCAGAGCCTCGGACTGATCAGGCGATTCCGGCCGGACGTGCTGTTCGCCACCGGTGGATTCGTGGCGCTGCCGGTGATGCGCGCGGCCAAACGCCGCGGCGTTCCGATTGTGCTGCATGAGCAGAACGTGGTGCCGGGCCTGGCGAACCGGATCGGTGGAAAATGGACGGCCGCGGTCGCGGTATCGTTTCCACCGGGACGGATGGACTGGCGCCCGTCTGGTACGGTCACGTACACCGGCAACCCGCTGCGTCCGGAAATCATCAAAGGAAAGCCCGACCGGGCACGTAAGCGGTTCACGCTTTCGAGGGACCTGCCGCTGGTACTGGTGCTGGGTGGCTCACAGGGTGCCCGCACGGTGAACGAAGCCGTCTCCGCGGCATTGGCGGAACTGTTGCCGGAAGCCCAGGTCGTCCATCAGGTGGGGGAGCGCTCCGCCGCGGAAATGGAACGGTACGCCGCCTCGGCACCGCCCGCGCACCGGGATCGATACCACCCCCGGGCATATCTTGGCGACGAGTTGTCCGACTGTTATGCCGCCGCCGACGTAGTGGTGTCCCGGGCCGGCGCCGGCGGGCTGGCGGAGATCGCTGCCGTCGGGGCGCCGGCGGTCCTGGTCCCGTTGGCCTCCGCGGCGGGCGGCCACCAGCAAGCCAACGCACAGGTCTTCGCGGATGCCGGTGCGGCGGCCGTACTGCCGGAAGCCGGTTTGGATGGCACGGAACTGGCTCGGGCGGTGAAGCGGCTGCTACATGACCCGACCCGGCGTATCCGGATGGGTCGGGCGGCCCGGAAGCTGGCCCGTCTCGATGCCACCGCCCGGGTGACCGATCTGGTCTGGGACGCGGGCAAGGGGGCACATGGCTGAACGGGAGCACCTGCACTTCCTGGGTATCAGCGGGCATGCCATGCGCGGCGTCGCCGCGGCCTGCCGGGAGCGCGGCTACACGGTGACCGGCACCGACGAAGGGGCGTATCCGCCGGGAAGCGACTGGCTGGACCGGCGCGGTCTCACGTGGTGGCGCACGGCGGACCCGGCACACGTGAAGGACGTTTCTACCGTGATCGTCAGCGGCCACGCCCCTCCCGACCACCCGGAACTGCTCGAAGCGCAGCGGCGGGGAATTCCCGTGATTTCATTCGCCGAGCTCGTGGGGCAGTTGACGAAGCAGGGCAGGCGGATCGTGATCGCCGGCACCCACGGGAAGACCACGACGACCTCACTGCTCGCCTGGACGTTCGAAGTGGCGGGACGCCGGCCCGACTACCTGGTCGGGATCGAGCCCCGTAACTTCGATACCGGCGTCCGGCTGGCAGGGAGCGACCTCGCGGTAATCGAGGGCGATGAGTACCGGAGTTCCCGGCTCGAAGATACGTCGAAGTTCACGCATTACCGTCCGGACGTGCTGGCGCTGACTTCCATCGAACACGACCATCCGGATTTCTTCGCGGATCTTGCCGCGGTCCGCACCCGGTTCGCCGAGTTGGTGGCCGGGCTGTCGCCCGAGGGACGGTTGTTCTATTGGCAGGGGAGCGGGACCGTGCGGGCCGTCGCGGAGACGTTCGCGGGGGACCGGCAGGCGTACGGGTTGTCGGGTGCCGAATGGCATCCGGAACATCCGCGATACGACGAGGAAGGAATCCGATACGTACTCAAGCATCATGACGACACCCTCGGTGAAATCCGGATACCGCTGTACGGGGAGCACAACGTAGTGAACTCGGTCGCCGCCGCCGCGATCGCGCTCAACGAGTCGGTCCCGTTCGAATCTATCGTCAAGGCCTTCGCAGGGTTCAAAGGGGCGTCCCGGCGGTTCGAGCGGGTGTCCGCTCACGATGCGGCGGTCACGGTACTGGATGATTACGCCCATCACCCGACCGAAGCGAAAACGACGATCGCCGCGGCCAAGCTGCATTTTCCGGGACGGGTCATCGCCGTCTACCAACCACATACCTATTCAAGAACAGAAAAATTGCTCAAGGAATATCACGCGGCTTTCGGTGATGCGGACCGCGCATTCATCACCGCCATCGAGTCGGCGCGTGAGCGGGGTACTGACCACACCGTGACCGGGGCGGACGTGGCGGCCGGGGCGGGACGCCGCGTGACATATATCGAAGGACGCGGCGAACTGCTGGAGGCGGTCGTGAAGGAAGCGCGTCCGGGCGATGTCGTCCTTTCGATGTCCGTCGGCGGGAACGACGGGTTCGCGTCCGAACTCGCCCGGCGACTGGCAGCCGCATGAAAGACCCGGGATTCCTCGCCCGTTTCGGCATCAAGGTGAACGAATCGCTGGCAAGCCATACTCGGATCGGCGCCGGTGGCAACGCCGACTTCTTCGCCGAGGCAGGGGACCGGCAGACCTTGGGTGCGCTGCTGGACGCTGCCGCCGCGAACGGCCTCCCGGTCACGGTGATCGGGTGCGGCAGCCGGTCGGTCTGTGGGGACCACGGATATCGTGGGTTGGTGATCCGGTATACCGCGAACGGCTTCCAGCTGTCCGAGGGCGACGTGGAGGTGGACGCCGGCTATCCGGTCCATGAACTGATCGGGCGGTTGGCCGAGGAAGGGCGTGGCGGATTCGAGGCGTTCGCGGGATATGCCGGATCGCTTGGCGGAGCGATCGCGGAGGGAGCGAGCCGCGGCACGCTCCGGTTCGCCGACGTGGTATGCCGGATCACGCTCGCCGCGGGCGGCCGGAGCATCGAAGTCGCGCCGGCTGACCTGAAATATGGTGAATACGGCGCGGCGCGCTTGCAGGGCGGCGAGTGGATCCTGGGGGCGCGATTACGCGCGGTCCGGCGGGAGCCGGAAGAGATCCGACGGCGGGTGGTCCAGGCGACCCGCGACCGCTTGCGCAACGAGCCGTCCGGGAAACCGTCCGTATCCGTCTTCCACGACCCGCGGGGACACCGTGCCCGCGACCTCCTGACACAAGTCGGCATGGGCGGTGAACGTGAGGGCGGGGCACTGGTCTCGGAGAAGAATCCGAACGTGATCATGAATGACGGCGGGGCCCGGTCTCGCGACGTGTACGACCTCTCCCAACGGATGAAGGCCCGGGTGAAATTACGGCTCGGTGTCAAACTCACCGAATCACTGGCCTGGGTCGGGGAACGCTGAATTCATGGATAATGGGGGCGTATGGTGACGAAACGACGAACGAGCCGCAACCGACGGGCATCCTGGCAGGCCACCGCCGGCCGTCAGGGAAGGGGTAGGTTCTGGGCTGCGGTGCTGCTGCTGCTGGCCGTCGCCGCGGGCGCGGCATACCTCATGCTGTTCTCTCCGGTGTTCTGGGTAAAGCAGGTGAAGGTGGAGGGTGTCCGGACGTTGTCCGCCGAAGAGCTGCGATCGCGGGTGTCGGACGAAACCCGGCAGCGGTTCGGTCCCATCGAGACCCGATCGATTTTCCTGGCGGACGAACGGGCGATCGCGGATACCCTGGCTAAGGATATCCCTGAGATCTCCGACGTCGAGGTGAGCAGGCGGTTCCCCGGCACCCTGGTGCTATCCGTCACGGAACGGCGCTCGACGCTGTTGTGGCAGAGCGGCGGTTCCGGCTATCTCGTGGACCAGCGCGGCGTGGCTTATGAACGCGCCGAGCCTCGGGACGACCTCCTGACCGTGGAGGATTCCACGGACCTTCCGGTGAAGGTGGGGGAGCAGGTCGTCGGCGGCGGGTTTATCACGACATTGGAAGAAATCCGGCAATTCATGCGGGAGCGGGGTTTCGCGGTGACGGGCTTCGAGATCCCGGAAACGACGTTCGAGGTGCGCGCGATGACCGGACAGGGCTGGTATGCGCTTTTCGACACGACCCGGGCGATCGAACCGCAGGCGGACGCGCTCCGGCTCGCCGTCCCGCGTGAACGGCCGACGCAGTACGCCGACCTCCGGGTGCCTGGGAGGGTGTACGTCCGATGAAGCGCTTGCTCGTCGGTCTGGCCGTGTTGGGCGTCCTGTCGGGATACGCCTGGCTCGCCGCCGGGGAAGCCGCCGATCGTGAGGCATCCCGACCGGCTTCGGCACCGGTGGGGGTGACGTTCGATCACGCCGCAGCCGACCCTCGTTTCGATCTCCTGGCGGCGGGCGGTTTCGACTTCGTCGCGCTTACGGTCACCACCGACGAAGCGGCCGGCCCGGAGCTTGCCGATACCGTAGGGGAGCTTAAGGCACGGGCACCGGGACTTCCATATGCGTTCTTCATGACCGGCGGGGCACCGGAAGTTTCCGCCACCGCTCTCGACGCGCTGGCTAGCAGGTACGCCCGGGGTGACTGGTTCCGTTTTCGTGGCAGGCCCCTGGTCTATACGTTCGGTGACCTGCAGCCGCCGCAAGACAGCCGTTTTACCTTCATTAATATAAATAACTCACGTATCGGTGACCAATTCTGGGTGGCCGATCCACCGGAGTTCAAACGGAGCCTCCTGACGGTGACACCGAGCTTCACCGGACGGACCGTCTCCATAGATCCCTCCCGTACCGGCGCGGCGCTGGACCGGCAAGAATCCTTTGCTCGCAGCAATCGCGACAGGGTAGACCTGCTGCTTTGGCACAGCTGGAACGTCTTTTCCGACGGTTCTGCGATCGTGCCGCACGATGTGCCGGGTTCGCCGAATCCATCCGACTACGTGTACGGGCGGGTGAAGGAGTTCAATGCCGGATGGAAGCGCCCCTGACCCAGCCTAGGGCAGTCTATAAATAACGTCGCACAACATAACTTTTACGACAAACTATAGTATGTCGCCCGACTTGTCGTAGAGCCCGATGATCGTGACGGTTATCGCTGCCAGGAAGACCACTATCAGAAGCCCGAGCGTCACGGCTTTGACGTGCAATTGCGGAAGGAACCGGCGGGACGGTTTCATATCTTCGGGCATCTCGTACACCTCCTGATTACCCTCATAGTTCTTCCTGCCCTGCTCGCGAGGACCGCGTATGAACTTGTTGCGTTCGACGGTAGGCATGATGGATCAGAACGTAATGGTAGTGTCTTCCGGAAGTTCGCCTTCGGGGGTCTTCGGGGGAGGCGGAGCCGCGGCAGGACGTGGTTCAGGCTTTTTAGGCGCAGTCATGGCCTTTTCTCTCGTTTCCGGGCGTTGCGGCCGGGGATGTGATTGTTTCGGCTTCGGCTTCGATTGCTTCGGCGACCGGGGTGCGGAAGGCTGTCGTGCGGACGTCTGCTCCCGCTCCGGCGCGGCGACGGGCCCCGCCGACGGCTGTCGCTGCTCGCTGAAGGTCCGCTCCTTGTCCAGGTACGATTGGAAGCGCCGCTGGCGCTCTTCGTCGGTGTGCGGTTCGTCATAATTGTTCATCATCTTCACGGCAGCCTCGACCTCGTCGCGCGGCGTGGCGTAGCGCTCCCGCGTGTTCTTGATGATGCGCTCCCGATGGCCGGCGGTCGCTTCCGGAAGCGGGATCGTGCGGGCCGAGAACGCGCTGCCGGTGACGCCGTCGATCGCGATCTTCAGGTAGATGTGGTACTTGTCGAGGTTCACCATATCGGTTTCCTCGAAGACCGGCTCGAATTCCTTGAGTAGCCACGTCGCGTCGGCGGCGCCGACACGGAAGGTCACCAGCGTCCCGATGTTCCCGAAGATCGCGTCCCGGACCTCCTCGGGCACCTGGGCCACGTACTGGTTCGCCAGGGCCAGGTTCAGGCGGTACTTCCGGGCCTCCGAAAGGATGCTCACGAAGCTCTGCGTGGCAAAGTTCTGGAACTCGTCCACGTAGAGGTAGAAGTCGCGGCGCTGCTCTTCGGGGATATCGGCCCGGCTCATCGCCGCGAGTTGGATCTTGGTGATCAGCATCGCGCCCAACAGCGCGGAAGCGTCCTCGCCCAGTTCCCCCTTGGAGAGCTTGAGCAGGATGATCTTTTCTTCGTCCATCGCTTTCCGGATGTCGAAAGCGGTGTGTTTTTGGCCGACGGAGTTCCGGATCGTGCCGGCGGAGAGGAATTGCCCGACCTTGTTCTGGATCGGTGCGATCGCCTCCACCCGCTGGCGCTCGGTATAGTTCGCGAACTCATCCACCCAGTAGTTCTTCACCACCGGGTCCTGGATATGCTTCACGACCCCAAGGCGGAACTTCTCGTCCGCGAGCAAGCGGGGCACGTCGAGCAGCGTCGAGTCGGGATAGTCGAGCAGCGCCAGGATGGTGTTCCGGAGGATGTGCTCCAGCCGCGGCCCCCAGGAGTGGCCGTAGATCTTCTCGAAGACGCCGACCACGCCGGAGGCTACCAACGGCTTGGCGTCACGGTCCACTTTTTCCAGGATATTGAAAGCGATCGGATACTCGCGGTCCGCGGGGTTGAAGATGATCACGTCGTCCACGCGGTCCTCCGGCACGTGGTCGAGGACGGTCTCGATGAAGTCGCCGTGCGGGTCTACGACGGCGAGTCCCCTACCCGCCTTGATGTCGGAATACACCATGTTCTCAAGCATGTTCGTCTTCCCCATGCCGGTCTTCCCGATGGCGTAGACGTGCCGCCTCCGGTCGTCTTCCTTGATTCCGAACCGCTGTACGCTGTTCCGGAACTTCGTTTCCGCGAAGACGGTCAGGTTTTCCGCCGAGTTCTCCACCGGCAGATTCTCCGGCGGCTCGCCCTGGCTGGAAGCGGTCCAGGAGATCGTCGGCGTTTCCACGGAAGCGTTCGGCAGGTGGAAGATGCTGGCGAGCTCCTCGATGTTCAGGACCGGTCCCTTTCCGGCGAAGAGCCGGGCACGGTACGGTACGATCACCTTGTCGGCCTTGGTCTGCACGCGTCCGCCCGCAAAACCGTTCAAATTGGTGGTGTTGTACTGCTTGAAGGCGCCGACGGCCGATCCCAGGCGATTGCGGGCGGCGGCCTGGTCCGGACTGACGGCGACGATCCGGATCTTCGTCTCGTAGCCGAGCTTGGCGGACTTCTCCTTGATGCCCGAGGAGATCGCCTCATCCACCGGTACGGGCTCCGGGGCCCCGCCGGTATTGTGCTGGGCTGCCGGTTTGCCGCCCGGGCTGGTGGTCTGCGGTGCCGTGGTGGCGGCTGAGAACAGGTCGCCGATGAACCGCCCGACGGCACCGAAGGCGTTGCCGCCGGCGCTTCCTCCCCCGCCGGCCAGGCGCTTCAGCTCGGCCTCACCGCGGCTGTGCCAGCGATCATCGGCCGGCCGGGCCAGCATCTGGATCCACACTTCTTCTTCCTTGCCGAGGTCGGACAGCACGGCGGTGATTCCGGAGAGCGGGTCCACGTCTTCGAAGTTCTCGAAGGTCTTGATCGGATAGACGTCGCGGCGGATCAACCGGAGGCTGGTACCGGCGACGCGCTTACCGTGCAGATCCTTGGGCTGGACGTAGTCTTCGGCCTTGGCGATCTCCGCCTTCGGGTATTGCGCGTAGATCTGTCCTTCCACGAACGACTTCTGGGACGCCGGTGCGTAGACATAGAAGTAGATCCGGCCTTTCTGGGAGACGATCTCGAAGCCGATGTGTTCCTGGACGCTGCCCTCGAAGAACCGCGCCCGGGAATCGCGGTGGATGCCGTGCAGCGCGGCGAACATCTGTTCCGCCGCCACCGGCGCCTTCTCGTTCTCTTTCGGCACGGAGACCTTGAGCAGCACGTAACGCTGCTGCTGGATCCACACCCGGCGGCGGTATGCCTGGATCGCCAGGAACAGGATGATCGGGACGATGACCCACCAGGTGTAGACGAGAGCGGCGAGCAGGAAGCCGAGGAGTGCTTCCATCAGGCCTCCGCGGTTCCGTCAGCCACTAGCGCGTACCGTTCACCGCTACGGCGGAATTTCGTCTTTTCCTGGAGATTGATCAGGATCGTGTTCTCGCTGACTCGCCGTTGCTTGAGCACCTCCTCGACGATCCGTTCCCGCTCCAATGGGCCGTCGGCCTTTTGGAGGACGGTACGGATCACATCGGAGACGGTGCCGGAAACGTAGCCCCATTCCGCGAGCGCATAGATACCGCGTCCGATCAGGATGAATTCCTTCCCGTTGATCAGCTCGTTGTGCACGGCCTGGACGGTCACGGGCTTCGCATCGAACTTCGCCTGCTTGATCTCTTCGGTGATCCGATCGAAGTGCATCGGCGTCCGAAGCTTGCGGAGGACGAAAAGCGTCTTGTCGTGGATGTTCTTGGGATTGATGTCCCGCCACGTGGCCAGGCCGTAGCGGCCGTCGTCGGTCTCGACGAAGGCGTTGCCGAAGTCGAGGACGGACGCCACCATCGTCGCGGACAGCAGGTGGCCACTGTCGGACGCGTCACCGGTGCGGGCGGCAGCGGCCGCGAGGGCATCGAGCGCCAGCGGCGCCTTCGCTTCGACCAGGGTCTGCCGGAGGGTTTCGATCAAGCCGGTCGCGGCGGCGGCGTGCGTGTTACTAAGCGCGTACAGCCTACCGTACGCCTTGGTGGCCGGCGTTTCGACGATCGCCTTGGATTCGAGCAGCAAGAGCGCCAGGGCGCGCCGTCCGGCGTCCGTGTGCTGGCTTTCCGGCAGGAACCGTTCGGCGAAGGAATCGGCGTCGATGACCCCGCCCTGCTCACGGATGAACTCGAGCGCGAGCTTAAGCATGCCGGCGAGCGGCTCTTTCCCGAGTTCCTTCGCGAATTTGGCGCGTCCCTGGTTCTCGATCTGCCGGATGCGTTCGCGGGTTACGCCCAGCTCGGCACCGATCGTAGCGAGAGTCTCCGGCTTCGCGGCCCGGAGGCCGGTACGGCGTACGAGCACGTCCGTCTCGCGCGGCGGTAACGCCTCAAGCGCGTGCAGGACGGCCTCCTGGAGCGGCGCCTGCCGCTTCAGCTGTTCCTGCGTGATCCGGATGATCGTTTTGAGGTCTGTCATGGTGTTTCGAGTACATCCCCGTGGTCCGGAGAGTTTCCAAGCATAGCATTTTGAGACCGTTTTGTCAAGGGTCAGAGGCACAAAGCACCCGAAAAACAGGGGCGATGGGGTACCCCTGTCGGATGCGAATTCGTACCGGCGACTAGATCAGCCGCCGGGCATGATGGTAATACGCGCCGCTCGCCGCCATGGCTCCCCCGCCGAGGACGGCCTGAAGCGCGGTGACTTCGAGGTTCCCCGTGATCGCGAAGCTCGTCACGACCGTTCCGTAGAACACGCCGGCGAGCTTAAGGCGGGTGAGATGTGGTGCGAGGTCCATATGGCGAAAAGAAAAACCGATCCGGATTTCCGGTATCGGTCGGTGTTCCCCGCCCCTCTTTTCCGTAGAGAGGGCGAGCCGGTCAGACTAGCTGATTATGGCTTGGTTGTCAACTATTATGTGGACCGAGGCGGATTCGAACCGCCGACCTCCGCAATGCGAATGCGGCGCTCTACCAACTGAGCTACCGGCCCAAACTTACCTTATTGTACTGACTTTCGGTGCGCTTCGGCTACGAACCGCTCCACCGCCTGCCGGTCGTCGGCCATCGCCAGTTCGGGGAATCCGTCGAGGCCTACCCACCGGTGTCCGGCGGATTCATGGGAGAGCCGGAACGTCCCGCCGGCCGGCTCCGTCAGGTACACCGTGCTGACCGTGACGATGCCCGTATCGCCGTAGACCGACGCGAAACTGCCGATATACCGGATGATCCGGCAGGTCAGTCCCGTCTCTTCCCGAAGTTCCCGCACTACCGCGCTCTCGGCCGTCTCGCCGGAATCAAGGAACCCGCCCGGCAGCTCCCATTCTCCCTTGCGCGGTTCGATGCCGCGCTTGAGCACCAGGTACTTCCCGTCCCGACGGAGGATCGCTCCGGCGGTCGGAGTCGGGTCGTCGTACTTTATGAAATGGCCGTCCGGACACGCCGGCCGCCTGACCTTGTCTTGGCTCAGCTGCGGGACCAGTTCCTTCATACATTCTGGACAGTAACAGAAGTCCGTCATGCGTGGGATTCCTCGACCGCTTCCGCCAACCGGAAGTCCTTTCCCGTCAGTCCGCCCGCGCTGTGCGTGGAGAGCGTGAGCCGTACCGTGTCGTAACGGATGTCGATGTCCGGATGGTGATGTTGCCGCTCGGCGAGGTTCGCCATGCGGTTCATGAACGCCATGGCCTCACCGAATCCCTTGAAAGAGAATTCCTTGGTGATCGCTTTCCCTGCCAGCTCCCAACCATCCAGCGCGGCGAGCTTTGCTTTGACTTCCTCGGTGGTAAGTACGTCGGTCATTATCCTGATTCCCTACGGAGCGTGCCGTTTTACCAACAGCTTCTGAACGAAAAGCGTAAACCACAGACCTGCTGTAATGAAATTAACGACCGTCGTGAACCAAAGCCCGAGGCTGGCATAAACCGCAGTAAAAGCCAGCATCACCGTTCCGGTCATCAGGCTGGTGGAGGTGGCCGGCTTGTCTCGGGAGAGGACCGAAGGAACGAGGGCGATCGCAAACATCATCAATCCCACCGAAAGCACGATGTCCTGCCAGCTCACGCCCGGTGCTCCGGTGCACCGATCAGGCCGCACTTCTTGTACTTGAGGCCGGAGCCGCAGGGGCACGGATCGTTCCGGCCGACCTTCGGGTCCTTCGGAGCATTCGCGGCGGGGTTCGCCACCGGACCCTCCCGTTTCTTGACGGTGATCGTGGCGCTTCCTTCCTGTTTCGTCTCCTCGACCTCCTTGGCGCTCGGCATGGCGGCGAGTTGTTCCGCCTGTTCCGGCGTGATCGTCTGGCCGTCCGGCGTGCGAATCGTGACCGTCGCCGACGGTGTCTCGACCGGCGCCTCCGGCTCGGGCCGGGGTTCGGGTTCCGTTTTCGCGGCCGCCGGGACGGTGTGCTTCGGCGTGATGTCCGCCGCCTTGGCCCGGGCCTGCTCCGCCGACTTCTTCGCGGCTTTCTTCGTCTTGCCGCGCGCCGGCTTCGCCTCCGGCGGCGTATCCACGGGCTCCTCGCCCGGCTCTTCCTTGCCGATCACCGGCTTTACCGGCGCGCCCTTGTCACCGGCCTTCGCCGTCTGGACGTGCTGGGCGGCCTGTTCCACCTCGGTCGGTGCCTGGGCCTGCACCAACCCGACCTTGAAGATCGTATGCGTTACTTCGGCCCGGATCGTGCCGAGCAGTTCCTCGAACAGCCGGTAGGCCTCGGCCTTGTACTCGGTGAGCGGGTCGCGCTGGCCGTAACCGCGCAGCCCGATCCCTTCCTTGAGGTGCTCCATCGCGTCGAGGTGGTCCACCCAGAGCGTGTCGATCGTACGGAGCATCACCATCCGTTCGAGCGTCCGCATGTTCTCCTCGCCCTGTTCCTTCTCTTTCGCCGCGTAGCCCTGCTCCACCATCTTTACCAGTCCCTCCGTGATCTGCTCGCGGCCGCCGGCCTGCTTGAGCTGCTCGGCAAGGCCGCCGTCTACCTTGAGGATCGTGCCGACCTGTTCGGCGATCTTGTCGAACTGCCATTCGTTCGGGTCGTCCCCGGCCGTGAAGCTCTGGACGATCGCCGTAAGCTCGTCTTGGAACATCTCCGTGATGTCGCCGGTCACCGTGGCTTTCTCGAGGAGTTTCCGGCGGCGGCGGTAGATCACCTCGCGGTGGGCGTTCATCACGTCGTCGTACTGGACCACGTGCTTACGGATGTCGAAGTTGCGGCCTTCGACCTTCTTCTGCGCCGATTCGATGGACTTGCTGATCATGCCGGCCTGGATCGGTTGGTCTTCCGGAAGCTTCAGGCGTTCCATTACTTTCCCGATCTTCTCGCCGCCGAAGATCCGCATCAGGTCGTCCTCGAGCGAGACGTAGAAGCGGCTGGAGCCCGGGTCGCCCTGGCGCCCGGAGCGTCCACGGAGCTGGTTGTCGATCCGCCGCGCCTCATGGCGCTCGGAGCCGATCACATGCAAGCCGCCGAGTTCGGCCACGCCCTTCCCGAGCTTGATGTCCGTGCCGC
>CAZGHP010000008.1:0-33015 GCA_964525455.1 uncultured Candidatus Saccharibacteria bacterium | reverse complement strand
CGTCCAACGTACCATTTACGACCGGATTTCTTGAATGGAACGTCGTCTACTCGCAGCGCTACTCAATCACCAGCCAGTCGAAGACGGCGTCTTCCGGTGCCGGTTCCTTGAATCGGACCTTGAAGCCTTCGGTGGTCTTGCCGGTCACCGCGGTGATCGTCAGCCAGCTCGGTTGGATCTGGACGTTATAGTCACCGTTCTCACGCGGCTCCTCGAACGTGATCTGCAGGTAATCCAGCCCCTCTTCCAGGGCAACGTTATTGCCGCGCGAATCTTTCCCGATCTCCAGGCTCCCATCGACCTTGAGGTTCCCCTTCACCTGCGCGTCACCTTCGACCACCAGTTCGCCGACTGCGGCCAGCTCTTCGACCTTCAGCTCCTTGAGCGCGGCATTGGCGGCGGTGATTGTCTCTACGTTCAGTTCACCGATTTCCGCATTCGCGGCATGCAACTCCTCGACCGTCGCGGTTTGTGCGGTCAGCTCGTCGTAATCCGTAACCGGTTGCACCGAGGGCTTGTCGTACAAGGTGTAGAGGACGGAGATTTTCGTGTGCTTCTTGCCGCCGACGGTCTCCGTCACCGCATCCCAGTCTATCGCTTCGGCCGTCTTCGCCACCACATGACTCATGGCATAGGTGCCGGGGTTCTTCATCGCATGGCCGGCCGTGCCTGAAGAAATCAGTTCATCGCCGAAGGAGAGGTCCTGACCGTTATCCACTACCCACATCTCGCCGTTACCGACGGCAGAGATCAGTTGCGGATTGTCCTCGTCCAGCGCCTCGGTGGACTCCTGGCGTCCGAAGTGCGAACCGAAAGCCGCCGGGTCATTCGCCTGGGTGGTCCGTTTCACCCGGTAGATAGGCTCATTCGAGCCGTCCTTGTATTCCGCGGGTCCCGCCTGCGAGATCAGCTCGCCTGGCTTCAGGTCATCATTTGAAAGCGCATAGTGAGAACCGGTGAAGGCGTTATAGGAAACGGTCGAACTGGAAACGGAAATCGATCCTTGCTGGGTGCCGTTCCGCTGGAAACTGACCAGCGTGCCGTCCGAACCGGTACGGTTGACGTTCAGGACGGTGGCGTTCGCGGCTTGGAAGGAGCTCGCCGCGCCGGCGCTAATGCTCCCCGTCACGTTCAGGTTCCCGACCAGGTCGCCGCTGATGCTGAGATTCCCGGTAATGGAAGTCGTCATGTCCTGCGTGTCCGTATGGTAAGTCTTTACGGTCGCACCACTGGCCGATTCACCGCCCACCACGTACATTCGTCCGGCTGTCGAATTGTACGTGACCGCGGGAGCATATACGGCGCCGGGAAGCGCGCCGAGCGTTTGCCAGTCCGTTGTCGAGCCGTCGGCGGCGACCTCTGCGTAGTACACGGTGTTCACCGGGCCGCTCGCGTTCCGGCCGCCGAAGACGTAGATGAATCCGTTCGCAGCGGCCGCCCTGGCTCCGTAAAGCGCTTCCGGCAGCGGCTTCGAGCTGGTGGTCCACGTGGCAATGCCGGATCCGGTGTCCTTTCCGTAGTACACGGCAGACTGCGGGGCGGTACCGTCGTGGCCACCGATCACATACATGTAGTCGTCACTGGTCGCATACGCGGAGAGCGCTACCGTGTCAGGTAGGTCGGCCATCGTGTTCCATGCGTTGGTCGTGCCGTTGACGTTCAGGGTCGCGTAGTAGGCGGAATCCGAATAGGTTCCGCCGCTGACGGTACTGCGCCCGCCGGCCACGTAGAGCTTGTCATTCATGGCTACCGCAGAGGCCCCGTAGGCCACCTCCGGAAGCGTGTGGGTGGGGACGGCACTGAAGTTAAGGCTGTCGGACGAGTAGTAGACGGTTTGCGATCCGGTGCCGCCCACGAGATACCTGTAATTACCGGAGCGGGCGATCGCGGCGTCCTGCGTCGGCGCCGGAAGCGTGGTGCTCTGGACCGTCCAGGTGCTGCTGGGCACGCCGGTGGTGCTGTTGATCGACTGGAAGGAAATCCGATCCGAGGGCGAGCCATCAAGATTACCACCATGCAGGTACAGGCCGCTTCCCCCAACGTCTAGGGTGCCTCCGTAGTTACCGGGCGGGATCGGCGGCTGGGCCGGGATCATCTCGCTTGCCGTCGACCAGGAATCTGGTACGCCGGCAGTCAGTGGGGTCGAGAACATCTTGGTGCCCTTGTAGCCGGTCGAATAACGGACCCCGCCGCCGCCGAAGAGATATCCGCTATGGATGAATCCATTAAGCCAGTAGTGAGGTTCCGACATGGCCGTTCCGCTATTCCAGGTCCCGATGTCGCCAGTGGTGGCGTTGATCGTGGCATATTGGACATCCCCGCCCCCGGCTCCTCCCCCAAGAAGATAGATATGGGTACTGGAGACCACCATGCCTTCCGCCTCCCCTACGCTGTTCGATGTCCAGTCGTCCCACGTAGTCCACGGACCTGCCGCTTCCCATACGCGAGGGCCTGTGCCGATATCCGGCGAGAACGCATAGAGCGTGCTGTTCGCGAACTGGATACTGCTGACGCTCGTGGAGTCACAGTGGGTAAAGCCCACGACGTCACACATGTCGTCAGCCAAGCCGGGGATGGTATTGCTGTACGCCACGGCCCCGCCGCTGATCGAGAACGACATGAAGATGCCATCGAAGCCGTATCCTTGATAGCCGGGACCGCCGTCTATGGTGATTACCAACGCGGTTCCGATGGTCGTACTGACACCGAAATTACAGGCGTACGCATCGTAATCGGCTCCTATGCCCGAGGGATCCTGGTGGTATGCGCCGCACAAAGAGACCTTGTTCGCCTGGGTCAGCGTGTAGGCTAATGTCCACGATCCGATCGTGCCATCCCCGTTTACCGGAGCACTATAAATATATTCTTCGCCCACCCCCGAGCCGAAGTCATTGGCGGAAGTGAGCATGTAGTAGAGATATCCCCCGGCATACCGCAAGGAATTGCGCGTGGCGGCGTTGTCCTGGGAGACGCCGTTAGTCGGCATGGTGTCGAGGAGTGCCCATGCGTCGGTCGTCCCATCCGCATTGATCGCCGCATAGTAGAGCTCGTTCGCGCCGGTCAGGATTCCACTGGGCGTGCTCGTTTCTTCCTGACCAGCCACCATGTAGACGTACCCTTCGGTCGTTGCCACCGTCGGCGAGTGGAAGTAGGTGGAGCTGGTCTCGCTGGGATCCGGTGGGGACTGCAGGTCGAACGGACTCGTGCTCCACCCGTTGATGTCCGGGACGACGTTGCCGATGGTGATGGTCTTGTTGTCACTGTTGACGCCGAAGAACTCCCGGCCGGCCGAGTTCTGGATGCTGAAGTCCGCCTCGCCCGTCGTGCTCTTGAACAAGGTGCTCGTGCTGCCGAAGTTCATCGCTCCCGTGCTCTGCAGGTTTCCGTCACTCAGGGTGGTCGTGCCCGCGCCCGTCACCACGCCGCCCAGGAAGTACCCCTGGAAGAAGCGGCTGTCGTTCGAGGCGGGTGGGCCGTTCGCGTCCGAGCCGACGTTCTGGACGTCGTACTTGGTGACGGTCCGCGCGGTTTCGAAAGTCACGGCCGGAGAGACCGTCACGCTGGCCGCCGTGCCGCCGGAGACGATTCGGGTGTAGTAATCCTGTCCGGCGTTGTCGATCTTGACCACGTCACCGTTGGCGAAACCGGTGGTCCCGGTAAACGTCAGGGTCGTCGTATTACTGCCGGTCCCGGAGGTCGTGGCGGTCGTACCGGTGGCGGACCCGCTGGCCGAAACATGGCCTCCGACATCCAACGTACCTTGTACGACCAAATCACCGCCGATCGTACCGTTATTGTTCTCATCGAAGCCGAGTGCGGAAGAACTTGTCTGGTAGTTATAGAGATAGAAGCCGTCCTCGCCGAAGGTAGCGTCATTGGTACCCAGTCCCCATATCCCGTTTCCGTCATTGGTCAGGATCATCTCGGAGTTAGCGAATCCGTCGCCGATCTCAAACAGCGCGTAGTCCCCGCTGCGTTGCGCATCGAAATATTGCTGGCCGGATTCATTCTCGACCGTCAGGCCCTCCGTCGACGCATCATTCACGTGGATCGTCGTGCCGCTGCGTCCGACCTCAAGCCGCGTAACGTCGTCCGTGTCGTCATAGAAGCCCATCTCGTCTGCCGTGGTGAACAATTCCCAGACCTGGAGGCCTTCGAGCTGGAACTGGATCCACGCCGCCGAGGCACTGATCTCGGCGTTGTTGAGCACAAGTACCTGTCCTCCGTTCGCATCGACGTCTATCGAGCCTTCGAACTCAACGGTGTTGTCCACGTTGATCGCCATACCCTGGCTGCTGGTCGTGTCATTCCACAGATAGAACGAGTCGTCGGAAGCCACGCCCGTTTCCCACAGGTCGACGCCTCCCACCGCATACTGGACGAATATCCCGGTTGCCCCGACTTCACCATTGTTCAGACGCAGGATCTGCTCACCTTCCGAGGTAATCTCGACCTCCCCGTCGTTCTCGATCACCATCCGGTCGATACCGTTTTCGGTAGAGAAGTAGATGCCGGTGTCCCCTTGGAGCTGGAGCGCATCCGTGTCGGTCGTGCCCCGCTCGCCGATCCACGCGTTCTGGGAGCTGGTGTCGTTACCGTCCCCGAAGAGGACCCGGGTACCCGGACCGTTGGTGCCAGCTCCCCACAGACGAAGCTGTCCGCGTGCCACGGCGCCACCTGACGCATCCGTACCTATGTACACTCCGCCGTTGACCGAGTCCACGGTAAACAGGTCCGTCCCGGCCGCGTCCTGGACCTGGAACAACGAGGTCGAGTCGAAACCCGTCCCGGACTTGAAGATGATGTCCTTCGAAGACGAAGTCGTGGTGATCAGCGCCGGTGTACCGGAGTTGTTATAGGTATCCTGAAGCGTGGCCGAACCTCCGCCACCCGCGCCGATACAGTCCGCCCACGCGCTGTTCTGGAAGCAGCGGAACTTGTCGGTGCTGGTGTTGTAATACATGCCACCCTCCGTGCCGGTGGGGTCCGCGTCGTCGTAATCGAGGACGAACAAGACGGCGTCGGCCGCGGAAGCGTCACCGATCTTGACGATGCTGCCCGCGGTGTCGACCGTGAAGAATTCCGCGCCGCCGGCCTCCTGGACCTGGAACCCGGTCGCGGAGTCGGTCCCGTTCTTAAACAGGGCCGAACCGTCTACGTTCAAGGTCAGCGCGTTGACCGTGTCGTCCGTGTAGAATCGGATACCTTTGTCAGCGGCGCCGATGATGGCGGCATCCTGGGTCGCGCCGTCGTACCCGAAGAACGCCCGGTTATTGAAGCCGGCGTAGGACGTGCCGGTAGCACCGCCGCCGTCATTGACGTAGATGTCGGCATTGCTCGTATCGACGGTAAAGATGCCCGTCCCGGTGGCGTTCTGCACTTCGAAAGCGGTGGTCGAACCCCGCTGGATGACGAAACTGTCATCCGTCTTAAGGGTGTTCGCCGCCGAACGGTACAGGGTCGTATCCCCGCCGAACGTGATGCCGGTGTCCGCTCCCGTGTTCGAAAGCTGGAGGGTAGTCTTACCCCCCGCCGCACTGATGGTCTGCGACTGGGTGAACGTGTTCGCGGCGTTCTTGAGCGCCACGTTACTGGAAAGCCGTCCGTCCGCGAGCGTCCCCGCATTGATATTGTCCGCATCCTGATAGAAGGAGCCGGGCTGGCTGTTGAGATTATTAGCATTGGTGGCGGTCGTGGCCGTCGTCGCGGTCGTGGCACTGTCCGCCGTGGCGGCGTGGTCGGCTTCGATCGCCTGCGGCGCCGCGCCGAGCCGGTGCCGCGGTGTCATCTCACTATCCCAGTCAGGCGTTCCCGTATCGCCGATCCGGACCGAAAGGTAGATCGTGCTTTGGCTGAAGTCCACGCCGGAGAGGCTCGCCACCTCGCCGAGCTGGATCGAAAAGAGGCCGCGGGAGACGGTCACCTGATTGCCGCCGGTACGCGTCTCCGTCCAGAGACAGGACCCGGAACACGTCCCCTGCCCGCCACCCGTATCAGTGGCGTGGTTATGCAGCTTGAACTCCATGTTGTAGGTGCCGTCACCCACGATATTACCGGCCGGGTCGGTCAGGCGACCCTGGAAGTTCACCTGTTTATTAATGGCCGCCGTGTTCGAGGGTGGCGTGATCGCAATGAAGCCGACGATCACCGCGAGCAGTCCCAGGAACAGGACCGACTGCGAGAGATGCCGGAGACGGATACGATGATGGAGGCGTTTGATGTGCACGGTGGGTATGGGTGTGTCGGTTTCCGGAAAATTAACAAATAATAGCACAACCTAGCTATTTTGTCAATAGATTAGGGTGCGTAGGACGCCATCCGGGCGCCATGCCCCCACCTCGGCTCCTGCCGACCCTATGAGCACGAAATTATGCCGCGGACGGCGGCCGACCGGAATTCTCGGAATCGGAATGTCGCCGGATCTGCCGGCGGATGTGGCGGCGACGGCGCACCCAGAACACCAACCCCAGCAGGAACAGCATGAACGCAGCGGCTAACGATGCTCCCAGGGGTGATATCGCCCAAAACGAGACGCTTTTGACGCTCGCTTCCCCCGCTTTCCCTTTGCCGGGCGGCGCCAGGCGTAATTCCGCCGTATATTGCCCGAACCAGAGCGGTTTCTCCACCGAGGCTTTGAGGCGGCGTTCCGCGCCCGGGAACGTCAGCGGACCCTTCACCTTCCGCTCGGCCACGACCAGGCCGAACACGTTCTTGATCCGCAAGGTCCCCGCGGGTTCGTAGGCGACGCCGAGCGGCCGCTCCTCGGTATTCCCCGTATTCCTATAGACCGCCTCGAACGCCTTGGTGTCATCGAAGCCGTTCCCTGCCAGGGCGAAGCCGGTGAGCTGCCCGCGCATATCCGCATCGCCCGGGACGGTAATCACGAACAACGTCCCTACCTGGCCGGCCTGGGCGACGCTCGTTCCCTCGTCATCCTCGGCGGCAGGGGTCGCCTGGAACAGCATGCTGCCGAAGTAACCGCCCGGATACACGCCCTCCGGAACACTGATCCGGAACGAGACGCGACGCGCATCGCCAGGCGCGATCGTGAATGATTCTTCCGGAAATTCCACGAAGGAATGTAGCTTGAACGGATTCTCGCCGACATAGAACTCCACCGCGCCGTCCCGGCCGGTCATGCGGACGTTCTGGAACTCGGCGCGCACGTCCAGCGGGACACGACCGGTGTTGAAGAGGTCGATCACCCCGTCCTTGGATTTCCCCGGGGCGATCGTGCCGACGTAGCGGTCGGGAGCGACTTTCAACGCGACCTGGGCGTCTTGCGGCACCGGCGGAGCCGGTTCGCCTTCCCGGGCCGCCGGTTGTACCGGGGCCGGTGACGACGTCTGGGGCGGTGCCGGGCTTTGGGCACGGACCACGGCTCCGGACAGCGCTGCCGCCGCGAGTACCGCCACGGCCAGCGGTACGGCCAGCAGCAAGGAAAACCGGGTTTTCTGTGGCATTCTCATGACTTTTGGGATTCGTTATCTCTCTTTCGACGATACATCATCAGCAGCAGGAGTAGGAGTAGGAGCAGGAGCGCCAAGCCGGGCGGCAGCAGTTCCCACCAGACAGGACCATCGTCGTCCGGCTGGGCGGCCGGAGACGCGCTGGGCCGGGGTGTGGCCTCGGTCACCTTGATCGAGAACCACATCACGCCGCGGCGGCCGTCGGCGTCGGTCACGGTGACGACCGGACGGAACTGGCCGGCGCGGTCGTAGCGATGTGTCAGCGTTACCTTGCCGTCGCGGCCGACGGTCAGTTCCTCGACGCGGCCATCGCCCCAGTCGACGCGCAGCCGGTATGGACCCCTGCCGCCGTGGATCGCCAGGCGCAGCCGGGCCTCTTCCCCCACCCGCACCGACCGTGAGCTGGACCCGGAGACAGAGAGGAACAGGTCCCGTACCGTACCCCGCCTCGGTGCAGGACCGGCCTCGCCGGGACTGACCGGACTGGGGAATACCAAGGGGGGCTGGCCGGGTTGGGATCCTGGGGGCTGGGGCTGAGGTTGCGGAGCCGGCGGCTCGGGATCCGGTTCCGGCGACGCCGGTTGATAGGTCACGGTCACGGGCGTCGAGGTAAAGCAGCCCTTCGCCACGAGGGTATTGGCTCCCGTGGTCAGCGTGATCTGCAGCGACCACTGGCCGGATCCATTGACGGTTGTCGAACCAGCATCGAGGTTATTGCGCAGCAGTTGGATCGTCTCACCGGCGGTGGCCGTACCGGAAACGGTGATGATATTCGTCTGCACGACCGCCCCGTCGGCCGGTGAAGTGATCACCGGCGTGGCCGGGTCCGGGTGGCAGACGGTTCCCGAAACCGTCACCGTCGCCTGTTCCGCGGCCGCGGCGGGGCCGGCGACGGGAATCACGAAAAGACTGGCCGCTAACACGGCTGACAGCAGCCAACGGAGCGCGGGAACCCGGTGCACGGGATTACGTCCCTTGCTTGGCACGGCGTCGTCGTCGGATCCGCTTCGTGAGCCAGACCAGCAGGACCAGGATCGCCAAGCCGATCCCGAGCGCGACGATCGGCGACAGTACCAGTACGTGGATGGTGCGTTCGGCGCTCGGATCGCCCGGCACGGCGGCGGCTACCTTGACCGCATAGTAGCCCGAGGCCGGCTTCCACGGCGCCTCGAACCGCCGGTCGCCCGCCGGGAACACGTTCCGCGGCGGTTCGAACTTCTGATCCAGCGAGGTCGTCCCGAACAGGTCGCGCGCGGTGATCTGCGGCGCCGCCGCGAAATGCACGTTGCCATCGTTGTGGACGATCCCGACGGTCTTCAGTTCCCGGCCGATATACAGCCACCCCACCCGTTGCTCGTCCGAGCGGGTCAGGTAGAGGTCCTTGATCTCCCCGGCCTCCTTGACCGGCCCGGGCACGCGCACCAGGAACAAGGCCCCGATTTCCCCTTGGATCGCGACCGGCGGCAGGTCGGTCCGATTGACCGGCGTGAACTTCGCCACGCCGTAGTACCCGCCCGGTGACGCGTCCGCGCCGGGGGTAATCGTCACGGTCACGTTCCGCGACTCCCCTGCCCTGAGCACGAACTCGCTCACATCCACGCTGGCGAACGCCTTCAGGTCGTAAGGGGTCGGTTCGGAGACGGCCTTGGTCGCGCCGTCGTCACCGAGTGCCAGGATGTTATCGAACGATGCGCGGAGGGTGATCGGGCCGACGTGCTTGTTGGTGATCTCCAGCGTCCGGCTGACGCTCGTTCCCGGTTCCACCGCCAGCTCGAACTTCGGCGGGCTGATCTCAAGGAACTGTTCCACCCGGCCCTGCGCCGACTGGGCGGACCGGTCTTGCGACCGCACCGCCGCCGGGCCGGCCACGAGCAAACCGCCGGCCAGGACCAAGCCGAGAACAATCGCGATGTATTTTTGTATACGCATACCGTACGGTAACGCTTGGTAACCGTACTAATAGTAGTGTGCCGGTACGTACCCGGCAACCTGCTCGGCGACCCGGAGACCGGGGCGGCGGGCCTAGGACCTAGAACGTGGCGGTCGCGATATAGGTGATCTGCGAGGTGTAGCTTCCCGCCGGTTGGGATCCGGCGACCGACGCCTTGTACGTCGCGGTCGTGGCGGCGGCCGAAACCGGGCCCGTCGAGCTCGCGACCGTGGTGATGTTGGTCAGGTCGCGGTCACCCACCGGATGCCCCGATGCGCCGGCAAAGGCCACGCCGTATTCCGACGCACCGGTAGTCACCGTGCCGTCGGTCACGAACGGAATCGTGTCGGAACCGCTGGTCAGGGTCGAGCCCTGCCCGGTCAGCGTATAGCCGCCGCTGGCGTTGGTACCCACGGTCAACGTATGATCGTCGGTCGAGACGCTGGAATCGGAAAGGGTTCCCAGGTTCACCGCGGTGGCCGAGAGCGCGAACGAAAGGGTCTGCCCCACGTCGGCGGAAACGGTCACGGTCGAGTCTTCGATCGGGAACGCCATGTCGTCCTGGTCGATCAAGGTACCGCCGGTGGTCGCATCGTAAGTGGAGACCCGGAAGTAGTAGGTCCCCTCGATGGACGAGTTGGTGATATCCTCGAACTCAATGCTCACCGGGTTAGTGGGCGTCGAACCGGTGGCGTTGGTGATCTTGAGCAGACCGTTCGCGGAAACATCCTCCGCCCAGGTCCCCGAAAGCCCGCTGACCGTACCCAACGAGGCGCCGGTGGTCGTCATGCTGGTCGGTACGGTAGTGCCGCCCTGGGTGGTCCCGACCTGGAACTCGACCCTCCTGATCGTCGAGCCGGTCGTGGCCGGGTTGATCTCGAACGTGTAGCCGACGTTCGTTTCCGACGGATTCTCGTTGGTGAGCGTCACGCTCTTATCGCCGAGCCCGGCAGCATACGCCGCAGTCACGCCGGCCAAGGCAAGCATGAAAGCCATCGCCAGGTGGGCGAGCTTGGGTCGGGTCGAGCGCACATGTTTCATGTTTAGGGGTGTCTTTACGATTAACGAATTATATGACCATACCGCAAAATATCGCTCTTGTCAATCCTCACGGTACCACGACCGCACTGAACGTGATGTCCGCGGAATACGCTCCGGGGAGCTGGGCCGGGTCCACGTCCAGGCGGTATTGCAGCGTGGTGTCGTCGTATGCGTTCACATACCCCGGCTTGTTGTGAATAATCGTATTGCTCGACGGGAATGCGGCGTATTCGAAGTTCGGCGTGGTCCCCCACTTCGGATCCAGCGACGTACCGGCCGTAAGCGTGAATCCGAACCCCACGGTCGTTCCTTCCGACCACGGCCCAGGGCTGGCAATCGTATCGGAGATACCCGGGATCGTCGTCGTGTCGTCCTCGTGCGTGAGGTCGCCGTCCTGGCGGACGCCCAAGGTATAGCCGGCCGCATCGGTGTACACGCTGGCGGTGGTCTCGGCCGTCTCGGACGAACCGGAGCTGACCGGCGGGATGGTCTGGGCGGTCGCGTCCAGGGCCAGCGTAATCGAGTGTTCCAACGAAGCGACGTAGCCGGCGTTGAACCGGTAGCTCTCGCTGACGCCGGGACCGATGAACGGTTCGCCGCCGGACGAGGTGAGTGCGTAATCCGGCGAGGTGGCGGTGCCGCCGAAGCTGTTCAGGGTGGCGTCATCCAGGCGATAGCTCGGGCTGCTCGCACTGAACGCTCCCGCCGCGGCCGGAAGGCCGATCAGGACGGCGAGCGCGATCAGGACTGGCAGTGGGCGTTTCACGAGATGGTGTCGGTTTCAGTCGCTTGAATCCGCCCCAAGTATATCGGATTCGGGGAGACGGCGGGTGTGGGTTGACTGGGGGGTCGTACCGAGAGAGAATCAATTGTTATCGTTTTTTCGGTAACCTCCATGTTTTTGGAGCGCAGTTTCACAACGCAGTCCAACCAACGAATCCTCTGGAAGGAGGACGGAATGTCTGGAACGGGCAACATTCGGAGCTGGGTGCATGAGAACACCAAGCTCGCACTCGTCGCCGTGGTGGTGCTGGTGCTCGCACTCGCGGGTACCGGTTACGCGGCGACACAGATCAACGGCAATGACATCCAGAACCGTTCGGTCGCCGGCAAGAAGCTGAAGAAGGGCGCGATCAAGCCCGGTCACTTCAGCAGCAGGGCCAAGCAGTACATTACGGCCCAGGCCGGCCAGGACGGTCAGGATGGCCAGAACGGCCAGAACGGTGCCACCGGAGCAACCGGAGCCATGGGACCGATGGGGCCGATGGGTTCGACCGGCGCCAAGGGCGATACCGGGAGTACCGGTGCCAAGGGCGATAAGGGTGACAAGGGAGACACCGGAACCAAGGGCGATACCGGGAGTACCGGCGCCAAGGGCGACAAAGGCGACAAGGGGGACAAGGGCGATAAGGGTGATACCGGAAACACCGGCGCCAAGGGCGATAAGGGTGACAAGGGGGACAAGGGCGATAAGGGAGATAAAGGCGACCAGGGCGACCCGGCGGAGTACGTCGGACCGCACTGGGGCCTGATCACCCGTAACACCATCGGTTCCGCCGTCGCACAGCTCCGCAGCGGTCCTTTCGCCGGGGGCACGTCGCCGCCGTATGGCGTCGGCAGCCTCGGGCTCGGTACCAGCAACAACGCCACCAGCCAGTCACCGCCGTCGGAGAAGGTCTCCTTCGGCAACGAGGTCGACTTCCTCGGTGACGAGGTCGGCGGTCTCTCGCAGGTCGGGTTCTATGTGTTCACGACCGGTGAGAACGTCGTGGCGGGAGCCCCGATGCCGAATATCACGTTCGAGATCGATCCGAACCTCTCGGCGACGCCGAGCAATTTCTCGTCGATGGTGTTCGTCCCGGACAACCCGGTCGCGGTCAACGTGTGGAGCGGATACATCAATGCCGCCACCACGGGCCAGTGGTACCTGACTGGTGCCGCCGGGACCGCGACGGGATGCAACCAGACCACGACCTGCTCCTTCGGAGCATTGAAGTCGGCACTCGCGGACGGGGGAAACCCTGCCACGATCTTGTCCGCCGCGGTCAGTAAGGGTCGCGACAGCACGTTCGTGGGAGCCGTCGACGGGTTCCGCATCAACGGCGTGGTCTACAACTTCGAGCCCTTCGGGGTCTTCGAGACCACGCCCTAGCTGCAGTACATTTCCTCGCACCAAGGTTCGAAGGTTGGACCTGCAAACCCCGCCGCATCTGACATAGCTCACGCTCGTTAGCATGTGGCACCGCCGCCGACCGGAATAGATTTCCCTTGTGGGAATCCCGGTCGGCGGTTGTTTGTTTTTGGAACCCGAACGGTCAGCGTGAAGGAACGCAAGCCCTGGATCAGGACCGAAGGATACTAGGGCAGCAGGCATCGAGAGCCACTCCCCGGGTCGAGATATGGCCCGGACGGTGGTTTAATGGAGCCATGCCACACCTCACGAACGCCATCAAGCAAGCCCAGGACAACCCCTACTTCCGCCAGGTCCTGGCGACCGGCCGGCACACGCAAGTCGTGGTCATGTCGATTCCCGCCGACGGCGAGATCGGCGAGGAAGTCCATGAGGAAAACGACCAGCTCCTGTTGCTGGTCCAAGGCCGCGGCAACGTCGTGCTCGACGGCGAAACGGCCGAATTCACCACCGGTGACCTGGTGCTGGTACCGGCCGGCACCCGGCACAACTTCATCACCGCGGGCGACGAACCGATGAAGATCGTCACGACCTATTCCCCGCCCCACCATCCGGACGGGACGGTCCACCGCACCAAGGCCGAAGCGGACGCCGCCGAAGCCTCGGAGTGATCGCTACGCCCGCCGCGCGATCTCGGCGGCGATACCCCGATAGTTCTGCGGATCGAACTGCTTGAGGTATTCTTTCTGCTCTTCGGTAAGATCCAGGGAATCCACGAGCGCATGCAGCGTCTCCACCGTGACCTCCCGGCCGCGCGTAGCTTCCTTGAGCATCTCATACGGCCGTTCGACGCCATAGGAGCGCAGCACCGTCTGGATCGCTTCCGCGATGACCTCGGGATGCGCGTCCAATGCCGCGGTCATCGACGGTTCGTTCACTTCGACCTTTGCCAGGCCCTTGAGCGTATTCCGGTAGGCCACCAGCGAATGGGCGAACGCCACCCCGAAGTTCCGCTCGACGGTCGAATCCGAGAGGTCGCGCTGGAGGCGTGAGACCGGGAGCTTCCGGCCGAAATGTTCCAGCAGCGCGTTCGCGACCCCGATATTCCCTTCGGAATTCTCGAAGTTGATCGGGTTGACCTTGTGCGGCATGGTCGAGGAACCCGTGGAACCGTCCTTCGGGCGTTCCACGAGCCACCCGTCGGAGATGTAGCGCCACATGTCCTGGTCGAAGTCGAGCAGTACGCCGTTGAATCGCCGGATTCCGTCGAACAACTCGACATATGAATCATGCGGTTCGATCTGGGTAGTGACGGGATTCACCTCGAGCCGGACGCCGCCATCGGCATCGCGGGCGCGCTCGACGAAGTCCCAGGTGAAATTCTCCCAATCGACCTCGGGAAAGGCCGCCCGGTGCGCGTTGTAGTTACCGGTCGCGCCGTTCAGCTTTACCAACAACCGCTGCCCTTCAAGCTGGGTGAGCTGCCGGTCGAACCGCTCCGCGAACACCCGGAGTTCTTTCCCGAACGTGGTCGGTGAGGCCGGTTGGCCATGGGTGCGGGCCAGCATCGGCGCGTCGGCATGCTCAAGCGCCAACGCCATGGTGGCGTCGTACACCTTCCGAGCCTCGGGGATAATCACGCGATTCGTCGCGTTGCGCAGCATCAGGGCGTAGGCAAGGTTGTTCACGTCCTCCGAGGTCAGGCCGAAGTGGATCCATTCCAGCTTTTCCGGCGGCAGCTTTCCCGCCAGCCGGTGCTTCATGAAGTACTCGATCGCCTTGACGTCGTGGTTGGTGGCGGGATTCCCCTCGTGGCCCCTCACTTCGATCTGCTTGATCAGGTGCGCGTCTTCCGGGGTAAGGTCACGCAGTCCGCGGACCGCGGCGACCTCGTCTTCCGTGAGCGGCTCCAGGCCGAGCCCCGGCTCGTCATGGAGCGCCAGGAGATATTCGGCCTCGACCCGGACGCGGTAGGTCATCAGCGCGTGTTCGGAGAAGTACTCCGCGAGCACTTCCGTGTCGCGCCGGTAGCGGCCGTCGATCGGGCTGACGGAATCCACCCGCCAGTGTGCGCGACGGTCGAGCGACTCGGGAGTCGGCTCGGCGTCCGGATTCGATCCTGGTGTGGGTTCAGTCATAAAAAAACAGGGAGAATGCCTCATTCCCCCTTGCCTGCATTATAGCGAACGGCGGGTCGCTGGCTAGCGGCGCGGGTTCCGGATGCCGGGCTGATTCGCGTTCCGCACTCATGACGAACCACCGTACCAATCGCGGCGAAACTCGTCAATCAAGGCGTTATCATCGTCCGGCTACGGGCGCTTGGTGACCGTGGTAAACTTCCGCGGCGATTTCGAGACCTCGGTGCGGGCATCGTAGAACGCGCAGTAGTCGCACTCGTCGCCGGCGGCCGGGATGGTGCCTGCGCAAAGCGTCCGGTGCGCCTCGCGGACCGTGCCCTCCACCCAGTCGTCCTTGCCGACGTACGGGATCAGCTTCACGTCGAACTCGAGCTTGGCGTCGAACGCCGGGCCGTCGGTGCGGCCGTTGCAGTACACGAAGTAGCCGGTGTCCGAGACCGTGAAGTCGTTCCGCCGGAACAGCCACTGATAGATTTCCATCTGGCGCTTGTAGCCGATCTGCCACGGCGCATCGAGACTCACCTCGCCGTCCTTGCTGGTCGCCTTGTAGTCGACGATCACGAGCTCGTCGGTCTTCGGGTCCACCCAGACGTCGTCCACCCCGCCGGTGACCACTAGGTTGGTGCCGGGAACGGCGTAGGTAATGCCGCGGCGGAGGCTGTCGCGCCAGGCGTCCATGGAGGTGTGCTTAAGCGGGACGAGGCCCAGGCCGAACGATTCGGTGAGCGGGTGCATGGTGCCGGCGGCGCGGTGCACGTCGAACTCCTTCTTGAGCAGCGCGTCGACGGCGCTGTTCAGGCTGAACGGGTAGCCCGGCGGCCGGCCGACGCCGAGGCGGCGGTCCAGGTAGAAGCAGCGCGGGCACTCCAGGAACAAGTCTATCTTGCTCCGGCTGAGCCGGAACGGTTCGGTGGCGTCGGGGACGAAGAGATTACGCGTGCGGCGGGGGTTGTAGTAGGAGGACATGTAACCATTCTACTGGACCAACTGGTGCTGCGCCCGGCCATAGTAAGCACCTTGGCGACGGCGATTTAGAGCGACTCGCGTCAGCCGCTGCCCCATCTCGCGACTGCCAGGTGCCGAAGCCAATCGCCGGCATCGTCCGCCGGTCCGTAACGTGAGTCTTTCCATGCCTGATGCGCTCAAGCGTACACGGGGTGGAGGGGGTTGGAGTGGGAGGTGTTCTAGCAGGTCGCTACTTCCAACCTGCAATAGCCTTTTTCTCCTTAATGAGATCTTGTTCAGGACCTGTAAGCCATGGGAGCTTTAGGCTCTTAAAAACTTTCCGCAGTCGTCGCTCGTAGTAGCTTCTGACATTTGGAGACATGAGAGTTTCAGAAAATACCTTTTCATAAACCGGTAGAAAGTCTTCAAGAAAAATTTTCACATCTATCAAGCCTTCCGGATGCTCAAACCCAGAATAAGAACGTCCATCCTTTTTGATTAAGACATCCGCACGAGCCAATGTTGAGTGGGCTATGCCGTGCCGAAATGCATCGTAGATTTTTCCTGCGAGTTTTTTATCGTCGTATTTACCGCCTAGTCGACGGAACGCACTTATGAAAGCGTCTCCATCCCTGCGACCTTCCAGCAAGACGCCCAGCGTCTCTAGTAACGCTATCAATGACTGCACCGCAGGATAGCAGCATGCCCCAGAAGCGCTTACGGGAATGTCATAAACCATCCTTTTTAGGTCAGCAATCGTATAGGAATCCAACAAACGCCTGAACTCTACGAGATTGTGTTCGTACTCATTGAAAGGTTGAGTCATGCAGCTTGGCGCTGACGTGCGGCAGGAGAGAGCTTCTTGCTAGCCGGTAAAATCCGGTTAATCGCATACATCGCCAACAACTGGTTCTTCGGAACGCTTTCGCGTGACTGAAGTCCCACGTTTCCAATCATGCCCGGACCGGTCTTCACAGGATTCCTCTGGATGAATTCCGCGATTTCTTCTACGAGGCGGCCGGGTTCCGTATGCTTGCCTATTCCTTCATGGATTTCGAACATCTCCTGCAGAAGCGCGTCCGTCGCGATGGCGTCCTTGAAGTGCTTCTCGAATTGCGCGACGAACCTCAGTCCTCCCGTCTGCAGTTCCGAGAGGATGATCTTCCGCAATCTCACATGAGCACCTGCGGGGATTATCTCGAATCCGTGGGCACTGCCGCTACCGACGCAGGCCACGGAATACCATTTCTCCCCGACCTCGCCCAACTTCGTGGGATCGTAGTTGGTCAGGGCGATGGTCAGGTTACCTTCCTTGATGGGGTGACGGCGGAACTTCGCGCCCTGCTTACGCCGCGGCGGGGCGTCAAACTTCCTCCGGGAAAAGGTGTTCAGGTTCCTGAACGTGAGCCCGCCTGAGGGCGCCTTCCGCATCAACGTGGGCTTGGTGACGGGCTTTAGGTCGATTCCCTGGCGGACCGCCGCGGCCAGCGCCGACGACATCGCCGGGCACACCGCGTTCCCGATTAGCTTCCATTTCGTGCCTTCGCTTCCCACGAACTGGTACGTGAACGGGAATCCCATCAGCGAGGCGGCCTCGCGGATGGTCGGCAGACGGTACTCGCCGTCGCCCTTGCGCCGGAACTCGGACTTGTACAGCAGCGCCTCGCGGGTACTCGCCGACCGTGTCGCCATGACGGTCCGGCTCGGGCGCTTCTCGTCTTCGGGAAAAGACATCTTCCCCATGAACGGATGGTTCACCTTTGCGAACCGGGCCGTCCGCCATTCGGATTCGTATACGCCGGTATCGTAGAAATGGTCGGTCAGCTCGTCCATCCGCACCGTGAGATCCGGATAGTTCGGATCGGGGAACGACTTGCCGCTCTTCTTCTCCGCGGGGCTCGGCATCCCGCCTTTCACATGCTCGAGCGGCACCGGTTCATCGTGGGTCTTTTTTGGTTCCGGGAATGCGCCGGTGCTCACGACCTCGCCGCAGACGAACCGTTCCCGCTTCTGGGGAGCCCCGTAGTCCGAGGCCACGATGACTCCCCCGTTGTCACGGGCCTGAAGCGCCAGGTCGCCCGGCTTCTTGCCAATCGACTTGGCCCAGTCCGACAGTCCCAGGCTGGCGAACGTGTACTCGGGCTTCGTATAATTCCGTGCGTTTGGCACGTTCTCCATCAGCCAGGCCTTGAGCTTCGAGTCTTTCTTGTGCTTCTTGACCGCGACGACCCGCAGGTACGCCTTGATGAGACGGATGCCAAGCGTCTTGTCGGCCTTCCCCGCCTTGTTCGACATAGAGAACGCAATGCATGGCGGACTCCCGACTATCACGTCGGTGTCCGGTAGTTTCTCAATCGCCTCGACGGACTTCTCGTACCAAAGGACGTCCATCGGTTCGTCCTGGAGGCCGTGGTTCAGGTTGTGCGTCTCGACCGCCGGCCTCCAGTTCTCAACGCCCATGACGATATCGAACCCTCGCTGCCTGAATCCTTCGGAAAAACCCCCTGAACCGCAGAAAAAGTCGATGACTGTTGGTTTATCTTTCATAGTATACATTAGTATACTGTATACTTATCGGGCATGGAATACGTGTAGCATTTGCGCATGCCCTTAGGATACGACGATTCCGAACCGAGATCAATACTTGATTTCGCGAAGAAGCTTATCGGGAAGACGCTACGTCCCTTCGTCGAAGGACAGACCGATTCACCTTCTTATCGACGGCATAAGGGGCGTTTCGGAAACCTCGTCGAGAAATTCTATTTCGGATTTGAGCCTAATTCGAACCCGGAGCCTGACTTTCCCCGGGCCGGCGTCGAGCTCAAGTCCACACCCATACGTTTGCTCAAATCGAAGAATGAATTCCGGGCAAAGGAACGGCTAGTGCTGGGAATGATCAACTATGAGTCGATTATCGATGAGAGTTTCGAGCTGTCGTCGTTCATCAAGAAAAATGCCTATATCCTGCTCATCTTCTACCAGTGGCAAAAGGACCTTTCCCTCCTTGATTACCCTGTCCGTATCGTGAATCTCTGGTCGCTGTTGGCGCTGCCCGACGAGGACCAGAAAATCATTCGCGACGACTGGGAACGGATTAAGCGGAAAGTCGAGGAAGGACTCGCGCATGAATTGTCCGAAGGCGACACCCTCTACCTCGGAGCATGTACCAAGGGGGTCGATTCCTCCAAGGTCAGACCTCAACCCAAATCGAGAACGAGGGCGAAAGGCCGGGCCTTCTCCCTCAAGCAGGGGTACGTAAACGTCCTGCTACAACGCGATTTCGGAGTCGCGAAGCTCGACACCGAGCCGGTGGTCACGTCGGTCACCGAGTACGCCGAGGGCGAGACCTTCGAGGACAAGGTCATCGCGAAGTTCCGACCGTTCATGGGTCTGACCGATGTCGAGATAGCAAAGCAGGTCCGCTTCGATGAATCCGCGAATCCCAAGCACTTCCACGCGATACTGACCAACCGCATGCTGGGGGTGAAGGCCGCCAAGGTCGAGGAGTTCGAGAAGGCCGGAATTGTAACGAAGACCATCAGGCTGAACCGGAGTGGCACGCCGGAGGAGGATATCTCCTTTCCCTATTTCAAGTACAAGGATCTCGTGACGCAGGATTGGGAGACGTCTGATTTCCGGGAAGCGCTCGAGCGACGTTATCTGTTCGCCGTATACCGGCGCCAGGAGGACGGGAGTCAGCGGTTCGAGACCGCCTTCTTCTGGACCATGCCGGCGGAGGACAAGGAAGGCGACGCGTACAAGGTCTGGAACGAGACCGCCCGGCGCATCAAGGCCGGCAAGGCGGATTCATTGCCGAGGAAGTCCGACAACCCTGTCGCGCACGTCCGGCCCCATGCCAGCAACAAGGCGGATACGGACGAGACTCCCGACGGAAGGCGCCTGACGAAGAAGAGTTTCTGGTTGAACGCCGGCTACATCAGGAAGCAGATCGAGCGTCACGGTCGCTGACCAAGAAATCCCGAATCTTGGGGAGTGTTTTCTCACGCTTCGCGATAGTCGACAGTTCATGCTCCCATACGCGTAGCACTTCCCAACCCTGCTCCCCGAGCAACCGTCGGCTCTTCCGGTCGCGCCGGATGTTCCGTTCGATCTTCTCCTGCCAGAACGGCTTCAACTTGTGCTTCCGTTCCTGATACTTCCAGCCATGCCAGAAGTCCCCGTCGATGATGACGGCCTTCTTCCTCCGTGGTAACGCAATGTCCGGTGAACCGGGTGCGCGGCGGTAATGCTTTTGGAAGTAGACGCCCTCGCACCGGAGATAACGGCAGACCAGCAACTCCGGCTTCGTGTCCTTGCCCCGGATGCGGGACATGATTTCAGAGCGCTTCTCCCTTGTGAATACGTCGGCTATTTGTCCTCTGATTTGATTAACTGAGGCATCAGTTCTTTATATATAAGATTAAGTTTTTCCTCTTGAGTAGAACTGATTTCGTTCGAATGCGCGGGGCCCATATTGCGAATGTCTCGTAGTTCATCTAATTGAACCTTGACCCAAGATTTTGATTTTTCGAAAAATCGGGCAAACTTTGGCCAATTGTTCACTTGGTCTCCAAAAATTATCTCTTTGTACTCAGGAAAGCCCATAACCTTCATAATGTCTGCAGATTTCCCATCATAAGAACCATAGTTTCTTGCATACCGTTGCTCCATCGTTTTTTGCACAGAGACAGGCACAAATCTACTCCACCAGTCACGCGGCGACGGACCGCTCAAAGTTTTGAAAATGAGCAAACGAAGCGCATTTTCTATTTCAGATACCTTTCGAACGGGATCAGATGGCCCGCTGTCCGAAAGAACGGCGTAAGCAAAGCGAGAATCACGTTTATTAATTTCACGCATAATTTCAAGTGCAAATTTCCTATATGGTCCATAACCGCTTAAGCCTTTTATGCGATCAAACTCACCTTTTTTACTACTGAAGAACTGTTTAATCGGCGATACCATTAGCTCTGCTGCTGAGGCTTTCGACCAACCTTCCCCGAGTTTTAAATACTCTTCAAGAATGTTAAACATCACGGAAAAGCCATTCCCTTTTCTGAGAAAATCTTCTTTCCACTTGGGACTCTTTGGCAGACTTTCTTCGACCAAAAAGTAAAATTCTTCAATGACCTTTTTAGCTTCTTGTATTGCCGTCTCGGGAAACGCTTCCGGGTCTGGGTAGCGCCGATTGTTCGCAAGCTTAACAAACTCAAGAATCTTCCTCTCTTTAATTGCTCGGCATATGGTGCCTAGCGTTAAGGAGTAGGCCGCTTTTTCTTTCTGTGCAAAGCCAGGCATGTAAATCCTCTTGGCAAAGTAACCCGATCGACCAAGTTCTTGCCCAAGCTTGGAGATTGCCCATTCCCGACTTTCTTCCGGCCTGATACGCTCCAAAAGCTCCCAAAGCAGGTTGTTGTCAATCTTTTTCTGATTTTGATTGATGGTAATAAAATCCTCTGCCTGCAAAGACCCATCACTATCTTCGTAAGCAGCGACAGGGAGAGGCGTCTGCCTCTTTCCCTCACTAACGGCGCCGTAACCATACAGGCGATGCTGGCCATCAATAATCCAAAGCGTGCCATAGGACGCAGGGATGCGTAATGTTCCAAACTCGTAGGCCCCGCCTAGATAGGCATCCACTGACGTATTGGCGATAAAACTTACCGGTGCATCGAAGGTCGCTATAAGGTTGTTCTTAAAGATTCCACCTGGACGATCCTCTTCTGCATCACCTTCAATAAACTCAGCAATACGATCAAGTTTAGTTTGGACCATCATGCGTTGATAAGCGCCTTCATTCCCGGGAGTAAGCCTGGAGACATAAGCAAGATCAAGCAGAATCTCGGCAGGCATCTGGAAGTGATAAACGGTCGTACCCTCTACGGAAACCCGAAAGGCGGGTACCACAAACTGATGCGCCCTGGGTCTCATGTACTCCGTGCCCGGTATTGTGCCAATATCAGCAACTATCGGCTTGAGTAGATGGTTAATGGCACGAGGACCAACCGCTTTATATAGCTTCTCTGCCGAGGAAAGAAAGTGATTGCCCCAAATTGTAATCCCATGCTCTCTCGCGTATTCAAGGTTGTCAGAAGTAAATTCAATCCCACTAAGGGCGAGAACAAAATGCACATCCGTGTACTGTGACCCTGACCTGCCGATAACTTCCTTTTCAATTTTTTTGCTTCGCGAATATAGCTCCCGTATCGCCTCACGCACCGTATAGCTTCCCTTAGCAGAGTGTTTGCATGAAACCACCAAGTAATGACTTTTGTAGCCCCCTTGCACATCGACTTGGTAGCCGGCAATCCTCGACCTTGCTCCCTGTAGGACGTTTTCGACTCCCATCTTCTCAAGAAGTTTCGCTAACCGAATTTCAAATTTTTCCCAATCTTCAATTCTCTTCTTGAAAATGACAAAGTCACCAGATTCTTCACCTTGGTAACCTCTCGCCTCATACTCCTGAACACTCGCTTTATCAGCCTTGCTGACTTTCTCGCGAACATTGGTCTGCACAGTTGGAAGCGTAAAAGACATAAGCAGCTTAGTGATAGTTATCCTAACTTGTTCGCCAGAAGACTGTAAGAACCTGGTTCACCCCACCTGCTCCCTAAACTCCTCCCTCACCTTCCCCACCTTCGGCCTGATCACCACCTGGCAGTACGTATGCGCCGGGTTCTTCGCGAAGAAGTCCTGGTGGCGCGCCTCCGCCGGATAGAACGTCTCGAGCGGCCGCACCTCCGTCACGATCGGGTCATCCCAGTGCGCCTGGGCCCGCTCCGCCGCCGCCCGCGCCTCCCGCTCCTGCTCCGGCGAGCCGTAGAGGATGATCGAGCGGTACTGCGGACCCACGTCACTGCCCTGCCGGTCCTTCGTGGTCGGGTCGTGCAGCGCGAAGAAGAAGTCGAGCAGGTCCGGGAGCGGCAGCGCCGCCGGGTCGAACGCGACCTGCACCACTTCGGCGTGGCCGGTCTCGCCCGTCGTGACCTGCTCGTATGTGGGCGACTGTCCTGCTTTGGGCGTCTGCCCGCCGGCATAGCCGGACGTGACCTCCTGGACGCCCTTCAGGATCCGGTACGCCGCATCCAGGCACCAGAAGCACCCGCCGCCGAGGACGATGGTCTGCATCCCGCCCTTTTCCTTCGTCATGCCGTGATTGTAGCAGTACGCTGGCGGAGCACGCTCAGCGATGCACGAACCGCGTCACGCCGTCTTCTTCATAGGCGTCGGCCTTGCCCTGCCCCACGAGCTTCTCCCAGAGCCGCTTCGAGTTCGCGTGGAGGATCCGCGACGAGTACAGCGGCTTGTCGAACAACAGCCGCGACATCGCGTGCATGACCTCGACGCGCCGGGCCGCCAGCCCTCGCCGGTGGTGTCCCTGCGTCGTCACCGTGTAGTCCACGTACGGCCGGTCCGTATTGAGCTCGTCATCGCCCGCCTCCGCTTCCCGGGCGTTGTGATTGACCGCCGACCAGCCGAGCATTTCGCCGTCCGCGTTATGGTCGACCAGCCAAATGTAGCGCGGCAGGGCCTCGGCCTCCCGATCCGCGGTCGCATCTACCACGGCGTAGGTCTTGTCCCCGTTCTCGTGGGTGACCGTGAGAGCCGGTACCTCACCAAGCGTGTCCTGCCGCTGCCGTTCCGGCATTCCCGGCGACCGGTCGAGCATCCAATCCCTTACGGAGTCCGGCAGCGACTCGAAGTCACCGACCGAAAGGTGTCCTTCCGGAAAGTGCTCCTGGAAGCTGGTTGCGAGCTGCTGCTCCAGCTTCGCGAACTCCGCCGCATCGACGCTGGGCGGATGTTCGGGACCTTGCTGATCGGGCGTGGTATGCATGGGAATCTGGAAATTACCCATTTATACCACTGTTTTCTTGTTTTTTCAAGACATGGGCAGGCTGCCACACATCGTCAGTGCGGCAGGCGCAAGTGCTTTTCGCATAACCATGGCGTATCAGCCGTCCGCAGACACCGGCGCCAGGTGCCGTTCCCGGCGGCGCTCCGCCGCGGCTTCGGCCATCTGCCGGATGATCTCCTGCTGGTCGGCCGGGAGATCCTCCGGGTGCGGCGTATCCTGCTCCTCGAGCAAGGCGGCGTGGGCTTCCGTCATGGACCGGGCCGCCCGTTCCAGCGGGCCGCTGCCGCGGCGGATGCGCGCACCCTGGCGGAGCAGTCCCGACCCGAATGACAACGCTTTCCACAGGTCCTTGTCTTCTTGGATCACCGTCGCGTGGTTCGCCTGGTTGAGGAGCCTCTCCGCGCTCCGGAACCACTCGACCGTCTCGTCATCGAGCGTCTCCTCGGGCGTCGCGGCCGGGGCGTCCGGCGAGGTGAGGTTCTCCCCTGCCCGGATCCGGTCCCGCAGCGCGTGGAAATCGAAAGCGGCCCACCCGCCGTATTCCAGCGCGCCCAGGCAGGTCTGCAGCATCGCCCGCTCTCCGCGCAGCAGGCGCGAAGCCGAGCCGGAATGATGCCGAAGGATACTCCGCACCCCGTTGATACCCACGACGGCGGTCTTCCGGGTGAGCCGCTCGATCAGTTCCACCCGTGCCACCTGGGCGACGGACGGGTCCTTTTCCAACTCGGCGTGGCGATGTGCGGCCAGGAACTCGACCGACGTCGAGAACGCCTGGCGGCGCAGTTCCAACGCCTGCCGGTGCGTCGAGTCGGGATGATCCGCCAGGAACGCGCCGAGCATTCCCGTTGCCAGCGGCAGCTCCACCTGCTCCTCCGTGTATGTCGCCTGCGCTTCGCCGATGGCATCAAGGTGGTCGCCCGGATCAGGAAAGTGCGCGTGGACGGCTTCCTGCACCTGCACGATCTGGCTCGGGATCGGCCGGCGCATCTCCTGCCGTCTGCGCGAAACGCTGACGGCACGGGTAAGCTCCGCCATTTCGGTGAACGGATAGGGATCCGCCTCGGCCGCCATGATCGAGAGGATGTGCGCCTTGGCGGGATTGCCGCGCTTGAGCTGGCGTTGTGCGCGCCGGATGAAGCCGGCAGCCATCTCGTGGCGTTCCAGTACGAGCTCGCCCTCCGAGAAAAACGGGGTCGGCTCCGCTTCGATACGGGATAGTTTCGGTTCGGCCATAACGCCCCAGTGTAAAGGAAAAAGCCCCACCGAGGTAAGAGTCCGGCCCGCTACCGTCAATCCCAGGCGAAGCCGTGGCCGAAGTGGCCGGCACGCGCCGTCCGTTCGAAGACCGGCTTGGTCAGGCCGAGCTGCTCGATGATCGCCTGCGGACGCAGGTCGTAGCCGCCGACCCGCCGCTCCGCGCCGTCCACCAGCGCGGAGACCATCACCGGCTCCGCCACGCCGATCGCGTAGGCGATCTTCACCAGCGCCTCGTCGGCACCCGCCCGTACGAAGTCGCAGGCGACCTTCCGGGCCATGTAGGCCGCGGAGCGGTCCACCTTGGTAGCGTCCTTGCCGGAGAACGCGCCGCCGCCGGCCGGAATCTGCGGGCCGTACTGGTCCACGATGATCTTCCGTCCCGTCAGGCCCGCGTCCGCCTCGAAACCGCCGATCGTGAATGCCCCCGCCGGGTTGGCATGGACCTCGGGTACTTTCCCGAGCGTCGCGGCCACGACCGTCTTCACTTTCGTGCGTACGTCTTCGAGCGATTCCGCCGGCCGGTGCTGCACCGAAGCCGTCACGCTCACGATGTCGCCGCCCTTGAGCGTGACTTGGGTCTTGCCGTCCGGACCGTAGCCGGCTTTTTGCAGCGCCTCCGCCAGCCGTCGGGCCAGCACCAGCTCGCGCGGCATCAGCTCCTCGGTCTCGGCCGTCGCGTAGCCGACCATGATCCCCTGGTCGCCCGCCCCGCCGGTGTCCACGCCGGTGGCGATCTCCGGCGACTGCTTCACCAGCTTCTGTGAGATCTCGAGCTCCTCGGTGTAGCCGGTATCCGCGTAGACCCGCCGCGCGATCGCTTCGGCGTCGTAGTCGGCCGTAGTCGTCACTTCGCCGCCGATGAACAGCGCGCCGTGGCTGCCGGCCACTTCCACCGCGGCCCGGCTACCACGGTCGTAAGTAAGGCAGGCGTCGAGGATCGCATCCGAGATCCGATCGCAGACCTTGTCGGGATGGCCCGGAAAGACGTGCTCCGCGGTCCGGAGCGTGGTGGTGGATACGGCACTCTCGGTCTTGGTCTTGGCTCCGGACGTGGGGATGGTCTTGCTCGGCATCGGCCTCCTTACGGTTAGGGTTACGAAAAATCCGCTCGTCGTGAGCGGAGATGATTGATCGTTACGTATCGTCCCTCACGGGCTAGCTGTGGCACCGCTGCCCTGCGCCGGGCCGGTTGCCGAGTGGGTCGTCGGGCTAGTTCCCTTACCACTACTCTTGATAGCGAATTGTAGGCTCAGTCTAAATCGGCACCGCCGGACCTGTCCAGCCGACCCTCCGCTCCGCTCTTGACATTTATCTCCAATTGTGCTATGTTTAGCCAATTTTCCGGGAACCTACATCCATGCTGAAACGCACCTCACGCATCCAGAGGAGCCCGCAGGCCGCTGGCGGGCTGCCACATCGCTGGCTGCTCGTCCTGGCGATGGGCCTGGTGGCGATCGCCGGGTTCGTATCCGTGCAACCGCCGGCTAATCCGGATAATCGCACGGCCGGCTCCGGGCAGGTCGGGGTATCGTACATCAACGACCTCGCGGTCTCGATCGGCGGCGGCGACCTTAACGCCACCCTTTCCTTTAACACGAGCCCGCTCAAGAATAACGACGGTTCGGTGGCGATCGGCGTCCGCATGGCGATGACGGTGACTAAACCGGACGCCAGCACGGTCAGCTACAAGCAGCTCACCGATGCGGACGGGCGGATCCGTGGGCAGATCTACAATTCGGTGATCGATCAGACCGGCACGTACACGATCCAGGTGCAGGTGGACGGCGGCGGGCCGTCCGATTCGGCGAACTTCCTGATCCGGGAGCGGGCCCAGCTCGACCGCGACGGCCAGGTCTTCACGGGCGACAACCAGACGTTCCGGAATGCCGTCGATTCCGCCGCCGGCTTCGACGTACAGGATGCCGCCGGGACGAGCCTGCTCACGGTGGATACGGTCGCCGGGCAGGTCGAGGTCGTCGATCTCGTCGCGACCGGTACGGTCACCGCCGCCGGCTTCACGGGCGACGGTTCCGCACTCACCGGCGTGGACGCCGACACCCTGGGCGGCCAGGCGGGATCGTACTACCTTGACCTCGCTAACGCGACCGGCACCCTGGACGACGCCCGACTGAGCGGGAACGTCACCCTCCAAGGCAACACGTTCAACGGCGCGAATCAGCTGGTCCAGCTCGATGGCAGCGGTGCGCTTCCTGCCCTGAACGGTGCGGCCCTCACGAACGTCGACGCGGATACGCTGAACGGTCAGGCCGGCAGCTTCTACCAGGACGCGGATAACATCAACGCCGGAACGTTGGACGACGGCCGGCTTAGTGCCAATGTGGCGCTGCTGAACGCGGCCAACGACTTCACGCAGCCCCAGACGATCAGTGCGAACGGCGGCAAGACCACCCTGCAACTGTCGAACACGGGCACGAACACGGGCATCACGATCGGAGGGGATACGAACCTGTACCGGCGTTCGGCGAACATCCTTCAGACGGACGACCGGATCCTGGCCGAACGCGCGGTCGATACGGACATTGCGTTCGATGCCCGTATTAGCGCCGATAACGCGCCGCGGTTCCAAGCGCAGGCCGGCGGCAAGCTGCTCTTCGGTGACGGCGCCGTCGCTGCAGACACCAACCTCTACCGCTCCGCGGCGAACACCCTGACGACGGACGACGCCCTGACGGTATCCGGCGCCATCACCGGCAGTAGCACCATCACCGGGACTACGCTGAACGGCACCACCGGCATCAACAGTGGAGCCGGTGCCGGCACCCAGCGGATCGATGCCAGCGGCAACCTCGTCAACGTCGGGAACATCACCTTTGCCAGCGGAGACAAGACCTTCCAGTTCGGAGACGGAGCCGTCCTTAACTTCTCCGACGGTACCAATAACCTGCTGCGCGCGAAGGACCTATCCACGAACTTCGGATTGGCTGCCGATGCCGGCGCCTTCATCGACCGGAACTCGACGATGCAGCAGGAATTCAATACCAGCCGGACGACCATCACTGCCGACGCGGCCCTGACCCAGGGAGGTGGACTGGGAGACGGCGGAGGCTGGAACGGCTACGAGGGAGGCACGACGGCAAGCTGTACGTTCAGTACCGTCAACAGCGGGACGAACGGCTACGTCAACATCAACCCGGGCTCGACCAACAGCGGGTGTCTGCTGACTCCCGATACGCTGACGATCAATACGCCGAACCGGCAATTCAACGTGGCCAACCTCCCGGTCGTGTTGATGAAGATCCGCCCGTCGGTACTGCCCGGCAGCAACCAGCACATTTCCGCCGGTCTCGTCGATGTCACGGATGGCTCCACCACCGCCAACATCGGTAACCGCATCGCGTTCACCACGAGTTCGACGAACCAGTGGCGGTTCGGTACGGGCAACACCGGCGGCAGCTCGTTGACATGCGGTGCCGAGACGGTCGTCGCCAACGCATGGGCGCTCCTGAAGATCGAGGTGCGGACCGCTTCCGCGATCGACTTCTACATCGATACCGATGTCTCCGACGGCATCAGCTTCACTCTCTGCGGCACACGGACGACAGACATCCCGACCGGCAACCTCGCGCCGCAGGTCATGTATGCCAACCCGTTGGCGGCTGCCGGCACGTTGGACGTGGACTTCATCCGGGCCTGGCAAGATGACCAGCCTGACGATCCGGCCCAGGTACCCGTACCGCCGAGCGATCCCGCGGACATCAGCCAGGACGATCTCTCGAGAAGCTCGAGCATCAGCCAGATGTTCCCCAGTGACGACCTGGATCTTGAACCCGGCACGCTCGTGTCGCTCGACACCGGCGCCGACAAGGCCGTGGTGAAGCCCACGGAACGGGAGGCGGACGAGAACGTGGTCGGCATAGTGGTCAACGATTCGGGGCTCGCCCTGAACAACGGCAGCTTCCAGGGAATCCGAGTGGCTACCGACGGCCGGGCAAAGGCCAAGGTCAGCGGCGAAGCAATCGCCATCGGCGACTACATGACCTCGTCCGCGAAGCGCGGGTTCGCGGAGAAGACTGATGGTCCAGGCTATGTCCTTGGCAGGGCCCTGGAACGGTTCGACGGTCGAGGTGAGGCCACGATCACCGTCTCGATCGATCCGGGCCGTAACGCGGGGTACGGGCAGGTCGTCGTGGGTAGCCAGGATGACTTCGTAGCTGCTATCGCCATCGCCTTGGGCATACAGAACATGGCGATAATCGCCGGAGTGTTGCTGTTTAGGAGGTTCCGTCGTGAGCGGTAAAGGACATGTCTCCGTGCTCGATTTAGGCACGGTTTCTTCGCCCTAGACCTTGACTTAATAGCTCATTAATGGTACATTTAAGCAATTTTCCGAAACAAAAACATATGTTCATGCGCCCCACACCCACCTCGCACGACCAACGATCCGCCCGCTTGCCGTATCGGTGGCTCCTGGCGATGACGATAGGCGTCTTTGCGTTCGGCGGATTCGCCCTCGCCCAGATGCCTCACGATGCCGTACGCACGGCTGGCTCCGGGCAGGTCGGGGTATCGTACATCAATGACCTCACGGTCTCGGTCGGCGGCGGTGACCTCGACGTCACCCTCCCCTTCAACACGAGCCCGCTCAAGAATAACGACGGTTCGGTCGCGATCGGCGTCCGCATGGCGATGACGGTGACCAAACCGGACGCCAGCACGGTCAGCTACAAGCAGCTCACCGACGCGGACGGCCGGATCCGTGGGCAGATCTACGACTCCGTGATCGATCAGACCGGCACGTACACGATCCAGGTGCAGGTGGACGGCGGCGGGCCGTCCGATTCGGCGAACTTCCTGATCCGGGAGCGGGCCCAGCTCGACCGCGACGGCCAGATCTTTACGGGCGACAACCAGACGTTCCGGAACGCCGCCAACTCCGCGACCGCCTTCCGCGTGCAGAACGCGGCTGGGACGACCATCCTTAACGTCGATACCCTCACCGGCATGGTGACGCTGGCGAACCTGACCGTGAGCGGCACCTGTACTGGATGCGGTGCCGGTGGATCAGGGGACTTGCAGGATGCCTACGACAACGGGAACACGATCACCTCGACCAACAGCCGGAACATCGCGTTCGACCTGGATGACACGGCCGTCGATTCGGACTTCATCGTGGATATCCAAGGCAGTGGCAACACGATCGAGTTCCAGGACGGCGGTACCGCCTTCGCGACCTTCGCCGACGGCGGCAGCGCGCGCTTCAAGAACACGGTCGATTCCGCCGCCGGCTTCGACGTACAGGATGCCGCCGGGACGAGCCTGCTCACGGTGGATACGGTCGCCGGGCAGGTCGAGGTCGTCGATCTCGTCGCGACCGGTACGGTCACCGCCGCCGGCTTCACGGGCGACGGGTCCGCACTTACCGGCGTGGACGCAGATACGCTGGGCGGCCAGGCAGGCAGCTTCTATCAGGATGCGGACAACCTGAACGCAGGTACGGTCGATGACGCGCGGCTCTCCGCCAATGTCACCCTGGCCGGAAACACGTTCAACGGCGCGAATCAGTTGGTACAACTCGACGGCAGCGGTGCGCTTCCTGCCCTGAACGGTGCGGCCCTGACAAACCTCAATGCCTCGAATGTCAGCTCGGGAACCCTGAGCGACGGGCGGCTCTCAACTAATGTCGCCCTGGAGAATGTGGCCAACTCTTTCAGCCAGGCGCAGACGATCGGCGTTGCCGGCAAGACGGCACTGCAGCTCAGCTCGAATGGCGTGGATACCGGCATCACCATCGGCGCCGATACGAACCTCTACCGAAGTAGCGCGAATAATTTGATGACTGACGATGCTTTCACGGCATCCGGGAGCATCACTTCCGCTTCGGACCTTCATGCCCAGGGAGCGCTCATCGTTGACGCCTGGGGTTCCATTACCGGCAACCTCACCGTGAACGAGAGCATCAATGTCGGTGCTCTCGGGTACTACGCTGCCTCCGGCGTGGAAGACACGCTGAACATCCGCGGGACGGTGGAAGGCTCGACCGGGAACATGTTGCTCGGTCTCGGCTATTTCTCGCAATACCTCGGCACGGGCGTATACAGCATTACCTTCGATACCGCCTTCGCGGACGTACCGAGTCCGGTAGTCACGGCCGTGGATCCGGTAGGTGTCGTCTTGTGCCACCCGCACGTGGTGACCGTGAACGACTTCATTATCACGTGTAAGAATACCGCCGGCACGGCCATCGATCAGAACTTCAACTTCCAGGTCGCCGGCCCGCGACCGATATAGCACCGAGTCTGTCCGGGAACAAACCCGTCTCATCTCAAACGCATACGATCAGCGTGCGATACAAGGCGGACGTGGGTACCGAGACGGTCAGCGTGAAGAACCGCAAGCTCCGGGTCAGGGCCGAAGGATATTAGGACCGGGAGGCCGTCGAACGGCCTTGGGGGTTTCGAGCGTTTCTGAAGTACCGGCGCTCAGGACTTAGGGACCCGGCGGGATTGCATCCGGATCAGACGGTAGGAACCGTACACGCTGGCGGCTGTGAACAGTACCGCCAGGATCCAGGCCGCGACGACTGCCCCCGGCGGATTGGATGATTCGGCGGCGGCGACCAAAGCTGTGCCGGGCGTGGCCGTCGGCTCCGGTGTCGACTTGCCGGCAGATGCAGGCTGCTTCTCTTTCGGACCAGAGGCTTCGTTTTGCTGAAGAGTGGGCTGGGATTGAGCCGCGCCGGAGTTTACGGATTGCGATGATATCGCCGGGCCATTAGCCTGGCTGTCCGCTCCCCCGCCGTGGGGCACTTGGTCGCACGGCACATAGTAGTAGACCCCGTTGACCTCGCCACACTCATTGATGAGCTTCTGCTTCTGTCCGCCGACTTGCGCGCTCGCCTGCCCCACGCCAACGATTCCTGCGAGCAGGAACGCAAAAAGAACGGCCGTTATTTTCAGGGCTTTCCTCATGAGCAATCGGACTATAGGCGTTAAAAATCCCTTTGTCAAGGTAATTTATTAACAATGAGGACGTTCACGCGGCTTGCCGGGCACCCGTGACAGGAGCCGTTTGGGAGTCCGGACGCTCGGGCCCGCCACCGTTGATCCAATTCTCCACATGGTCGTGCAAATGGAGAGCGAAATCTTGCCCGGTATCCCCGCTAAAGTCGCGGATTGCGCGCTCGAGCACCTGGCCGGATTGCGCGGCGATGGATTCCGCGGGCACGGACTTAGAATCCAGCAGTGCCAGTACCGCTATTCCGCGGTATTCCCAGTCAAGTATCGTGACGGACTCATCATCACCGCCTCTGGCTTCCTCCACGAGCTTCCCGAGTCCCGCTCCGCCGATCAAGTCATTCCGCTCATAGCGTTGTACGAAATCCCGGAGACAATCCCGGCTATCCGAGTCCAGCGGTTCCGGTAGCGGCTCATCTTCTTTTCGGTAGTATCCCACGAGCCTGGCCAGCTCCGGAATCCTGAACGCCCGGTCCCCGGGAGGGATATACCGGGAAGCAGGAAGCTCCACCGGAGGCTCGGCTGGCACTGCCGGTAATGTCTCCGCGTCCGCCAGCTTGGGAGACGTCACCGGCTTCCGGGCTGCTCGCCGTTTACGGGTTTTTGGCGTAGCTGGTTTCTTAGTCGCTCGTTTCTTAGACGATTTCGGCGCTGCCGGTCTCGGCTTCGCGACAGGCCGAGGTTCAGGCCGGAAAGGTATATCCTTCCCCATCCGCCTGCTCATGATTTCCTCGAGCCGCGTAAGCCCTTGGTCCTCCAGTTGGCGTATACGTTCCCGCGTCAGGCCGACGGTCCTGCCCACCTCGTCGAGGGTCATCGGTGCTTTTTCTCCCAACCCCGCCCGCTTACGGATAATGGAGACATGCCTGGGACAACTCCTCGCCAGCTCGTCCAGTGCGTCATTGAGCATTGCCTCCCGTTCGAGCTCCACGGCCTCTTCGAAGACATCTTGCTCGAGGTCCGGTAGCACGTCACCGAGCGTAGCCCCCTCCATATCATCACGGCTTACCGGCTGGTCGAGTGACGCCGGGATCCGGCTGATGTCGCGCCATCCGGCGACATCGGCCTCCTCGACCTCAAGCTCCCCGGCGATTTCCGCGTCGGTCGGCTCCCGCCCCAAGCCGGCCGTCAGTTTTCGTTCCGCGCCGATCATCTTATTCACCTTCTCACCGATATGCACCGGAAGCCGGATCGTGCGGCCCATGTCCGCCATTCCGCGGGTAATCGCCTGCCGGATCCACCAGGTCGCATAGGTCGAGAACTTGAATCCCC
>CAZGHP010000007.1:0-47360 GCA_964525455.1 uncultured Candidatus Saccharibacteria bacterium | reverse complement strand
TCCACTGAGCTACAGGCGCACGCGCACCCTATTGTACCTTGCATGCGTGCATGTAGTGCGGTTTCTCCGCCGTTTATAATCGGATCCAGCGGCTGAACTTGTCGATGAAGTCCTCGGTCTGCTTGGGCTGTTCGGGCAGATGGTCCTTGAGCACGTTCTGTATCGCCAGCGGGTCCACGTCTTCCAGGTGTACCTTGATCAGGGGCTTGAACCGGTTGGTACCTTGGAGCGTCAACGTCTTCACCGGGGGGTTGTAGATGATCCAGTATGTCTTGAGCTCGCTGTACGGATGGAAGGTGCCGCCGACTTCCACGCCGAGCTTGGAGATGGCGATCGAAAGTACGCGCGGCTTGTCGTCGGCGTGACGGACCACCACGTAGGTCGCCAGTGCGAACACCGCTGCCACCAGCCACTGCTGGAGCACCAGCGCACCCACCGCGAGCAGCACGCCGGCGACGAGGGCGATCACGTACCAGCGGCGGTTCCGGTTGAATTCCTCGAATTCCTTGGCCTGCCAGGCAAGGATCGGCCGTTCGGCGTCAGCCTGGGTGGTGGTCGGCGCCTTGGCTTCGTTCGCCGGGGCGGCGGATTTCGATGTGTCCTGTTTTGCCATGTCTTTTTGACGGTTTGGAAAGTTGATAATTGCCTAATTAAAGCACAAAATCGTGCGTTAGTCAAGTCGCGGCGAGGTGAGCTGCTAAGCTGGACGGAGACGTTACGAACGTTACCGACATCGGACGGAGAGGTGGCCGAGTGGTTGAAGGCACCGGTCTTGAAAACCGGCAGGCCCGCAAGGGTCTCGGGGGTTCGAATCCCTCCCTCTCCGCAGGATAAAAACTTCTCTGGCGACCCATCGACTACATGAGTATCGATAGAACAGCACTCGAGCAAGAGGCACGTCAGATAAGGTCGGACTTAGAGACTGGTTTAGTACCAAAGGGTTTATTGGAAGAACTATATGCTGTCTACAATCCCGAAGTAGAAGATGTTCGTGCATTCGTTGAAAATGCAGCACAATTATTCCCCGACCTTAATTGCGGACTCGCCTCTCTCTACCTAAGGCACCGCCTTGGAAATGGAGAGCTTGTCAAAGGAGCCTATCATTCCCACGCTCACACATTTGTTCGAATCGATTCAATAATTATCGACATCACGCCTGATCAATTTGGAGGTCCCGATGTGTACGTCGGAGAATTAGAATCTCCTTGGCGGTTAATAGCAGACTACTAACCTGCAACCGAGGAGGAGTGAGCGGCCAAAGCGCTAATCAAAAGACAGTCAAAGGCCGGAAATTGACCCTCAAGAAAGCCCATGGAAGCCTTACAATAAACCTCGCGGTGGGTTCCTGACCCACCTGCTCCGCATAATCCGGGGACTACCCGGTCCCGGCGTCAGCCCGTCATTTTCCGGAAAGACTTTCCCGCACGCGATATTCCTTGCGGCTTCGCTTGGCTCCCTGCCATGCCAGACGGACCAGCTCAGTCGCGATACGGACCGGCATGCGGACGACTTGGTCAGGGAAGATGCGCTGGTCCCACGTCTTCTTGATGCGCTTCCAGGATGCGTCGACCGCCCTGCGGGTTTCGGATACCGGTTCCCCTTGCTCCCGGTACGTTTCCAACTGCTGCCTACGGTACTTCTGGGCATACGCCAGCCAGTCTTGCGAGACCGTCTCGCCTTTCAACGCGTTGGTCGCCTTCCGGCGCTCCATGAGCTTTTCCCACGGCCACCACCGGGCTCCTTGCTCCGTGGTCCGGGCGATGCGGTTTTCCACGGTGGTCAGCGCCTCCTTCCGGCGCAACTCCACGGCCAGTTGCTCGATATCGAACTCTTCACGCTTGTCCGCGCGGTCGATCCGTCCCTTGGTGCGGTCGGACGACTGCTCGTATGAATCGGCCTTTTCTTGCTGATCCACCCCGGCGTCAAGACCGGAGGCGGTGGCGACATCGAAGCTTTCGCTCCCGGCGAAACGTCCCCCCGCTCCGCGGACCGGCCGTCTGACGTGCAGCGTATCTTCCACATGCTTGAGCTCTCGCGCCTCGATCTGGGGCGTGACCTCGATGCCTTGTTCACCGAGCCGGTGCAGGCGGGTGCGCGCCTCGGCCAACGCTTCTTCGCGGGAAAGGTCATGGGCTTGCTCGTACAGGTCCCAGGCCTCGTTCTCGTCCCGATCCTGGATTTCTTCCTGCATTTCCGGCGAAGAAGCAGCGAAATCCTCCCGACGTTGCTTCAGGTGTTCGGGAATCTCGTCCGGTGCCGGTCGTTCGCGGTCGCTCATGTATGTTCAAAAAATTGCTTAATAGTAACAGATTTAAGCGAAATGGTCAAGACATCCGGAAGCCGACCCCTGCTGATTCCATTCGCTCTCGGAAGCGGTAGAGTGAAAAGGACATGGAAAGGGAAATCGACCACCGGCCGTGGGGCATGTACGAGGTCCTCGACGCGGGCGAAGGCTTCAAGGTCAAACGGATCGAAGTGAAGCCCGGCCAGCGTCTGAGCCTGCAATCACACGAGCGACGGAGCGAACACTGGGTGGTCGTACAGGGTGTCGCACTCGTGACACGGGATAAGGAAGAAATCACCGTAGCGACGGGTGAGCACATCGACATCCCGCAGGGAGCCAGGCATCGGATCGCGAATCCAGGTGGTGAGAAGATGATCTTTGTCGAAGTGCAGTCAGGCGAGTACCTGGGTGAGGACGACATCGTCCGTTACGAGGATGATTACGGCCGGCAGTAAGCGTCCGGTTTAAATCCTCACGACGTAAAAGGCTCCATTGAGTTATAAAGGTATCCGTGGTAACATTCGGCGCTAGTAACTTGCACAGTCTTCTATGCACAAAGCGCACCACGAATTAGGAATGGAAGCTGCCGAACGGGAATGGGCCGCCGGGCATGAAGCTGTGGCCGCTCAGGTTTCTTCGGGTCGGGAAATCGTCACCGAACTGACCCGCGCGCAGGCGGGAGGTTACCATCTGGCGGATAGGACGTTGGATGCGGCCGTGGAACATCCGGACCGGTCCATCGCGGCCTTGGTAGCGCACGAACAGCCGCTGAGCCCCAGTCAGTTGGCCACGGTCCTCGATCGCGTGCCTTTGCATGGCCAGTACGGCATGGACGGCCTCCAGCAGGCCCAGCGCAGGCTCGGGGTGGGCGAGGACGTGCTGCAGGAAGCCCGGCGACGGCAACATCCGATCCACGTCTAGCGCCGACTGATCCCGGACCTGCCTGCCCGCCCGTGCTCTGCTACGGTTAAGACAGCATGATCGCCGTCTATAACTACGGGTCGCAATTCACCCATCTGATCGCCCGGCGCCTCCGGGCGCTCAACGTCCATGCCGAAGTATTCGCGCCGGAGACATCGGCCGCGGACCTTTCCCGGCGGCGGCCGTCCGGCGTCGTCCTCTCCGGGAGCCCGTCGTCCGTATCCGACCCCGGTGCGCCGTCCGTGGATCCGGACGTATTCGAACTCGGCATCCCGCTGCTCGGCATCTGTTACGGCGAGCAGCTGATGGTGAAACTCTTGGGCGGGAAGGTCGGCGCGGGCAGCTCCGGCCAGTACGGCAAGGAGACCGTCACGAACGGTCCGGACGCTGCTCCGTTACTCGCCGGACTGCCGTCCGAACATACGGTGTGGTTCTCGCACGGCGACCAGGTCACGGCATTGCCGGACGGGTTCACGGCGCTTGGCCGGACCGCGAGCTGTGAGTTCGCGGCGATTGCCGACCCGGCACGCCGGCTCTACGGGCTGCAGTTCCATCCCGAAGTGGCACACACCGAGCACGGTACCGACATCCTGCGGAACTTCGCGTTGACGATCTGCAAGGACCCGGCCGGATGGACGGTCGGGCGTGTCCGGGACGCTATCGGTACCCGGTTGAGGCAGCGGCTCGGGACGGAAGGTGACGTGATCGTCGGCGTGTCCGGCGGCGTGGACTCGATGGTCGCGGCCACGCTGCTGAACGAACTGGTGCCGGACCGGCTGCACGCCGTCTTCGTGGATACCGGCCTGCTCCGGCAGGACGAGGCGGAAGAGGTCAGTGCCGCGTTCGCGGAGCGGGGCTTCCGTGATTTCCGCCGGATCGATGCGGCCGCCACGTTTTTCGACAAGCTTGCCGGCGTCACGGATCCCGAAAAGAAACGGGAGATCATCGGGCACACGTTCATCGAGCTGTTCGAGACGGAAGCGGACCGGATCGGGAAGGTCGCGCCCGTCCGCTTCCTGGCACAGGGGACGATTTACCCGGACCGGATCGAGTCGGCGCAACCGTCCCAGCACGCGGCGAAGATCAAGAGCCACCACAACCTGACCCTGCCGGAAAAACTCAAGCTGGAGATCGTCGAGCCGCTGGCGGAACTCTACAAGGACGAGGTGCGCGAGCTCGGCACGCAGCTCGGCCTCCCGCCGCATCTCATCGCCCGGCATCCGTTTCCCGGGCCGGGGCTGGCGATCCGGATCCTCGGCACGGTCACGCCAGAGCGGGTCCGTACGCTCCAGGCTGCCGATGCGGTGTACCTCCAGGAACTCCGGACCAGCGGCGAGTACGACCGGATCTGGCAGGCATTCGCCGCGCTGCTGCCGGTCAAGAGCGTCGGCGTGATGGGCGACGCCCGGACGTACGAGGACATCATCAGCCTCCGCGCCGTCACGTCGGTGGACGGGATGACGGCCGATTGGTACAAGTTTCCGCCGGAAGTGCTGGAGCGGGTCTCGTCACGGATCGTCAACGAGGTCGCGGGGGTGAACCGGGTGCTATACGATGTTACCCAGAAGCCGCCGGGGACGATCGAATACGAGTGATGGATGGGCCCGTGACACCTCGGCACTTGACTGCTTGTTAAAAAGTTGCTAAGATAAGGCAATTTTAAATAAACCATGATTGAAGAAACAGACATGGACCGTGCCGCGGAGGCTGCCCAGGAGAAAGCATATGATGCTGCCGTGACGGCACAGGCGGACGTTGCTCAAGCTCCGCCCCCGCCCCCGAAGCGCCGTTTTCGCGTGAGCAAGCCGGTGGCGGTCATCGCCACGGTAGCGGTCGTGTTGGTGGCCGGTGCGGCGGCGGCTTATACGTACCTGTACCAGACCCCTGAACGGATCGTGGGTGTCATGTTCGACCGGCTCAAGACGGTCGAGGCGTTCGAATATGCCGGAGAGATCAAAGGGACGTTCCGTGAGGAGCCTGCTGAACCGTCGCCGATGATAAGCACCAGTCCCCCGCCCGGGGCTCCCGCCGGGGAGGGCACGTTCAGCGTGCGATCCGAGGGGATCGTTGATACCCGTGACGAAGACGCTTCCAAATTCCAAGCGTTGCTTTCCCTGGCGCTGGGGATGGAAGGACTGGACTTCTCTGCTTCGGTCGAAACCCGCGCCCTCGGTGACACGGGCTACATCAAGCTGGACAAGGCTCCGGCATTGGACCTGTTCTCCCCGGAAGGCCTCAGGGGCCAGTGGTTCAAGATCGACCCGGAAACCCTGACCAAGGAGACCGGAATCGACCTGGAAGAAGAGAAAGGTGACCGGCTGACCACCGAGAAGAAAGACCGGATGGGGGATGCGCTCCGGGATTCCGAAGCCCTGGTCCTGAAGAAGGCGGGAAGCGAGGATATCGGCGGAACGGCGACCCACCGGATCGAGTACAAGCTGGACAAGGAGGAGCTCAGACGCCTGGCCGCCGAACTGTACCGGATTTCCGAAGACAAGGAGATGGACGACGATGCCCGCAAGGAACTCGACGAAGCCGTGAAGGATGTCGAATTCAAAACGGGGAATATCTGGATCGGCAAGCGGGATTACCTTCCGCGGAAGATCACCGGCGGCCTTTCGATTGAAAGCGACGAAGGGGATGGCACGGTCGCCGTGGAACTCACGCTGAAGAATTTTAATGATGAAGTGCCGGCGATCACCGCTCCGGAAGGGGCGAAGCCGATTTCCGAGGCGCTGGGGGAATTCGAGCCCGGCGGTGGGTCCGATACCGACCAGGACGGCCTTAGCGATGCCGAGGAGAGTGCCTACGGTACTGACCCCGAACGTCCCGACTCCGACGGCGACGGGCACCGGGATGGCGATGAAGTCGACAAAGGCTATGACCCGCTCGGTCCCGGCCGCCTCAACGACTCAGTGGAAATCTGAACACGTCGCCCCGCTTGCCGCCACGGGTGCTGCAGCCGTTGACAAAAGCACCAAAAAGTGCTATGGTTGCGTAATTTCCTATGTCACGTGATCTCACACCCCGGGAGCAGTCCAAGCTTGAGGATTTCATCCGCAAGGACTTGACCGGCGGCGCTTCGGCGACGGCTCCGGCCGCAAGCGGCGTCGACGACCTCGGTGCCGACCTGAAGAAACAGGGAGAGGACCAGCGCAAGAAACTGGCTCCCGTGACCCCCTCGACCCAGAACAGCAAGAGGGTCGAGCAGGCCTCCGGATCGGCTCCGGTGCAGCGGAAGAAGGAGGACGAAGACCTCGACCTGTTCGCCCGCGGCGACGTGGGCCGCGTGGTCGACGAGTTCAAGGCGGAGAAGATCGAGAAAGAACAACGGGCGGCAGCTAAGAAAGCAGGCCTCCCGTTCGTGCGGTTGATCGGATACCCGGTCAGTCCCGAGGTGCTCGGGTTGATTCCGCAGGAGATCGCCAAGAAATACGGCATCATCGCCTACATCAAAGCGGGCAGCAAGGTGCGGGTGGGTGTCCGCTGGCCCGGCAGCAAACAGACGCATCAGGTGTTGGATTCCCTCAGACGCACCACGGACCATGACTATCTCGTCTCAGCGATCGGCGAGGATTCCTACCGGTACGCGCTCAAGCTCTACGACGAATTGCCGCAGGCCCGGGTGGCCACCTCCGACGTCTCCGTGGACGAAAAAGAGAAAGGCTCGTTCGAGACCGATATCAAATCGTTTCTCGACCTCAAGTCCCGGATCATGGATGTGCCGACCACCAAGGTGGTGGATACGCTGCTGACCGGCGCAGTGAAGATCGGGGCGTCCGACGTGCACATCGAACCGATCGAAGACGGTGTGCGGATCCGCTACCGGATCGACGGCGTCCTGCACACCGTCGCGGACTTCAAGGCCGATATCCTCCAGAATCTGCTCTCGCGCTTGAAGTTCCTAGCCAAACTGAAGCTCGACGTGAACCGCCTGCCGCAGGACGGTCGGTTCACGGTCACCGACAAACAGAAGGACACGTCAAAAGAAATCGACGTGCGCGTGGCGACGATCCCTTCACAGTACGGGGAGGCGATCACGATGCGGCTTTTGTCCCGCGACTCGGTGGCAATCACGTTGGACTCGCTCGGACTGACCGGGGACGCGCGGAAGAAGGTCCTGGAAGCGATCTCCCGCCCCCAGGGCATGGTGCTGGAGTGCGGCCCGACCGGTTCCGGTAAGACCACCACGCTCTACTCCCTGCTTTCACGGTTGAACGATCCCGAGAAGAAGCTTGTAACCCTGGAAGATCCGGTGGAATATCGACTGCCCGGGGTGATGCAATCCCAAGTTGATCCGGACCACGGCTACGACTTCGCCGAAGGATTCCGGTCGGTGCTCCGGGTCGACCCGGACGTGCTGATGATCGGTGAGATCCGCGACGCCAAGACCGCCGACCAGGCGGTGCAGGCATCGCTGACCGGTCACATCGTGCTCTCGACCCTGCACACCAATGACGCCCCGACGGCGATCCCGCGGCTGACCGATCTGGGCGTGCGGCCGTTCCTGCTCGCCAACGCGATCAACGCGATCATCGCCCAGCGGTTGGTGCGGAAGATCTGTCCGCGTTGCGCGGCGGAAACGAAGCCCGACGCTGCCACCGTCGAAACGATCCGGGAAGTCCTCAAGGGCCTGCCGCCGCACGCCAAGGAAAGCGTGCCGCCGGAAAAGGAATGGTTGTTCATGCGCGGCGCCGGGTGTTCCCGGTGCAACGGCACCGGATTCTCCGGACGTATCGGTATCTTCGAGGTGCTGATCATCAATGACGAACTCGAGCGGCTGGCGATGGATCGGGCGCCGATGAGCCAGCTCCGGCAGGCGGCACGCCGGACGGGTATGATGACGATGGAGCAAGACGGTCTGCTCAAGGCCCTGACAGGTATTACCACCACCAACGAGGTCTGGCGGGTCGCACGCGATATCTGAACCGCCGCGCCGTGAATCGCAGAACATCAAATCGACGCAGGAGCCTGGGATCCGGACTGTTGTGTCTGGTGATGGCGCTGTGCGTTGTCACCGGACCGGTCCAGGCACAGGATGACGCGAGCGAGGAACTGGAGCGGGCGCAGAACGAGAAAGCTTTCTTCTCGTCCCAGCAGAAACAGCTGGGAGATAGGCAAGCCGTTTCGGAAGGCGATCTCGAGTTACTGCAGGACCAGGTTGCGAAGCAGCGCCGGGTAGTGCGTGAAAGTCTTTCGAAACTCGAACGGATCAACGCAGACATGGTTACGCTGAAGTATCAGCGCGGCCGGGCCATGCGCGAAGCGTATGTCTCCGCGTCGGGAAACGACAACCTGTTCTACGCCCTGGTCAGCTCGGGATCGCTTAGCGAGTTCCTGCGACGGGGACAGTACGCGATTTTCATGACCGATCGCAAAGAGGATTTAGTGAGCGCGCTCGATGAGCAGATCGCCGGCCTGGATTCCGAGCGCCGCGACTTGGTGACCAAGCAGAATGGATTAGAGGCAGACATCAAGGAGCTCACGGACCGGGTCGCGCTGCTCCGATTGCAGCTCGATGCGAATGAGGACAACCTGGCCGAAGCCTCCGCGCGCGAAGCGTACCTGGCATCGCTGACGGGATTCTCGGGGCAGAACGACCGTGACTTTCTAAAACGCAACGAACCGATTGGCGGCCGGTTCGCCTTTGCGGGGGGCGGCTGGGGGCACGGGCTGGGCATGAGTCAGTTCGGTGCCCGCGGTGCGGCGGCTCGAGGCAAGGACTATCGAGGGATCCTCAGCCATTACTACCAGGGGACGACCGTTCAGAAACGGTCCTCCGGAATATCCGAGGACTACCTGGCCCGGGTCGTCACCGCGGAAATGGGTTCCGGGCCGGCGGAAGCGATGAAGGCTCAGGCGATCGCGGCACGAAGCTATGCCTACACGCATTCGTACCAATCTTGCCAGCCGGATACCCAGGCGTGTGCCGCCAGCTCGAACCAACAGGCTCGAGACGCCGTACGGGACACTCGTGATCAGATGGTGACCTACCGCGGCCGGGTCGTGGAAACGTACTACCATTCCACCTCCGGCGGCTGGACCGAGAACAACGAGAACGTCTGGGGCGGACAACCGCGGCCGTGGCTCCGCGGCGTGCCGAGTCCGTGGGAGACGGATTCCCGTTACTGGTATTGGGAAACCGGCAGCTACTCCCGGGAGCAGATGCAGACGATACTCAACAGCGATCCGAGAGGCCGCACGACCATCGGCCGACTCGATACGATCCGGATTACCGGACGTGGCGTCTCGGGCCGGGTCACCTCGATGGAGATCCGGGGATCACGCGGCGTGAAACGTGTGAGCGGCCCGACCTTCCAGGCGGTTTTCAATACCTACGCACCGGGCAGCGACCTGCTCTATGACACATTGTTTGGGTTTAGGTAAGGATGATATGGAAGCACCCGAAGCAGAAAAAGCGGAAATGAAACCGCGGTATGAGGTTGTTCCTGCGACAGATGAGAACCGCTTAGCGCGAGCAGGGTTGCTGCAGGCGGCGTGGCGGGAAGCTTACCCGAACGAAGAAGCCGGTATTACAAGAGCCGATATCTACGAATTTTCCAAAGGCTTCACTAGCCCGGAACGTCTGGCAGAGGTCAAGAAGGATGAAGACGAAGAACCCCCGGGAGTACGTTTTTGCGTCGCGTTAGCAGGAAAGATAATCGGCTTTGGCAACGTCAATGTCAATCGAAATGAAGTGATGGGGATGTACGTCCATCCGGACTACTACGGCAAAGGGGCGGGAGCAAAGCTGATGCAGGAAGCCATAGCTAAGCTTGATCGGAGTCGCGACATAACTTTGCTCGTTGCTTCATACAATGAACGCGCAATCAGTTTCTACAAGAGATTCGGATTTATAGAGGAAGGCGCCGGAAGAGCTCGGCCGATTGGCAACGGCAAGGCACTCCCCACCGTCCGGATGCGTCGCCCGGTTTCCACGCTAAAGTAAAAGCCCCCGCAGAATCTGGTGTGATTCGTTGGGGGCGTTCCCGCCAGGTCATCGGTGCCGTGGCGGGGTGGTTACGCGCGCAGATGCGATCCGGGAATGGTCAGATCTTTCCGTCAGCCTCGTCGAACCAGCGGTTCCACACTTGGGGATGGAGTCCGTTCGCGTAGATCAACATGTAGATGAAGAGAACGGCAGCGGTCACGACGGCGTACCAGGTTTTCTGATATGCCTGGTAAGTAAGCAACACTCCGAGAATCATCCAGACCAATCCGGATCCCCAGAGCACGACCGGCTTGAACGGACGCCCCGCGTTCTTCCGCGGCTCGATGTAGGCGAACTGCAGCGCGAGCGCCGCGACGAGGTAGATCGGTACGATCCACCACGGCAGCACACCGGCGTGGACGAGCCAGGCGGCTGCTGCCAGCTGAAGACCCAGACTCAGCACCTCGGTGTCCAGCTTGTGCCAGAAGCCATGAGGTTTCGTCTTGGACTTCAGCCGCTCGGCCAACGCGCCGTCGAGACCGTGGCTCAGGATCCCGATGCCGTACGCCCAGAAGGCCAGCTTCGGACTGTCCCAGCCCAGCGAGAACGCCGGCAGGACGAGCACGATGATGACGGGAATACGTACCAGCGTAATGAGATTTGGCAGCCAACCCATGGCCGCACCTCCTTTGTTACTTCGGTTGATAGGCCAGCAGGGACAGCACCACGAGTGAGGCTCCGATACAGGCCCAAAACAGGACCAGGAGCGACCAGAGCAGAACGTCGTGAGATTTACGACCCCCCGGTCCCTTGCGTACATCCGGGTAGGTCTTGAAGCACAGCAGCCATCCGAAGCACAGCCAGGCCACTGCTGCTACGTACAACAGAATCCTGGGGTCCATGTGTATCTCTCGATCGACTGCGGATACCCGAGCGTTCATCGCGATGCGATACGCGCTCGGGATCGGCAGCCGGCTGATAAGGTGCTAGCCGGATAGTATAGCGCCTGAATTCCGCTCAATCAAGGATTATTTGGTGTAACCGAGCAGTTCCGCACGGTGGCGGAATTCGGCAGCTCCGTCCGTGTCGCCGGCCGCTTTCGCCAGCTCGGACTTGAGGTACCAGGAGTAGCCCCAGCTCGGGTCAAGCTCGGTGGAGATGTCGACGGCCTGCGCGGCCTCGCGACGTTCGCCGAGCGCCGCCGCCGCCGCCGCACGGAGGTTCCAGGCATCACGGTATTCCGGTTCCGCTTCGCTCGCCGTCCGGGCGATCCGGAGTGCGGCACGGGGGTTTCCGAGATCGTAGAGCAAACTCCCTTGCAGGACACGACGGCTGGTCTCGCCGGATACCCCGGCCATCCGGTCGAATACGTCGAGCGCTTCCGGCACGGCATCGTCCGGTATCGCGGTAAGTCGGGTCAGGAAACCGGCGACGGCCGGGTCCGGGTGGGAGACCGTGACCGGCACCTCCTCGGACGTCCGGATCATCCGTACGCTCCGTCGCGGGTCTTCGACCGACCGTGCCACGGCGCTCGGGTAATCGGTCGTGATGTCTCCCGCCGGTTCGTCCTCGAGCAACCGGCCGACCGTCCCGAAGTCGGCCGCATGGAGGGCGGCATAGGCTAACCCGATCCGCAGCGCGTGGTCGGAGGGAATCCCGGCCCGGTCCCGAGCCGCATCGTACCCGTTCCCGGATTTGGCGGCGGCGGCCGTTTCGCCGAGCCGCGCCAAATCGCCGGCGCCCTGGGCGAAGTGCCTGCCCGAACGCTCGTACTCGCCGCGGAGGTAGGCCAATGCCCCGAGCGAAAGCGCCCGATCGGAATCCGGCGCGATCGCGTAGGCGAACCGTTCCTGCTGGTAGGCGGTATCCAGGTCGCTGCGGACGAACGCCGCGCGCGCCGCGACGTCGAACGCCTGCGCCCGTCCCGTCCGCCAACCGGCGGAGGCGAACCACACGGTCGCGAGCAACGCCACGATCGTCAGGAGGGCGATCGCGAGTGCGACCGGCCGACGGCGCCACCGTCGCGGCGACCGGCCGACGGGCGGCGTCTTTACCTCAGCCCCGTTGCGCTTCAAGCTTGGCGAGCGCGGCTTCGGCTTCGGCGAGCCGGGCCTTGGTTTCGGCGACGATGTGTTGCGGCGCATGTTCGACATAATCCTCGTTCCCGAGCCGCCCCTTGAGCCGCTCAATATCCATCTTCGCTTGCTCTATTTCCTGCTGCAAACGCCCGGTCGCCACATCGGAGGCCAAGCCAGCCAATGGCACGACCACCGTCGTGTCGCCGACGGCCACTGAAGCCACCTTGTCCTTCGGCGGATGTTGCCCGATACGGAGCATGCTGAGCCGTGCGAGCTTGTTGATCGCGTCACTCGCCTCAAGCACCCAGGCCGGCTCATCCGTCACGATATATGCTTGTACGAACGACTTGGCCGGGGTCTTATGCGTTGCCCGGATCCGGCGGATCGCCTCGACGAGCTCCCGGATGCGATCGAAACGGGCGCCGTCCTCGGGTTGGTCGAGGTCCTCGTGCAGCTCCGGCCAGGGGCTGGTGATCAGCGGCTCCTGCTTACCGAGCCCTTCCCGCCAGACCACCTCGGTGACGAACGGCATGAACGGGTGCAACAGTCCGAGGATTGTCTCCAGCGTGAAGCGGAGGATGGCGGCGGTGTTGCCGGCGGTCTGCGGATTCGCCAGCTGGACCTTGGCGATTTCAAGATACCAGTCCGCGAAGTCCGACCAGATGAACTCGTACAGCGCATTGCCGGCGAAACCGAGGTCGTACGGTTTCGCGAGCGGTTTCGTCCGTGACTCCGCCGGCACCTTACCCGGTTTGTCATACGCGTCCGGGTCATGGAGCGCCGCCTCGACCGTCCGGGCGGTCCGCAGCAGCTTGTGCAGGATGCCGCGGTCCAGCGAGGTCAGCGTTCCGGCATCGAGCCGGGAAGCGAACTTTCCTCCTTCCGGCGCGCCATCCGTCTGCTCGATCACGAACCGCGAGATATTCCATAGCTTGTTCGCGAAGTTACGGGACTTCACCAGACGGTCCTCGTCGAACTTCATGTCGTTTCCCGGCGATGCCGACGTGGTCAGCATCCAGCGCAGGGCGTCCGCGCCGTACTTCGCGATCATCTTCAGCGGGTCCACGCCGTTGCCCAACGACTTCGAGAACTTCCGCCCGCGGCCGTCGCGGACCAGGCCATGGAGGTACGCCGTGTGGAAGGGCGGCTTGAGCCGGCCGCTCTTTTCGTCCTTCACCTCGAGCGCCACGGTCATCAGCACCATCCGCGTGATCCAGAAGAAGATGATGTCATAGCCGGTCTCGAGCACGTCGTTCGGGAAAAAGCGCGTGAAGTCGGCCGTCCGCTTCGGCCAGCCCATGGTGGAGAACGGCCAGAGCGCGGAACTGAACCAGGTATCCAGCGTGTCCTCACTCGGCTTGAAACCCGGCTTCTTGGTGAGCGAGATGTCGCCCGTGGCGTTCACGAACGCCGGCACCGGATGTCCGAACCAGATCTGCCGCGAGATGCACCAGTCGTGCAGATTCTCGAGCCATTGCCGGTACGTCTTCTCGAAACGCTGCGGGACGAACTTCAGGTCACCGTCCTCGGCGAACCGGATCGCCTGTTTCCGGATTTCCGACACTTTCACGAACCATTGCTCGGAAATGCGCGGTTCGATCACGTCGTCCGAACGGTAACAGCGCCCGACGGAATGCTTGTGTAATGCTTCCTGCTTGAGCAGCTTCTTCCGCTTGAGCCAGGAGACGACCTTCTTCCGCGCCGCGAACCGATCGAGTCCCGCGAGCTGGGCACCGGCCGCTTCCGTCATCTTGCCGTCCTCCCCGATCACCTCCGGCGCTTCCAGGCCATGGCGTTTCCCGATCTCGTAGTCCGTCTTGTCATGGAACGGCGTGACCTTCACCGCGCCGGTCCCGAACTCCGGGTCCACGGCGTCGTCCGCGATCACGCGGAGCTTCCGGATCCCGCTGATCATCGTTACTTCGACGGTCTGGCCCACCAGTGCGGCATACCGCTTGTCCTTCGGATGCACGGCGACCGCGGTGTCTCCGACCATCGTTTCCGGCCGGGTCGTCGCTACGGTGAAGGGGCCGTAATCGAGGTGGTAGAGCACTCCTTCCTGCTCCCGGTGTTCCACCTCATCGTCGGCAAGCACCGTCCGGCATGCCGGGCACCAGTTCACCATGTAGCTGCCGCGGTAGATCAGGCCTTTCTTGTAGAGCCGCTTGAACGCTTCCTGGACCGCGGCGCGGCGCGGCGCGTCCATCGTGAACGCGTTCCGGCTCCAGTCGGCGGATGCGCCCATCGCCCGGACCTGCTCCTCGATGGTCCGCTTGTTCGCCAGTCCGAATTCAGTCGCCCGCTTCCGGAACTCCTTTCTGCCGATATCATGGCGGGTCTTACCCTCCTTCGCGAGCTGTTTGTCGATCTGGGCCGCGGTCGCGATCGCGGCGTGGTCGGTGCCGGGAAGATAGAGCGTATCGAACCCGCGCATCCGGTGGTAGCGGATCAGTGCGTCTTCAAGTGCGATCATCACCGCGTGGCCGGAATGGAGCCGATCGGTGACGTTCGGCGGCGGCATCACGATACTGTAGGGCCGTTTCTCCTTCGCGCCCTTGGTTCTGCCGTCGGATGCCGGCTTGAACGCGCCGGAGGTTTCCCAAGCCGCGTAGATACGGTCCTCGTATGCGGCCGGGTCGTACGTCTTCGGGAGCTCCTTCGCAGGCTTGGGTTTCGGCATATGCCCCCATCTTAGCCGTGCCGCTACCACCGAGGCTATGATGGACGGGTGATTGAACGGATCAAGCAGCTCGGTTACGAACGGTTGGCGGCCTATGCGGTCCTTGCGCTGGTAGGCCTGATGATGCTGTGGACGGTCTGGCCGTCATTGAACGGGGACGGGTACCTCGCCTCCTGGGACGCTGGCGGGCACTTGCTCAAGGCGGAATATTTCGCCACGGAACTCCTTCCGGACTTCCGGCTGGACGGGTGGTTTCCTACCTGGCACGGGGGCTTCGACCTGTTCCAGTATTACCCGCCGCTGCTTTACTACCTACTGGGCCCGCTGACGTACGTCTTCTCGCCGGAACTGGCGCTCCGGCTGTTTACGGCGGCACTGTGGATCGGCCTCCTGCCGGCGACGTACTACCTGCTCCGTAGTTTCGACCTCGGCCGCTTGCCGGCGGCGCTCGGCTCAGGACTGCTCCTCTCGTTGAACGCCTCGTTCGGCGTCGGGCTTGGCGCGCTGTATGGCGTGGGACTGCTCCCGAACGGACTCGGGTTCATCCTGGCGATCTGGGCGCTGGGACGTCTCAAGCGCGACCTGTTCGAACTTCGCCCGGCCTCCAAGCTGGTCGTAACCGGCGTGGTGGTCGGATTATTACTGCTCGCCCATACATTCTCGGCATACTGGTTTGGCGTCGCTTCGTTGTCGCTGGCCGTCGCCGCTGCTTGGGGACGCCCGAAAGGACCGGTGTTCAAACGCTTCGCGTTGGTGTCCGGTATCGGATTAGTGCTGTCCGCGTATTGGTGGCTGCCGCTCGCCGGCAGTCTTTCCGCCATGGGAGATACGGGAGCGATCCAGCAGCAGTCGGCGGTTCAGATCCTCGCCGACCTGCTGCTTTCGCGGGATTCCGGTGGTTGGGCGGTAAGCCTGCTGGCTATCGGCGGCCTGGCGTACCTCGGTTTTCGGAAGCACTATCGTGAACTCGGATTCTTCCTCGCGGTCGGGGTAGTCACCCTGTTGCTTTCGATCAACGCGATCAACGGCATTCTCCCGTTCGGCGGGGTGGTCGGCTCGAGCCAGTTCATCCGTTTCCACGCGTTCTTCGCCTTACTTGTGATGGTCTGGGGAGCGCTGGGAATCGCCGGGTTGTGGCATGCGGTGGGGCGCCTGCCGCGATCCTGGCAGGCACCAGGTATGGCCGGGTTCGGTCTGGTGCTTGGTCTGGTCGCCGCACTGGTGGCGTTGCCGACGCTTGCGCGGAACAGCCAGTTCATCCGGGTCGTGGATAACGAACCGACGGCGGAACTTGGCGTCCTGGCCGAAGAACTCAGGGAGCGTTTGCAGCCGGGCGAGTCCGTGCTTTCGGAGTTCAACTGGGACGCGCGGTTCCTGCTCGGCTCGCCGCACTTCGTGAACCAGCGGTTGCCGCGGGAAGTGCCCGGTCTGTGGGACCTCGACGGCAACTTTCCGGAAGGGACGCGCGGATCGGCGGACCCGGTGCTGATCGCCTCGGTGCTGAACAACGGGGCGTTCGTAGCGTCGCGGCAGGATTATCTCCGGGACCGCGGCGTCAGGTTCATCGTCAGCACCCATCCGACCACACGGACTTCACTGGACGGGCACCGGTGGTTGCGCCGGGTCTGGACCGGGAAGGTCCTTTCACTCTACGAACTAAAGGACTTCGACCGTCCGTTCGGGCTGCCGCCGGCCGCCGCCGCCCGGCTCACCAGTGCTTCGTTTACCGACGGAGAGTATCGACTGGCATTCGCGCCCCCGGTGACCTTGCCGGCAGGAACGGTACTCACGGTGAGCCATCATCCCTGGTTGTACGCGGATGCCGGTGGCAAACCGGTCCGCACGACGGACGCCGGCGGCCGGCTCGGGCTTGCCGAAGCGGCCGAAACGGACTCGCTATGGATACGGTACGAGCCGCCGTGGTGGGTGTTCCTGGCCCGGGCGGTTTCCCTTGGCGGCGTATTCGGTTTGGCGGTGTTGGTTGCCCGGCGGCGGCGGATCACTGCGTGGCTGGGCTCGCGAGTGTCAGGCCGGGGTCGGCGGAAACGCTGAATCGTCGTGTGCCGGTGAATGCGTCGTCGCGCTGCCAGTAGGCGGCGAGGCCGATCATCGCGGCGTTGTCCGTGGCGAGTTCGGGCGGCGTCAGTAACAGCGGGACGGAAAGCCGCTTCCCGAGCGCTTCGCGGAGCCGGCGGTTGGCCGCGACGCCGCCACCGAGCAGCACGGCGTTCGGTTCGTACCGGCGCGTTGCCCGTGCCGTCTTTTCCACCAGCGTATCCACGACAGCTGCTTCGAACGAGGCTGCGACGTCATCGGTTTGCCGGGCAGTGAGCTCGCGGTCGCCGACCGCTTGCCGGACGGCGGTCTTGAGTCCAGAGAACGAGACGTCGAGGTTATCCTGGTTCAGCATCGGCCGCGGGAAATCGAACGCGGCGGCGTCGCCGCGTGCGGCCCGGCGCGAGATCTCCGGCCCGCCGGGATACGGTAACCCGAGGAGCCTCGCCACCTTGTCGAACGCTTCACCACCGGCGTCGTCGCGGGTGGATCCTACCAGTTCGAAATCATGGTGGCCGTGCACCAGGGCGAATTCGGTGTGTCCGCCGGAGACCACGAGCCCCAAGTAGGGGAACCGGAACGTCGGTTCTCCGGCGAGACAGGCGTAGAGATGTCCCGCCAGATGGTTCACGGCGATGAGCGGCTTAGCCTTGGCGAACGCCAACGCCTTGGCCGTCTCGGTTCCGACGATCAGGGGTCCGACCAGGCCGGGTCCCCGCGTCACTGCCACCGCGTCGATTTCAGGCCAGTCGGTCCGCGCGTCTTCCATCGCCTTCTCGATCACCGGGAGAATCATTTCCAGCTGTGCCCGTGCCGCGACCTCTGGCACGATGCCCCCGGTCATCCGATGCTTTTCGATCTGCGAACTGAGGACGTTCGACCGTATCGTCCGTCCGTCGGCCACCACCGCAGCCGCGGTTTCGTCACACGAACTCTCGATGGCAAGGATGTTCATGACTTTCATGTCCCCACTCTACTGTAGGCAATCGCCTCCAGGCTGTAAGCTGTACTGGTATGCAGGTCGAAGATCTCAGCCGGGCCAGGGGGGCGTGGAACAAATTCGCGCGCGCGAATCGTGGCGGTGTCTTGCAAAGCTATGAGTGGGGCGCGTTCCGGAGCGAGCTGGACTGGCAGGCCCGGTACCTCGGCGTGCGTGACGGTGACGCGCTCCGCGCGCAGGCGCTAGTGCTCACCAAGAAGCTCCCTGCCGGATTCAATCTCTACTACTGTCCCGAGGGGCCGGTGGTCAAAGGCGGCGACTGGCACGATCGGAAGAACCAGGCCGCGGTCGAGAAGCTCGTACAGTACCTCGAGGAGCAGGCGGGCGAGGAGCGGGTCGTCTGTCTGAAGATCGACCCGCACTTCGCGGCCGGGGACTTTCCACTGGATTGGCTCGGTGAGCTGGGGTTCCGCGACAGTCCGGAAGACATCCAGGGCGCGGTCGTCAGCGAGGTGGACCTCACGCCGGAGCCCGAAGACATCTTCGCGAGCTTCAAGCAGAAGGGCCGCTACAACGTCCGCAAGGCCGTGAAGCACGGCGTGAAAGTCCGGAAGGGCACCTCCGCCAAGGATCTCGATACGTTCTACGCGCTGCTCGAGGAAACGGCGAAGCGCCAGAGCATCACCTATCGCGAGAAGTGGTACTACGAGCAGTTCCGCAAACACTTGATGCAGGAGAGTGACGACGCCTGCTTCTTCGTCGCCTCGCATTCGGGCGAACCGGTGGCAGCAATCCTTTGTACGTTCTTCGGCGAGGAAGCGGTGTATCTCTATGGCGGCTCGGCGCAGTCCGACCGTAACCTCTACGCGAGCTACCTCTGCCAGTGGGCCGGGATCGAGGAGGCCAGGAAGCGTGGCTGCACGTTCTACAATCTCACCGGCATCGCCGCGACGGACGACCCCAACGACGCCTGGGCCGGACTCCGGCAGTTCAAGCTGAAGTTCGGTGGCGGGCAGACGAACCTGGTCGGCGCGCGCGACTACGTCTACCGGCCGGTGGAGTACTTCCTGTTCACCAACGCCGACCGGGTGCGGCGCAGGCTCGCCAAGCGCTCGGGGCGCTAGGCGGCATAGTAAAGTAAGGACATGGAACGAATCCTTGCCCCGATCCGGCAGCTGATTCCGGACCCGTTGCTGGACGCGGTCCGGGTACCGTACCATTTCGGCTGGGCGCTGCTGGGGAACCTGGTTTACGGATTTCCCGCGCGGAAGCTCAAGGTGATCGGCGTCACCGGCACCAAGGGCAAGTCCACGACGTCTTACTTGGCTGCCAAGGTGCTGGAGGCGGGCGGCCACCGGGTCGGCCTGATCTCCGGAGTGATGCTGAAAGTCGGCTCTGAGGAGCGCCGGAACACCACCACTCTGACGACGCTCGGCCGGCTCTCCAACCCGCGCCTGCTCCGGCGGATGGTGCGCGCCGGCTGCACCCACGTGGTGATCGAGGTGACCTCCCACGCGCTGAACCAGTTCCGGGTGTGGGGCATTCCGTTCGAGACGGCCGTCCTCACGAACTTCAGCAAGGACCACATGGATCTCCACGGGTCGCTCGAGAATTACCGGGCTGCCAAGGGGAAACTGTTCAAGAAGCTTCGGCAAGCTGAACGCAGCACGGCGGTAGTCAATGGCGACGACCCGGCCGCATCCTACTTCCTCGAATTCTTTGCGGACGCCAAGTACGTCTACGGAACCACGCAGGCCGTGCGGGATGTCTTGCCATTGGCCCGGCGGGTAATCGCCGAAGATATCAAGCTCAAGTCGGACGGCAGCACTTTCACTGCCCGGAACGACGAGACGATTCCGGTCGTACTCGGCTTGCCGGGAGCGTTCAACGTCTCGAACGCCCTCGCCGCGATTTCGGTCGGCCTGGCCTATGGAGTAAAACCGAAGCAAATCGCCGCGGGTATCGCGGCCACGGGCAACGTGCCCGGACGCATGGAGCGGGTGGAGGCCGGCCAGCCCTTTACGATCATCGTGGACTTTGCCCACACGCCGAAGTCATATGAGACGGTCCTGAAAACGCTACGCGAGATTACCAAGGGCCGACTGATCGCGGTCTTAGGTGCATATGGTGACCGTGACTCCAGCATGTTCCCGAAGATCGGCAAACTGGTAGCGGAGCACGCAGACTATCTAGTGGCGACGGAGGACGATCCCGGCAGCGAAGACCCGGCAAAACTCACCGAGCTGCTACTTAAAGGCGTCGAGCAAGGCGGCATGATCGCAAATGACTACGAGATCGAAATGGACCGTCGTAAGGCGATCAACCTGGCGCTGCGCCAGGCCGTGCGCGGTGACACCGTCGCGTTGCTCGGCAAAGGCGCACAGTTGGTCATGCGGTACGGTAGCGGCAACCGGACGTGGGACGAACGGAAAGTCGCGGTCGAAGAGTGGCAGAAGATCGCCGGCTCCCGCCGCCCTGATAAAAGCTAGACTGAGGGCATGGCAGAAGCCCGCCAGAAGCTCGTCCTGATCGACGCCCATGCCCTGATACACCGGGCGTTCCACGCGATCCCGTTCCTTGCCACCAAGGACGGCGAGCTCACCAACGCGGTATTCGGGTTCACGGCGACGGTACTTTCGGTACTCAAGGACCTGAAGCCGGAGTACGTCGCGGTGAGTTTCGACCTGCCGGAGCCGACGTTCCGGCACGAACGCTACGCTGACTACAAGGCGACTCGCCAGAAGGCGCCGGACGAGCTCCGCTCCCAGTTCGGCCGGGTGCGCGAGGTAGTCGAAGCACTCGGCTTCCCGGTCTTCGAACAGGCTGGCTACGAGGCCGACGACGTGCTTGGCTCTCTCGCCAAGCAGTTCACCCGGAAACACGACCTCGACGCCTATATCGTCACCGGCGACAAAGACACCTTACAGCTCGTGGACGACCATGTGCGCGTCTTCACGCTCCGTAAAGGCATCAAGGACACGGTCATCTACGATCCGGCGTTGCTGAAGAAGGAGACCGGCCTCACACCTGACGAATTCATCGAGTACAAGGCGCTCAAGGGAGACCCTTCTGACAACATCCCCGGGGTGCCCGGCATCGGCGACAAGACCGCGACGATCCTGATCCAGAAATACCGCTCGCTGGAAGGACTCTACGCGGTGCTGGAGGAGGATTCGGCTAACCATCCGGACATCAAGCCGAAGGTCCGCGAGAACCTCGGGGCGTTCAAGGAGCAAGCGTTCCTTTCCCGCGACCTCTCGCGGATCGTCATCGACATGAAGCTCGCGTTCCACCTGCCGGATTGCGTACTTCATGACTTCGACCAGGCCCGTGCCCTGGAGCTCTTCAAGAAACTGGAGTTCAGCTCGTTGGTCCCGCGCCTCAAGGAGGCGATGGCGATCGAATTGCCGGTCGCCGAGCAGGCGGCGGCTGCCGCGACTCCCCAGCGGGACTTCTCGAAACGGGACTACCGGCTGGTAGCCACCGCGCGTGATTTCAGGGCATTCCTCACCGAACTGAAACACCAGGAAGTCTTTGCCTTCGACACTGAGACGGAACGTCTCGATTCGATCCGGCCAGTCCTGGTCGGCATGTCGTTTTCCTGGCGCGCGGGCACCGGCTGGTACTTGCCGGTGGGCCATGCCGTCGGGCCGAACCTGCCTCGCGAGAAGACGCTCAAAGCGCTCCGGCCGGTCCTGACCGACAAACGCAGCGGCGTGGTCGGCCATCATCTCAAGTATGACTACGAAGTGATGCGTGCCGCCGGTATCGAGCTCGGAGGACTCCGGTTCGATACGCTCCTGGGATCCTATCTGTTGAATCCCGGTGCTCGTACGCTTGCGCTGGACAAGCTCGCGTACCAGGAGTTGGGGATGGAGATGCAGCCGATCACGGAACTGATTGGCACGGGTCCGCTGAAGGACCAGAAACCGGTATCGAAAGTGCCGATACAGGACCTTGCGGACTACGCGGCGGAAGATGCGGATGCTACCTGGCAGCTATACGAAAAGTTCAGTCCGGAACTCGAACGGCTGGGAATCCTGAGCGTCCACGATGACCTGGAACTCCCGTTGGTTCCGGTGCTCGCGAAGATGGAGCAGCGCGGGGTACAGATCGACACGAAGTTCCTGGCCGCGATGAGCGTCCGGTTCGGCCGGAAACTGGCCGGTATCGAACGGAAGATCCATAAACTGGCTGGCCGGGAGTTCAACATGAACTCGCCCCGCCAGCTCGCCGAGGTGCTCTTCGCCGAACTCAAGGTCGGCAAGGGGACGCGCACCCAGAGCGGCGCCCATCTTTCCACGGCGGCGGGTAAGCTCGAGAAGTTCCGCGACGCACACCCGATCGTGCCACTGATACTGGAGTACCGGGAACTTTCGAAGCTCAAGGGCACGTATCTCGACGCGTTGCCGAGTCTTGTCCGGAAGGATACCGGGCGGCTCCACACGTCCTTCAACCAGACCGTCGCGGCGACGGGGCGGCTCAGTTCTTCCGATCCGAACCTCCAGAACATCCCGATCCGTACGGAGGCCGGCCGCGAGATCCGAAAGGCGTTCACCGCCGGCCGCGGCAAACGGCTGATCTCCGCCGACTATTCACAGTTCGAGCTTCGGATCGCCGCGCATCTCTCCGGCGACGCACGCCTTACCGAACACTTCCGGGAAGGACGGGACATCCATACCGCGACCGCGGCCGAGGTCTCCGGCGTGCCGGAATCGGCGGTCACGCCGGAGCAGCGCTACGCTGCCAAGGCCGTGAACTTTTCGATCCTGTACGGCGCCACGCCGCATGGCGTCGCCCGCAGTACCGGCATGAGCGTGGCCGAGGCCCACGCGTACATCGAGAAATACTTCCGGACCTATCCCAAGCTCCGCGAATACATGGATGCGATGGTGGCCAAGGTCCGCGCGGACGGGTACGTCGAGACGCTCTTCGGCCGTCGCCGTTACATCCCTGAGATCAACTCCAGTTCGCACCCGGTGCGGGAGGCGGCCAAACGTATGGCGATCAACATGCCGGTACAGGGCACCCAGGCCGACGTCCTCAAGCTCGCGATGGTCGAACTCGACCGGCGGCTTCCGAAGGAGGCCGCGGATGCCCACCTGCTCCTGACCGTCCATGACGAGCTGGTGCTGGAAACGCCGACGAAACAGGTCGCCGAGACGGCCGCCTTGGTGGAGGAAACGATGCGGACGGCGTATGCGTTCTCCGTTCCGGTGGCCGTATCCGTCGCGGCCGGAACCACCTGGGGCGACCTCAAGCCGATATCCATCTGAACCGGAGTCCCGCATCGGTGCGGCAGGGTCGGTATACTGACGCCGTGGCCAAACATCATAATCGAACCCATCGTGACCCGCTGATGCCCTCCGCCGGGAAGGCCGACGTGCATGTGCACACGACGGCCTCGGACGGTTCGGCGTCGCCACGCGAGCTGCTGGAACATGTGGAGCGGGAAACCGATCTCGACGTCCTCGCGATCACCGACCACGATACGATTGACGGGGCGCTGGAGGCCAAGCGGATCCATGCCGCCGGCGACTACCGGTTCGATCTCGTCATCGGTCAGGAAGTCACTTCTTCGGGCGGACACATCCTGGCGCTCTTCCTCACCAAACCGATTCCCAAGGAACGTTCTCCCGAGGAGACCATCCGGCGAATCCACCAGCAGGGAGGGCTGGCGGTCGCGGCCCACCCGATGCTGGTGATGCGCTATATCGATCCGGACATGCTGACCGCCAATGGCGTCGGTGCCGATGTCCTGATGAGCGAGCAGTTCGACGGCGTGGAAATCGTCAACGGCAGCCCGACCATGCGCGACGAGAACGCCCGGGCCCGGTTGCTGAACCGGACGGTCCTCTTTCGTGCGGAGACCGGCGGTTCCGACGCGCATATCCTGGAAGCCGTCGGTAAGGGATATACGCTGTTTCCCGGCCGGACGGCGAAGGACCTCCGTCGCGCGATCGGGCAGAAGACCACCGAAGCGGTGAGCTCTCGGTACCGTCTGCGGGAGCTGCTTCGCTATCTTCGCTTCTTTCTCAAGATGAAGCTCCGGGAGACGGGCAAGCGCCTGTTCTCGGTGATCGGCTGGCGGGAACGCGGTCCGCGTGCCGTGGCAAAACGGAAGGCGGCGCGGTGACGCGCGGCAGCGCCAAGACGCTCTGGTTGGTGACCGCGGGACTGGCGACGCTTTACCTGGCTGTCTGGGCCGCCGGGGTCGGCAGGGACCGCGTGGTGCCGCCGCAGACGGCCAGGCTCGTAGCGGAAGAGCCGACCCCCGACCAGGCTGCCCAGCGTCGGCAAGACGCGCTACAGGAAGCGGCGTCCGCCGATGCTGCCCAGCGCGTCGATTCCCGGGCCACCCTGGAAGTGGCCGAGGTCGAACCGAAGTACTTCGAGGGATCCGACCTCCGGCTGGTCGCCGTGCCCGGGCGTGACGCCCGGCTCGGCAGTATCATCACGCTGATTGCCAGCGTGGACGGCGAACCGGTCTCGAAGCTGACCTACCATGCCGCACCGCCGGATACGGTGGTCTTCGTCCGCCAAGAGGAGCCGTAAGTCGCCATGCCTGAATTGCCCGAAGTCGAGACGATCCGCCGCGGCTTGGCCGAAGTGTTGCCCGGCAAACGCATCCGGCGGTTCACGCTCAAGCTGCCGAAGCTTTTTTCGGCTACCGCCCCGGCGACCCGATCCGGACTCTCCGGAGCGACGGTGTTGCGCGTGGAGCGTCGCGGCAAGGCGCTCCTGATCGGTCTTTCGAGCGGCTGCACGTTGGTAATCCACCTCAAGATGACCGGCCAATTGATTTACCGCGAAGCCCCGCCGCAGCGCGGCAGTATGGGGCGCATCGTGCTGGCCGGCGGCCACCCCATACCTGCCATCGGCCCGGAACGGATGCGGCTTCCGGGAAAGGTGACTCACGCGACCATTGTTTTCGCGGACGGCAGCCGCCTCTTCTATAACGACCTGCGCCAATTCGGCTACCTCAAGCTGCTGCCGACCGACCGGGTCGCCACACTCCCGTTCCTCGAGACACTCGGCCCGGAACCGCTCGCCCGCACATTCACACTCGAACGGTTTGCAGCATTACTGAAGCGTCGTTCCTCGGCCAAAATCAAGCCGCTGTTGCTCGACCAGACGGCGATCGCCGGACTCGGGAACATCTACGTGGACGAGGCGCTGAACCTGGCGCGCCTGCATCCGCTCCGGACCGCCGGATCCCTTACGAAGCCACAACGCGCCGCGCTGCACGCGGCGATCCGGCAGGTCCTCCGCGACTCCCTCCGGGCCGGCGGTACTTCGGACAACACGTACGTGACCATCCGCGGCGAACGCGGCGATTACCTCCGCCGGGCGCGGGTGTATCATCGGACTGGAGAGCCGTGCCGCCGCTGCGGATCGCGCATCCGGCGCATCGTCGTCGTCGGCCGCGGCACCCACGTCTGTCCGCGCTGCCAACCGGCGCCGCGCATACCCCGCTGACATGCTACTGATCATCCATGGCTCCGAACCCTACCTCGTCCATCGCAAGCTCCGGCAGGCGACGGACAAGGCGCGTACCCGGGACGCATCCGGCGTTACCGAGCTCTGTGCCGATACCGCGGGCATCGCGGCCGCCCGGGAAGCGCTCCGCGGCGGCTCGTTGTTCGGTGACCGCCCCGTGGTCGTGTTCCGCGACTGGTTCCGGGAAAAGCCGATCGAGGAAGCGAACGGGCTGGCGGAGCAGCTCCGCGACGTTTCCGACGACACCGTCGCCATCGTTGTCGAGGCGGGCGCGGTCGACCGCCGCCGCAAATCGTTTGCCGATCTGGTGAAGCGCGCCGACAAAACCTGGCGGTTCGATGCGATGGAGGAGCCGACCGCCGTCCAGTGGCTGGTCAGGCGTGCTCAGGTGGGAAAGACCGGACTCCCCATGCCGCTGGCGCGGCGGATCGTCTCCACGCTGGGGACGGACGGTTGGACGCTGGCTACCGAGCTCGACAAGCTGATCGCCGCCACCGACGGGGAGATTACCGAAGCGTTGGTGGATGGGCTGGTCAGCCGTTCGGGTTCGGCGACGATCTGGGAGCTGGTGGACGCGATCGCCGCCCGGGATTTTCCCAAGGCCCAGTCGGCGTTGAGGGGCCTGCTTGATGCCGGTGAGCCCGCGATCCGTGTCTTCGCGATGGTCGTCCGGCAGTACCGGATCCTGCTCGGCGTCCAGGCGGCTGCCGCCGAAGGCGGAACGGACGTCGCTATCGGCAAGCAACTCGGCGTGCATCCGTACAGTGTCCGCCAGGCCCGGCGGCAAGTGAGCCGGTTCAGCGAAGCGGAGCTGAAACGGATTTTCGGCGAACTGGTCGAGCAGGACCTCGCGGTGAAAACCGGCCGCCGCGATGCCGCCGAAGCGCTCGAGCTCTTCGTGGCCGAGCGCACCCAGGCGACGACCTGAGGCTTCTGCGGTTGCTTCGACCACTCCCTTCCGCTACGCTCGGAGCAAGATGAGACACAAACATAATCGGGACCTTTCGTACCCTTCGGACTACCGCTGACGGTCCCGCCCGCCTTGCCGTTTCATCACGTAACTTCCCACACCCTCCAGCCTTCCGGACGCCCGCGCAGCTTCGTGTTCACACCGACTGCCAGGCGCTAGGAAGAACCCACGCGGACGCGTGGATGGGTCGGGACATGGACGGGCGCGCGGCAGGTATGAGGTAACTCTCCCAGCCAAAGACCACGAACACCGCGCGCCCGTCCTCCCATCTTTATCTCTTTAGGATGTCTTTTTCGCAGGTTTTGCCGGCTTTTTGACCGCTGCCTTCTTCGCCGACGTCTTCTTCGCCGCCACGACGGGCTTTACACCTGCGGCTTTCAGCGCTTCCGCCAGTCGAGCCTTGTGCCGCGCCGCCGCCCGCGGGTGGATCGCTCGGATTTTTGCGGCCTTGTCGAGGTATTTCTGCGCGGTCGGCATCGTCTCCGCCGCTTCCGAGCCCTTGCCGGCGGCCACCAGCATCCGGATTTTCTTTACCGCGGTGCGGGCTCGCGCCCGGTGAAGGTTGTTCTCCTGAGCCTGGCGTCCCGAGACCGCCACGCGCTTCTTGGCTGACTTGATTTGCGGCATAACGAGACTCAGCTTACCGCCAACCGTCGTGGCCGTCCACCCGTGCGCCCTTGACTAAACCGGTAAAAAACACTATAATTAAGCAATTTTTGATCCCCCTGTCGTTGACAGACGACGGGACGGCCAGTACGCTAGACAGTCAATTTTGCCATGGAACTAAGTCCCAAACAGCAAGTCACCGAACTGATCAGGAAGTTCTCGAACATCCTGATCGTCACGCATGCGCGTCCGGACGGCGACGCCCTCGGCTCGGCCCTGGCCATGCATAAGGTGATCGAAGCGCTCGGCAAGCACCCGACGACGATCATCCTCGATGAAATCCCCGGGATGTACCGGTTCCTGCCGGGACTCGATACGATCACCACCCAGCTCGCCGGTAGCCGCGACCTCGTGGTGAGCGTGAACACGACACGCACCAAGGTGGATAAGCTCAAATACAACACGACGGCGGAGCGCCTGAACGTGGTGATTTCCCCGAAAGACGGCCAGTTCGCCGAGAAGGACGTGGAGATCCGCCAGGGTGCCTACAATTTCGACCTGGTGATCGTCCTCGACGCACCGGATCTCGACCGGCTCGGCAAGCTCTACGAAGAGAACCCGGACCTGTTCTACGAAGCGCCGGTAGTGAACATCGACCACCACCCTTCGAACGATTACTTCGGTGCGGTGAACCTGGTCGACCTGACCGCGACCTCGACATCCGAGATCCTGGTCGGCGTGATCGAAGCGCTCGGCGAATCGCTGATGACCGAGGATGTGGCGACGCTGCTGCTCACCGGCCTGATTACCGACACCGGAAGTTTCCAGAACGCGAACACCACGCCGAAGTCGCTGACCGTCTCCGCGCAGCTCGTGGCGCAAGGCGGCCGCCAGCAGGAGATCATCCAGCACGTGTACCGGACCAAGCCGCTCTCGACGCTCCGGCTGTGGGGCCGCGCGCTGACTCGCCTGCAGTACGACCCTGAGACCCGGGTCGTCTGGGCGAGCCTTTCGCACCGGGACTTCCAGGAGACCGGCGGCACCGCGACCGAAGCCAAGGGAGTGATCGACGCGTTGATGAGTTCGGCGCCGGACGCCGAGATCGTCCTGCTGCTTCGCGAAGGCGATGGCGGCCGGGTGGACGGTTCGGTCCGGACCACCAAAGGCGTGGACGCTACTAAGGTCGTCGGTTTCTGGAACGGTGGCGGTCACAAGGGCGCGGCCGGGTTCGATGTGGATGGCCCACTAGAGGAAGCGGAGCGCTCGGTAGTGACACAGATCAAGAAATGGCAGGCGGAACGCCTCGGCGTGCAAGGCCCGACCACGACCACGACCTCGCAGCGATCCCAGGCAGGAGACGTACCGCGGGACCGCGGACGCGCACAGACGCCTGCACCGGCCTCGCCTGCTCGCAGAAATGCGACCGTATCGGCTACTGCACCGGCTCCCCGCCGACCGGGACCGCCACGGCAGAACCAGCCCACTGGCCACCCGGCTCCGCGACCGCAGGGACCTCCTCCGCAGCGGCCTGCCCGACCGCCCCAGCGCCCGGTTTCCCAGCAGCCGGACTCTCCCCCGGCTCAGCCGTCGCCGGCCGCAGGCCCCGTCCAGTCGGCTGTGCCGCCGCCGGCCGCACCGCAACAGCCGCTTTCCGACGAGGAGCTCGACGCCTACTTCAAAAAGACGCCGGGCGGTAAGGGACAAGTGATCGACCAGGGACCGGCCCAAGGCCCTGGGCGCAACCAAGGATAGGGGGCGGCGATGAGCAAAAGACCCCATCCTGAAGTACCTGCACCCGTCGAGGTCACCGACGAGACCCGGGAATCGTTGCGCGAGTGGGCTCGTGACCTTACCGGGGACGCAGAAGAAGTCGTACTGGAGATTCATGAAGGAGAGAGTTTCGCGCAAATTTCCGTGCAGGTAGACCGAAACGACCCTGATAACTTCTTTATCAGTTGCCATGAACCGTCGACCGATTTCACGGTGCGCCACACGTTCTTGGATATCCATCCTGACACCGTGGACATGGGGGAAACCGTTAGCGTCAATCCGGAAGCCGGCGAGACCCCTGAACAGAAACAAGCGATCAAAGAAGCGACCGAGGAGCAAGACGTGCTCACGGAAGACCTGGCACCGATCGCAAACCAGGAAGAACGGGCCAGGCATGTGTTGGCATTGTTACCCAAGGGTCACATCAGTCGTCGGAAGTAACGGCTAGAATAGTCGGTATGACGACGGATGGCTTCCTGCTGATAGACAAACCCGCCGGGTGGACCAGTCACGACGTGGTGGCGAAGGTCCGCGGGCTCACGCGCGTAAAGAAAGTAGGTCATGGCGGCACGCTCGATCCGATGGCGACCGGGCTGTTGGTGCTCGGGTTCGGCAAGGCCACCAAGCAGCTCGAACGGTTCGTGCAGGGAGACAAGACGTATGTCGCCGAAGTGACGCTCGGTGCCACGAGCGATACGGATGATTCGGAAGGTACGGTCATGCCTACGCAGCCGGGGCCGGCGCCGGCCGAAGCGGAAGTGAGAACGGCCCTGGAGGCCTTCCGCGGGAACCTCCAACAGCTTCCGCCCGTCTATTCGGCGATCAAGACGAACGGCCGGAAGGCCTATGCGGAAGCCCGGAAAGGGAGAGCGGTTGAACGGAAGCCGAGGCCCGTCACCATTCATGAGATAACCCCGTTGGATTACCGCTGGCCGACCGTCCGGTTCCGCTGCCGGGTTTCCAAGGGGACGTACGTCCGCTCGATCGCACGTGATCTCGGAGAGAAGCTGGGTGTCGGAGGATACCTCACTGCCCTGCGGAGGGAAGCGATCGGGAGCCTGCGGGTGGAGGAGGCGGCCGGTATCGATGCGATTACGGAAAAGTCCTGGCATGACCTGGTCATCCCATTGGACGATGGTATGATGGATACGAATATCGCATAACCATGGCACTTGCAGAAGCCAGCCCCGATTATTCTCAAGAGGAGGCGTTCCTACCGGCGCGATCCGCGGTGCTTCATCTGGTCAGGAACGGATATTACGATCCTGAACGTTCTCCAGCGGCTATCGCCGAAGAGCTTGGTGTTGGCGCAGATAACGTTAGGGAAATTTTCAGCGGCTGTTTCGCACGAGGAGAGATTGACCGGGCTCCCTCCGAAGATGGTTCCAAGCTGGTCATCACGGCCGACGGGGAGCGGAAACTGGCTGAGATAAAGGAGCGTCTCGTCGCGTAGACAGCGGCTGTGCCACCTGCTAGACTGCACCTCGCTATGCTGACAACTGAGCAGAAAAGTAAGGTCATCAAGGAGCACGCTACGTCGAAGGAAGATGTCGGCTCCGCGCCGGTGCAGATCGCACTGCTTACCGCGCGCATCAACGACCTCACCGGACATCTCAAGACGCACAAGAAGGACCTCCATAGCGAACGGGGGCTGGAACTGCTGGTCGGCAAACGCAAGAGCCTGTCGGCGTATCTGCAACGGGAAAACCCGGAGCAGTACCAGGAATTGGTAAAGACCCTTAAACTACGTAAGTAAGTAATCAACGGCACGGAGTGTGTCGAGATCCCAGCGCCGAACCGATTCGGCATTCGGACTTCTACATGCTCCTGCGCCAGAAGAAGGAGGAGCATGTTCAACGTGCACACCGCGGAAGGCGCTTTCGGGCGCGAGACACTCAAGTACGAGACCGGCAAGTTGGCCGGCCTGGCCGACGGCGCCGTCAAGGCGCAGTACGGCGACACTGTCGTCCTGGTGACGGCGGTAGTCGGGGACCAGAAGCCCGGCTTCGATTATTTTCCGATGATGGTCAGCTACGAGGAGAAGATGTATGCGGCCGGCAAGATCTCCGGCGGCTTCTTCAAGCGCGAAGGCCGTCCCAGCGAGGAAGCGATCCTGACCTCGCGGCTGATCGACCGGCCGATCCGTCCGCTTTTCCCGAAGGGCTGCCGCAATGACATCCAGGTGATCGCGACGGTGCTGTCCGTGGACGGCGTACACCATCCGGACATCGTGGCGATGAACGCCGCCTCGGCGGCGCTGCATGTCGCAGGCGCGCCGATGGTCGAAATGATCGGCGGGGTCCGGATCGGCATGGTCGACGGCGAGTTCGTGGTGAACCCGACCGAACCGGAGCGGGAGGAATCCACGCTGGACCTCATCGTCGCGGGCACCAAGGAGAAGGTCATGATGGTCGAGGCCGGTGCCACCGAAGTGTCGGAGGAGAAGCTACTTGAGGCGTTCGGGTTGGCCCTTTCCGAGATCAAGAAAGCGATCGCGATTCAGGAAGAACTGGTCGGCAAGGTCGCGCCGGAGAAGCGCGAAGCGGCCCTGGCCGAAGCGGATCCCGACCTCGAACGCGCGGTCTCGGAAAAGGCACGTACGAAGCTGCTTGAGATCACCCTGAATTCCAGCCAGGAGGAGCGCGAGAAGAAGCTCGCCGAACTGACCGGCTGGCTCGCCGAAGAGCTGATGCCGGCGGAAGCGGCCGAAGACCCACGGTGGACTTCCGGCCAGGTGAAGGACGCCTTCACCAAGGTCGAGCAGGAAGTGATCCGTGAAGGGATCCTCAAGCATGAGGTGCGTCCGGACGGCCGGAAGCTCGAAGAGATCCGGCCGATCAACTGTGAAGTGGGCATCCTCCCGCGCACCCACGGTTCGGCGCTATTCACGCGCGGGCAGACCCAGGCGCTGACCCTGACGACGCTCGGTACGCCGGGCGACCAGCAGATCATCGACACGATGCTTGAGGACACCAAACGGCGCTACATGCATCACTACAATTTCCCGCCGTTCTCAGTAGGCGAGGCGCGGCCGGTCCGCGGCCCGGGACGGCGTGAGATCGGACACGGCTCACTGGCCGAACGGGCGCTGCTCCCGATGATTCCGGAGCAGGAGGACTTCGCGTACACGATGCGGTTGGTTACTGAGATCCTTGCTTCGAACGGATCGACCTCGATGGCCTCCGTCTGCGGTTCGACGCTTTCACTCATGGACGCGGGCGTACCGATCAAGAAGCCGGTCTCCGGCATCGCGATGGGACTCGTGACCGACGGCGACACCACGAAGGTACTCACCGATATCCAGGGTGCCGAGGATTTCGCCGGCGACATGGACTTCAAGGTGGCCGGCACCAAGGATGGCATCACCGCGCTCCAGATGGACATGAAGGTCTGGGGCATCCCCCTCGATGTGATGGACCAGGCGTTGGCGCAGGCGAAGTCCGCGCGGCTGGAGATCCTCGAGAAGATGCTGGCGACGCTTCCCGAACCGCGCAAGGAACTGGCGCCGCACGCGCCACGCATTACCACGCTGACGATCGACCCGGGCAAGATCCGGACGGTGATCGGTCCGGGCGGCAAGACGATCAACGAGATCATCCAGGCGACCGGCGTATCGATCGACATCGAGGATGACGGCACCGTGATGATCGGCTCGACCGACGGCGAGGGCGCGACCAAGGCGATCGACTGGGTCAAGGCGCTGACCGCCGATCCGGAAGTCGGCAAGATTTACGACGGCAAGGTCACCAAGCTGATGCCGTTCGGCGCGTTCGTCGAGTTCATGCCGGGCAAGGAAGGCATGGTCCACATCTCGCAGATCGCCAACGAGCGCATCGCTACCGTCGAAGACGTGCTTTCCGTCGGCGACGAGGTGAAGGTGTTGCTGATCGAAGTCGACTCACAAGGACGCAACAACCTCTCGATCAAGGCCGCGAAGGACGGTGCGGCCAATGCCGCCTCGGTGGCCGACGAAGTGCGCCAGGCGCGTGGCAACGGCGGTGGCCGTGATGACCATCGCGGACCGCGCGGCCCCCGCCGATAACGGCCATCCATTGACTCTGGCGGGGATTCTGGCATAGTCTGGAGCGTCATGGAAGCTGCGCAGGTACCAGACGCGGGACAAGGAACGGCGACCGGCCACCGTTTGCGGCTCGTCCTCTCAAGGGAGACGGGTGATGAGCCGCCCGAGTTTTTCGATGCGAGCAAGTTGCGCGACGCAGCGCAACACGAAGCGGCTTTGGAGGAAGAGCAGCTGCGTCTGGCGGGTGAGCAGTATCGTCGGCACGCGTTGCTCGCAGAAAGTGCGAGAGACCTGATGGTGCCTCCGGATCAGTATACCTATCGCGATTCGGAAACGAAGCGGTTATTCAGTGTCGTGGCTGATTCCAAAGGGGACCTCCATGCGGTCCAGTTCAAGGAACCGGAAGTCGTGGAGGAACGCGAAGGGTCGAAAGTGCTCCGGTACGAACGCTACGTCTGGCATATGGTCACCCTCGCCCCGGAGACGCCCGCAACCCGGTCCGATGAGCTTCCTGTCAGCCGTCCGCGGAACCATTCGGTGTGGAAGCGGGCAGACATGATCGCGGAGGTGGACAACGAGTACCACGTGACCAAGCATTCCGAGTATGAGCCGCCGAGAGAGGCCGATCCGGAGCGCGTCGAAGAGCTTCAGAAGATGCTGGACCGGGTTTCCGCTACCCGTCTCCGCAGTAGGGCAGTCTAGCCAATCCTGCTACAATACCCCGGATGGCACGAACCGCTCGAAAAACGCGACGGTTACCCGATTCATTACGAAGGGTGCAGCTGTGGCCGGCACTGGTCGCCGGTGTGGCGTTGGTGGTGCTCGGCGTCTGGCTGTGGGCGATGGTGAGCCGGGCCACGGTCAGCCAGGCGCTGCTCGCGGAGCTGCCGGCGGACAGCCGGATTGCCGGAGTCGCCAAGCTCGCGGCGTTCGATGTGCGGACCGTCGAGCAGGTCAGCCAATCCGCCACGTTGTATCCCGCGGGCGCGAAATCGCTGGTAGCGGCGATCCGCGACGCCGCGACGCCGGAACTGATCGGCGCGGCCCTCGGCGCCGAAGTCGCTTTCGCAGAGACCGACGGCCATGGCCTGGCGGTGGTCGCTATCCGGGACCGGGGTGCGTTCGAAGAACTGGCCGGCAAAGTTTCCGGCCGGCTCACCGATCTCCGGTCGGTCCGCGCCGACTCCGCCGAGCGTGGCAGCGTCACTCTCTTCAGCGGGACGTTGCCAGAATCCCGACAGGCGATCTTCGCCTACCGGGAGGGTAACCGGCTCTTCCTGGCTACCGATCGCGAAGTGCTCCTGGGCGCGCTGGTCCAAAAGACGGGGTTCGATGCGAACGAGGCGTTCGCCGACGTCTCGGCCGAATTGCCCGGTGGCGCGGACGCCTATGTCTTCCTGGCCGGTGCGCTGACGGACCGCTACCCCCGGCTGAATTTCGATCTGGTCGGTATGGCAATCGAGAACGGGGAGGACCGCCTGCGGGTGACCGCGGTGAGCGCAGACCCGCCGAAGACGGCCGTATCACCCCCGCGGACGTCCGGCGACCTGTTACCATCGACGGAACTCGCGACTCTCGGCGTGTCCGGCACCGACGTGGTCAGCTATCTCCGGTTGTTGGAAGGGCAGCGCAGCGCGGCCGACCTTCCCGAAGTGATCAAATTGCAGAACGGCATCGCTTCCCTGGACCGGCGGCTCGGCGTCGACCTCGAAGCCGACTATCTCTCGGCAGCGACCGGCCGATTCACCTACGCGCGTTACGCGGAAGACGGACGGAAGCAGTGGATGGCGCTCGCGGAGTTCGACGGACCGGAGATCGCCCGTACGAAGGTGGAGAGCTTCGAACAGCTAGCCCGGCAGAAACTGACCGTGCCTGTGCGTCGTGAAGTCGTGAAAGTCCTTCCGGACGGTTCGCGGTCCCGTGAGATCGAATCCGAGAAGCAGGAGCGGCTGTCGATCCGTACGGTAACGGTGGAGGGACGGCCGGCGAAGACCACCAAGCTTCCCTCCCTGGGCACGATCGTCTGGCAGGTCCGCGATTCGTTCCTGCTCGTCGGCAGCAGCGATGCGAGCTTGGCACGATTGGTACGGACGCTCGGGGATCCGGGCGCGGACGTGGACGAGCGGGGACAGCTGGCGATCCGGCTGGACCTGTCGGCGGCGAAGAACCTGACCGGCGGCGAGGACATCTTCTACGATTGGATCCTGGCGACCCGTCCGGCCGAAGGTGTATTCACGTTGGACAAGCGGACCGGAGAGCTGTCCGGCAACGTGACGTTCGCGGAGCGTTGACGTGCGATTCGGGGCACATCTTTCCATGGCGAAAGGCCTGACCGGCTTGCTTGAGCAGGCGGCTGCGCTGGACGCGACCGCGATCCAGATCTTCGCGAGGAACCCGCGGGGTCGCGGGGAAACGAAGATACCGGAAGCGGATGCCGCCGTATTCCGGAAGGAGCTCAAGAAACGGGATGCGAAGCTATTTATCCATGCACCGTACTACGTACAGATGGGCTCCGGCGATGCGCGCAACCAGCGGATCTCCGCCGAGGTGGCGGCGGCCGACCTGGTGAAAGGCGACCTGCTCGGCGCGGACGGCGTCGTCGCCCATCTCGGCGGCCCGGGCGACGGCGTCAGCCTGGAGGCGGGGACGGTGAATGCCATCCGGACGGTCAGGAAGGCGCTGGATCGTGCCGGTAAGACGAAGTGCCGCCTGCTGCTCGAGGTCTCGGCCGGCAGCAAGCGGGTCGGGGCCACGTTCGAGCAACTCCGCGATATCCTGAAAGGCGTCGGGGAACCGGCCCGGACCGGCATCTGTCTCGATACCTGCCACCTCTACACCGCCGGCTTCGACATCCGTGGCAAGGGTGCCACGGACATGCTCGACCGTTTCGCCAAGACCATCGGTATCTCGAGGCTCAGGGCATTCCATCTGAACGACACCCGGTCGGGCCTCGGCTCCGGCCTGGACCGGCACTGGCATATCGGCGAGGGAGAGATCGGCACGGCGGCCTTCAAGCGAATCCTTCGGGATTCCCGGCTGAAGAATCTTGATTTCATGCTGGAGACGCCCAAGGAGAAGCCCGGTGCGGGAGCGGACTGGGCGAAAGACGGCGGTGACCCCAGGCTTCTCGCCGACCGCGTCAACCTGGCCCGCCTGCACAGACTCGCCGGGCCGCCCGTCCGCTGATACGCTGGTACCGTGCCGAAACCAAACACCGTCCCGACCCACCCCTTGGCCTACGTCGCGTTCGCGCAGGCATCCGTAGCGACCGCGGGCAGCCTCTACTTCAGCGAGGTCGCGGAATTGGTCCCGTGCTTGCTCTGCTGGTACCAGCGTATCCTGATGTATCCGCTGGTGATCATCCTGGCCGTCGGCATTCTCCGCCGTGACAAGTACCTGCCCGACTACGTACTATCGTTCTCGGTCTTAGGCATGGTCGTTGCCACCTATCACTATCTGCTCCAACAAGGCGTCATCGCGGAAGCTGCGGCACCGTGCCAGGCCGGCATCTCCTGTACCACCAAGCAGGTCGAATGGCTCGGGTTCGTCACGATCCCGGTGCTGGCGTTTGCTGCATTTCTCGTGATCACCGTTAGTATGATAGTGGTACGCAAACGCCGATGAATACCGAATCGAAAGTCCTGGTCGCCATCGCCGCCGTGATCACCGTCGCGGTGAGCGTCTTATTGGTCGTGAACGGTTCGTCGCAGGAAGGCGTCTCCGATACCGCCGATCCGGGCACGCTCGTCCGCAAGGACTCGATCCAGTCGAACCCCGGTGCGGAAGTGACCATAGTCGAGTTCGGGGACTTACAATGTCCGGCCTGCGCCGCGGCCCATCCGACGCTCGAGCAGATCAAAGCCGAATTCAAGGACGAAGTGAACGTGGTCTGGCGGCATTTCCCGCTCGATACCCATGCCAATGCGGAGGCGGCGGCGAACGCGGCCGAAGCGGCACACGCCGAAGGGAAGTTCTTCGAATACCAGGACCAGCTCTTCACCAACCAGAGCGCGTGGAGCAGTGCTGCCGCCGGCAACCTGGCCCGGTTCTTCGTGCAGTACGCGGAAGCAGTACGGCTCGACGGCAATGCGGTCAAACAGGCCGTGGAAGACAAGAAATATCAGGCGAAAATCGATCGTGACAAGGAAGACGGCGCCGCGCTCGGGCTCAATTCGACCCCCAGTTTCTTCGTCAATGGTCAACCGGTGCCGACCGACGGGCTCAGGCAGGCGGTCCGGGACGCCTTGAAGAAGTAAGATCCCCATCCGCGTATAAAGTCCTTTATTGACAACAAATCACCTAATCAGGTACACTACCACCACTTAACAGGAAGGCTCCCGCTTGATGACAAGCGTCTCGCCTTCACTCACCAGCCCAGCCACGCCGAGGGCCTTCTCCAGGAAGACTTCGGCGTCATCCGTTCCGGGCACACGCATGGACCGCGCCTCCTGACCACGGAGGATACGTTACTGGTTAATCCCGGCGACCAAAGGGCGTTTCGGCAAGTGTCCTGGATATGCCGCGCACGATATGGCGGACGGCCGGGCAGGATTGAAAAAAGTTTGAAGCCTACGAAATCGTTAGACCAAATCGCTGAAGAAATCCGCGCCCACCGCGGGTGCGGCTTTGAGCCGTGCGAGACCTGCACGAATCCCGTTCCCGGCGAGGGAAGCCCGCAGGCCGAGGTCATGTTCATCGGTGAAGGGCCGGGAAAGAACGAGGACCTCCAGGGCCGTCCGTTCGTGGGTGCGGCGGGCAAGCTCCTGGACGAGCTGATTGTCTCCATCGGCCTGAAGCGGGAAGACGTTTTCATTACCAATGTCCTGAAGGCCCGTCCGCCAGGAAACCGTGATCCGAAACCGGATGAAATCGACCATTCCTGGCCCTGGCTGCGCGACCAGATCGCCAACATCAAGCCGAAGGTGCTCGTGCTGCTGGGCCGTCATGCGATGGAGTGGTTCCTGCCGGACCTTCGGATCTCGGCGGACCACGGCCGGGCCAAGCGCTTCCGCGGGCAGGTATACCTACCGGTGTACCATCCCGCGGCAGCACTCTACACAGGCTCACTCCGCCAGACCCTCTTCGACGACTTCAAGCAGATTCCGAAGCTGCTGGAAAAAATCAAGGAACTGCCGGCCGAAGAACCGGTGATTGAGCCGGCGTTCAAGCTGAAACTAAAGCCGCAGGCCAAGCAGCCGGCGGACATGGGGAAAGACGCGGATACGTCCGATGCCCCGACTACCAATAACCAAGGAAATTTACTTTAATGAACCACCAACCACAACAATCGAACCCGAACGACCGTTCCAAGCAGCCCCGCCGCTCCAGCGGCCAAGGAGGCTCTAACCGACCGTCCCGCGGCGGACGCCGCCGCGGCGGCCCGCCACCCCGCCGCTCCAGCGGATTGAACCTCGGACCGGCGACACCGCCGTCGAGCACACCCGCTCCGCCGGGGCCGAACCATCTCAGGGTGATCCCGATGGGCGGTCTCGGCGAGATCGGCATGAACTGCATGGCGCTCGAGTACGGCAACGACATCATCATCATCGATATCGGCCTGATGTTCCCGGACGAGACGATGCCGGGCGTCGACCTCGTCATCCCGGACGTCTCGTATCTCGAGGCCCGGAAGGACCGCATCCGCGGTATCTTCATCACGCATGCCCACCTTGACCACATCGGCGGCGCGCCCTACCTGGTGCCGAAGCTCGGCTTTCCGCCGGTCTACGCCACCCGGCTTGCCGACGGCTTCATCAAGGCCCAACTCGAGGAACACAAGCTCGATCGCCGCGTGAATGTCACGCCCGTGAAATTCGACGACAAGATCAAGGCGGGCATCTTCACCGTCGAGTTCTTCCACGTCAACCACAACATCCCGGAAGGAGTCGGCATGGCGGTGACGACACCCGTCGGCGTAGTGACCCATTCCGGTGACTTCAAGTTCGACCGCACGCCGATCGCCGACACACCTGCCGAGTTCGACAAGATCAAGCGCTTCGGCGACCGCGGCGTACTGCTGGCGATGAACGACTCCACCAATGTGGAAAGGCCCGGACGTACGGTCTCCGAGGTCGAGATCGAGAAGAACCTGATCGAACAGATCTCGAAGGCCAAGGGTCGCGTGATCATGTCGACCTTCGCGTCACTCGTGGCGCGGCTGCAGGAATCGATCGATGCGGCCGAGAAGAACGGCCGGAAGGTCTGCATCGTCGGCCGCTCGATGCTGAAGAACGTCGAGATCTGCCAACGCCTGGGATATATCAAGATTCCCAAGGACATCCTGGTGGACGTCCGACGGCTGAAAGGTATTCCCGACCGTGAGCTCCTGGTGATCTGTACCGGTTCGCAGGCGACCGAATATTCGGCATTGCTCCGGATGTCCACCGGCGAGCATAAGCAGATCCAGATCAAGCAGGGTGACACGGTGATCCTTTCCAGCTCGCCGGTGCCGGGCAACGAACGGGCGGTCGAGTCCATGATGGACGACTTGTTCCGGCTCGGCGCCGACGTGATCTACAACAAGATCTACGACATCCACACTTCCGGGCACGCCCAGCAAGACGAACTCCGCGAGATGCTCCAGATGCTCCGGCCCAAGCACTTCATGCCGATCCACGGCGAGTACCGCAAACGCGTGCTGCACGGCCGGCTGGCGAACGAAGAAGGAATCCCGCCGAGCAACGTGCACATCCTCGATAACGGCAAGGTGCTCGAGGTCCGGGGACCCGACCAAGTGAGTCTCACCAAAGAACGGGTCGGCGGCGGCCTGGTGTTGGTCGATGGACTCGGAGTCGGCGACATCGGCCAGGTAGTGCTCCGCGACCGCAAGCACATGGCCGAGGACGGCATGCTCGTGGCGATCGTCACGGTGGACCGGCGGAGCGGCAAGCTGATCGGCAGCCCCGACATCATCTCCCGCGGCTTCGTCTACCTGAAGGACTCCGGAAAACTCATTGGCCAGACCCGCGACCGGATCAAACGGATGATCCATCCGTCCGAGAAGCGGCCGCCGGAGCGCGACGCCCTTAAGAACAAGCTGCGCGACGACCTCGGCGACTTCCTCTACGACCAGACGGAACGGCGTCCGATGGTGATCCCCGTTATCATCGAGATCTGAGTCGAATCAGGCTAGTCGGTCGGCTGGCAGGGACCGTCCGTGGAATCACAGACGACTTCATGCCACCCGCCGGCGGAGAAACTACCGCCGGGGCCGCTGGAGAACTGGATGTCCGCGAGGCCGGTGAGGTAGGTTACCGTGGCGTTGTTCGACAGCTCAAGGCGGTTCGCGGCCAATGCGTTCGCTCCCGCGTTGTTTTGGAAGATGATGGTCCCGTTCGGAGCGGCCAGGATGATACTGTCGGCGTTGTTGGCGACGTTGAGCGGGCTACCCGACGTCGCCAGCAGGAGGTAGCTGTTGGCGGCACCGCTGCCCTGGAAGTTGACGTTGTTCTGGATGTTCACCGGACCGTCGCCGACGATCGCGCCGCTGCCGCTGCCGTAGCCGGGGTCAAGCTCGATATCGGCATTATTGGAGAACGTGATCGAGCCGGTCGCCCAGACGGTGCCGGTCAGGATCAACGTCGCATTGGTCGAGACGGTCAGGTTCCCGACGACCTTGGTCGGCCCGAGCGTGCGGGTTTGGCCGAGCGGCACGGTGTAGTCCCCGGTGTACGTGCTTCCGGACGCGGCCTGGTTCTTGAAGTCGGTCAGGTTGGCGTCGGTGATGGGAAGGTCACGCTGTGGCGGATCCTCGCTGCCCGGATGCGCGGTACCGCCGATCGAGGACCCGTTGTTTACCTGGAAGTAGGCATCGCCGTCGATGTCGACGTTATTGAGCGTATTCGCGTGGGCGTTGCCATTGATGTCGATACCGGAGACGGATGTCGGAGGGCTGCCCATGAACGCCTTGAATCCGAAGTCCTTCGCCGCGTCGCTCCAGGTCATGGACCCGCTGGAGCGCCACTGGCTGGAAGTCATGCCTTTCCCGGCAGCGTATCCGGAATCAACCCCGGCTGCCCAGGCCCAGTAATTCGTGCTGGAACTCGCAGTATCGATGACGATCCAGTACTTCTGTCCGTTCGTCAGGGTGGGCGGAGTGGACATCGAGACATCGATGAACTGGAGCGTACTCCCCACCGATCCGGCGTTCAGCGTACCGCTCGCCACCTGGCTCGCGGACGGCTTGTTGCCGCTGTCGGTGACGATGCGTACGGTGGCGTTCGACGGGCTGCCGAACTTCCTGATCTTCAACGAGACTTTTGCCAGCTTGTTGCTTTGTGCAGTGTCGGCCACGAAGGCCTGGGCGATGTCGATGACGTTTGGACTCGAGGATTTACCGAACTGGAATTCCGTCGAGTTGGCGGGATCATGCTGGGGGGTGGCGGTCGCCGTGGCGCCTCCCGCAACCCAGACATCGCCGGTCACGCGGGCGTTGTTCTGGCCGGCGTGATCGCCGTTGGAGTAGGTCGAACCGTAGATGATCGCGTTGTTCTGCATCTGGATGCCGCCGGCTCCCGCCTGGAGCGCGTACGCGAAGTCGGCATCCACCGAAGGCGTCGGACAGTTGCTCACCTGGATACGGCGGACCAGGTCCTCCACGAATCCGGAGGCGGTCACCCGCTTGGCGGAACCGCAGCTTTGGGTCGCGGCGGTCTCGATGACCGTCTCGACCCGTTCGTCATCGTCGAAAGCGGTCTCCAGGGTCGTGGTGGACGACCCGTACGTCGCATCCCGCTTGATCTGAAGCAACGCGTCCTCAGTGCCGCTCTCCGCGTTGTAGAGGCTTTGCACGGAACCGACCCGCTGGTTGGAAATCCGGTAGTTGATGACCGACGTGGTCACCATCGTCGCGCCGATTACTACGGTGATCGCCGAATAGAGCGCGACCCCAAGCAGGCCGATCACGCCGCGTTGGTCCGCGAGCAACCGCTTCATTGCGCCCTCATGCTAACCGTCGTCGCCAGACCCTGGTCCGCCGTTTCGCCGCCGCCGCTCCGGTGCAATGAGCCGCTCACTTTCACCGCCACCAACGTCCCGTTGTCACAGGTCGGGAAGAACGAGAGGTCCTGGACCGTGGTGCCGGGCGAAACCAGGATCTCGCTTTGGCCCGTCTCGTCGGTATACCGGATCCGGCCGGCCGCGAGATCATACCGGCGGAATTCGTTGCCAGGCGGGATCGAGACGGTAAGCGCGCCGGCATTCTCGGCGTTGCAGATGCTGGGAGTAGCTACTCCGGTTGCGGGTTTGAGGTGCCGGGAGAGGTGCCCAGTCGCCGTGTCGGCGTCGCGCTGGAGTTCCTGCACCAACCGGTCCTGGAGGCTCGTCTTAAGGATGATGGAATAGAGGGTACCTGCCGCCAGCGCCAGCAGGATGAAGATCCCGACCGCAACGAGGAGTTCGATCAAGGTGAGGCCGGACTGGCGGGCTGTTGCGTGGATGTTCATTGCCAATCGGTGAGGTATGCGTAGAGTGCCCGGGTGACGGTGCGTTGACCCTGTTGCCAACTGATCGTAACGGTCATACGCCGGGTATCGGGGTCGTCGAACTCCCCGCAGCCCGCACCCGTACAGATGACATCGCCGGCGTTCATGGTGCCGGAGCCGTCGGTATCCTCACGACGCACGTTCTCGAAACGGACGGTACGGGTGTATTTGTCGATCGCCTCGCTACCGGCCGTGAGGGTCCACGGCGGAGCCGTGCCGGGTTGGGCGTTCAGACGGTAACTGGTTCCCGGAGTGACCGAGGCGACGAGGTTCCAGTCGTGATCCCGGATGCTGCGTACCGCCTCGACGCCTTCCTGCAGGTAGTTCACTGCTTGGACCGTGTCCTGTCCCTCTTCCGACGTCGACTTGGCGAGCAGGGTGATTTGTACGAGCGCCACCACGCCGACGACGAAGACCGTCATCGCGACGACCGCTTCGACCAGGGTGAACCCGCGCTGTCCGTCACTCCGCATTGATTACCCCCGAGCTCGTAATGTCCACGGTCCGGCTCCGGTCCGGCTCCGCACTGCTGAACGTCAGGGTGGCCGTGGTCCCGTCCCGCGGCTTGCCGCTGACCCGTTCGAACGTGATGTGGTCGGCGTTCGGGGTGAGGGCCGCCGCCAGGCTCGCGACGGTGAATTCGATCGTCTGGATCACTCCGGGAAATCCCCCGGCGCATGGGTCCGCCGCATCGCCCGGGTCGCGGGCGTAGGAAGTCCAGGAATCGGTGGCGAAGCACATGCCGTACTCCTTGTTATCCTTGGCCGCCCGGGCGTTTCCTTGCATCCGTTTCAGTTCGGCAACGGTCTTGTCGACCTCGCCGTCGAAGCGCGGGCCGCGATCCTGCCCGACCAGCATGAACGTCGCCGTCGCGGCGATCGCGATGATCGCCATGACGACTACCGCCTCGACCAGGGTAAAACCACGGTGCTTCGGCGTCGGATGACGTTTCCTTATAGAGTGCATTTCCGGTTTCCTGTCTGTTTCACGCGTAAGTATAGTCGAATGGACAAGATTCATGAACACGACCGCTATACTGGGGGATATGCAACGGCGGATCCGCAATTTCTGTATCATCGCGCACATCGACCACGGCAAGTCCACGCTTGCCGACCGGTTGCTGGAGCATACCGGTACGGTCGAGCACCGCGTGATGCGCGCCCAGATGCTCGACTCGATGGAACTCGAGCGGGAACGTGGCATCACCATCAAGCTGCAGCCGGTCACGATGGCCTGGGAAGGGCTTGAGCTCAACCTCATCGACACGCCCGGCCACGTCGACTTCTCCTACGAGGTGTCGCGGACGCTATCGGCTTGTGAAGGCGCCTTGCTGTTGGTGGATGCGACGCAGGGCATCCAGGCGCAGACGATTGCCCATGCGTTGCAGGCCAAGGAACAGGGCTTGCGGGTGATCCCCGTCATCAACAAGATCGACTTGCCGGCGGCGGAGCCGGAGGATACGGCCAAGGCCGTAGCCGAGACGCTCAAGCTGCCCGAGGATGACGTGCTGTTCGTATCCGCCAAGACGGGAGAGGGAGTCGCGGACCTGCTCGAAGCGATCCGGGACCGGGTTCCGGCGCCGGAGGGCGATGCCACCGGGCCGCTGCGGGCGCTGGTGTTCGATTCCTACTTCGATTCCTACCAAGGGGTCGTGGCCTACGTGCGGGTGATGGACGGCGAGCTCACTTCCCGGCTGCCGATCCGCCTGATGGCTGCCGGTCGCGACGGCGAGGCGCAGGAAGTCGGCGTGCTGACGCCGGAACGCAAGGCGTTGCCACGGCTGGGCGCCGGCGGAATCGGCTTCGTCGTTACCGGCCTGAAGGACCTTTCGGATGTCCGGGTAGGCGACACGATCACCACGGTCGCGGCGCCGGCTACCGTGGCCCTGCCCGGCTACCGCGAAGTGGCTCCGATGGTATTCGCGGGTATGTTCGTGCAGAGCGGCAGTGAGTTCGCGAAGCTCCGCGACGCCTTGGACCGCCTGTCGCTTCACGACGCCTCGTTCAGTTTCGAGCCGGTACAGTCGCAGGCGCTTGGACAGGGATTCCGCTGCGGGTTCCTGGGACTGCTGCATCTCGACATCATCCGCGAGCGGCTGACCCGCGAGTTCGACCTCGAGCTGGTGGTGACCGCTCCGACGGTGCCGTACTCCGTGAAGCTGACCGATGGCAGCGAACGGCTTGTCACCGATCCAGCGGAGCTGCCCGATCCCACCAAGCTGGCGGAGATCAGCGAGCCGTGGGCAAAGCTCGAAGTGGTGTGCCGGCCGGAAGACCTGGGTGCGGTCCAGCAACTGATCGCGGAACGGCGTGGCGATTTCTCGGGAACGACATTCGCGACCGCGGACCGGGTACTGGTGGCCGCGCATCTGCCGTTGGCCAACCTGGTGGCGGATTTCTACGATCAACTGAAAGGCGTGACTGCCGGCTACGGGTCGCTGGCCTACGAGCGTACGGGATTCCGGGTCGCGCCGCTGGTGCGGATCGATTTCCTGGTGGCCGGTGACGCCGTGTCGGGCCTCTCCGTGATCGTGCATCGTGATGAGGCCGAACGGCGGGCCCGCGTCGTCCTGAAGAAACTGCAGGCGGTGATCCCGCCCGCACTGTTCGAGATCGCCCTTCAGGCCGCGATCGGGGGCAAGGTGATCGCCCGTGAGAACATCAAGCCGCGGAAGAAGGACGTGACCGCCGGTCTCTACGGCGGCGACGTGACCCGGAAGCGGAAACTTCAGGAAAAGCAGAAGAAAGGGAAAGCCCGCATGAAAGCCGAAGGCAGCGTGCGGGTGCCGCCCGAAGCGTTCGTGTCGGTACTCAAGCAGAACTAGCCGGCGACCCTAGTCGGCGATTTCAGAACTGGATGGCGGGAGATGCCGTCGGTTCGACGTCCGGGCTGGCTACCGGCGAAGCGGTCTCTCGGACGTCTTCGACCACGTTCTCGATCTCGATCTCATCCACCTCGTCGGCGATGAACCAGGCGTAGGCAGCGGCGCCGGTCACCAGTGCGCCGATGATGAGTCCGCCGATGAACATGGTGAAGGGATGAGCGTGGTTGCTACCCCATTGGAATACGGTACGATGCGGCATGGTTGATCCTCCTTTGTGCCTTGGGCTTACTATTGGCTTCATTGTGCGCGAACGCTTGGCTGACCGTCAACCGGCATGCTGCATCGGAGCCGGCGCTCTGGCCGCCACAAGCCGGAGCCGACCAGGTTTATGAGGATTAGCACTCGTCGAATGTGAGTGCTAAAATAAATCCGATATGCTAAGTCCCCGCGAGAACCAGATCCTTCGCGCGATCGTGCACGAGCACCTGCACTCCGCCCAACCGGTCGGTTCACGGGTGCTCCGGGTGCGGTACGGGTTCGGGATCTCACCGGCCACGATCCGGAACGTGATGGCGACGCTGACCGAAGCCGGTTTTTTGGAGCAGCCGCATGTGTCCGCCGGCCGCGTGCCAACCGATCGCGCGTACCGGCTCTTCATGGAGAGCGCTCCCACGGCCGATCCCTCGCTGGTGGAGCAGCGAAAGCTCTCGACCCGGATCGAGCAAGCCGGCACCCCGGCCCGGGCGACCCGCAAGCTGGCGGAACAGCTTTCCGACACGGCGGGTGCCGCGGGCATCCATCTCGATGCCGACGGGGTGCAGCTCTTTAACCTTGCCAACGTCTTCGGTCAGCCGGAGTTCCAGGATCCGCGCGTGGCGTCGTACCTCGCGGAGCTGCTGGACCGCGTAAGAGAATGGTTGCCGAAGCTTGCTTCGCGCCTGAATCAGGTCGGCGTCCGGATCGGAGCCGAGCATGAGGACTTCCGGGCTCGTGCGGTGGCGATGATGGGTCTCAAAGTAAGGCCCACGGGTACCTACGAGGCGCGGATCGGCATCATCGGCTCGACCCGGATGCCGTACCAGCGTCTGGGCAAGCTGTTCGATTACGGACGGAAGGAGCTCTCCCGTGCCTACGGATAGCGGGAACCGGGACCAGGGGCGTGACCGGGACGGAGGTCCGAAGGTGACGATTCGCAAGAAGGATCGGGTAGAGCGGAAGCCGCCAAAGGATGCGGAACAGCCCGTGGTCGGCGGCGCTCCCGCCGACGAGATTAGCGGACTCAAGGCGCAGATGGCCCGTCTGCAGGCGGACTTCACGAACTTCCGGCGCCGGACCGAGGAAGAGCGCGTGGAGGTGATCGGCATGGCGCGGACCGACCTGGTACTCAAGCTCCTGCCGGTAATCGACAACTTCGACCGTGCGGCGGAACATGTACCGGAAGCGGTCAAGGGAGACCCCTGGTACGTAGGTATCGAGGGCATCCGGAAACAATTCGCAGACATGCTCGCGGAACTCGGTATCGAACGGATCGAGACGGTCGGTCAGCCGTTCGACCCCGAGTTGCACGAGGCGCTCTCACATGAACCCAGTGACGAATTCGAGAAAGACGTGGTCTCGAAGGAGCTCGAAGCCGGCTACCGGATGGGCGACACGGTCATCCGCCCGGCGAAAGTGCAGGTTTCCAGTGAGAAAGTAACATCATGAGAACCCTCGAACTCTGGCATAGGGGAAAAAGCCTCTTTGGCGATTCAATCGATAAAGACTATCAAAGAAAGGAGACTAATCATGAGTAAGATCATCGGTATCGATCTCGGTACTACCAACTCAGCCGCGGCCGTCCTGGAAGGCGGCGAGGCCAAGATCATCACCAGCAAGGAGGGCGGCCGGCTGACCCCGTCGGTCGTGGCGCTCGGCAAGAACAAGGAGCGGCTGGTCGGCCAGGTCGCGCGGCGCCAGCAGGTCACCAATCCCGAGCACACCATCTTCTCGGTCAAGCGGCTGATGGGTCGCAAGTTCAAAGACCCGATCGTCCAAAAGGAAGCCAAGTTGCTGCCGTACCAACTGGAGGAGGCTTCGAACGGTGACGTGAAGGTGAAGATGGGCGAGAAGTCCTACACTCCGCCGGAGATCTCGGCGATGATCCTACAGAAGATCAAGGCGGACGCCGAGACGTTCCTCGGCGAGAAGGTCACCGACGCGGTGATCACCGTGCCGGCGTACTTCAACGATTCGCAGCGAAATGCCACCAAGGACGCCGGCAAGATCGCCGGCCTCAACGTGAAGCGGATCATCAACGAG
>CAZGHP010000006.1:0-47640 GCA_964525455.1 uncultured Candidatus Saccharibacteria bacterium | reverse complement strand
CACGCACGCCGGGGACGCCCTCGAGCTGCTCACGACGGATGACCCCGGCCGCGCCGGCCAGCTCGCGGCCGCGCTGGAAGAACTGAACCGGGAGCGGCGGGCGATGACTGTGCAGGCAGTCACCCAGGCGCAGGAATCCATCGGCGAGTTATCCGACGCACACCGTCTGATCGTGGTGGACGGGTCCTGGAGGTCCGGGATCGTCGGGTTGGTAGCGGGGAGGCTCTGCCGCTCGACCGGCCGCCCCGCGCTGGTCCTGAGCCGGGACGGCGCCCGACTGACCGGTTCGGCCCGTTCCACCGACCGCTTCAACGTCGTGGAGGCGCTGACTGCCCATCGGTCATATCTGGAGCGGTTCGGCGGTCATGCGCAAGCGGCCGGGTTCACGATTCGTGCCGATCGCTATGAGGAGTTCCGGGAGGCGCTGCTGCGTTTCGCAGCCGACAGGTTATCGGCCGACGACATCCGGCCGGTGCTCGCTGTCGAAGGACAGGTACGGTCAGATGAGGTGACTCCCGGGCTAGTGAAAGCGCTGGCCCGGCTCGAGCCGCACGGAGCCGGCAATCCTCGCCCCGTGCTCCTACTGCGTTCGCTCGAACTTACTGGCGCCGCCACGGTCGGCGCCGCAGCGACACATCTCAAGCTGCGACTGCGCCTGTCGGACGGGACTCCGATCGAGGCCATGGCGTTTGGCAATGGCGAACGGCTCGCCGAGCTCGAGGATGCAAAGGCCGTTGACCTTGCCGGATATCCGGTCCTTAATGACTTCAACGGGAGGCGCAGCCTTGAGTGGCGTATCGAAGATTTCCGCGTCGCGTAAACGGCTCACCGCGAAGCTGGAGCGCTTTACGGCGACGGAACGCGCCGTCGTTGAACGAGCGGTGGTGATCGCGGAACGAAGCCACGTGGGACAATATCGCGGTACCGGCGAGCCGTACGTCTGCCACCCGATCGAAGTCGCGGCTATCTTGTGCGACTGGCGTCTCGACGCTCCGACGATCACGGCGGCAATCCTGCACGATGCCCCGGAGGACACCGACCTGTCCCTGGAGGAAGTCGAGGAAACGTTCGGGAGCGAGGTGGCCGCCCTCGTGTCGGCCGTCACGAAGCTTTCCAGCGTCCGGATTCCCCAGACCGATATCCCGTACGAGACGGAAGACCTGCGCCGCCTGCTCTTGGCGATGGCGGCGGATATCCGCGTCGTGCTGCTAAAGCTCGCCGATCGCTTGCACAACATCCGGACGATCGTCGGGATCAGGGCGGAGAAACGGGCACGCTTTGCCCGGGAGACGATCGAGATCTATGCGCCGCTGGCCGACGGCCTAGGAATGGGGGAGGTCCGCGCCGAACTGGCCGACCGGGGGTTCGAATATGCCTACCCTAAGGAATTCCGGGAGCTCAAACGTCGCGTGGAGGCATCCGTCAAGAAAGGAAGCCGCTACCTGGCCGTGGTGCGGCGCCAGGTGGCGAAGGCTTTGGCCGACGAAGGGATCGCGGCCCAGGTCGATACCCGCACTAAGACGCTCTACAGCCTGTACCGGAAGCTGGAGGACAAGCAGCGTGACTTGGACAAGGTCTACGACTTCTATGCCGTCCGTGTGATCGTCGGGACGGTAGGGGAATGCTACCGGGGCATGGGAATCGTCCATCGCACCTGGCAGCCACTGCCGCATCGGATAAAGGACTACATCGCCGTACCCAAAGCCAACGGGTACCGTTCGCTCCACACCACGATCTTCGGCCCTCAGAACCGGTTGCTGGAAGTCCAGTTCCGGACTCGTGAGATGCACGAGGAAGCGGAGCATGGGGCGGAACGCGGTGTCACTCCGCACGCCGTCTACGCGGAGCACCGCAAGTCGGGACAAGTGACCCCGGAACAACTCGCTATCATGCGGCGCTTCAAGAGCTGGCAGGAGGAGATGGGGGAATCGCCCGAAGTGATCCAGCAGTTCAAGCTTGACCTTTTCTCGGACCGGATCTTCGTCTTTACTCCCAAGGGCGGGCTGCACAGCCTGCCGGTACGGAGCTGTCCGATTGATTTTGCATATGCGGTGCACACCGAGGTCGGACACGCGTGCCGGGGTGCCAAGGTGAACGGCCGGATCGTCCCCTTGGATACGGAACTGGCGAACGGCGACGTGGTAGAAATCCTACGCGGCTCCGTGGCCGATCCTAAGCGGGGGTGGCTGAAGTCGGTGCGGACGGGCCATGCGCGCAGTGCGATCCGGCGCTTCTTCCGCGAGCAGGACCGGGACGTGACGGTCTCCGAGGGTCGCCGTTTGCTGGTCGACTTGCTCAAGCGGCACCGTCGTCCGACCAGGCTGCCGAAAGCGGAATGGCAGCGGTGCATCGCGGCGGTCCCGGGAGCGAGCGCCGAAGACGACGTTCTCGCGGCGCTCGGGGAGGGGAGGGTGACCCAGACCGCGCTCGCCAAGGTGCTTGGCCTGGCCATACCGGCGGTTGCCCGTCGCGGCAAGGCACCTAAAGGCCCCGGCCGTTTCCGGATCGTCGTCGGTCCGGACGTGACGGTTCCGACCAGGCGGGCGGCTTGCTGCAAGCCCCGGCCCCTGGTCCCGATCGTCGGCTACGTCACCCTTCATAAGGTAGCCAGTATCCATCGGCAATCATGCGGCCAGGTAGGCAAGCTTCCGGACCCTTCCCGGCTGGTGTCGGCGCGGTGGGAGGAGGCATAGCCGTTGCCTGGCGGCGACAGGGGCCATAAGCTTGACGGTAGACCATCATGATCGGGAACCCACCAGCTTCGAATGCCGGCACCGGGCGCTTCCAGACGCTGCGGGGAATGCGGGACATCCTGCCTGACGATGCGGCAGCCTACCGTCACGTTGAGACGGTATTCTGGAAGATCGCCGAACGGCATGGATTCGGGGAAATCCGTACGCCGGCACTTGAGCGTACCGACCTGTTCACCCGTTCCGTCGGGGAGGCGACCGACCTGGTTCATAAGGAGATGTATTCCTTCGCCGACCGGTCGGACCAGCCCGTCAGCCTGCGTCCGGAAGGGACGGCCGGGGTCGCCCGGGCGTATCTCGAACACGGCATGGGTAGCCTGCCGCAACCGGTCAAGCTGGCGTACTGCGGGAACATGTACCGCTACGAACGACCACAGGCCGGCCGGTTCCGTGAACATGAACAGCTCGGGCTGGAGGCGTTTGGTTCGGACGACCCGACCCTGGACACCCAGGTAATCCTGGCCTGCTGGCAGGTCCTGGAGGAACTGGGGATCGAACGGCCGCGCGTGGAGGTCAATTCGCTCGGCGGGCCGGTCTCGCAGAAGGCGATTCGCAAGCTCATCGTCGACTCGGTCACGCCGCACCAGGAGCGGCTCTCCGAGGATGCCCGTCGCCAGCTAAAAGAAAACCCGCTGCGAATGCTCGACAGCAAGGATTCGGCCACTCGCGAGGTCGTCGGGCAGATCCCGCCGCTGGTCGATCAGCTCGTTCCGGAAGACCGGGACCATCTGACGGCCGTGCTGGAGTACCTGGACCAGGTCGGTATCGACTATGAGCTTAACCCGCACCTCGCTCGCGGGTTCGATTACTACACCCGGACGGTCTTCGAGTTCTGGGGTGCGGACGGAGCCGATGCCGCACTGATCGGCGGCGGCCGGTATGACGGGCTGGTCCAGTCGCTCGGCGGCCAGCCGACGCCGGCCGTCGGCGCCGGCTGCGGGGTCTACCGTATCGTCGAGGCGCTCAAGGCCAAGCGCGGGGCGAAACACTTCACCAAGCGGTGTGAGGTCTATCTGATCCAGCTCGGTGACGCCGCCAAACGCCATGCGTTCGGCCTGCTTGGCAGTCTTACGAAGGATGGCGTGTCCGTCACCGCGTCATTCGGCAAGGAGGGGATTCGCTCCCAGTTGCGCCAGGCGGACAAGCTCGGCGTCTCGCTGGCGCTGATCATCGGACAGAAGGAAGCGATCGAAAGCAGCATCATCATCCGCGACATGTCCTCCGGGATGCAGGAGACGGTTCCCCTGAAACGGGCAGCGGACGAGGTCCGTTCCCGCCTGCCGCGTGACCTCACCAAGGACTAGTCGGCTAGAGCGCTGCCCGTGAACGCGATATACTGTCACAGATGACTACGCAGTGCGTATTTTGTAGTATCGCGGCCAAGGAATCCCCGGCGGACATCGTCCACGAGGACGACCATGTCGTAGCCGTAGAGGACATCCAGCCGAATGCGCCGGTCCATGTGCTCGTATTCCCGAAATCCCATCATCCAAGCCTCGACGCCTTGTCGGATGACGGACTGTTGGGCCGTATCGTCAGCGTAGGCAAACGGCTCGGCGAGGAACGGAGTCCCGAACTGGGCTATCGGTTGATGATCAATTCCGAGAAGCAGGCGGATATCCCGCACCTCCACCTCCACGTATTGGGTGGACTGCAGAAGGGCGACAGCCCGAATTCCCGAGGGGGTGATTGATATGACATCGGTACAGAAAAAAGACAACGAATCCACAGAAAACCTGATCCGACGTTTCAACCGCAAGGTGATCCAGAGCGGCGTGCTTTCGCTCGCGAAGAAAAACCGCTTCCACCAGACGAAGCCGAACCGGCGGGCCCGGCGGACGGAGGCGATCCGCCAAGAGCGGCGGCGCGAAGCACGCGCGAAGCGGATGGGATGGTACTCGTGAGCCTTACGGAACGGATCCAGGCCGACCTGATCGCAGCGATCAAAGGGAAGCGTGAACCGGAACGGACGCTGCTCCGTTCGTTGACGGCCGCGCTGAAGAACGCCGAGATCGAGGCGGCCGGACCGTTGAACGACACGCAGGCGACCGCCGTACTAGTGAAGCAGGCCAAGCGACGCGAAGAAGCTGCCACGGCTGCGGCCGGCCGGCCGGAACTGGCAGCCCGGGAGCGTGACGAGGCGGTCATCATCGCCCGCTACCTGCCGGAACCGCTATCCTCGGACGAGCTTGCTCCGTTGGTGGACGAAGCCATACGCGAGACCGGCGCCGCTTCCCCGGCCGACATGGGAAAGGTGATGGGAGCCCTGAAGGAGAAGACGGCGGGCAGGGCGGACCAATCATCGGTCGCGCAGTTGGTTAAAGAACGCCTGAGCGCCTAAGCGCCATGCCTTCACTGTTGCGCCGCCACTTGCCGTTCGCCGCACTGGTACTGCTCGTATCCGTCTTCCTGACGGGACTGATCACCCAGCCCACGGCCGGGACCAGCCGCGTCGAGGCCGGCGAGGTCGCGACCCAGACCTATAAGTCGCCGCGGACTCTGACGTACCAGAGCGAGTTGAAGACCGACCAGGCCGAAACCCGGGCCGCCGAACAGGTGCCTCCGGTGTACCGGCGTGACTTGACCGCCGCTAACCAACAAGACGCTAAGAGCAGCGCGACGTTCCGTGCCATGGGCGAGGTACGGGAGAGTGACGCCCCGGAACGCGAGCGGATCGACCGCATTGCCCAGGTGCTGCCTAACGTCCGGGATGACGAAGCCCGGACGATCCTGGCACTTACCGACCGCGATTGGGATCGTACGGCTGCCGCGGTGCGTAGCGCGTTGGCCGAGCTGCAGGAGCGTCGTATCACCCAGGACGACCTCGGGCGGAGCAGGGAGCTCATCGAAGCCCGGCTCCCGGGTAGCCTCTCTCCGGCGGTCCGCAGCAGCGCGGTCGTGATCGGCCAGCGGCTGGTCGTACCGAACTACCTGGTCGACGAGGAAGCGACACAGCGTGCCAAAGACGAGGCTCGTGACACGGTCCAGCCGATCAATTACACCGTCGAGCGTGACCAGGTCGTCCTGACCCAAGGGACCGTCGTGACCCCGTTCGACGTCGAACGGCTCGAGGCGTTGGGGCTGACCCGGCCTTCGTTCGACTACCAGAAGACCCTGGCGATTCTGCTGCTGATCCTGATGTTTACCACGATGCTGCTGTATTTCACCCCACGTTTGGCAGGGACGCCGAAACACCCGCGGCGACTGGTGACCGGCCTGGTCCTGGCAGCGGTCGGTCTGGTGCTTGGCGCGGTAGTGGTCGTGCCGCCGCAACCGATCCTCGCCTACGTCATGCCGGTCGCGGCGGTGCCGTTATTGATTTCCATCTTCTACGGCAGTCGGCCCGCCCTGGTCGCCGGTATCAGCTACGCTGCGATTTACGGGCTTGCCGCCGGCGCCTCGTTCGAACTGGTCTTCATCCACCTGGCAGCGAGCACCGCGGTAGTGATCACCCATCGGCGCATTGCGGACATCCAATCGTTTCTCCGCGCCGGCGCGCTCGGCGGAGCCGTGGTCTTCGTCGGCATGACGGGGTTCAGCCTCCTGACCGCCAACTTCGACATCGCCAATCTGCCGAAATTCGCCGTCGCGGCAGCGCTGAACGGGGCCCTGCTGGCCACGGTCGCCTTCGCCGGCGCCGCGTTCCTGGCAGGCCCACTGGGAGTCATCACGTTCCTTCAGCTCTTGGAACTTGAGAATCCGCGGCGCCCGCTGCTGCGGCGATTGGCCGCTGAGGCTCCCGGCACCTATTCGCATTCGGTACGGATGGCCTCGATGGTCGAGAACGTGGCGAAACGGCTTCGAGATGCCGACCCGCTCCTGGCCCGCGTCCAAGCGCTCTATCATGACATCGGCAAGGTGGCGATGCCGGAGTTCTTCGTCGAGAACGGGCGCGACGAGAAGAGTCCCCACGGGAAGCTCGAACCAAAGGAGAGCGCCGAGGTGCTACGCGCCCATATCTCCGAAGGATTGGCGCTCGCCCAGGCGGCCCGCCTGCCCGAACAGGTGGCTGCGGCGATTCCCGAGCACCACGGCACCGCACGGATGGAGTTCTTCTGGCAGGATGCCCGGAAGCGGTACCGCCGCCCGCGGGAAGCAGATTATCGCTATCTCGGCCCGCGGCCACGCAGCAAGGAAACGGCGCTGATCATGCTGGCGGATGCCGCTGAGTCCGCCTCGCGCACACTCACCGCGCCGGACGAAAAGAAAGTCCGGGCGCTGATCCACCGCCTGGTGACCGACCGCATCGACGACGGCCAGCTCGACCAGGCACCGCTTTCTACTAAGGAACTCACGGTAATCAAGGACACGTTTGCCGAGGGTCTACTCAGCGATCTTCATAAACGTATCAAGTATCCGCAGGGCGACCGTGGCAGAAGTTGACGTGAGTGGCGCGGACGGACTGCCGGAAGCGACGGTCGCCGCGCTCGTGCGGGCGACCCTTCGGGAAGAGGGGGCCGCGGTCGGCCGCGTCAGTGTCTCGTTCGTCGCGCCTGAGGTGATTACCGGGTTCAACCGTACCCACCGGGACAAGGATCGGCCCACGGACGTCCTGAGCTACCCATTCGACGGTTCTTTCCCGCACGGCCCGGGCGGGGAAGTAGTGGTCTGCCCGGAGGTCGTCACGCGGTACGCGGTGCGCGACGGGCGTGACCGTACAGAGGCGCTCCGCGAAACGATCGTCCACGGGGTCCTGCACCTGCTCGGATATACGGACGATACTGACCGCGGCGCGGCGCGGATGGCAGACCGGACCGCGGCCATCCTGACGGGAGCACGGTAATGGTGCGGGACTTCGACCTCAAGCGGGTACCTCGCAGTTTCCGATACGCGGCCCGCGGCATCTGGCACGTCCTGCGTAATGAACAGAACCTGCGCATCCATGTGGCGGCGACGGCCGTGGCGGTGCTGGCGGGACTCCTCCTTGAGATCTCCGGTCCCGAATTCGCGATCATCCTGCTGGCCGTCGGACTGGTCCTCACCGCCGAGGTCCTCAATACGGTCATCGAGGACTTTCTGGATATCCTTCACCCGCAGCATCACGCGTCCGTCCGGCGGATCAAGGACGCCTTGGCCGGCGCCGTGTTGCTGGCTGCCATCGTGGCGATCGGAGTAGGGGCACTGATTTTCGGACCGCGGCTGCTTGCGGCACTCGGACTCGCGCCCTAAAGTGAAGGGCGAACACAAAGTGGCTTCCTGAACGTATTTTTGATGGCACGAGAACACATCGTCGTAGGGCTGGATATCGGCACGGAGTTCATCCGGGTTACGATCGGCCAACTCGCGGGGGACGACCCCGATCCTTCCATCGTGGGAGTCGGCGTGGCGCCATCAGCAGGGCTGCGCCGCGGTAACGTGATCGACGTCGACGAGACGGTCAAGTCGATCGCCGCCGCAGTCGAGGAGGCGGAACGCACGTCGGGCGTCTCGGTCGGCAGCGCGCTGGTGAACATCTCCGGCAGCCATATCGAATCGCAGAATTCGCGCGGCGTGGTCGCGGTTTCCCGCGCGGACTCGGAGATCGGCAACGAAGACGTGGGTCGCGCGGTCGAGGCGGCCAAGGCGGTTGCCGTACCGGCCAACAAGGAAATCATCCACGTGATCCCGCGGGAGTATGTCGTGGACGGTCAAGCGGGCATCAAGGATCCGGTCGGTATGAGCGGTATCCGTTTGGAAGTCGAGGCGCATGTGATTTCCGCGGCGACCCCGCAAATCAAGAACCTGAATAAATGCATTTACCAAGCCGGTATCGAGGTCGAGGACATGGTACTGTCCGGCCTGGGATCGGCGCACGGCGTGCTCAGTAAACGACAGAAGGAACTCGGGGTCGCGCTGCTCGACATCGGGGCGGGAGTGTCCGACCTGGCCGTCTTCGAGGAGGGAGACGTCTACGCCTCGGCCGTACTGCCGGTCGGCGGCAGCCACGTAAGCAACGACCTGGCGATCGGATTGAAGACCGATACGGACATCGCCGAACGGGTCAAGTTGGAGTACGGGCACGCGCTGCCCAAGGACGTCAAAGGGAAGGAGACCGTGGACATCGGCGCGCTCTCGCACGGCGAAGAGAACATGGTGGCTAAGAAGCTGATCTCCGAGATCGTCGAGGCCCGGATGACGGAAATCCTCAACCTGGTACGCAAGGAACTCAAGCAGATCGACCGCGACGGTAAGCTTCCGGCGGGGATCGTCCTGACCGGCGGCGGGGCGAAGCTGCCCGGTTTGGTAGACCTGACCAAGGATAGTCTCGGACTGCCTGCCCAAGTCGGCTTTCCGTCCGAATTGAAGGGGATGATCGACAAGGTCGATGACCCTTCTTTCGCGACCTCGATCGGGCTGATGCTCTGGGGTCTTGAAAACCAGCAACGCTCACGAACAAGCAAAGGGTTCGGCAACTTGCCGGGTGCACAATACCTTGATAGCGTGAAGTCAGTTGTCAAACGGTTCCTGCCGTAGTACACTGACCAGTCATTAAATGAGGTCCCTCGATAACATGGAAGTTAAGCCAGAAATTGAGACCTTTGCACGTATCAAGGTCGTCGGCGTAGGCGGATCCGGAAATGCGGCGGTCAACCGGATGCTCCAGTCCCAGATGCGGGGCATCGAATTCATCGTGATCAACACAGATGCGCAGGCTCTGCACAACTCGCAGGCTCCGCTGAAAATCCATATCGGTAAGGAAACGACCCGGGGTCTCGGTGCCGGAGCGGATCCGGAAATGGGCCGCAAGGCCGCCGAAGAGGATCGTGGTGAGATCGCCGAGGCACTCCGCGGCGCGGACATGATTTTCGTGACCTACGGCGCGGGTGGCGGAACCGGTACGGGCGGCGGCCCGCTGGTCGCGGATATCGCCCGCGAGGTCGGAGCACTGACGGTCGGCGTGGTCACGCGGCCGTTCGCGTTCGAAGGCCAACGGCGGCGACGCATCGCCGATTCCGGCATCGAAGAGCTCAAGGACCGGGTAGACACCCTGATCACCATCCCGAACGACCGGCTGCTCCAGGTGGTCGACAAGAAGACATCCATGTTCGATGCGTTCTCGGTCGTAGACGATGTGCTACGCCAGGGCGTGCAGGGTATCGCCGACCTGATCACCCAACACGGGATGATCAACGTCGACTTCGCCGACGTGAAGGCCGTGATGGCCAACGCCGGCTCCGCCCTGATGGGTATCGGTCACGGTACCGGCGAGAACCGGGCGATCGAAGCCGCCACCGGCGCGATCGATTCGCCGCTGCTGGAGCTTGCGATCGACGGCGCCAAAGGCATCCTCTTTAACATCACCGGCGGTAACGACCTCACCATGCATGAGATCGACGAAGCCGCGAAGGTCATCACCGACGCTGCCGACCCGGACGCCAACATCATCTTCGGCGCGGTCATCGACGAAGAGCTGGCGGGTGAGATCAAGATCACGGTCATTGCTACCGGTTTCGCCGGTGAGACACGTAATGTCTCGAAACGGGAAGAGGTCACGGAAACCGCTGACACCGCCCCGACCGCATTCGGAGGACCGTCCTCCGGCGACGAACCTGAGACGGCCCAACAGGATGCCGATGAGCTCGACGTTCCGGCGTTCATCCGCCGGAAGATGGGCTGAGACTCCCGACGAACGACTCAAAAGTACCGCCCTAATCAGGGGCGGTACTTTCATATCAACTAGATATGCCGAACGAGTATTTAGGACGATTGTTCAGCTAGGCGCAAAAACTTCCGGACAAGTACGATGGACGAACAATCGTTCCGCTCAGAGCCTTGACCCTTGCGAAATATAGTAGCTAGAGTGGGCTGGCTACCCTACATCTAGTGGTTTGGGCGGAAACAACTTCCGTCGGCAGCCACGGATGACGGGAAAATCCCTTTGTTATGGAATGTCCACAATGCCAGACAGACTCCGTCCGCGTGATCGATTCACGTGACGTTGAGGCGGAGCCGGCCATCCGCCGCCGCCGCGAATGTGAATCCTGTGGATTCCGTTTCACGACTTACGAGCGCATCGAGACACCGCTGCTGACCATCGTCAAGAAAGACGGCCGCCGCGAGCCGTTCTCGCGTGAGAAACTCAGTCGCGGTATCCGCCGCGCCTGCGAGAAACGGCCGATCGCGGAACCGGCCGTCGAACGGGTCGTCGTCCGATCGGAACAGGAGATCCGCGGCCATGGCGACACCGAGGTACCGGTCCGCGCTATTGGCACCGTGGTCATGCATCATCTGAAGGAACTCGACCAGATCGCCTATATCCGTTTCGCAAGCGTCTACCGCGAATTCGCCGACCTCTCGGAACTGGATGCGGAAATCAAGAAAGTCTTGGGTAAGCAGGAACCCCGTCCGCGGGACCGGCAACCGGCGTAAATACTAAAAATGAAAGGAGCATCCGTGCCCGAAGCCACCATCCAAAAACCCCCGAAGAACCTGAAACAGGCCGTATTGAAGCGTCCCGTAGCGGTGGAGAAAGGCACAGAGCTCGACGGCATCCGGAAGAAGGTCTTCCTGGACCGTTATGCCTGGAAAGACGAGCAAGGCCAACCGATGGAAGAGTATCCCGAGCAGATGTGGGGCCGGGTCGCCAAGGCGTTGGCGTTCGTGGAAGAACCCGCCAGGCGCAAGCACTGGGAACAGCGTTTTTACAAGTCGATGGAGGGCTTCAAGTTCGTGCCGGCCGGCCGGATCCTTTCCGGTGCCGGAACCGGGCACCAGGTCACCTTCTATAACTGCTTCGTGATCCCGTCCCCGGAGGATTCGCGGGATGGCATCCTCGACAACCTCAAGGCGATGACCGAGATCATGTGCCGGGCCGGCGGCGTCGGCGTGAACCTCAGTTCGCTCCGCCCGCGCGGCACCCATATCAAGACCGTCAACGGCACCAGCTCGGGCCCGATTCCCTGGGGCGAGCTGTACTCCGTGGCCACTCACGACGTGATCCAACAGGGCGGCAGCCGCCGCGGCGCGCTGATGCTGATGCTCAACGACGACCATCCGGACGTGGAGGAGTTCATCACGGCGAAGCGCGACCTTAAGCGCCTGCTCGGTGCCAACATTTCCGTCTGTATCTCCGACGGGTTCATGAAGGCGGTCAAGGAGGACGGCGACTGGGAGCTCAAGTGGGAGGGCAAGTACTACCGGACGGTCAAGGCGAAGCAGCTCTGGGACAAGATCTGCGAGAGCGCGCACGCCTCGGCCGAGCCGGGCCTGCACTTCATGGAGCGCTCCAACAAGCGCAGTAACACCTGGTACTACGAGAAGCTGATCTCGACAAACCCGTGCGGCGAGCAGCCGCTCGGTGAGTGGGCGGTCTGCAACCTCGGCGCCCTCAACCTCTCCGCGTTCGTGACCGAGGAGGGTGAGATGGATTATGAATCGCTGGCCGACCATTCCCGGGTCGCGATCCGGGCGCTCGACAACGTGGTCGACGCCAACTATTACTTCTTCAAGGAGAACGAGGAGCAACAGATGGGTACGCGCCGCACCGGCCTCGGTACGATGGGACTGGGCGACGCGTTGATCCAGATGAAGCTGCGCTACGGTTCCGACAAGTCGCTGGACGTGATCGAGAAGATTTACAAGACCATCCGCGACGCGGCTTACGATGAGTCGGCGGAAATCGCCAAGGAAAAGGCGCCGTTCCCGATGTTCGACCGCAGCAAATACATGCAGGGCTGGTTCATCAAACGGTTACCGAAGGAAACCCAGGCAAAGATCGCGAAATACGGCATCCGGAACGCGGTCGTCCTCACGCAGGCGCCGACCGGTACGACATCGCTGCTGTCCGGCGTCTCCTCCGGTATCGAGCCGGTCTACGATTTCGCGATGAAGCGGACCGACCGGACCGGCGAGCACATCCTCTACCACCCGCTCTTCAAGGCCTGGAAGGACGAGCATGAGGGCGAGGAGGTACCGGATTACTTCGCGACCTCGAACAACCTCGCGCCGATGGATCATGTGAAGGTGCAGGCGAAGATTCAGGATTACACCGACAGTTCGATCTCCAAGACGGTCAACGCGCCGAACACGTACACCGTGGACCAGGTGAAGGAGCTTTACGAGGCCGCCTATGACATGGGTCTCAAAGGCGTCACGTTCTATCGCGACGGCTCGCGGGACGCGGTGCTCACGCGCGTTTCCGACGAGGAAAAGAAAGATACCGCGGCGCCGGCCGATTCGGCGCATCCGGATGGCGGGATGGGCCGCGGCATTCTCATGCCCCGTCCCGACAAGCTGCGCGGCGTCACCATCCGGCAGATGACCGCTTACGGCAAGATGTACGTCACCATGAACATGGATGCGGAGGGAAACCTGGTCGAGGTGTTCGCGATGCTCGGTAAGGCCGGCGGTCTCGGCGCCTCCATGACCGAAGCGATCTGCCGCCTGATCTCGCACAGCCTGCGGGCCGGCGTGGCACCGCGCCTGATCATCAAGTCCCTGCGCGGCATCACCGACCAGCCGTACGGCTTTGGTGACCGGAAGGTCACGTCCGTCGCGGACGCGATCGGCAAAGCGATCGAGGAATACCTGTATCCGAAGCTGGATCTTCCCGAGACCGCCGAGGCTGTTGAGGGCAACGTGAGCGGGTCCAGCCAGCCGACCCTGGCGGATGTCCAAAGCAGCGCGGCGGAGGTGGACGCACAGGCGCGTCAGAAGGCCGTCGCGGCCGCGACGGCCAGCGGCGTGCCGGATACCGCCAACAAGCTTGCCGGGATATGTCCGGACTGCGGCGGACCCCTGGAGTTCGCGTCAGGCTGCAAGGTCTGCCACTCCTGCGGGTATTCCGCCTGCGGCTGATCCGTCAGGCGCCGCGACCGGGAATTAATAAATCGATGCACGCGGATGGTCCGGGGAAGTGCCGTGAAAATCGGCCGCGGTCCCGCCACTGTGATCCGTCACCTCGGTGACGCGTCAGCCAGGATACCGGTCCATCCGCCGAATCATTCCGACCTGCGGTCGATAGGTCAGGGAAACACGCCCTGCCGGCGTGTATTTTTTTATCATCATGAGTCCCGAAACAGAGACCAAGCCATCCATCACCAAAAGCGAACTCATCGCGGCCCTGCCGGTTAGCGGTACCGACCGGGATATCGTCGCGCAGAACATCCTCGCGAGTTCGTATGAAGTCCGCGACCCTGGATCGTTCCTCGACAGCGTCGCCGGACTGCCTGGTTTCCGTGACGAAGTCCGAGGGGAGGTGACGGCCTTGCTAGCCCGGCCGGGAGCCTCCTATGAAGGCGACCTTGATGGCGATCTCGCCGGCCTTGCCGAAGACCCGCACGGCAAACGGCGGGCGATCATGAGCAAGGTGCGGAACGAGGAGGAGCGGGAGGACCAGAGTGATGCTCCGGCCGGGGGCGGCCGGAATAACCGTCAAGCGGCCACCTCCGGCGTACCGCAGGCGGTCCGGCGCCCAGGCACACGCCGGAGCATCACCGCACGTACGCCTGAGGCGCGGCCTACGATGACGGGCGTGGTACTGCCGCCGGACCATACTTCGGGCGAAACGGAGCCCGTGCGGGAGTCTGAGACCTATTCCCTGAAGGTGCTCGCAGGCCTGCTCACGAGGCTCCGGGCGCGGCGCCGTGCCGTACAGCAACGGATCGGAATCGATGCGTCACTCAGGCCGGATATCCCCGGAGACGACGCGTTCATCACGGGAATCCTCCATACGCTTGCGCAGGAGCGGATGATTGCACCGGACGGCGGGACAGGGGAAGATAAGTCCCGTACCGAGCCAACCGCCCGTGATGATGCCACAGACCTTCCTCGCCCAATTCATCGAGATCCTGAGCTTCACGCTGCAGATCCTGCTGATCATCCGCGTCCTGATGAGCTGGTTACAGCCGCATCCGAGTGGCGCCCTCGGGCGGTTCCTGATGGACGTGACGGATCCGATCTTGAAGCCGTTCCAGCGGATCCTGCCGCCGATGGCCGGGATCGACTTCTCGCCGATTTTGGCGCTGGTGACGATCCAGATCCTCGCGAGTCTGGCGATCCGGACGCTCGGCTGACCGCCGATGACCTACGCCGCCTGCTTGGACTCCCGGCCGTGGAAACAGGTACGATAGGGGCCGATGAACGAATTCGTCTCGAAACTGGAGAGCACCGGCCGGCACTTCTGGGAGCAGATGCCGGAATTCCTGATTACGCTGATCGTCGGCTTCGTGCTGGTGGAGGTGGCGATTTTCATCCTCAGCTCGATGCTCCGGGCGAGCCGGATCCCACGGGCACTGGCGAGCCTTCTCTACTCCCTGACGCGCGCTTTCCTCTGGACCGTCCTCTTCCTGGTCCTGATCCAGACGCTCGGCTTGAACAACCTGTTGGTCGCGGTGACCGGCTCCTCGGTGATCGTGGCGCTCTTCATCTCGACGGGAATCGCGCCGCTGGTCGCCGATACCTTGGCGGGCCTCTCGCTGGCGGCGGACCGGAACTTCCAGCCGGGGGCGAAGGTGCGGGCGGGCGACCAGGGAACGACCGGCCGGGTCGAGGCCATGACTTCGCGGAAGACCCGCATCCGGACCGCCGATGGGAAGGTCCACGTGATCCCCAACTCGGTGATCGACAAGAACGAGTGGGTGATCCTCCAGCCGAAAGGCTCCGCGGGTCGTTCGACCAGGAAACGGAAATAGATTATCCTGACCGTATAACGGCATTTGATCCCGGCTATCATCGGGAGAGGCCTCCGGAAGAACGCTCGGCCGTCGTTGGCGAGCCAGTAGACCCGGACGGGGACGGCCCGTCACAGCCGAGAACGAAGCGCCCTCGCCTGGAGGGAACCGAGGTGGTACCGCCCGACAGGGTCCTCGCAGCCGCGAGGTCATTGGATGCAGAAGAAACGACTTACCCCTCCGAAACCGGTCCCGTCATTTCCCGCTCTCGAGGAGCGGATACTGAAGCGCTGGGAGCGCGAGCGGACGTTTGAGCGGTCCCTGCAGCAGACCGCGCAGGGCAAGCGGTTCACGTTCTACGACGGACCGCCCTACGCGACCGGGAAGCCGCATACCGGGCACCTGCTGCCAGGCACGGTAAAGGACGTCATCCCGCGCTTCAAGACGATGCAGGGGCGCTTCGTCGAGCGCCGCTTCGGCTGGGATTGCCACGGCCTTCCGGTCGAGTACGAGCTGGAGAAAGAGCTGGGCATCACCCGCCGCCAGGAAATCCTGGATATGGGTATCGGGAAGTTCAACGACCGTTGCCGGGAAATCGTGCTGCGGTTCACCAAGGAATGGAAACAAGTCACGCGGCGGCTCGGACGCTGGGTCGACTTCAAGGACGACTATAAGACGATGGATCCCGATTACATGGAATCCATCTGGTGGGTCGTGAAGACGCTGTGGGAAAAGCAGTTGCTCTATGAAGGCCGGCGGAGTATGCACGTCTGCCCGCGTTGCGCGACGCCGCTTTCCAACTTCGAAGTGGCGCTTGGCTACGCGGACCGGAAGGACCCGGCCGTCTACGTGAAGTTTCCCCTGGTGGACCAACCTGATGTTTCGCTCGTTGCTTGGACGACGACTCCCTGGACGCTGCCGGGGAACGTCCTGCTGGCAGTGAACGAGAAGATCGGTTATGTCCGGGTCCGCTACCGTGACGAACTGCTGGTCGTCGCGGAGTCACGGCTGAAGGAGACATTTCCGGACGGTGCGTTCGAGGTGGTCGGGAAGGTCAGCGCGAAGTCACTGGTCGGTAAACGCTACGCACCACCGTTCCCGGTGCCCGGCTTGGAAGGCACGCATTACCAGGTCGTCAGTGACGATTCGGTGACCGCAAGCGAAGGCACGGGCATCCTGCACGTCGCGCCTGCGTTCGGTGAAGACGATATGCGGATCGGGGAACGCGAGGGTGCGCCGTTAGTCCAGCACATCAGCATCACAGGGGAGGTCGGGAAGCCGTTCGATCGTTACCACGGAATGGGCGCGCTCGAATCCAACGAGCCACTGATCCGCGACCTCAAGCAGTCCGGGCGGCTGCTACGCAAGGAAACGATAACCCACCCTTACCCTCACTGTTGGCGGTGCGATACGCCGCTCCTGAACTACGCTACGAACTCCTGGTTCGTGGCCGTGACCAAGCTCAAGGACCGATTGGTTCGGGAAAACCGCGGTATCCGTTGGGTGCCGGAACACGTCCGGGACGGCCGGTTCGGCCAGTGGCTCGAGGGAGCCCGGGACTGGTCCATCTCTCGCTACCGTTTCTGGGGGACGCCGATTCCCATCTGGCGCTGCGAGAACGGCCATCTGACCGTGATCGGCTCGCGCGACGAGCTGGCCGAACGCTCCGGTGCCCGTCCCGACGACCTACATCGCCAGCACGTGGATCCGATCACGTTCCCTTGTGAGGAATGCAGCGCGGAGATGCGACGGATAGAAGACGTTTTGGACGTCTGGTTCGATTCCGGCAGCATGCCGTTCGCCCAGCGGCACTACCCGATGGAGCATGCCGAGGACTTCAAGGATCACTATCCGGCAGACTTCATCAGTGAGGCCGCGGACCAGACCCGTGGATGGTTCTACACGCTCCATGTCCTCGGGGCGGGGGTGATGGGACAAAAGGCCTACCGCAACGTGGTCTTGCTCGGGCTGATCCTGGCGGAGGACGGTCGTAAACTCAGTAAACGCCTGAAGAATTTCCCGGACCTGGATCCGCTCTTCGCCCGGCACGGCGCGGATGCGATCCGGCTTTACCTCATGATGCAGCCGGTCGTCCGCGGGGAGGCGGCGCGGTTCTCGGAGCAAGCCGTAGCGGAAGTCGCCCGGAATTTCACCGGAACCCTGTATAACGCATACAGTTTTTTGGCCACCTACGCGGCGGTCGATTCCTGGAGCGTCGCGCCGCCGCCGCCGCGCCCCGTGCACGTGCTCGATCGCTGGATCCTGTCGCGGATGACCGACCTGAATAGGAAGACGACCGCCGCGCTTGAGGAGTATGACCTGATGCGCGCCAGCCGGGAACTGTACGGTTTCGTGGACGAACTTTCCAACTGGTATATCCGACGCTCCCGCCGCCGTTTCTGGAAGAGCGGCGACGATCGGGACAAACGGGAGGCATTCGCGACGCTCCACCACGTACTGGTCACGTTCTGCGAGCTGGCCGCACCGTTCGCGCCCTTTATTACCGACCACATCTACCGCGAGCTGACCGGAAAGACGAGCGTGCATCTCGTGACCTGGCCGACGTCGCGCCGGCGACGGGCGGGGAAGATCGAGGAAGAGATGGCCCTGGCACGGGAAGCCGTCAGTCTGGGACTCGCCGCCCGGAGCCAGGCGCGTATCCGTGTACGCCAGCCTATCGGTCACGTGCGGATCACTACGATAAATCCGGCGCATAGCATCCGGAATAAGGATATTGTTCGGATTATCGGCGAAGAGCTGAATGCCAAGACGGTCGATGTCTCCGCCGGCACTTCCGGTACCGCCGCCACGGTCCGCTACCATCCGAATTTCGCTGTCATCGGCCCGCTGGCCGGAAGCGACGCACAGGTAGTCGGGCAAGCGATCACGGCCGGCAAGGTACGCCAGACCCCGGACGGGTGGTCCGCTGCCGGCGTAGACCTCCCGCCGGAGGCGGTCAGGCACAGCTTCGAAGCCCGGGGCGATTCCGTCGTCGAGGGGAATGCCCGACTGGTCGTCAGCCTGGATATCACCATGACGGAGGAGCTCCGTCGGGAGGGGCTGGCGCGGGAGCTGATCAGGCATTTCCAAGAGCTTCGGAAGCAGGCGGGGTTGAGCGTGGATGACCGGATTACGGCGGGAGTGGAGACGGATGACCCCGAGCTTGAACGTACGATCGACTTGCATCGTGACCTGATTACCGGCGAGACGCTTGCCCGTTCGCTCGGGTCGGAAATACCGCGCGCGTACGTCTCCCGGCATGTCCGGATCGGCGACAAACGGCTTGCGATCGGGTTGAGGCGCGCCTGAATGGAGCGGATCCGGCAATTCGACTGGACGCTACAAGCAGCGGTCACCCTCCTGCTCAGCCTCTCGGTCGCGGTTATCTTCGCGACTACGTTCGGGGACTCGGGATCCGGCGGAACCCGCGATGCCGCACAGCAAGCGCTGTTCGCCCTGCTCGGCACCGGCCTGGTCGTGATCATCGGCGTCAGCGACTATCGCGTGTTCCGGCGTACGGCGGGGGTGCTCTACCTCATCGCCCTTGCGACGTTACTCTTGGTGGAGGTGATCGGCGTGTCGGCACTCGGTGCCACGCGGTGGATCGACCTGGGCTTCTTCCAGTTCCAACCCTCGGAATTCGCGAAGATCGTGATGGTAATCGTCCTGGCCAAGGTCTTCGCCGACCACCAGAAGACACTGAATACGCCACGCACGTTCTTCAAGTCGTTGGCATATACGCTCGTACCGGTACTCCTGGTAGCCGGCCAACCGGACCTGGGAACGGCCATGGTCTTCATGGGGACCTGGCTCGGCATGGCCGTCGCCGCTGGCTTGCCGAAGCGGATGTTCGCCTGGACGGGCGCGGTCACGGCCGGACTGCTTCCTGTCTTCTGGTTCTGGCTTCTGCGTGATTACCAGAAACGGCGCGTAATGACCTTGATTGACCCGACGGCTGACCCGCTTGGAGCGGGATATAACGTCCAGCAGGCCCAAATCGCCGTCGGATCCGGCGGCTTCTTCGGGCGGACGCTGGGTTCCGGTACGCAGAGCCAGCTCAACTTCCTGCCGGTCCAGCACACCGACTTCATCTTCGCGGTCATCGCCGAGGAGCTGGGGTTCGTCGGCGCGCTGCTGCTACTCGGCCTCCTGGCGACGGTGGCTTACCGGTCGCTGGCGATCGCCCGCGGCGCCCATGACTTCTTCGGATATCTCCTGGCCATGGGAATCATGCTGATCGTAATCATCCAGACGCTGGTCAACGTCGGGATGAACACGGGCATCATGCCGGTCACCGGCATCCCGCTGCCGTTCGTGAGTTATGGCGGTACCAGCATCCTGATGCTGCTGCTCGCCGTCGGTATCCTCCAAAGCGTCGCCAGCAGCCGCTCCCGCCGCACCGCGCCGGCACCGTTCGGCCGGTAGGGCTTTGCACGGCGGGCGAGGAACCGGCTACACTGGATTGGTATGGCTACGCATGCGATCATCCAGACCGGCGGCAAACAGTACCGCGTCCGCGAGGGGGACGAGCTGGTCGTCGAGAAACTCGACGGCAAGAAGTTGAGCTTTCCGGCACTTGCCATAGTCGCGGACGATACGGTGACACGCGGCAAGGGAACCGTCCAAGCGGAATCCGTCACCGATACGAAAGGACCCAAGTTGGTCATCTTCAAGATGAAGCCGAAGAAGCGCTACCGGGTCAAGGCGGGGCATCGCCAGGCGGGTACCCACATCCGGATTACGAAGATCGCCGCCGGCTAGACTCGCTCCCCGGCGGTCGGAGCGCTAGGATGAAGGAGAAACAGATATGACCGTCATCGCATTCGCCAACCAAAAAGGGGGCGTCGGAAAGACCACCACGGCGATCAATGTCGCCGCGGGATTGGCGCGTCGCGGACGCCGGACGCTCCTGATCGACATAGACCCGCAAGGCAATGCCACGAGCGTGGCGGCTACCGAGGCGGTCAGTGAAGGAGCGTACGAAGTGCTTTGCCGCCGCCAGCCGCTCACACGCATGATCCGTGCCAGCCGTTTTCGGGGATTGGACCTTCTGGCCGCTACCGACGACCTTGCCGGTGCCGAGGTCGAGTTGGCCTCGGCCGAAGGGCGTTATGCGCGGCTTTCCGGCGCGCTGGCCGAGCACCGGTACCGTTACGTCATCATCGATTGCCCGCCGTCGCTCGGATTCCTGACCCTGAACGCCCTGGTCGCCGCCCGGTTCGTGGTGGTGCCGCTGCAGGCGGAGTACTATGCGCTGGAAGGCCTCGCCAAGCTGACAGGGACCGTCGAGAAAGTCCGTGGCAGCCTGAACCCCGAACTCAGCCTGATGGGAATCGTCCTGACTATGTATGACCGCCGCCTGAACCTGGCCCGCCAAGTGGCGGACGACGCGCGACGACACTTCGGTGAGCGGGTATTCCGGACGGCCATTCCCCGGAGCGTCCGGCTCGCGGAAGCGCCGGGATTCCAGGAGTCGGCCATGAGCTTCGACGGCATGTCATCGGGGGCTACGGCGTACACGCAACTAACGGAGGAAATCCATGAGCGCACCGAAACGCGGGCTTGGCAGGGGGCTTGAGGCGCTTCTGCCCGATACGCCGCCGCGGCGCGAGGTGGCGATCTCGGACGTCCGTCTGCCGGGATCCCAACCGCGAGAACGTTTCTCCGAAACGGGAATCCGGGAGCTAGCAGCGAGCATCACGCGGCACGGCATCCTGCAACCGCTCGTCGTGGCGGAGGATGGGGATGTCTTTCGGCTGATCGCCGGTGAGCGGCGGCTTCGTGCCGCCAAGACGGCCGGCCTTTCCCATGTACCGGTCTTCATCCGGAGCGACGAGACCCAACGGCACTTCGAGCTCGCCCTGATAGAGAACCTCCAGCGCCACGACCTGACGCCGCTCGAGGAGGCGAAGGCATTCGAGCGTCTGCTGGCCGAATCAGAGCTGACTCAAGACGGACTTGCCAAGCAACTCGGCGTCAGCCGCGGCAAGATCGCGCTGGCGTTGCGATTGCTCAACCTGCCGGCGGAAGCCCGGCGGGCGCTCGACGAAGGGGCGATCTCCGCTGGACACGCCCAGGCCATCCTGGCCGCTCCCGAGGAGCACCGCGGCCGGCTTCTCCAGGTGATTCTCGCGGACGGACTGTCGGTTCGAGCGGCGGAACGGGCTGCCCGGACCGTGACGGCTCCGCGCGTCGCCGTTGAGCAACCGGCCTGGACACGCGACCTCTCGCGTGACCTCGGTGCCAAGGTCACGCTCCGGGGTACCGCACGGCGCGGTTCGCTTTCCATCGCCTACCATTCCACCGAAGAGCTGGACGGAATTGTCGCTCGGCTCCGGCGGCCGGACTAGCGCAGCACGGCGAGCGGCAGCATGGCTTGCGGCCGGTCGTGGCCGACCGTCCCGACTTCCGCCGGCGGGTAGACCCGCAACCACGCCTTACCGATCAGGAAGTGTTCCTCGACCGGTCCCCACGAACGGGAGTCGGATGATTTTCCGGGAATCCGGTTGTCGCCGACCATGAAGTACTCGTCCCCATCGAGCTCCCAGGTGGTCTGGTCGCCGTCGGGACGAGTAACGGTCCCTGCCACCTCGTACGGTTCGTCCAGGGTGAAACCGCTCGGGTTCTCATCGTTATTGATCCGGAACGTGCCGTTCACGATGCGGATCGTCTCGCCCGGAAGCCCGATGATCCGCTTGATATAGTTGGTGTCCGGCTCCGGCGGCGCACGGAATACGACCACGTCGCCGCGCCGGGGGTCACCGAGCGTGTAGGAGAGCTGGTTCACGAGCAAGTAATTGCCGTCCTGGAGGTTCGGCTCCATGCTCTCTCCCTGGACGAAAAACGGCTGGATCAGGAATGCCCGGACCACCACCGCCACCAGGACGATGAACGCGACGGTCTTGGTGATCTCCCACAGGGCATGAAGCACCCGCTCCGAACGTTCCGGCTGCTCCGGCTCGGCCGGGATGCTGGCGTACGCGGGATTTTCCGCGGGGTCGGGGTTCCTCGAGGGGCGCCGGTGGGGCGGCCGCGGTTGGTGTGCTTTTGGCATACGTAGTTAAGCGTAACGTAGCGCGCACTACGCAGCCACTGGGTAACGGCTCGCCAGCATCGCCGGTTCCCGGTATCATAAGTCATCGGAGGAGCCCGTGGTCCGACTCGTCACCACTGAAGATACAACGCAGCCAGAACCACCCAAGGAGCCGTCACGACGACGGCACTGGTGGAAGTTGCCGCTGCTGTTCTTCTTCGCCCTGGCCTTTACCGGGTCGGGGTGGTTCACGTACAAAGTCTCGGCCGCGACGGACCGGATCTTTACCGAGAACGTCGGTGGCCAACAGATCTTGAAGCAGGACCTCAAAGGCGGCGATCGGGTGAACATCCTCCTGATCGGTATCGGCGGAGCAGGCCATGACGGTGGCGATCTGGCGGACACGATCCAGCTCGTCAGCATCGAACCGGAGCGCCAGCGCGCGGTAATGGTCTCGCTGCCACGTGACCTCTACGTCCAGGTGCCGGACTCGTTCCAAAGCGTGAAGATCAACGAGGTCCACATGATCGGGGAAGACCAGGAATTGCCGGGTGGCGGACCGGCATTGCTTAAGAAAAAGGTCGGCGAGATCCTCGGGCTCGACGTCCACTACTTCGTCAGGGTCGACTTCAAAGGGTTCCGCCAGGTGATCGACTCCATGGGAGGAGTCGCGATCAATGTAAAAGAGCCGTTGTACGATCCGTACTACCCGCTCGGACACGGTTATCAGGTGGTCGATGTGCCGGCCGGCGAAACGCAGATGAACGGGGAACTAGCCCTCAAATACGCCCGTTCCCGCGAAACGACCAGCGATTTCGACCGCAGTCGCCGCCAGCAGGAAGTGCTGGTCGCCGCCCGCAACAAGGCGCTTTCCGTGGCTTTCCTGACCAACCCGAGCAAGATCAGCCAGCTCGTCGACATCCTCGGTGACCACGTGCTGACCGACCTTACGCTGAAGGAGGCGCAGCGGCTGGCGGAGATCGTCCGGGATATCAAGCCGGCGAACGTCACCAGCCAGGTGATAGACGGCGAGACCACCGGGCTGTTGTACGACAGCGTCGGCCCTGGCGGGGCCTTTATCCTGCTCCCGACCGCCGGCAACTATTCTGAAATCCAGGAATTCGTGAAACAGCTGCTCGGCAGTTCCGCCGCCCGGGGCGAAGGTGCCCGCGTGGAGCTCCAGAACGCCAGCGGGGCCGGTGGGCTGGCAGCAGCGGAAGAGGAGAAACTGGAGACCTTCGGCCTGGCCGTCGCGGGTGTCAGCAATGCGGCGGAGTTGGCCCAGCAGACCGTGATCTATGACTTCACCGACGGCGACAAGCCGGGAACGGTCCAACTGCTCGCCGATCGCTTCGGCGGCCAGGTGGTCAGCCGTCCCCGTCCCGCAGGATCGAAAACGGATATCCGGGTAGTGATCGGCACTGACTATGTGGCGGCCGCCGCCCAGGCAGGCAACCTCTGATGAGACGCGTTCCCGTGGGTACGCCGCCGCCACCGCCCGCGGGACTGAAGTTCCTGGTCTGGGCGATGGCGCTCTCGTTCGCGGCGGGTATCGGTGGTGCGGCACTGGGAGGCGCCCTGTTCACCGACTCCGCCCCCGATACGCCGGCTGGCGAACCGCGCCAGGTGACTGTCGGCGAGGAAAGCGCCGTTATCGACGCCGTCGGTACGGTCTCTCCCGCGGTCGTCTCGATCACGACCACCGGTGAGCCCTCGTTCCTCGATCCCAAAGGACCGGAAGGCGTAGGTAGTGGCTTCATTATCACTGCCGACGGCTTACTGGTAACCAATGGGCACGTCGTTAAGGGCGCGGCGGAAAACCCGACCGTTACGCTGGCAGACGGACGGAGCCTGGAGGCCGAGGTGGCCGCTACCGACCCGGTCTTCGATTTGACATTCCTGAAGGTCAATGCCTCCGGGTTGCCGGTCGTCGAGCTGGGTGAGGTGGACGGGCTCCGGGTCGGGCAGCAGGTCATTGCCATCGGTAACGCCCTGGGTCAATTCGACCATACGGTTACCACGGGAGTGCTTTCGGCTACCGGACGCGCCGTGGCCACGGAGGACCTTTCCATGCTCGACAACCTCCTGCAGACCGACGCCGCGATCAATCCCGGCAACTCCGGCGGACCGTTGGTGAATCTCGAGGGGCAGGTAATCGGCATGAATACCGCGATCGCCGGAGGCGCGGAGGGGATCGGTTTCGCGATCCCGATCGATGTGGTCCGTCAGGCGCTGGACAGCTATCAGCAACGGGGGAAAATCCTGCGCGCGCGGCTGGGCGTGAGCAGCGTGACGATCACACCGGAAATCGCCGAAGAACGTAAGCTGCCGGCCGATAACGGCGCCCTGGTGATATCGGTGTTTCCCTCCAGTGCCGCCGCCCAGGCAGGCATCAAGGCGAATGACATCATCACGGCCGTCGGGGATACCGAAGTAGACCCGCGGCACTCGTTATCATCCCTGGTCGCCGCGCAGATGCCCGGTGACCGGGTCAAGATCTTGCTTCGCCGCGGCAAGCAGGAACTCACCGTCCAGGCGACGCTCGGCCGGCGTTAGTATTCGGTGACCCGCTCCCGTCCGGCAAGGTCGCGGTGGGTCCGGGCGGGGCGGGGGACGATATCCCGTATGCGGGCCGCTTGGTCCGGGCCGTGCTCAAGCAGTACCCGCCGCGGCCGGCAGGCGGTCCGCTCAAGCCCGGCTACCAACCGGCGGATCAGGTGCAGCCCGTCATGGCCACCGGCCAGGGCGATGCGCGGCTCGTCGGGTAGAGCGTCCGCTTCGACGGGGGTAAGGTAGGGCAAGTTCGCCACCACGACCGTTTCCCCGGGAGCGCGGCCAAGGTCTTTCGGCCACCCGTCGGCCAGGCGGAACCGCACGTCGGGAACGGCGTGGCGGTGGCCGTTTACGCGCGCGACCGCGAGTGCGGCCGGTGAGATATCCGTCAGGACGGCGGTCACGCCCGGCCGCTCCAAGCGAAGCGACAACCCGATGCATCCGGAGCCCGTACCGACTTCGACCAGCGTGTCACCCGGCCGCAGCCATGCCAGCGCGCGCTCCACCAGCAGTTCGGAATCCGGCCGCGGACAGAGTACGTCCCGAGTCACGGTGAACGGACGGCCGAAGAACTCTTTCTCGCCCGTCAGGTACGCGAGCGGGATCCCGGTGGCACGCCGCGCGGCTTGACGGCGGAACCGCCGCGCCGCCGGCTGCGGCACGACGGACCCGGGATGGGCCAGCACCCACGTCCGATCCCGGTCAAGCGTGCGGGCCAGCAGGAGTTCTGCGTCGAGCGGCGCGACTTCCGGGACGGACCGCAGCAGCTCCTCACTCGTCACGGAGGGCGGCCTCACGCACCGCGGCAATCACCGGCTCCAGGCCGCCGGACAAGATTCCCTTGACGTTCGGGAACGAACGCTTGATCCGATGGTCGGTCACCCTATCCTGGGGAACGTTATAGGTGCGGATCTTCTCACTCCGATCGCCGGAGCCGACCTGGGACCGGCGAATGTCGCCACGGGCCGCCGCCGCTTCCGCGTCCTGCTTGGCCTTGAGTCGTGCCCGGAGGATCTGCATCGCCTTGGCCCGGTTCTTATGCTGGCTCTTCTCGTCCTGGCAGCTGACGGTGATGCCGGTAGGGAGATGGGTGATCCGGACCGCGGAATCGGTCGTGTTCACGCTTTGCCCGCCCGGGCCGGAGCTCCGGAACACGTCGATGCGAAGTTCTTCGGGCTTGAGTTCAAGTTCCGCCTCCTCCGCTTCCGGAAGCACGGCGACCGTAGCGGTCGAGGTGTGGATCCGTCCGCCCGATTCGGTCACCGGTACCCGCTGCACCCGGTGGGTACCGCCTTCGTTACGAAGCAATCCGAAGGCTTCCGGCCCGCCGATCCGGAAGATCACCTCCTTGAACCCGTCCACCCCCGACGCGCTGGTCGCAAGCAGTTCCGTAGAGAAGCCGCGTGTTTCCGCGAACCGCGCGTACATCCCGTACAGTTCCTTGGCAAACAGGGAGGCTTCGTCGCCGCCGGCGCCGGCCCGGATCTCCACGATCGCCGGTTTCCGGTCGTCCGGGTCGCGCGGTCGCGTCAGCTCGGTAAGCTCCGTCTCAAGCGCCGCAAGCTCCTTCCGGCGGGCAGGGAGTTCCTCCTGGGCCAGCTCCCTGAGCCCCGGTTCGTCACCCGCGGCGATCTGCTCGGTATCCACCACTGCCACCCGGGCCGTCTCGAGGCGCTCGCGCAGCCCTAACAATTCATCAAGTTCCTTCTTCCGCCGCGCGATACGGCCGAATTTCCCGGTATCCTGCACGACCGTCGGATCCGAGAGCTGTCTCGCCAGCTCATCGTTTTCCTCCGCCAGCGCGCTCCAGTCGACGCCCACCACGCAGCCCGGCTACCGGTCCGTGCGCTGCTCGAGCTCTTGGCGCATCGCTTCCAGACGTTCGGCTGAAGTAGGGGCGGCAGTGTCGTCCGTCGAAGCTGGCTGGTCCGCTGCGGGTGCCGATTTCGCGGCATCCTTCGCCCGCGCCTGTTCGCGTTTGCGGTAGCGCTCCACCCGTCCGGCCGTATCCACCAGTTTCTGCTTGCCCGTATAGAACGGGTGGCACTGGCTGCACAGCTCGACCCGGATCTCCTTCGCGGTCGAACCCACCGTGAATTCCCGGCCGCAGCCGGAGCAAGTGACCTTCGCGTCGGGATAGTACGTGGGATGGATGCTCTGTTGCATACCACCCAGTATACCCGCGATGAGGATAAAAACGCACCTCTATGCTTGTTCCGGCCGGCATTTCGCTTGTATAGTGGATACATCACGCACCCCGCACGGCCGCTTCTCTCCCATCCGGGAGCACGGCGGGGGAGGTAAAGAAGCCCTAATGACCGATATCACGCTCAAATCACTCCTGGAGGCCGGTGTCCACTTCGGGCATCAGACCCGCCGCTGGAATCCCCGGATGGAGTCATTCCTGTTCGGTGACCGGGGAGGGGTGCACATCATCGACCTGGAACAGACCCTCGGGTACCTCCACGAGGCCCAGGCGTTCGCCGAGCGCGCGGCCAAGGAGGGCGGGAACGTGCTGTTCGTGGGTACGAAGCGGCAGGGCAAGGACATCATCCGGAGCACGGCCGAACGGATCGGCATGCCCTACGTCACCGAGCGCTGGCTCGGCGGGTTCCTGACCAACTTCGAGACGATCCGCCGCCGGATCGAACAGCTTCAGAAACTCCGGGCCGGCAAGGAAGCGGGAGAATGGGAGAAACTCCCCAAGGGCGAGCAGGCGATGAAGCAGCGCGAACTGAACCGGCTAGAGACCACGCTCGGCGGAGCCGCCGCGCTTGAGGAGCCGCCTGCCGCGCTGTTCGTGAACGACGTCGCCCGCGAGAAGTGGGCCGTCGCGGAAGCGAAGAAGCTGGGCATTCCGGTGATCGGCGTGGTGGATTCGAACGCGAACCCGGACGGTATCGACTACCCGATTCCCGGCAACGACGATGCGGTCTCGGCAATCAGCCTGATTGTCTCGGCGATCGCTTCCTCAGTGACCGCCGGTCGTGAAGCCTATCAGCGTTCGGCCAAGGCCGCGCAAGAGGCGGCTGCCAAGGAAACCGAAGCCGCCGAAAAGAAGAAAAAGACGAAAGTCGTATGAGCATCCCCGCTTCGAGCGTGCAGGCGCTGCGTGCCGAGACCGGTGCCGGCGTCATGGATGCCAAGCGCGCCCTTAAGGACGCCCAGGGCGACGGCACCAAGGCCAAGGCGCTCCTTGCCGAGCGGGGGCTGACCAAGGCCGCGAAGAAAGCGGAGCGTGAGACCGCCGAAGGCGTGGTGTACAGCTACATCCACGGCGACGGCAAGATCGGCGTGCTGCTCGAACTGCTCTGCGAGACCGATTTCGTCGCTCGCGGCGACGATTTCCGGACCCTGGCACAGGATATCGCGATGCAGATCGCAGCCGGGGACCCCGAAGACCCGTCGGCGCTCCTCGGACAGCCCTTCGTCAAGGACGAGAAACAGACCGTCGAGCAGCGTATCCAGGCCGCGGTCGCCAAGCTCGGCGAAAACATCCGGGTCACCCGGTTCGTCCGTTATGTACTCGGGGACAATGGCTGACGCCGAATTCAAGCAGGTCGTCACTTTTCTCCAGAACGAGTTCGCGGCCATCCGCACCGGCCGCGCCAACCCCGATATCCTCTCCGACATCCCGGTCGACGCGTACGGCTCCACCCAGCCGCTGAAGAGCCTGGCCCAATTGTCCGTACCCGAAGCGACGACCATCCTGGTCGCCCCCTGGGACAAGGGATTGCTCGGTCCGATCGAGCAGGCAATCCGGGCTGCCGGCCTGGACGGCCAGCCGAGTAATGACGGCCAGCAGGTCCGTTTCGCGCTCCCGCCGCTTACGGAAGAGCGTCGCAAGGAGCTTGCCAAGGTGGTCGGCGAGAAACTCGAGGCCGCGAAGGTGTCGCTCCGGCGGCTCCGCCACGATGCCATCGCGGCGGCGGAGCGTGAGGATTTACCCGAAGACGGTCTCAACCGGCGCAAGAAACAGGTGGACGAGACGGCCAAGGAAACCCAATCCGAACTCGAGCGCTTGGCGGAAACGAAGCAGAAGGAGCTCCTGACGGTATGAGCGCCCGCGAACCGGTCACCGCCCGGCACGTCGCGTTGATCCTCGACGGCAATCGCCGCTGGGCGAAGCGGCGCGGCCTCCCCGCGATGAAAGGCCACTGGCATGGGCTCTATAAGGCGCTCTGGCCGGTGGTCCTGGCGGCCCCGGAGCAAGGGATCAGCCACCTGACGGCCTGGGGATTTTCCACTGAGAACTGGAACCGCAGCAAGACCGAAGTCGAGTATCTCTTCCGGCTGTTCGAGCGGGGTGTCCGGAACCGGATCAACGAGCTCAACCATGCGGGTATCCGCGTCCAGGCAATCGGGCAGGTCGAACGCTTCCCGCGGAAATTGCGGGACGTACTGGCGGAAGCGACGGAACGGACCAAGGACAATACTGAGACGGTGTTCACGCTGGCGCTGTCGTATGGCGGCCGGACCGAACTGGTGGAAGCCGCCAAGAAACTCGCCGGCAAGAAGCCGCACGAGATCACCGAGAAAAGTTTCGCACAAGCGCTCTACGATCCGGACCTCCCTGACGTCGACCTGATCGTCCGGACCAGCGGCGAGCAACGGCTCTCCGGTTTCATGCCGTGGCAGGGGACCTACGCCGAGCTCTATTTCACCAAGAAGCAGTGGCCGGATTTCCGTCCCGAGGATCTCACGGCCGCGCTCAAGGACTTTACCGCCCGGCAACGCCGGTTCGGGGGCTGAGCCGTGGAAACCGTCCTGACCATCGTCGCGTTCCTCCTGATCATCGGCGTACTGATCGTCGCGCACGAATTGGGACATTTCTGGGTCGCCCGCCGCAACGGCATCAAGGTGGAGGAGTTCGGGTTCGGCCTACCCCTCTTGCCGCGGATCTTTTCCATACGGCGTGGCGAGACCACCTATTCCATCTACCCGCTGCCAATCGGCGGGTTCGTGAAGATGCTCGGCGAGGACGGCGGGGCGGGAGCGAAGCACTCGAAGCGCTCCTTCGCCGCGAAATCGCCGGGCGTGCGCGCCCGAGTACTAGTGGCCGGCGTCGCGATGAACGCGCTCGTGGCATTCGTCCTGCTGACCGCCGGGTTCCTGTTCAAGATGCCACCGATCGCCCTGTGCGCCAGCGACTACCCGAACGCGTCGTTCACGAACGAAGTCACCGTCTCGGCAGTCGCCCCGGACGGTCCGGCCGCTCAAGCCGGAATCAAGACCGGCGACGGGATCCGCACGATCGCGGGGCAGGACGTGCGGTGCCAGGCTGAAGTCCCCGGCCTCTTGTCGCCACGTGCCGGGGAGCCGACGACGGTCGTGATCGAGCGGGGAGGGGAGCCGCGGACGCTGACGGTCACCCCCGCTGCCGACGGGGCTTCGGCCGGCAAGATCGGTGTCGCCCCCACGGACAACTATCGCGACCTCGACTACCCCTGGTGGGAAGCGCCGTATATCGCGTTACGTGAGATGATCGCGATCACGGCCGTTACCCTCGTCGCGGTGGGTGGTGTCTTCGCGAGCATCTTCACCCAGGGATCCGTACCGGAAGGGGTCGCCGGGCCAGTGGGAATCGCCAAGCTGACCGGAGAGATCATCGATCTCGGTGCAATCGTCCTGCTGCGCTTCGTCGCGATTATTTCCCTGAGTCTCGCGATTTTCAACTTATTGCCAATCCCGGCGCTCGACGGCGGCCGGCTGGTCTTCGTCGGCATCGAGAAGCTCCGGCGCGGCAGGCCCGTCAGTCCGCGGATCGAGCAGCTGGTCCACGCCGTTGGGTTCGCCTTCCTGATCGGCCTGATACTGTTCATCACGTATTTCGATATCATAAGGTAGATGCGCCTTTCCGAAAGCTTTGCCAAGCCGCTCCGGGAACGACCCTCGGAGGCGGACTCAGTCAACGCCGCCTACCTGATCCAGGGCGGCTTCATCGACCAGCTCGGTGCCGGCATCTACAACCTGCTGCCGCTCGGCTGGCGGGTCTACCGCAAGGTGGAGCAGGTCATCCGCGAGGAGATGGACGCGCTCGGCGCGCAGGAGTTGAACCTGGCGGCGCTGCACCCGGCCCGGCCCTGGAAGGCGAGCGGGCGCTGGGACGACCCCGAGGTCCGCGACGTGATGTACCAGTTCACGGACCAGCGGGGCAAGGAGTACGGGCTCGGGTGGACCCACGAGGAGATCGTCGCGGAAATCGGGAAGCGCCACATCGGGAGCTATCGCGATCTGCCGCTCGCCGTCTATCAGATCCAGGTGAAGTTCCGGAACGAGCCGCGCGCCAAGTCCGGCGTCCTGCGCGGCCGCGAATTCATGATGAAGGACCTCTATAGCTTCCATGCGGACGAGAAGGACCGCGACCGGTTCTACGAGACGGTCAAGGAGGCCTACGCCAAGACCTACCGGCGGCTCGGACTCGACGCCTGGCTGGTCGAGGCGGCCGGCGGCGCGTTCTCGAAGTACTCCCATGAGTTCCAGGTCTTCGCCGATGCGGGAGAGGACACCGTCCACTACACCGAGGACCGGAAGTTCGCCCGCAACGACGAGATCTTCGACGCCAAGGAGGCGCCGAAGGGCGTCAAGCAGGCCGCGGCGATCGAGGTCGGCAACATCTTCAAGCTCGGTACGAAGTTTACCGAGGCGGCCGGGGTGACGTTCCTCGACGAACAAGGGAACCGACAGACGCCGACGATGTGCAGTTACGGGATCGGTCCGACGCGTTGCATCGGTGCGATCATCGAGACGAGCCATGACGGCAAGGGTATCATCTGGCCGGAGGCGGTGGCGCCGTTCGCCGTGCATCTGGTAGCGCTCGGCGGAGACGAGGCCGTCAAGGAAGCGGCGGAAAAGCTGTACGCGGAGCTGCAAAAGCAGGGCACGGAAGTGCTTTACGACGATCGCGACGAGTCCGCCGGCGTGAAGTTCAACGACGCCGACCTGATCGGGGTCCCGAACCGGGTGACCGTCAGCAAGAAGACGCTCGAGAAGGATTCGGTCGAACTCAAACGGCGGGACCAGGACGAGGCCAAGCTGGTGAGACAGAAAGATGTCTTGAAGCGACTCGGCTAAAGTGTCTTAAAACACAACCCGAGAACCGTGTTTCATGGTCTGGGCCAGCGCGGCCGCTTTCCGGGAAGCCGGTTCCTCATTCAGGAAATCATCCCGCTTGAACAGCTTTCCTTCCTTGATGACATAAATACCGGGCTTTCCCTCTGTGCGTTCCGACAAATCGGTGATGAATTTTACCCCGGTATCGTCATCACGATGGAGCTCAAGGACAGCCCTTTGGCTCAACGCATCCTTAACCATAACCTTGCGCGTTTCCCCGGAAGGCTTCGTCTTGTCGAACAGATCCATCAGCTCTGCATACGCGGCTTGCTCCTGTTCGGGCGGCAGGGGATCGAGCTCAGAAGTCCCGGCCTCAAGGGCCTTAGCGAATTCGGAGGCCTTGTCCGGAGCCGATTGCTCCTCTAGTCGGACCAGATCACCAGATTCATCGAGCCAATAGCGGTCCACGGGATCGTCACTGCCTTCGTGAAGATACACTTTGTCATCGTCACCAAGTTCAACGGTCACGTACCGGCTAATCGCTCGTTCCGACGTTCCATCTTCATATTTGATCTCCACCGTTTGATCAGGGTGCTCCCTGAGAAAATCCTCGGCCTGCTTTACGAGTTCGGCCAATTCGTTTCCCGACTCGTCCTCTTTGTGCTCAGCTATCGCACCCAGTTGCTCAGAAGTACCCGTCTTGAGCGCATCGGTAAACCGAGCCGACTTCTCAGGATCGGGAGTCGGTTCATAGTGGACCAGCTCTCCAGCTTCGTTCTTCCAGTAAACATTTCCCTCGTAATCACCCGCTTCCGTGGGACTTCCCTCCATAATCAAAAGTCGGCCGTCGTCCGCCATACCAACTGAAAGTGGTTCGCCGTCATCGGTGCGCTCGACGGAAATCCATCGCTTATCAGGATTCTTTTCAAAGAAATCCTCGAATGGCTCGACTTGCTTTGCTAGCGCGGCATGCGCTGCTGCTTCCCCTTCGGGACCCATCTCTCTGTCGACGTTGGCCATGGTGGTGTAAAAATTAGTTTGGCAATTGACCGATTGTAGCTTAGTTAAGACAAAAAGTCAATGTCCCGGCGGTCACGGACCATCGCACGGCCCCTTGCCGCCCCACGCCCTGAACGCTACGATTAGTCAGTCAATCAGGAAAAAAACCACCGGACCAAACGACGCGTCCGGCTTTCTATTTCTAACGCATGATCTTCGACGAATTCCTCGGTTATTTCTCCCGCGATATCGGGATCGATCTCGGCACGGCCAACACGCTGGTCTACGTCCGCGGCCGCGGCATCGTGATCAACGAGCCGTCGGTGGTAGCGATCAATAAGCAGACCAACCAGATCCTGGCGATCGGTAACGAGGCCAAGAAGATGGTTGGCCGCACGCCGGCGCACATCGTGGCCACCCGGCCGTTGGTGGACGGCGTGGTCAGTGATTTCGAGGTCACCGAGCAGATGCTCAAGTATTTCATCGAGAAGGTCCACAAGGAGGGATTTACGATCTTCCCGCGGCCGCGCGTCGTGATCGGTATCCCGTCCGGCGTCACTGAAGTGGAACGGCGGGCCGTGGATGATGCCGCCCAGTCGGCGGGTGCACGCTCCGTCTACCTGATCGAAGAACCGATGGCCGCGGCAATCGGGGCACGGATGCCGGTGCAGGAGGCGACCGGCTCGTTGATCGTGGATATCGGCGGCGGCACCAGCGAGATGGCGGTGCTCAGCCTCGGCGGCGTGGTAATGGCACGGAGTCTCCGCGTGGCCGGCGACGCGCTCAACAACGACATCATCCGGTTCGCCCGCGACGAGTTCAATCTCCACCTCGGGGAGCGGACCGCGGAGGAAATCAAGATCTCGATCGGTTCCGCCTGGCCGCTCGAAAAGCCGCGTGAGGCCGAGATGCGGGGCAGGGACCTGGTCTCGGGGCTACCAAAGGCCGTGCGGGTGAATGACGAGCAGGTCCGCCAAGCCGTGCAGCGCAGCGTGAACGCGATCGTCGAAGGCGTGAAGACCACCATCGAGGAGACGCCGCCGGAACTGGTCGCGGACATCCTCGACCGCGGCGTCGTGTTGGCCGGCGGCGGCGCATTGCTGCGCGGCCTCGACAAACTGATCGCCGAACAGACAAAGATCCCGGTCTACGTCGCCGACGAGCCGCTCACCGCGGTCGTGCGCGGCACCGGGCTCGTGCTCGAGGACCTCGACCAGCTCAAGGAAGTGCTTGTCTCGACGCAGTACGAAAAACCGCCGACGGTCTAGCCTATGGTCGGCCGCCGCCGCAGCCTGCCCGGAAGCAGCGCCGTCATCGTCGGCGTGATCGCGGTATTGGTCATCGGCGGCGCGATCGGGTTGTTGCGGCCGCTGGAGGGCCTGGTAGGGCTTCTCCTAGAGCCGGTCTCCAAGGCGGTCCAGATCACCGGGCGCTCCGATCTCGAGCGTGAAAACGCCGACCTTCAGGAACGAGTGAACGAGCTCACGAGCGAACTCGCCAAGCGCGAGGAGGCGGTGCTGGTGAACGACGCGCTCAAGGCCGAACTCGGATTCGCCCAGGAATCCGGCTACGAACTGACTCAGGCGGAGATCATCAGCCAGGACCCGACCAACTACCAGCAAGTCCTGACGATCGACCGCGGGAGCTCGGCGGGAATCAAGGAAGGCATGGTGGCGGTCACGCAGGGACTGGTCGTCGGCCGAGTCACCGACACCACGCCGTCCACCGCCAAAGTGCGACTGATCACCGATTTCGGAAGTGCCGTGCCGGTGCTGGCCCAGCAGACCCGCGCCACGGGACTGATCCGCGGCGGGCGCGGTTTCGGTCTCCAGCTTGAGATGGTGCCGCAGACGGACGAGTTACGCCCGGGCGATACGCTGATCACTTCCGGCTTCGGCGGCGATTATCCGAAGGGGCTCGTGGTCGGCACCGTGGACCGCGTGGAGAAGCTCGATACGGACGTCTTCCAGACCGGCGAGGTGAAGCCCGCCGTGGACCTGCGCCGGCTCGAGAACCTGTTCGTAATCACCGGCAGGCAATGAACCGGCTGGTCGGGCTGCTGACCTGGCTCACGATCTTCGCCCTGCAGCTCTCGCTCTGGCCGCAATTGACGTCCCGCGTACTGCCGGCGTTCGCCCTGGCGACGGCGTTGGCCTGGGGCACCGCCACGCACACCCGCGCCGGCCTCTGGCTGGCCGGGGGTTCCGGGCTGCTGCTCGACCTTTACGCACAGCATGATTTCGGAAGGCTGGCGATCGCCAGCTTGGCGGGTTACGGGACATTCTGGCTGATCCTCCGGAATTACGCCAGTGGCGCGATTTCCTGGGGGCCTGTCCTGGCGGGAGCGGCGGCGGCCGTCACGACCTACGAAATCGTGCTGCTGTTCTGGACGGAGCTCGCCGTGGACGGATTCCCGCTTTTTGCCACCGCACTCACCACGGGTACACTGAATGCTGGAGCCACCTTCGTGGCTTTCCTGATCATTGCCTGGCTGGCAAACCTGTACGCCGGCCGGGTGGCGGCACCACGTCATGAAAAAAGATCCGTTCGCTACCGGTAAGTTCCTCAACCTCGACTTCGATACGTCGTCGCAGGAGGCGGAGCTGTGGCAGGGCGCCTTGAGGAACGAGGAAGATACGAGCCAGGTCGCTCGTGAACGCGGCGGCGACTCGGTCCGGATCCGCTTCTTTATCGTGGCGACCGCGCTGGCTTTCCTGTTATTGGTCGGCCGGCTGATGATGCTGCAGATCGTCGGCGCCGAGGAGAACGCCGCCCTCGCGGAAGGGAACCGGATCCGGGCGATCGAGATCGCCGCCCCGCGTGGCGTGATCTACGATGCCCGCGGCGGCATTGTCGCCAGCAACAGCCCGAACTTCGAAGTGCGGGTGGTACCGTTCGAATTGCCACGGGACGAACAGGAACGCCTGCGCATTTACGAACGTCTCAGCGAACCGCTTAAGAAACCGCCCACGGAGATCCGGAAGATCGCGGAACAGCACGGCCTCCGCTACGGCCAGGACGTATTGGTCGCGGATGGACTGGGGCGAGACAGCTCGGTATTGCTCCGGATGCGCGCCCAGGACCTTCCCGGCGTGATCATTCAGAACAACCCGCGCCGCCAGTACGTTGACCCCGACCTGTATGCGCACGTGCTCGGGTATGTCGGCAAAGTGTCCGAGGAAGACCTGAAGCATGAACCCGGACTCAAGCAGAACGATTACGTGGGCAAGACCGGCCTGGAGCGCGTCTACCAGGACCGGCTGTCCGGCACCCCTGGCCAGCGCCGGCTCGAGGTCAACGCCCAGGGTGACGTCCTGAAGGAACTGCAGTCGACGGAACCGGAACCGGGGGAAAGCGTCCAGCTAGGGATAGACCCGAAACTCCAACGCGCGATGCATGACGCCGTGGAGGGCGGGATCCGGAGTTCGCGCCGGGCGGCCACCGGTGGTTCCGCCGTCGCGCTCGACCCGAAGACCGGCACCGTCCTCGGCATAGTCTCGTTGCCGTCGTTCAATAACAACAAGTTCGTCGGCGGGATCGGTGAATCGGATTATCGTTCACTCGCGAATGACCCAACAAAACCGTTGTTCAATCGTCCGGTCGCCGGTGAGTACGCGCCCGGCTCGACGTTCAAGATCGTCACCGCCACGGGTGCGTTGGCGGAGGGAGTGATCGGGCAGGGGGACTACCTGGCCTCGCCGCCAGCGCTCGAGATCGAGGGATACGAGTTCCCGGACTGGAAGGAGGGCGGCCATGGCAGCGTGAACGTGGTACGGGCGTTGGCAGTCAGCTCGGACGTGTACTTCTACAAGGTCGCCGGCGGATACGACGACACGCGCGGCCTCGGAGTGGACAAGCTCGGCGATTACATGCGTCAGTTCGGGATCGGCACGCCGACCGGCATCGACCTGCCGGACGAACAAGACGGCCTGGTGCCGTCGCCGTCCTACAAGCAGGCCACCTTCGGCGAGGACTGGTTCATCGGCAACACCTACCACATGGGCATCGGGCAGGGTTTCACCCTGACCACGCCGCTCCAGGTCGCCATCTATACTTCCGCGATCGCCGGCAACGGGATCGCCTACAAGCCCCACCTGGTAAAGGCCTACGTGGATTCCAAGGACAAGACGAAAAAGACCCTGCATGCGCCGGAACCGTTGGTGAACCTTAAAGTCGACCGCAGCGTGATTGAGGCGGTCCAGCAGGGTATGCGCGAAGTGGTCCAAAGCGGTACCGGCCTGGAGCTCAAGGACCTGCCGGTCGATATCTGCGGCAAGACGGGTTCCGCCGAGTTCGCGAACGAGACCAGTGCCCACGCCTGGTTCACCGCCTATGCTCCCTGCGACGACCCGCGGATCGTGCTCACGGTGATGATCGAAGGTGGTGGTGAAGGCTCCGACGTCGCGGTTCCCGCCGCCAAGCGTATCTTCGAATCGTACTTCGACGTCCGCGCGGCGTCGCCCAAACCGACCCCGGAGGACGGGCGATGAGTGAACCGGTCATCCTGGATGGTACGCGGGCGGCCGCTCACCGGCTCAAGCGCTTGGCACGGCGGAAGACCGTTCGGAAGCCCGGCCTCGGGATCGTCGTGGCGACCGGCAACGCGGCGACGCACACGTATATCGACCAAAAGCGGCGACGCGCGGAAGAGGTCGGCTACCGGGTCACGGTCGACGACCTCGGGCCGCGCGCCACCAAGTCGATGCTCCTTGGCGCCTGCGCCCGCATGAACCGGAACCGCGGGGTCACCGGTTACATCGTGCAACTGCCGTTACCACGGGGCATCGACCCGCTGGATATCTTCACGGCCGTGGATCCGGCCAAGGACGCCGACGGCCTCACGCCGGAAAACCTCGGCCGCCTTTACACGGACCGGCCCGGCATCCTCCCGGCGACGCCGAAAGGCATCCTGGAGCTGCTCGGCGATTACCGGATCGGCCTGAAGGGCCTGCGCGCGACGGTCGTGGGAAAGGGGCTGCTGACCGGCCTCCCGCTCGCCACGCTGCTGTCTCACCGTGGAGCGACGGTCACCAGCTGCGACAAGCACACCACGGACCTCTCCGCCCACACCCGTGCCGCCGACCTCCTTATCGTCGCGGTGGGCAGCCCGGGGCTGATCAACGCCCGGATGGTGGCGCGTGGCGCGACCGTCGTGGACGTCGGTGCGACCCGGCTGAAGACCCGGCTGTCCGGCGATGTCTCGTTCGCGAGCGTCTCCAGGAAGGCCGGAGCGATTACCCCGGTGCCCGGCGGGGTCGGTCCCATGACGGTCGTCAGCTTGCTCGAAAACGTCCATGAATTAGCCGAAAACAGCGCGCATTGACGCCCCTCGGGGGCGATGATAGCATAGTTAATCCCTGAGCTCGCGCGAGGCGCCCACAGGCTCCCATCACCAATCCAAGGAGAGAAACACCATGCCCGACCAAAGCACATACCTGACTACCGCCGGCCTCGACAAGCTGAAGGCGGAGTTGAAGGAACTTAAGGAAAAACGCCGACCGGTGGTGCTGGAGCGCATCAAGGAAGCCGTGGCGTACGGGGATCTCTCCGAAAACTCCGAGTACGAGGATGCCAAGAACGAGCAGGCGTTCGTGGAGGGGCGGATCGTGGAGTTGGAAAAGCTGTTGGAGAACTCGAAGATCATGAAGACCGGCGGCGGGAACAGGCAGCAGGTGGCGCTCGGCGGGACGGTGACCGTCAAGCTCGACGGCAAGGCCGCGACGTACACCATCGTCGGGCCGGCGGAAGCGGACCCGACCAACGGCATGATCTCGAACGAGTCACCGCTCGGGCAGGCGCTGCTCGGCAAGGCCAAGGGTGACGAGGCGGTCGTGGAGACGCCGAAAGGCCACGTGAAGTACGAGATCGTCTCGATCGGCTGAGCACGGCAGGGTATAGGAACCAGGCGCGGCGCGGTAAGCTGTAGGCACAGCGTTTTTCACCATGCCGAAGAAAGCCACACCAGCGGAGCGACCGACGAAGGAAAGCATGCACTGGGCCGAGACATTGGCCGACCGGGTCGTCGAGCGGTTCCCGGACCGGAAGGAGTACGTCTGCGCAGCGGGAATCAGCCCCTCCGGCGTGGTGCACTTCGGGAACTTCCGGGACGTGATGACGATCGTCGCGGTCGGGAAGGCCCTGGAGCGGCGCGGCAAGGAGACGAAACTCCTCTTCTCCTGGGACGACTACGACCGGTTCCGGAAGGTCCCGGCGGGTGTCGATCCGAAGTTCGAAGAGCACGTCGGAAAACCGCTTTCAGCGCTGCCGGACCCGCATGGCGATACGGGCATGAGTTACGCCGAACGGTTCGAGCGGCTCTTCGAGGGCGCGATGCGGGAGCTCGGGATCACCTTGGAGTACCGCCGCCAGAGCGAGCGGTACCAAGCCGGCACGTATGATGACGCGATCGGCAGGGCCGTCGAGCACCGCGAAAGCATCGCGCGGATCCTGCTCGATCTCATGAGCGCCAAGGCGAAGGCGGCGAAGGGAATCAAGGACGACGAGTTCATCAAGACGTATTACCCGGTGAATATCTACTCCGAATTCACCGGCAAGGACTTCACGGAGATCCTGACTTACGAGGACGGCCGCTTCACGTACCGCTGTAAGGAAACCGACCAGGAGGGAACCGTGGAGATCGGAAGAGACCATAACCTCAAGCTTGCCTGGAAGGTGGACTGGCCGATGCGCTGGGCGCATGAGAACGTGGCGTTCGAGCCGGCAGGGGTCGACCACGCGTCACCGGGCAGCGGGTTCGACGCCGGAGACGCGATCATCGGCCCGGTATTCGGCGGGGAGCCGCCGGTGCATGCGGCATACGGGATGGTGGGCCTCCAGGGCGTGGCGGGGAAGATGTCCGGCTCCACCGGGCTCGCCAAGTCGCCGAACGAGCTGCTCGAGGTCTACACCGCGCCGCTGCTCAAGTGGCAGTACCTCAAGCGCCAGCCGAAGCAGAACTTCTCGCTGGTGTTCGACACGGAGATCTTCCGGCAATACGACGAGTTCGATCGCGAGATCGCGGCCTGGCACGCCGGCGATCTGCCGCGGGCGCGGACGTTCGCGCTGGAGGAGGCGTTCGGGGACGGGAAGGTCCTGGGCGCGCTGAAGGACCCGGCCTCGTTCCGCCAGCTCGTGAGTTTCGGGCAGATCGTCCAGTGGGACGAGGAAAAGGTCTTGGAGCTGCTGCGCTCGACTGGCACGACGTTCGACGAGACGTCCGTGAAGGAGCGCCTGCCGCGCGGGCGGAACTGGCTGGTCGATCACAACCCGGACCAGCTGATCGCGCTGCTCGATACGCCGAACACGGAGCACGCCGGTAAGCTGTCCGACGAATCGAAGCGGCAAGTCTCGGAGCTGCGCGAAAAGTTGTCGGTGGACGGCGGGGAGTCGATCGCCGAGCTCGAGCAGATCGTCTACGCGATCCCCAAGGACCCGAAAGCGTCCGACGAAGCGAACCGGAAGGCCCAGCGCGCGTTCTTTAAGGACGTGTACCAGTTGCTGATCGGACAGGACACCGGCCCGCGGCTCGGCACGTTCCTGTGGGCGGTGGACCGGGGGAAAACACTAAGGCTCCTTAGTGTATGAGTAGCACAAGCAGAGGAGAAAGGCTCCGTGAGCACCTCGATCAGCAGGCTGGTCAATTTCACGTCGAAAGCAACCGGTCACTCGCCAGTCTACTGAAGTATCTCATCACCCTTTCATCCGGAAGTATTGTTCTGACCGCAGGAAGTTACCAAAATATCTTGGAGCTAGGGGTACCCAGTGCGGCGGCGCTAATTTTCTACTCCTGGGTTGCCTTAATGATTTCGATACTATTTTCACTAATATCAAGCTTATTCTTCGCGTTAGATCAAGGAGAGGTGGCTGACAGATTCTACGGGATGCAAGCTGGCGGTAAGAGTGAACCCCTTAAATTTGAGAAGTTCTTTTACATCTTCTTATTTGCAGCAGGTATTTCCTTCTTAGCGGGCCTGTCCTTGTTAGTACTTTACGCGTCTACAGGACAACAATTGAAATAAATGGCCGCCCCTAAGCAAATCACCGCACTGATCAAACGCTTCGACGAGCAGCGCGAGACCTACCAGCACGCCAGCTACAACGAAACCCAGGTCCGGCGGGAGTTCATCGATCCGCTGTTCAAGGCGCTCGGCTGGGACATCGACAACACCGGCGGCAAACCGCAGGCTTACAAGGACGTCATCCACGAGGACGCGATCAAGGTCGGCGGACTCACCAAGGCGCCGGATTACTGCTTCCGCACCGGCGGCGACCGCAAGTTCTTCGTAGAGGCGAAGAAGCCGGCCGTGCCACTCAGCACCCACCAGGACTCCGCCTTCCAGCTTAAGCGCTACGCCTGGTCCGCCCAGCTCCCGCTCGGCATCCTCACCGACTTCGAGGAGATCGTCGTCTACGATTGCCGGATCCGCCCGAAGCAGGGCGACCCGGTCACCAAGGCGCGGCTGCACTACTTCCGCTACGACGAGCTGCCCGAGCGCTGGCAGGAGTTCAGCGACTTGTTCTCGCGCAAATCCGTGGAGAACGGCTCGCTCGACGAATTCACCAAAGCAAAGGCCCGCGGCTCGGCCACCGTGGACAAGGAATTCCTGAAGGAGATCGAACGCTGGCGCGAGCTTCTAGCGAAGAACATCGCCGTCCGCAACGATAAACTCACGACCGAACAGCTCAACCAGGCCGTCCAGCGGACGATCGACCGGCTGGTCTTCCTCCGCATCTGCGAAGACCGCGGTATCGAGAGCTACGGCCGCCTGCAGGCGCTTCTGAACAGCTCCGGCACGTACCACAAGCTGACCGAGCTCTTCCGCTACGCCGACAAGCGCTACAACTCAGGGTTGTTCCACTTCGAGGACGAGCGGGAGCAGGCCTCGCCACCAGACGTCCTCAGCCTTGCGCTCAAAATCGACGACGAGCCGCTCCAGGACATCATCAGGCACCTGTACTATCCCGAGAGCCCGTATGAGTTCTCGGTGCTACCCACGGAAATCCTCGGGCAGGTCTATGAACAGTTCCTCGGCAAGGTGATCCGCCTCACGGCAGGGCACCGCGCGAAGATCGAGGAGAAGCCGGAGGTCCGCAAGGCCGGCGGCGTCTACTACACGCCGCGCTACATCGTGGACTACATCGTCGGGCACACGGTCGGGGAGCTCGTGAAAGGGAAGAAGCCCGCGCAGGTCGCGAAGCTCAAGGTGTTGGATCCCGCCTGCGGTTCCGGCTCGTTCCTGCTCGGCGCGTACCAGTACCTGCTCGACTGGCATCGTGACTGGTACGTGAGCGACGACCCGAAGAAGCACGCCCGCGGGAAGAACCCGAAGCTCTACCGTGCCGCCGGCGAGGAATGGCGGCTGACCGCGCCCGAAAAGCGCCGGATCCTGCTCAATAACATCCACGGCGTGGACATCGACGCGCAGGCCGTGGAGGTGACCAAGCTTTCGCTGCTCCTAAAGGTACTGGAGGACGTGTCCGGCGACGCGCTGCAGCAGCAGTTCGGCGTGCTCCAGAAACGGGCGCTGCCGGACCTCGGCAGCAACATCAAGTGCGGCAACTCGCTGATCGGACACGACTACTTCGAGGGGCAAATGCTGCCGGACGATGAGGAATACAAGCGGATCAACCCGTTCGACTGGGAAGACGAGTTCCTGGAGATCATGCGGGGCGGGGGATTCGACGCGGTGATCGGGAATCCGCCGTACGGCGCAGTTTTCACGAATATTGAGAAAAGATATTTCGCAAAGACTTATACCTCGCAAAATTATCAGGCCGAAAGCTATCTCTTATTCCTTGAAAGGAGCCTGCGGCGTCTAAAGCTTGGGGGCTACTACGGAATGATTATTCCCAACACTTGGCTTACTAACATATTTCAGAGCGGTGCCCGGAAATTTGTAGTTAACAAGTCGAGCATAAAAGAGATAGTGCATTTTAGGTATCATGTTTTTCCAAAAGTCACTATTGATAATGAGATTGTGATTCTCCAAAGAGGGTTCGTGAAAAAGAACTCCCTCAAAGTAAAAACTGTAGACGCCGTAGGAGCGCTAGAGAGCCCCGCCACCTTGCTGCATGATCAATCTAAGTGGGTTGGAAAAGAAAAGATTCCAGTAAATATTTTCTTGAGCGAAGGCGAAGAACGTCTCAGAGAAAAGATACATGCCAATAGCGAAAAGCTTGACTCGTTGTTTTCTATCAATGTGGGAATCAAACCTTACCAGAAGGGCAAGGGTCGGCCCGCTCAGACCCGGAAAGAAGTACAGAATCGATCTTTTGATGCAGATAAGAAAGTAAACAAAACATACCGCCTGTACCTACGAGGTTCCGATTTGCAGCCGTACTTAGTAAAACCACTAAAACAGCGTTTTATTAGTTACGGCCCTTGGCTTGCGGAACCTAGACCTGCTGCAAATTTTGACGCGCCGATAAAAATACTAGTACGCCAAACGGGTGACAGCATTATTGCTGCACTTGATGACAAGCAGCGTCTTTGCTTAAACAATGTTCACGTCCTAGTGCCAGACAAAAAACTGGACATAGATATCTACGCCGTACTGGGAGTACTTAACTCCAAGCTTATGACGTGGTGCTATAGAAGTTCCAACCCAGAGACCGGAGAGGCCCTGGCGGAAGTTAAGAAAACCCATGTAGCAAACTTGCCGATTGTCTCGAGCAAGCAATACGCTACTCTATCTGAAAATGTAAGAAAACTCGTTAATGAGTTAGAGAAAATAGAAGATGGCGAGAGTCGTCGCATAAAGTATTTAAAAAAATCTATCAATCAAAGCGTCTATAAGATTTACGGGTTAACCGATACTGAAATTAAAGCTGTCGAGAAACAATCATGAATTCGTTTGTCGCTAGTCTGCAACAACTACTAGCAGCCCTAGCTTCCAATATATGGAACGTGGTGCTAGAGGCTCCCTGGTGGCAGCTCGCAACTATTTTTCTTGTTGCAATTCTCACTCAGTACTTTGCTCATGTCTTTTTGCTTCGAAGAAATAAAAAAGATCGGATAATCGAATTGGCAGGAAAGCTAAGATCGGCTGGCAGGAAGTTGCGTCACGACTGGGTCTCCTTTTTGGAGTACGACCTTAGCTTCATTCAGACACGAGACAAAGTAGGGAGGGAACTTAACGCCAAGAAGCAATTAGTAGGTACTGAGAAAGAAAGATTTGATATCGGAAAGGAAGCGGCATTTAACTATGAAAAGTCTGCGCTTCACTTCCGGGAAAAGCTCCAGGATGAACGCGCTGAGTTTATCGACGCGGGTGTCATATTGACTTCTGTGCATAACGAGCGCTTCAGTAAGCAGCAGGAGTTCAAAGACGCAATCAATGCGATCGAAAATGCATATTTTAAAACAAACGATTTTAGTAATGTTCAAGGCATTAAGAAGGCAGTAGATACGAAAATTAACCCAAATCTAAGAATCATCGAGCAGCTATGCCAGAGGATTATATGGGAAGAAAGCGCATCACGATTGAGCAAGATTGGTGACTTCTTTAAATATTTATTTCGGAAGAAGCCCTGGGAATAGCCTACACTTGATAGTGAACAGCCTACTATGATTGACCTGAAAACCATCAAGAACGAGCCACAACGCATCGAATCCGAGCTGAAGAAGCGCGGCATCGAATTGGACGTTAAGCAGCTCACGAAAACCGACGAAGATCGCCGGAAGCTCCAGCAGGAGTTCGACGCGGTCAGGTCCGAGCAAAAGAAGGTGAAGACCGCCGCGGACGGTAGACAGCTCAAGGAAAAGCTTAAGAAAATCGAAGAAAAGCACAACAAAGCACAGGCGGCATTCGACGTCCTGTACCTGCAGCTCCCAAATTTCTCGGCCGACGACGTGCCCGTCGCGGACGACGAATCCGGCAACGAGACAATTAAGGAAGTCGGCGACCAGAGCGTGATAGAAGGCGCCAAGCCGCATTACGAGATTCCCGGCATCAAGCCGCTGATCGACTTTGAACGGGGCGCGAAGGTCTCCGGCAACCGGTTCTGGTTCCTGAAAGGCCCACTTGTACACCTAGAATTCGCGCTTGTTCGGTACGCGCTCGATTACTACACAGAAAAGGGATTTACACCGATGCGTCCGCCGACGATCGTCCGCGAATCCGCAATGACCGGTACCGGCTTCTTCCCGGCGGAGGCACACGAGACCTATGCCCTCGATAACGACGACGCCGAAGACGAGCACCCCAAGAAGTACCTCTCCGGCACCGCTGAAGTTCCCCTCGCCAGCTACCACGCCGGCGAAACGCTCGATGAACTCCCGGTCAAATACGCCGGGTTCGCGCCCGCGTACCGCCGCGAGGCCGGCAGCTACGGCAAGGACACCAAGGGCATCATGCGCGGCCACGAGTTCGACAAGGTCGAGCTGTTCGTCTTCGCGGACCCTGAGAAGTCCTGGGACGCCCACGAAGAACTCCAGCGCGACGCCGAGGCCTTCTGGACCTCGCTCGAGGTCCCGTTCCGCGTCGTGAACATCGCCACCGGCGACCTCGGCGCCCCGAACGCCAAGAAGTACGACATCGAGGCCTGGCTGCCCGGCGCGGAGCGCTACATGGAAGTCGCCAGCAACTCCAACGACACCGACTTCCAGGCCCGGCGCCTCAAGATCAAATCCGGCGGCCGCCTCGTCCACACGCTCAACAACACCGCCGTGGCGGTGGGCCGCGCGATCATCGCGATCGCCGAGAACAAGCAGGACAAGGATGGTACTGTAGGGATACCGCAGGTATTGCAGAAATACCTGCCTTTCAAACGGATAAACCAGGACGGCACCACCTCATGAAACTCCAGATCAAAGCGGTCGGACTCGACCTCACGGACACGGCCCGCACCTACGTCACCGAGAAGATCGGCGGCCTGGAACGGCTGATCGTGAAGGGCCACCGCGACGCGGCCCTGGCCGACGTGAAGCTGATCTACAAGCCTAACGACACCAAGGACACCAAGGACAAGTGCCACGTGACGATCTCCGGGATCGGCCAGGGAGACACCATCCACGTCGAGGAAGAGGCCGAGGACATGCACGTGGCAATCGACCGCGTGGCCCATACGCTCAAGGAGACGCTCCGCCGCCATGAAGAAAAATACCGGGACCATATGCACAAGGACGCGCGCGACCTGAAGGAACAGGCGCAGACCTTCGATCCCGGAGAAAGCGACCAGGCCTGATGGCGCTGGGATTCCTCAAACGCCTCACCGGCGGGTCCGGCGAGCTTCGCCGTGCGCAGAAAGCGGTGAAGCGCATCAACGAGCTGGGATCGGAATACGAGAAACTGAAGGACGCGGAACTCAAGGCGAAGACCGCCGTGTTCAAGCAGCGCTTCGAGAAGGGGGAGTCGCTCGACGACCTGCTCCCCGAAGCGTTCGCCACCGTCCGGGAGGCGGCCGCCCGCACGATCAAGGAACGCCACTTCGACGTCCAGCTGATGGGCGGGTACGTCCTCCACCAGGGCCAGATCGCGGAGATGAAGACCGGTGAGGGGAAGACCCTCACGGCGACACTCCCGCTCTACCTGAACGCCTTGGCCGGCAAGGGCGTGCACGTGGTGACCGTCAACGAATACCTCGCCCGCCGCGATACCGAATGGATGGGGCAGGTCTACCAGTTCCTCGGCCTCACGGTCGGGAGCATCTACCACGACCAGCCGAAGGAGGAGAAGCAGGCCGCCTACGCCGCCGATATCACCTACGGCACCAACAACGAATTCGGGTTCGACTACCTGCGCGACAACATGGTCGGATCCAAGGAGCAGATCGTGCAGCGCGACCTCAGTTTCGCGATCGTGGACGAGGTAGACTCGATCCTGGTCGACGAGTCGCGCACGCCGCTGATCATCTCCGGTCCGGCCGACCAGTCCGGCGACCTCTATAAGCGGTTCGCCACGCTGATACCGAAGCTTTCCGCCGAGACCGACTACACCGTGGACGAGAAGCGGAAGGCCGCGATCCTCACCGACGCCGGCATCAAGCAGATGGAACAGTTCCTCGGCATCGACAATATCTATGAAGGCGGTGGCGTGAAGCTGGTCCATCATCTCGAGCAGGCGCTGCAGGCGCACACGCTCTTCCGCAAGGACAAGGAGTACGTCGTGAAGGACGGCAACGTGATGATCGTGGACGAATTCACGGGGCGCCTGATGCCGGGCCGCCGCTTCTCGGAGGGCCTCCACCAGGCGATCGAGGCCAAGGAGGGCGTGGAGGTCAAGCAGGAGACACGGACGATGGCCACGATCACGTTCCAGAACTACTTCCGGCTGTACGAGAAGCTTTCCGGCATGACCGGGACCGCCGAGACGGAGAAAGAGGAGTTCCAGAAGATCTACGACCTCGACGTGACGGTGATCCCAACCCACCGCGACTTGATCCGCAAGGACGAGCAGGACCGGATCTACAAGGCCGAGAACGGGAAGTTCGCGGCGATCGTCGCGGATGTGAAGGAAAAGCAAGAGAAGGGCCAGCCGGTGTTGCTCGGCACGATCGCCGTCGCGAAATCGGAGCGGCTCTCGAAGCTCCTGACCCAGGCCGGCATCAAGCACGAGGTCCTCAACGCCAAGAACCATGCCCGGGAGGCCGAGATCATCGCGGAGGCCGGCGAGTCACGTGCGGTGACCGTCTCGACCAACATGGCCGGCCGCGGCACGGACAT
>CAZGHP010000005.1:0-49600 GCA_964525455.1 uncultured Candidatus Saccharibacteria bacterium | reverse complement strand
GAGCATGTCGGATAGCGACTTCAACCGCCGCTTGTTGCCGATGCTCGAGACCGCGCGGCCGCGGCGGGCCGAGTTGTCGATCAGCGCGTCCACCGCTTCCTGGAGCATCCGTTTCTCGTTGCGCTTGATCACCTCCGGAGCCTTCAGCCGCATCAGCTTCTTGAGCCGGTTGTTGCGGTTGATCACGCGCCGGTAGAGGTCGTTGAGGTCGGAGGCCGCGAACCGGCCGCCGTCGAGCTGGACCATCGGCCGCAGGTCCGGCGGGATCACCGGCAGGTTGGTGACGATCATCCAGAGCGGGTTGATCTCCGCCTTCCGGAATCCCTCCACCAGGTTCAGGCGTTTCAGGGCCTTCCGACGCCGCTGGCCGGTGGTTTCCTTGGCTTCCTTCTCGAGCTGCTTCGCGAGCTTGCCGAGGTCGAACTTCCCGATGATCTCCATGATCGCCTCCGCGCCGACGCCAGCCTCGAACACGCCCTTGTACTTGTCGGTGAGCTCACGGTACTTCGCTTCGGTGATGATCTGCATCGGCTCGAGCGTATCGAGTTCTTCCATCGCCAGCTCATAGCCGGAGTCGAGCACTTCGGACTGCTCCGCGTACTCGCGTTTCAGCCGGTCGATCTCCTCCTTGGCCGCCGTGTCGTCCTCGGCCTTCTTGGCGGATGCCTGCATGGTGCTCAGGGAGGTGCTATGCCCTTCCTTGAGCTTGGCACGTTCCTTGTCGTAATCTTCCTTGAGTTTCGCCTTCACGCCCTTCCGCTTTTCGTCATCGACCTTGGTGATGATGAAGTTGGCGAAGTAGACGACCTTCTCGAGATATTTCACGGACATGCCGAGCAGCAGCCCGAGCCGTGAGAACGTGCCGCGGAGGTACCAGATGTGTACCACCGGCGCGGCCAGCTCGATGTGGGCCATCCGCTCACGGCGGACCGCGGAGCGGGTCACTTCCACGCCGCACTTGTCGCAGACGATGCCCTTGTAGCGGATCTTCTTGTACTTGCCGCAGTAGCATTCCCAGTCCTTGGTCGGGCCGAAGATGCGTTCGTCGAAGAGGCCGTCCTTCTCCGGTTTCTGGGTCCGGTAGTTGATCGTCTCCGGCTTCAGGACCTCGCCATAGGACCACTGTTGGATCTGCTGGGGCGAAGCCAGGCTCAGCTGTACCGCGGTGAAATCACGGATCGGCTGCTGGTCACGCTTGCGTTCGGTACGTTCGGCCATCAGGAGTCTCCTTTCTTCGATGCGGTGGCTGCGCTGGCACCCGACTTGATGCCCAGCGGGTCGCCGGCCTCGGCCGCTTCGCCGGTGCCGGCATCGGCCGCTTCACTGACGTCATCGGAATCGTCCGATCCCGCGGTCGGCTTTTCAGCTTTGGTAAGTTCCGTGTCTGAGTCGGTTTCGAGGACGTCGAGCACGTTCGGGTCGACCGCCTCGCTGACCTCCTTGTCGATCTCCTTATTGAGGTCGCCGGGGTCGCCCTGGAGCTGCACGTTGAGACTCAGGCTCTGGAGTTCCTTCACGAGCACACGGAATGACTCCGGACGGCTCGGCTCCTTCGGCGGCTGGTTCTGGATGATCGCCTCATAGGTCTTGGCGCGTCCGACGACGTCATCCGACTTTACGGTCAGCATCTCCTGGAGCGTGTGCGCCGCGCCGTAGGCCTCGAGCGCCCATACTTCCATCTCACCGAACCGTTGTCCGCCGAACATCGCCTTGCCGCCGAGCGGTTGCTGGGTGACCAGTGCGTACGGGCCCGTCGAGCGGGAGTGCATCTTGTCATCCACGAGATGGTGGAGCTTCAGCATGTAGACGGCACCGACGGTCGTCCGTTGGTCGAACGGCTCGCCGTTGCGGCCGTCGTAGAGTTGCTCCTTGCCGTCCTCGCTGAGGCCGGCCTTCTTGCGCTCGGCACGGATCTCTTCGATGGTCACGCCCTCGAAGACCGGTGACGCCACCTTGTAGCCGAGCTCTTTCGCCGCGGCGCCGAGGTGGGTCTCCAGGATCTGGCCGAGGTTCATGCGCGACGTCACGCCAAGCGGGTTCAGGACGATGTCCACGGGAGTGCCGTCGGCGAGATGCGGCATGTCCTCTTCGGGAAGTATTTCCGAAATCACGCCCTTATTGCCGTGCCGGCCGGCCATCTTGTCACCAACTTGGATCTTCCGGACCTGCGCCACCGAGACCTCGATGACCTTGAGGACGCCGGCGGAAAGGTCGTCGCCGAGATCACGGTCGAAGATCTTCACGTCCACGACCTTGCCGTGCTCGCCGTGCTGCAGTCGCAGCGAGGTGTCCTTCACGTCACGGGCTTTTTCACCGAAGATCGCGCGCAGCAGCCGCTCTTCCGCGGTCAGCTCCGTCTCGCCTTTCGGGGTGATCTTGCCGACCAGGATATCGCCGGCCCGCACCTCGGCGCCGATCCGGACGATGCCGTCTTCGTCGAGGTCCTTCAGCGCTTCCGCACCGACGTTGGGGATGTCATTGGTGGTCACTTCCGCGCCGAGTTTGGTGTCACGCACCTGGATCGAGAACCGGCTGATGTGCACGCTGGTGAAGCGGTCTTCCCGGACCACGCGTTCGGAAATAATCACGGCGTCCTCGAAGTTGGCGCCACCCCACGGCATGAACGCGACCGTCAGGTTCTGGCCAAGCGCCAGTTCACCGTTCTCGGTCGCCGGGCCGTCGGCCAGGACGTCCCCTTGCTTCACGGCCTGGTCCACTTCCACGACCGGACGCTGGCTGATCGCCATGTCCTGGTTGCTGCGGATGAATTTCTTGAGCGGATAGGTAGTGGTCTTCTTGCCTTTGACCTGGACCTGCTCGGCATCCACGCTGATCACCTTCCCGGCTTCCTTCGCCACGACCACTTGGCCGGTGTCGAGGGCCGCCCGGGACTCGATGCCGGTGCCGACGAGCGGCGCCTGCGGACGCACGGTCGCGACCGCCTGGCGTTGCATGTTCGATCCCATCAGGGCGCGGTTGGCGTTGTCATGCTCGAGGAACGGGATCAGGGCCGTCGTCACCGAGACGATCTGCTTCGGCGAGACGTCCATGTAATCGACCTCTTCGGGATTCACGGTGGTCGGAGAGAAGTCCCGCCGCGCGATCACGCGGTCGTCGGCGATATAGCCGTCCTTGCTGATCGCGGTGTTGGCCTGGGCGATCACCGCGTTCTCCTCGGAACCGGCGTCAAGATAGACGATCTTGGCGGTGACTTTGGCCTTCTTGCCTTTCTTCTCGACCACGCGGTACGGCGTCTCGATAAAGCCATACTCATTGATCCGGGCATAACTCGAGAGCGATGTCACTAGGCCGATGTTCGGTCCTTCCGGCGTCTCGATCGGACAGATCCGTCCGTAGTGGGACACGTGCACGTCGCGCACTTCGAAGCTGGCGCGTTCCCGGGTGAGTCCGCCCGGCCCCATCGCGTTGAGCCGCCGCTTGTGCCCGAGCTCGGACAGCGGGTTGGTCTGGTCCATGAACTGCGAGAGTTGGGAACTCGCGAAGAACTCCTGCGTCGCCGCCACGATCGGACGCACGTTGATCAATTGCGCCGGCGTCACGGTATCGGACTCGGAGACGCTCATGCGGTCCTTGATGATCCGTTCCACGCGGAGCAGTCCGCGGCGGAACGCGAGCTGGATCAGCTCGCCGACACTGCGGATCCGACGGTTCTTGAGATGGTCGATGTCGTCCGCCGGTTCCTGGCTGTTGTTCAGCTTGATCACTTCCTTGATGATCGCGACCAGGTCTTCTTTCCGAAGGATCCGGTGTTCTTTGTCGTTCGGCAGGTTCGTGTTGAGTCGTTGGTTCAGCTTGTAGCGGCCGACCTTACCGAAATCGAAGCGCGAGAAATCGAAGAACGTGGTGTTGATCAGCGTCCGGGCATTGTCCACGGTCGCGAGGTCACCCGGCCGGATCCGCTTATAGATCTCGATCAGGGCCTCATCGACGGTCTTGGCAAGGTCTTTCTCGAGTGTCGCTTCGATGTACTTGTGTTCCTCGTTGGTATCCACGTCCGCGAATGCGGCGACGATTTCCTCGTCGCTGGCGAAGCCCATCATCCGGAGTAGGCTGGTGACGGGAACCTTGCGCTTGCGGTCGATCTTCACCGAAAGCAGGCCCTTGTTCGAGGTCTCGATCTCCAGCCAGGCACCCCGGGTCGGGATGACCTTGGCACCGTACAGGTTGCGTTCGCCGGTGCGGTCGGTGGTGAAGAACGTGCCGGCCGAGCGGACCAGCTGCGAGACCACCACGCGCTCGACGCCGTTGATTACGAACGTGCCGCGGTCGGTGATCTTGGGGAAATCGCCAAGGAAGACTTCTTGCTCGCGGATTTCCCCGGTCTCGAGGTTGGTGAGCTGCACCTGGACCCGGAGCGGCGCTTCGTAGGTAACGTTGCGGTCCCGCGCCGTCTCTTCATCGACTTTCGGATCATCTAGCTTGTAGCCAAGGAACGCCAGCTCAAGGCTCTTGCCGGTAAAGTCGCGGACCGGCGAGATTTCCTCGAACAACTCCTTCAATCCCACGTTGAGGAATTCGTTATAAGAATTGATTTGCACCTCGATGAGGTTAGGCAAATGCAAGCTGGGGGGCGTGGCCTGGAAATACTTCCGGTCGGTCACCGAAACACTCCCTCCTGGTTAGTGGACACACGGTAGCGACTCCGTACCACACTAAAAATGCATCACCATAAGCAGCTGCTCATGTGACGCATCTGTGATCAAAAACGACGGAGCGCCAAAACCATTCATTCCCAGCATACGAAGGGCGGTACGGTACGTCAAGCGGGTCGCGGCGAACCGCCGATACGGAGCGAGAATGCCGTCCAGACCACGATCGCCGCGCCGAGGACGGTGATGACCGTAGTGGCGGCATAGGCATCCACCAACGCCCCGGCCAACAGCACGGGAAACGTGTTCGCAGCATTTACGCTCATGCCCAGGAACCCGAAGACGCGGCCGCGGACGGCCGGTTCGCAGCGCTCATGGATCAACGTCTGCGCGGCGATCATCACCATGGCCATCGCTAGTCCGAGCAACGTGGCGGAGACGCTAGTGACCCCCTGCCGGAACGCCAGCGGGTCGCCCCCGAAGATCTCGGCCAACCAGCCAGCCACGGCCTCGACCTGACCGAGCAGGGATATCATGATCCCGATCACCAGCAGTGAAGCCGTGACGATGGCCCGCACCGGGAATTGCCGGCGCGCGCGGTGCAGTACCAGTCCGCCGGCCAGCATGCCGATGCCGATGGGCAGGATCACGATCCGGCTCACCTCGCGGAGATTGGTGCCGAGTACTTGGTCCACGAACGACGGTAACAGCACCATGATCACTCCGACGCTCGCCCATACCGCCGTCAGCTGCAGCAGGCCGTAGCGGACCAGCGGGGTGCGGCGGACCAACCTGAATCCGAATCGCAGGTCATGGAGGACGCTGCGGTACGCTTCGCGGAGCGGCACCGGGTGCAACCGCTCATGGAGGCGGGGCAGCCGGCCGCATACGATCGCCGCGATCCCGAAGCTCACTGACGCGAGCATGATCGGCAACGCGTCGCCGCCGATCTGCGAGACCGGCCCGGCCAGGCCGTACCCGACTACGAACGACGCGAACAGGGTGACCATGAATACGGCGTTCGCCGCGACCAGGCGCTTGCGGTCCACCAGCTCGGGAATGGCCGCCCCTTCGGCGGGAGTGAAGAACTGGGTGACGGTCGAGATCACGAAGGTCGTGGCGAAGAGGATCGGCAGGCTCGAAAGGTCCACCAAGTAAAGCAATACCGCCCCCGCCCGCAGTACGTTCGTGACGATCAGGACGCTGCGGCGGTGCCACCGGTCGGCGAACACTCCGGCCAGCGCCCCGAAGAACAGGCTCGGCAGGCCGAAGCTCAAGACGAACAGGCTGACCATCGTCGCCGACCCGGTCAGTTCGAAGACGCGGATCAGCAAGGTGAAGTTCACCATATTGAACGCCGTCAACGACAACGCCTGCGAGACCCAGAGCTTCAGGAAATGCCGGCTCGGTTCCAGCTCGCGGACCAGGGCCAGGAATCGCGTGAGCATGATCTCCCGCCCCGACTAGGACTTCTTCTTGACCGGCGTGATGATTTCGTCGACCAGGCCGTATTTCTTCGCTTCGTCGGCCGAGAGAAAGTAATCACGATCCGTGTCTTTTTCGACCTTCTGCAGGTCCTGTCCGGTGTGTTTCGCCAGGATCCGGTTGAGAGAATCCTTCATCTTGAGGATCTCCTTAGCGTGAATCTCGATATCCGTTGCTTGTCCGGACAGGCCCGATGCCAGCACCTGGTGAATCATGATCCGGGAGTTCGGCAGGGTATACCGCTTTCCCGTGGCACCGCCGGCAAGCAGTACGGCACCCATCGAAGCGGCCATGCCCATGCAGATCGTCTGCACGTCGGATCGGATGTATTGCATGGTGTCGTAAATCGCCAGTCCGGCCGATACCGACCCGCCCGGGCTGTTGATGTAGACCTTGATGTCCAGCTCCGTGTTCTCACTCTCCAGGTGCAGGAGCTGCGCCATGATCAGGTTCGCGACCTGGTCATCGATCGGCGTCCCGATGAAGATGATCCGCTCCTTGAGCAGCCGCGAATAGATATCGTAAGCGCGTTCGCCGAACTGTGATTTTTCCAGGACGGTCGGTATCAGGACCTGGTTCTCGACTTCGGGGATGGTGTGGTCGTTCATGATTCCAGTCTACCGCATTAGCTGGGGCGGCGGCGGGCGTAAAGGGGGTAATGCATCTGGAGGGTTTCCATCACCCGGATCAGGGTATCCAGGTTCACGGTAAGGCCGTGGACCAACCGGCCGCCGACCAGACGCGGCTGTGTCAGGATCTGTAAGAGGTAGGTCTCCATCTCCGGAGTGAGCTTGAGCCCGTGCCGGAACGCGACCCGGCGGATCAGTTTGCGGGCCCGGCGCTTGAACTCGTAGTCCGGACGCCACTGGGACGCTTCACTGCCACGCTCAAGTGTGGGCCGGGGACGCCGGTGGCTGCGGGGCGAGGGCCGTTTCTTCTGATGTCGCCGCGGGTCCGTGCGGGGATGTTCCGGGAGCGGGTCGTCGGGCGGCGTTTCGGGCTCCGCCGGGCGGCGTTTTCGCAGCGGTTCCGCCTCCTCCCCAGGAGGCGTTTCCTCCGGCGGGCGGGCGGGCTCCGCGTCCGGATCCGGGCCGGGGGTGGGGCGGTCGTCCGCCTCCGGTGATCCGCCCGCCACCGGCGGCACTTCCGTCTGCCACCAGGCGGTTTCGATCTTCCGGATCGCTTTCCCGAGCGGGGTCCGAGGCTCGGGAGCGGGCGGTTCGGCGGCGACGGCCGCGGCATCCGCTTCCGCGTGACGGCGCGCCGTCTCGGATGTCGCGGGTGAGATGGGTGTATCGACCGGCATGGACCCGGGCGGCGGATCCGGGGTGACGGCCGTTTCCGGTGCGTCGATATGCCGCGGCAGCTCCACCGGCGCGGGCTTTCCGGATGCTTCCGCCGGAGCTTCCCTGTCGAGCGGAACGACACGGATCGCTTCCGCTGTCACCGCCACCTCCACGGTCCCTTGATCAAGCGTGTCTACCGTAACCACCATCTCGTCGTCGTCAGGGAGCTCGCGTAGCACGGGAATCAGCCGCTCCACGGCCGTGGCCGCATCGACCGATCCGGGTACGGCGGCCACCGCGCGGGCCGCGGTTTCTTGCGGTGCGACCGGCTCCGACTCCCGTCGTGTCGCCAGCTTGACGGTGACCCGGCGCACCGGGGTCGTTTCCGCCTTCCGTTCCGCTTCCGTCACGATTTCGCATACCAGCCGATGCAAGAGGTGCCGGCCGCGTTCGAGATGCCAGTGTCCGCCGGATCGCTCCAGTATTTCGCGCACTTCGGAGTACGACGCGCGGTCGAGCGTGTTCCGGAGTTCCGCCAACGCCACTTGGCGGCGGAAACGGACCTCCGCGGGCGTCGGCGGAGATTCCACTTCGGATCCCCCTTCGTTACCGTCCCTTTCGATGCCAGCCGGACCGTCAGCCGCGGCCGGCGGTCCGGACTCCGCTGAATCCTCTTTCCGGTCCCGCTTCGGTGACTCGGGCTCTGCCGCCCGCATCTTCTCTCGTTTTCGTTTCTTTAACCGTTCGAGATCCTCTGACCCCGGCTCGAACGGTTCCGTATCGGGCTGGCGCTCGGGTTCCCGTCCGCTCATGCCTTGCCGGTTGCCCGTTCGACCATCTTTTCCACCGCCGAACGGTTGCCGAGGATCCGACGCACGTAGGCCTTGAACTCCTCGGACTTGATTTGCTCCTTGGCCTTGTCGTCTTGGGCCACGGCGAGCTGTGTCTCGATTTCGGACTGCACCCGTGCTTCCGGCACCGTGATACCTTCCTCCTTCTGGACGGCGTTCAGTACCAGGCTCATTTTCACCCGTCGCTCGGCCTCACCGCGCTGTTCCGCCTTGACGCCATCCTCGGTCTTGCCGATCTGCTCGAGGTATTTGTCGAACGGCAGGCCCTGCTTTTCGACATGCTGGCGGAATTCGGCGAGCATCCGGTCCAGCTCCTCGTCGACCAACGAATCCGGGACCTCGACCTTCGCCTTCGCGGCGACCGCGTCCACGACCCGCTGCTCGGTCTGGTGCCGGGCCTCCTGATCCTTCTCGGCCTTGAGGTTTTCCGTCAACCGTTCGCGGAGATTCTTCAGCGACTTCGCGCCGAACCCGGTGGCGAGCTCGTCGGAGAGCTCCGGCAGTTTCGATTCCTGTACCTGCCGCATGGTCACGGTGAATTCCACCGGCCGGCCGGCCAGGCTCTGCTCATGGTAGTCCTTGGGGAACGTGACCGTGAACTTCTTGACCTGTCCGGTCTTCATGCCGACCAGCTCCTTCTCGAAACCGGGGATGAAACCACCCTGTCCGATTACCAGCGGATGGTTCTCGCTCTTCGCGCCAGGGACCTCCTTGCCGTCCTGCATCCCGACGAAATCGATTTCCACACGGTCGTCGTCATTGGCTGCCCGCTGCACTTGGGCGTAGCTGGCGCGGCCCTTCCGGATCTGTTCCAACGCCTCGTCCACGAGCGCGTCCTTATAGGCGGAAACGGCCGGCTTCACGGTAATCTTCCGGTAGTCGCCGAGGTCGACCTCCGGCAGCACCGCGACGGTCGCCGTGTAGACCAGGCCTTTTTCCTCCAAATGCTTGTGTTCGTCCTTGAGGTCAGTCTGTGGCCGGCCCACGGGCTTGAGGCCGTGCTTCTTGACCGCCTGGTAATAGCTGTCGGCCACCGCGATTTCCAGTGCCTCGTGGGCGATATAGTGAGGACCGGTCCGGGCCTCCAATACCGACCGCGGAGCCTTTCCTTTACGGAATCCTGGCAGGTTCGCCTGCTCGGCGAGTTTTTTCACCGCATGATCGAAGTAGCCCTTCATCTCCTTGGGCGTGATGGTGATACTGAGCTTTACCGTGCTCTTCGGCTGGTGCTCGACATCGATTTGCATACCGGAACAGTATACCGTGCTTGTGCCGGATGTCGCCGCCTGCCCGATGGGACGTACCCAGTGCTGGGGAGAGGACTCGAACCTCCACGGGTGTTACCCCACTGGGTCCTAAACCCAGCGCGTCTGCCAGTTCCGCCACCCCAGCGCTTCTCCAGCCTGGCCGCTCTAGCGCCGGGTTTCAAGTTCCGAGAACCGCCGCTCAAGCCGATCGGCATGACGAAGTACGCTGCCGGTCAGCCGACGCAGCATGCGGAGTTCTAACCGGAGCACGTACCGCTTCATACCGTCACCCGCTCGATGAGCTTTTCCAGCTTGGCTTCCCCGATACCGGAGACTTCGAGCAGCTCCTCAACCGATTCGAACGGACCGAACGCCTCGCGGTAGTCAATGATGCTTTGAGCCGTAGATTCCCCGATCCCCGGCAGCGTATCGAGTTCCTCAAGCGTGGCGGTATTCAGGTTCACCGGACCGGCGATGCCCGGCACGCCGGTGCTTCCGGATACCCCTGCGGACGGCGCCGGCGTAGAAGCGGCCAGATCGCCGAGCAACGGGATGTAGACTTTCTGATGGTCCTTCAGCTCCTCCGCTTGGTTGAGTTCACGGGCGATCCGGGGCCGGTCCGCGTCCTGCGTAAAACCGCCGGCCGCCTTGATCGCATTGGCGACCAGGCTCCCGGCCGGGAGGTGCCGGACTCCCGGCTTGGCGACGGCGCCCTGCACGTCCACGACGATATCCTTGGTCTTGTCCGCATCGGCTCCCGGCGTCGGGGATGCGATGGCGTCCAGGACGAGCGGCTCTCCCTGCATCCGACTCGTGACCGTGCCGGTCGCGACGGTCATGATCACGACCGCTCCCGCTACCAGCAGGCGGTGACGGTACCACAGTTCCTTGAGTCGCTTCGAGTTCATATGATTGGTTGCTGTGTAAACAACCTACCATAATCAACACGGTTTGCAAGCGACCGGAACGGGAGATCCGTCCCGGGTACTTCGTCCTCAGACCAACCCGGCGACGTAAAGCACCCGGTCCCGTAGGCGGGGCAGCGAAGTAAGTCTCGGATCGTCCGCGAGCAGTTCCGCCGCCGCGTCGCGCGCCGCCTTCAGGAGATCCGCGTCGGTAAGCCCGGTAGCGGACACCTCGTAGCCCGACTGCTTCGTTCCCAGCACCTCACCAGGCCCGCGGAGTTCGAGGTCGATCTCCGCCAGTTCGAACCCGGAATCGGTCCGTTCCATCGCCCGCAATCGCTCATTCTGGACGGCCGAACCGTCTCCCGGCATCAGGTAACAGAATGACCGGTACGGCCCGCGACCGACGCGTCCGCGGAGTTGGTGCAACTGCGCCAGTCCGAACTGCTGGGCTTCCTCGATGATCATCACCGACGCGTTCGGGACATCCACGCCGACTTCGACCACCGACGTCGAGACGAGTACGTCGGTTTCTCCCCGTTCGAACGACTCCATAGTGCGCACCTTCTCGTCCGTCGGCATACGGCCGTGGAGCAGCGCCGTCCGGAATCCCTCGAATACCTTGGTCGCCAGGCGTTCGTACTCTTCTTCTGCCGCCTTCAATCCGGTCTGGGAGTCGGCAATCACCGGATACAGCACGAACGCTTGGCGGCCGCGTGCGATCTCCTTCCGCGCGGCGGCGAAGGCGTCACCCTGGCCGCCTGGCGGCACGACGGCCGTGGCCACCGGTCGGCGGCCTGCCGGGCGCGTCCCGATGATCGACAGGTCCTGGTCGCCATAGGCCACGAGCGCCAGGGTTCGCGGGATCGGCGTCGCTGTCAGGCTGAGCAGGTGGGGCGCCGTACCGTCGCCGCGGAGCTTCGCCCGCTGCTCCACCCCGAAACGGTGCTGTTCATCCACCACCGCGAGACCGAGATGCTGCCAGGACACGTCCTGCTGGATCAGCGCGTGCGTCCCGACCACGACCTGTGCCTCGCCGGTCTTGATCCGCCGCCGTACGGCCGTCTTCCGTTCCTCCGGATCGCTGCCGAACAGCGAATCGACCCGGATACCGTGTGGCGCGAGCCAGCCCGCCAGGGTCTTCGCATGCTGCCGGGCCAGGACCTCCGTCGGGACCATTACGGCGGCCTGCAATCCCGCCACTACCGCTTGGTACGCCGCCGCCGCCGCTACCGCGGTCTTGCCGGATCCGACATCCCCCTGCAGGAGCCGGAGCATCGGGCGTTCCTGGTCGAGGTCGGCGAGGATCTCTCCCAGCGCCTGCCGTTGCCCGTCGGTGAGCTGCCACGGCAAACCCTTCAGAAACCTGCGGGTCACGGTGGCGTCGGCCGGGACGCGCGGCGCCCTGGCTTCTTCCCGCCAGCGTTGCCGACGGCGCTGGGTGATCAGTTGGCGGTAGAAAACATGCTCGAAGTCGAACCGTCGCCGCGCGAGCCGGGCCCGCTCCTCATCATCCGGAAAGTGGATCTGCCGGATCGCCTCGGCCAATGGCAGGAGCCCCGCCCGTTCGCGCACTTGCTCCGGCAACGGCTCTGGCAGTTCCTCCGCTGCCGCCATCAACGGACGGATCTTGAACCGGAGCCAGCGGGACGAGAGCCCTTCCGTCTCCGGATATACCGGCACTAGCCGGGCCGTATGCGTCTGATTGCCAAGCAGCTTCCGGCGCTCGACGGCCGGGCTCTGGAGTTTGGTGCCGTAGCGGCCGGCCCGGAGCTTACCGACGAATAGGTACTCCCGGCCTTCCCGTAATGATTCCGCCAGGTACGGCTGGTTGAACCAGACCGCCTCGAGGTTCGCTCGCTCCGTACCAAGCACGGCGGTCACCAGCGAGCGCCGCCCCTTGAGCCGCCGTAGTTTCACCGACCGGACCGGCGCCTGTACCGTCAGGGTACGACCGGCGGGGAGCGACCCGCTGGCTAGCAGTTCCGAAAGGCCCTGGACGTTCCGGAGGTCGTCATACCGGCGCGGGAAGTAACGGAGCAGTTCGCCGACGGTCCGCACTCCGACCCGTTCCAAGCGCGCCGCGTACGCGGAGCCGACTCCGGGGAGTGATCCGACCGGATGGTCGATGATGAGGTTTTCCGTTGGGTCGTTCATGGTCGAAGGGTATGCGCTCCCTCCGACGGACCTATCGCGCCACCTTCAGGAACTTGCGCTTGCCGACGCGGACGATCGGGTAGGTACTCGCCACGATCGACGTGTTCGGGTCGGACTGCACCACATCATTCACCTGCACCGCCCCCTGCTGGATCAACCGGTGCGCCTCGGAAGAACTCTTCACCAACTCACTCTCCTTGAGCACCTTCCACAACGGCACCGCCAACGCCGACGCGCGCCAGGTCGGGACTTCCCGCGGAGCGGCTTTCTTCTGGAATACCCGCACGAAGTGGCGCTCGGCCTTGTCGGCCGCTTCCTCGCCTTGTACTTCACGGACGATTGCCCGCGCCAGCCGCATCTTGGCATCGCGCGGATTGTCCTTGAACGTCCGGAGCATCTCGTCCAGCTCCTCCTGACCCACGTCCGTGCACCATTCGTATGCAGGCAGCGTCACCTCGTCCGGCAGGTGCATGACCTGTCCGTACAGTTCCTGGGGCTTGCCGGCGATTGCGATCGCGTTGCCTTCGGTCTTGCCGATCTTCACGCCCTTGGCATCCGCCAGGATCGGCGTGGCGAGTACGAACTTCTCCTTGTGCCGGTATTCCTTCTGGAGCTTCCGCCCCTGAAGCATGTTATAGGTCTGGTCCGTCGCCCCGATCTCCAGGTCCACGTTCATCGCCACCGAGTCGTAGCCCTGCATCAGCGGATAGAGGAATTCGCGCAGACTGATCGGCTTGCCCTGGTTGAGGCGCCGCTCGAACATGTCACGCTCCAGGAGTTGCTGCACGGTAAAGTGCTGGGCAAGCTCGGCGACGTCCGCGAACCGGAACTTCTCCAACCACTCCGAGTTATAGCGAACCTTGGCAGGGTTCTTGCCGCGGAACTTGAGTAGCTTCGCGGCCTGGGCGCGATATCCCTTGGCATTCGCAAGCACCTCCCGCTTCGCGAGCGGTTGCCGGGCCGCCTGCTTGTCGGTCGGGTCGCCGGTCTGGCCGGTGAAGTCGCCGAGCAGTAGCGTCACCTCATGCCCGAGCTCCTGGAAATGCCGGAGTTTCTGCAGGACGAGCAAGTGGCCGATGTGGAGGTCCGGCGAGCTTGGGTCCAAGCCGAGGTAGACCTTCAACCGGCGCTTGCTGCGGAGCACCGCGGCCAGGGCCTCGCGCGAGGGGTAGACCGAATCCACGCCACGGTCGAGGGCGCGAGCGATCAATGCCGCCTTGGATGCTTCCGGTACTGGAGCGCGTTTCGCCATCTTTCTTACCTTCCTGTCCATTATAGCTATACTTAGGGGGCTGACGGTGAAAACTACATGGGACGACTGAAAAAGGCAATCGCCGACCTCTTCGCGACCGATCAGCTCAGGGCTGACGGCGGTGCGGTATGGAAGGACGCTGCGGGCAAATGGCGCAAGCGTCGGATTGCCAAGCTGTCCGGCGCCAGCGGGTCGTTCCTGCTCGCCCTGTTCCTGACGATCGCCTCGATCGGCCTGCCCCTGCCCGGCCAGGTCAGCGCGGCACGCGCCGAGGCGACTTCGATCTACGCCCGCGACGGCAAGACCCTGCTCTACAAGATTCGCGGGGACAAGAACCGCACCCCGATCCAGTTCGACCAGATGCCGCAGTGCATCAAGGACGCTACGGTCGCTACCGAGGACAAGGGCTTTTATAAGCACCAAGGCCTCGACCCCCGCGGCTTGATCCGGGCCATCGTCGTGAACTTCGAAGTCGGTTCGCTGAACAGTCAGGGCGGATCCACTATCACCCAGCAGTTGGTGAAGAACGCCCTGCTTTCGCCGGAACGGACTTACACACGGAAAGCCAAGGAGCTGGTGCTGTCGCTTGAGATCGAACAGATGTTCTCGAAGGACGACATCCTCCGCCTGTATTTGAACGAGATTCCCTACGGACACAACGCCTACGGCATCGAGGCGGCTTCCCAGACGTATTTCGCGAAGCCTGCCGCGGACCTCACGCTGGCGGAATGCGCCGCGTTGGCCGGGCTGCCCCAGGCACCGACCTACTATTCGCCCTATACCTCCGGTGATCCGGCCCGGCTCAAGGAGCGTGCCGTATTCGTGCTCAGCCAGATGCTCGAGCAGCAACGCATCAGCAAGGCCGAGCATGACCAAGCGGTCGCCAAGGTGAAGCAGGGGCTCCAGTTCGCGGCTGCGCGCGGTGAAGACATCACGGCCCCGCACTTCGTCTTCTACGTACGCGAGCAACTCGAACGTAAGTACGACGTCCGCACGATCCAGGAGGGCGGGCTGAAGGTTGTCACGACGCTCGATGCGAAGAAGCAGGAGATCGCCGAGGATGTCGTGGCGCAGGCACGTGGGAACTTCCCGCTCTACAACGCATCCAACGCCGCCCTGACCGCGCTCGATCCGAAGACGGGACAGATCCTGGCGATGGTCGGTTCAGTCGACTACTTCGATACGGCGGCCGAAGGCAACGTGAACGTGACTACCGCCGAGCGCCAGCCCGGCTCGTCGTTCAAGCCGATCGTCTATCTGGCCGCATTCAAGGAGGGACGGCTGAACAACCTCGAGAGACCGCTCGCCATGAATCCGGCCACGCTGCTCTGGGACGTGAGGACCGATTTCGGCGGCGGGTACGCGCCTAACAATTACGACCGGACGTTCCGCGGACCGGTCAGCGCGCGCGACGCGCTACAACAATCGTTGAACGTGCCAGCGGTGAAAGTGCTCGATCTAATCGGCGTACGGACCGCGACCGATCTCGCACATGAGATGGGAATCACCACCCTGAACGACCCCGACCGTTACGGCGATTCGCTGGTGCTCGGCGGCGGCGAGGTGAAGCTGCTCGAGCTGAATGCGGCCTATAACGTGCTTGCCAACCAGGGCGTGGCCGCCCATGCCGAGCGGAACGGGAACGGGACCTACACCACTGCGACCCCGATCCTCACGGTGACCGACCGCAAGGGCAAGGTACTGGATGAATATGACGAAGGCAGGTCGCGCGAAGTCGTCAGTCAGGAATTGGCCTATCAGATCTCGGACGTGCTTTCTGACGATGCGGCGCGGGCACCGCAGTTCGGGCGGAACGGTCCGCTGACGTTACCGGGCCGGCCGGATACCGCCGCCAAGACCGGTACCACCGACAGCTATCGCGACGCCTGGACGGTCGGCTTCACGCCGAACCTGTCCGCGGGTGTCTGGGTCGGCAATAATGACAACTCACCGATGAACCAGACGGGCGGCTCACGAGCCGCGGCCCCGATCTGGAACGACTTCATGCGCCGCGTGCTGGCCGACGAACCGGTGCAAGAGTTCGAGCGGCCGGAGGGCATCAAGGAGCTCCGCGTGGACCGCCTGACGGGACTGCTGCCCGGAAAGAACACGCGGCAGACCAAGGCGGACATCTTCACCGACAGTAACGCCCCGCGCGAGCGAAGCGAGGCCGGGGTCGGCGAGGACAGCGAAACCTGTGCGCCCCGGGTGAGCTTGAACAGTCCGGACGGCGGTCAGCTCGATTCCGGCAGCGTCACGATCTCGGCGACCGCCACCACACCCGGCGACGGGCCGGGGATCGCCCAAGTCCAGTTCAGCGTAGACGGTTCGATCGTCGCCACCGACACGGCACCGCCGTTCTCGACCAGCACCACGCTGAGTGACGGTTCCCACACGATCACCGCCACCGCGACCAGCGAGGATTGCGGCGAGGGAATCAGCGGCTCGGGTCTGCATAGCGAACGCCCGAACAATCCGAACTGGGAACGTCCGGTCCAGGCTTGGCTCGGCCGAAACGGCCTGTCTTTCGGCGACTCGGAGGACTCGGAGCGCGCCAGTGACTCCGTCACCGTCACCGTGGGTGGCGGCGAGACGCCGGAACCGGAGCCTTCACCGACTGACGGCGGGGACGCAGCTATCCCCGGAACGCCGCTCGGCTACCTCCGGGACGATCAGTTGCTTGGGTAGCCTGGGTGCCGGGACACGAACGCGTTGTCCCGGATGAAGAAGCGGGCTTGCTGCTCGCGGCCGTTCCGGATGCCAATCCGGGCACTCCGTCCGCGGGCGGACGCCGGCACCGGCTCCCCGGCTTCGACCCACAGCGTACCGCCCTGCAGGTCCGCCCGGTTCTGCGGCAGTCCGATCGCGAGTGCCTGGCAGAGCTTCCCCGGCCCGTCGGTCAGCCGGTTCGGTGACACGGGACCGCGCCGCCGCCGCATCACTGCCACGCCTTCAAGCGGTTCGATCGCCCGGAGTAACACGCCGGTCCCCGACCCTTCCGGTTCGGTCACCACGTTCATGCAGTGGTGCATCCCGTACGTGAAGTAGACGTAGGCGAATCCGGGCGGACCGAACATCGGCGCGGCTCGGGACGCCGGGCCGTACCGGGCGTGCGAGGCCGGATCGGCTGGCCCGAGGTATGCCTCGGTCTCGACGATCCTTCCGGCCAGCCGCGCCCCACGGTACCGCCGGACCACTGTCCGGCCGAGCAAATCCGGCGCGACGGACAGCGTCGGGCGAGCGAAGAATGACTGCGGGAGCTTCTTACTTCGAACCAAACTGTTTCTGGTAGAGCGCTTGCGCTTCCTTGATCACGCCATAGGCAGCCGCACGCCCCTCGATCTTCTCAATCGTGACCTGCTTACCCTGGAGATTCTTGTAGTTCTCAAAGAAATCCACTAACTCCTTCAGTACATGCGGCGGGATATCGTTCTTGTCTTTTACCTCCGCCAGGCGCGGTTCGCCGGTGGGTACGCAAATCAGCTTCTCGTCGTTCTCACCGTCGTCGACCATCCGGATCACCCCTACCGGCCGCACGGGTACCAGCACGCCCGGGTAGTAAGGATCGCCCGTATTGAAGATGACGGCATCGAGCGGATCGCCATCGTGCCAGTGGGTCTGGGGCACCATGCAGTAATCCATCGGATACACCTGCGGGCCGGGGAGAACCCGGTCGAGGGTGATCAGGCCGCTTTCCTTGTCCAGCTCGTACTTGTTCTTGCTCCCCCGAGGAATCTCGATGAGTACGTTCAGCTGTTCGGGAGGACTGCCGATACTGACGTCGTGGACGGGATTCATCGGACGATGACCGTACCGGTATGCGACGGGTTCAAGTGGTTGTGGAATCCCCAGCTGCCTCGTTCGTTGAACACGAACAAGTATGAGGCACCGGATTCCAGCGTGCCGGATTCGAAACCACCGAGGTCGGTATGTGTCGGATGGGGATCGCTCGCGACGATAGCCGGGGCGCCGGATTCATTCACGAAGAGGATGCTCTGGCCGGCTTCGACGGTCACCTCGTCGGGAGTAAAGGCACCCCTTCCAAGGGTTACCGTGACCGTCCCGGGCGTGTTGCTGGCATCCGGCATGACGGTCGCCTCGACTTCCGGTGCCGGGGTCGCGGCCGGCGCGGCCGAATCACGGTTCGCCAGCAGTACCGCCGCGACGGTTACGGTCAGGATCAACACGAGGGCGGCAGCGATTCGGGTATTCACCTTTCCCAGCCTAGGAAACGCCGTACGTCTTGGCAAGCTGTCGAAGCCGTTGCGTCTCGATCGAGCGGCGGATGCGCGCCATCAGGGTGAAGATGAAGTGCAAGTTGTGGATGGTCGCTAATCGCGGCCCAAGCGACTCCTTGGCCGCAAACAGGTGCCGGACATAGGCACGGGAGTGGTTGCGGCACGTATGGCAACGGCAGCCCGGGTCGAGCGGGCGTGGATCGTCGGCAGACCGCGCGCTGGCGATACTGAGGCGGAACCGGTTCCTTGGAGTGCCCCCGTTCCGCGGGCTCAGATACACGGAACCGTTCCGCGCTTGTCGGGTCGGGGCGACACAATCGAACAGGTCGACACCGCGCATGACCGCCATGAACAGATCCTGGATTTCACCGATCCCGAGGAGATGCCGTGGTTTCTCCGGCGCGAGCAGCGGCATGGTCCATTCCAGCACCCGGCACATATCCCGTTTGGTCTTGCCGAGCGAACCGCCGATCGCCACGCCAGGAAACGGACGGGCGTCGATGAACCGTGCGCTGGTCTCGCGGAGGCTGCGGTACGCGCCGCCCTGTACGATACCGAACAGCGCTTGCGTGCGACGGTTGGTCCAGGTCGCGAGGCAACGCTCCGCCCAGCGATGCGTGCGCCGCATCGCCTCTTCCGTATAGGCGGCGTCATGCAACGGCGAGGTGCATTCGTCGAACGCCATGATGATGTCTGCACCGAGTTGCTCCTGCAACCGGACCGCGTTCTCGGGCGTGAGTTCATGTTCCGAACCGTCGAGATGGGAGCGGAACCGGACACCACGCTCACCCACGCGCATCAATCGTTTGCCGGATCCCCCGGCAGCCGGGGCATCACCGGGAAACATCCCGGCGATCTTGCCGACGCCGTGCGCCAGTCCCCAGCCGAGCGAGAAGACCTGGAACCCGCCGCTGTCGGTGACGATCGGCCCGGAAAAGTCCATGAAGCGGTGCAGGCCGCCGTGGCGTTCGATCAGGTCCGCACCGGGGCGGAGCATCAGGTGGTAGGTGTTCGCCAGTACCGCCGGGGCGCCGAGGTCGGCGAGATCGCGAGCATCCAACGTCTTGACGGTCGCCGCCGTACCGACCGGGATGAACGCCGGCGTCTTGATCGTGCCGTGCGGCGTACTAAGACGGCCGGCGCGGGCGGGACCTGACGTAGCGATAGCTTCAAACGTGATGGCAGCCATGTACCCTAGTATACTTATCGCCATGGGAAGCGGGCCACATCATTCGGAACTCTTGAGCAAATCGGAATACGCCACTGCTGCCGAGCAGGGGCTGGACCTCGGCCGCTGGGATGGTCCGATCCTCCCGCCGACTCCGGCCGAGACCCTCGACCCCGGCCACCCCGCCCGCCGGGCATACCGTGCCGCACGGGAGCGGCTACAGGAAGCCAACGGAGAGGGAGACGGCATCGCGATCCATGCGTTGCACCCGGAGCTGTGCATGATGCTCAATTTTCACGACCGTTACGAAAGCGCGCTCGCCCGCGGCGAGGATCCGGACGAAGCGGCGGCCACCGCCAAGGCCTGTTTCACCTTCCTGCCATATCCGGATCTGCTCGAGCAGGTCGCCGCTCGGTACCGCACCGATTACGCGGAAGCCTGAACGCTTACTTCGACCGGCCGCTTTTCTGTCTTCGCGGTGTCACGAAGATCATCTTTCCGGCCACCGTCTGGAGCGATCGGCTGACCTCCGTGGTGACTTCCTTGCCGACCAACCGCTCGCCGTCCTCGACCACGATCATCGTGCCGTCCGGAAGATAGCCCACCCCTTGGCCCTTTTCCTTACCTTTGCCGACTACCTTCACCTCAAGCTCTTCGCCGGGCAATACCGGTGGCCGGAGCGCGCCAGCCAGCTCGTTCACGTTCAGTACGGGTACCCGCTCGATCTCCGCGACCCGGTTGAGATTGTAATCCGTGGTCATGATCGCAGCCTTGCGATGCTTGGCGATCTCGACCAGTTTGGCGTCCACCGCCTTCGCGCGCCCCGTTATCTCGACGATCTCCACCAGTACCTCGGAGTGTTTCTCAAGCGCCGTCAACGCTTCGAGACCGCGGCGTCCCTTGGTCCGCCGGAGCGGGTCGGATGAATCCGCGATGTGCTGGAGTTCCTCGAGGACGACACGGGGCACCAGCAACGTGCCGGTCAGGAACCCTGCGTTCGCCACTTCTACGATCCGGGCGTCGATGATCGCGCTGGTATCCACCACGATCTCCCGGCCGGCAGGGGTTCCCCGGCCGGTCACCGCCTGATAGAGGAACGAGACGAACAGCGCGCCGCGCACCGCGAAGACGGTTCCGAACATCACTACGGTCAGCAGGGTGACGGCCACGGGTAGCACGGTGCCGTACGGGGTGGGGAGCGTGGCCAGCGGCAGGGAGAGGAGCGCGCCGACGACCAGCCCGGCCAGCACGCCGATGAACGTCGTCAGCAGCGATTTAGTATGGGCCCGCACGATCCGTCGGGTCACCAACAAAGCGACCGCGATGAGCAGTACGAGGAAGATAATCAGCTGGATGGTCGTTTGGTCCACGAATCCAGTCTAGCAGGCCGGTATGCGTGCTACTTCTTGGCCGGGGCGCGTTTGGAGGCACGTCCCACGGAGAACGTGAACGCGTCCTTCGTGAACCCGATGCGTACCCGGTCGCCGTCCTTGACGGTGCCTGCCAGCATCAGTTCGGCCAGCCTGTCCTCGATGTCGGTCTGGATCGCCCGCCGGACCGGTCGCGCACCGTACTGCGGATCGAATCCGCGCTCCACCAGCTGGGCCTTGGCCTTGGCGTCCACGGCCAACTTGAGGTCGTGCTCCTTGAGCCGTGCCGCCAGTTCACTGAGCTGGAGCTCGACGATCTTGCCGACCAGCTCCTTGGTGAGCGGTTTGAAGACCACGATCTGGTCCAGTCGGTTCAGGAACTCCGGACGGAACTTTTCCTTCAACTGTTCCAGCACCCGCTGCTTCATCTCGTCGTAGCGCTGCTCCAACGACGCTTCCGAACGACCGTCGTGTACCTGGAAGCCGAGTTGCGCCGTCTTCTGGAGTTCCTGCGCCCCGACATTACTCGTGAGGATGATGATCGTATTGCGGAAGTCCACCGTGCGACCCTTGGCATCCGTAAGCTGCCCGTCTTCGAGAATCTGCAGCAGCAGGTTGAATACCTCCGGATGGGCTTTCTCGATTTCGTCGAGCAGGATCACCGAGTACGGGTTCCGACGGATCTGCTCGGTGAGCTTGCCACCCTCCTCGTAACCAACGTAGCCGGCCGGAGCGCCCACGAGGCGCGATACGTTGTGCCGGTCCATGAATTCGCTCATGTCGATCTTGATCAGGTTCTCCTCGGAACCGAAGACCTCACGGGCGAGCACTTTCACAAGCTCCGTCTTACCGACGCCGGTCGGACCGAGGAAGATGAACGAACCCATCGGCCGTTTCGGGCTGCCGATACCGACCCGGCTTCGCCGAATGCTCCGTGACACCGCAGAGACGGCCTCGGACTGGCCGACGATCTGCTGCTTCAGCTTCTTCTCGAGATTAGTGAGGCTTTCGGCCTCCGCACGGACCAAGCGGGTCACTGGGACGCCGGTCCACTGCGCTACCACCGTGGCGATATCCTCGGCAGTCACGGTCACCGTCTTCGGCCCCTTGCCTCGCAACCGCTCCCGGGTCTTATTGGCCTTGTCGCGCAGTTGGGCGGCTTTCTCGTAATCCTGGTTATCGATTGCCCGCTCCTTCTCGGAGTTCAGGGCGGTGAGTTCCTCCTGGAGCTTCTTCAACTCAGGCGTGAGCCCGCCTTCGCGCAAGCGTCCCGCCGAGGCGGCCTCATCCACCAGATCGATCGCCTTATCCGGCAGGAACCGGTCGGCGATGTAACGCTGGCTGAGCCGGACGGCCGTCTCGATCGCTTCGTCGGAGATCTCCACGCCATGATGATCCTCGTAATTCTTGCGCAATCCCTTCAGCACGGCAACGGTCTCCTCAGGCGACGGCTCTTTCACGTGCACGGGCTGGAAGCGCCGCTCTAACGCCGCGTCCTTCTCGATATGCTTGCGATACTCGTCCAATGTGGTCGCGCCGATCGTCTGGACTTCGCCGCGCGCCAGGGCGGGTTTCAGAATCTGTGCCGCGTCCATCGAGCCTTCGGCGGCACCGGCCCCGACGATCGTGTGAAGCTCGTCGATGAATATCACGATGTCTTCCTGTTTCTTGAGTTCTTCGATCACCTGCTTCACGCGTTCCTCGAACTCGCCGCGGTACTTGGTGCCTGCGACCATCAAGGGCAGGTCGAGCGCCAGGATCCGCTTGTTATGGAGCGCGTCGGGCACCGTTTCAGCGACGATCCGTTCCGCCAGTCCTTCGACGATCGCGGTCTTGCCGATGCCGGGTTCGCCGATCAGGACGGGGTTGTTCTTGGTGCGCCGGCCCAGGATCTGCACGACCCGCTGGACCTCGTCGTCACGGCCGATGACCGGGTCGAGCTTGTTCTGCTCGGCCAGTTCGGTGAGGTCGGTCGAGAAGTAATCGAGCGCCGGAGTCTTCTTCTTGTCGTCTTTGGCGTCGGTACCTTTCCTGAGCGGACCGCCGCCAGGCGTGACCGGCTGGCTGCCGGCACGGTCGCCCGTCGTCGCGGAACCACCGGTATGCCGGAACAGGTTCAGGACCTGCGATTTGATCCGCTCCGGGTCAGCGCCGAGTTCTTCGAGAATCGAGTACGCCTTGGTGTTCTTGTCCGCCAGTATGCCGAGGAGCAGGTGCTCCGTGCCCACGTAGTAGTGCTGGTGCCGGGCCGCAGTGGCGACCGCCTTCTCGATCACCTTCTTGGCCGGATCGGTCAGTCCCGCCCCACCGGCGTCATATCGTGACTTCGAGGAGAAACTCAAGGCCAGTTGGACCTTCTCGAGCGTAACGGCATGACCTTCGAGGATTTCCGCCGCCAAGGCTTCCGGATTGGAAACCAGCCCGACCAGGATGTGCTCGGTGCCGATATAGGCCTCACCCATCGCCCGTGCCGCTTTCTGGGCGGCCGTCAGCGACAGCTTTGCGTTCTTGGTGAACTTCTCGAAGTGTTCGTTCTGCATGGATCCTCGTAATTAGTATATGGGGTACATGAAATTCCCTCGTTGGAAGGAATGCCAAAAATGACCGTAATGTCTATGTATTTTGCGCGAAGCGGGTTTGCCGTTCGCGCACCTACCGTACAGCAAGGAGCGTTCGTGTCAAGACTCTAGGGCCGGGCACGCGGATCAGGAAGCGTCGTCGTTCCCGCCGGTATCGGACGGCATGGTATCCGCCTCGTCCGCGGCGGCCGGCGGCGGCGCAGGCGTGTCTTCCGCGTCGCTCGCGGCAGTCGGGTCCGCCGGAGCCGGGGCTGCTGCTTTTTCGGATTTCTCCGCCGGCTCCGGCGTCGGCGTCGGTTCCTTGGCGGACGGAGCGGCAGGCGCAGCGTCTGCGGCGACGGCCGGCACTTCGTTCGCCTCGCTGACCGCCTGGGCGGCAGCCTGCTGGATACCTTCCCGGCGAGGCGGCTCGACCCCCTTCACCTTGGCCAGGTCGGCGGCTTCCGCGGCGGCAAGCTTCTGGGCGGTCTCGAGCTTCGCGGACGTGAACGCTTCCGCTTCTTCGTCGGTCACTCCCGCGACTGCGGCGATCGGGATACTGGGGATGACCGCGGCCGGTGCCGCATCGGCTCCTCGAGCCCCCGCCCGTTGCGCCTCGGACTTGTCGATGTCGATCTGCCAACCGGTGAGTTCGCCTGCCAGCCGTACGTTCTGGCCGCCACGACCGATCGCTAGGCTGAGCTGGTCGTCCGCGACCTTGATCGTGGCCGTCTTGGTCTTCTCGTCGAGGTCGATCTTCGAGATCTTCGCCGGACTGAGGGCGTTCGCGATGTACGTCGGCACGTCTTCGTCATGCAGCACGATATCGATCTTCTCGTCACCGAGTTCGGCCATGATCGCCTGGACGCGCGTCCCCCGTTGGCCGACGCAGGTGCCGACCGGATCCACGCCCTCCTGGTTAGATGCCACACCGACCTTGCTGCGCACGCCGGCCTCGCGAGCCACCGCCTTGATCTCGACTGTACCGGCATGGATCTCCGGCACTTCGAGCTCGAACAGGCGCCGGACGAAGTCAGGATGTGAACGGGTGAAAATCAGCTGGGCGGCACGGCCCTCGGGATCGACTTCCCGGAGCATTACCCGAAGTCGCTGGCCGATGTAGTACCGTTCGCGCTCGATCTGGTCACCCGGTCCAAGCACGCCGATCGCCCGGCCGACTTCCACGAAGACATTCCTACCCTCGATGCGTTGCACCGAACCCGTCATCAGTTCGCCAGTGCGATCGGAGAACTCATCGCGGACAATCTCGCGCTCGACCTCGCGGATCCGCTGGATAATCACCTGCTTGGCGGTCTGGGCCGCGATACGTCCGAATCCGGACGGCGGCTCGACCGGTTCTTCGAAGATGTCGCCGGCCTTCGGGCCCTTGGCACCTTTTTTGCGTGCCTCGGTGACGGTGAGCTGGACGTGCTCGTTCTCGACCTCGTCCTGCTTGGCTACCAGCTCATGGACGATGAACAGCTTGGCTTCGCCGTTTTCCGGATTGAAGTCGGCGCGGATCTGCTGTTCCGGAAATCCGTAGTCCTTGCGATAGGCCGCGGCCACCGCGGAAGCCACCGCCTCGAAGATCCGTTCTTGTGGGATCTTCCGGTCGTAGGCGATCTGCTCGATCGCCTCGTTGAATGCCTTGGGGTCGATGTCCAGCTTCATGGGTGTTACGTAAAAAGACGGAGCCTGAGGCTCCACTGGGGTCAGTATACCACGCTCACATTGGGGTGGTGCCGGAGGCCGCCCGGGTCGATCGCGACCACATCTACCCGCCAGGGCCCGGTGTGGCGGGTCGCGGCCCGCCAAGCCTCCGCTACCCGTACGATGTGCCGCAGCTTCAGTGGTGTCACTGCGGTCTCCGGCAAACCAGCGGCCGTATGGCGGCGCGTTTTCACTTCGACGAACACCAGTTCGTCACCATCTCGCATCACGAGGTCCACTTCGCCGTGCCGTGAACGTACGTTCGCGGCGATGAATTCATAGTCGAGGTGCTCAAGGAACCGCCGGGCGCGTAGTTCGCCGGATGCTCCCAAATGTTGCTTGCTTATCACGGACTCAGTATAGCGCGTCAGGCCGGCACCCGGTACCGCAGCCGTTCGGCGACGGGCCGCCAGTGTACGCGGTGAAGTGCCGTCGGACCGCGCTCTGCCAGGGCGCGCCGGTGGGCCGGCGTACCGTATCCCTTGTGGTCGGCGAACCCGTAGCCGGGGAATACGGTGTCGAATTCCCGCATCAGGGCATCCCGACGCACCTTGGCGATGATCGAGGCCGCGGCGATGCAGCGTTCCGTACCGTCCCCGCCGATGATCGTCTCGCAGGCGACTGCCCCGCCGAAGTAGTCGTGGCGGCCATCGAGCAGCACCCGGCCAGGTTCGATCCCGAGCTCCCGGACACACCGGATACCGCATTCGCGAAGCGCCCAGGAAAACCCGTGCCGGTTCAGTTCTTCGACCGCAACGACGCCGACGCCGACCGCGCGGGCCGATGCCCTGATGCCGTTCGCGAGCCGCTCCCGTTGGGCAGCGGCGAGCAGTTTCGAATCCCGGACGCCGGCCAGCCGCCACTGCTCGGGCAACACGACCGCAGCCGCGACCAACGGACCGGCCCAGGCTCCCCGGCCGACCTCGTCCACGCCGGCGACGGTCAGTCCCTCGGCACTCCAACGCCGTTCGGCGGTACGCCCGGGCGGCTTACTGCTTGTCCTTCGCTTCGGGCTTTTTCGTAGCGCTGGCATCGGCCTTGGGTGTCTTCGCGGCGGTCTGCTTCGCGACCGGCGTCTTTGCTTTCGGCGGCCGCTTGGCGGCAGCTTTGACCGGCGGCTTCTCCGGCGCGACCGGCTGGTCGGACACCAGCCACGGATGCCGGACTTCGCGTTCGTCGCCGCGCACGGGGACTTCCTTCATCCGGGCGGCCTTGCCGGCCCGTTCGCGCATATAGTGGAGCTGGGATCGGCGGACCTTGGCACCGCGTTGCACCTCGATCTTGGTGATCTTGGGCGAGTGCAACGCGAACGTCCGCTCGACGCCGACGCCCGACGTGATCCGGCGGACGGTGAACGTCGCTTCCGGACCCACGCCCCCGCGGCGGCGGATCACCAGGCCTTCGAAGTACTGGGTACGTTCCTTGTTTCCCTCCTTGACCGTCGTGTAGACCCGGACCCGATCACCGGAGCCGACGTTCGTGAAGACGGGCTTTACGAACGTCGCGGACACCTTCCTGAGCAGTTGCTGACTCATGGTAAAAAGTTACCCAATGATGATAGCACGCACCCTCCGGCGAAGCCTATCGCACCTCGACCGCGACACCCCAATCCACGGCCTCGAGCGCTTCGGTCAATGCCTGCGAATAACGTACGCCGCGGGCGAGCTTGAGCCGTTTCGCCCCGTCCGTTTGCGTAAGTACCAGGTACACCGGCGATTCCCCGTGATGCTCGGCCAGGATGCGCTTGATCGACTCAAGTGTCGCCATCGTGGTGTGCGGCCCCAGCGTGACCACGAGCGATTCGACCCCCTGCCGCGAATCGGGGTCCGCGGCGGGCGGCACGCCGGCGACCGCCGCGTCCAGGTCGTCGATCTCCACCTCGTCGCCTTCCGCCGGCGCGGGACGCGCCAGAATCGGCCGGGTGTCGTTCGTGAGCGGCGTCAGCGAATCGGCGAGAATCTTCGGCTCGTCGTCCCTGCGTGAGACCTTGCCAGCCACCTTGAGGATGGCGCCGGGCGTGAGGTGCTCCCGGGCCTCAAGATAGAGTTTCGGGAACACGATGACCTCGAGTTTCTGCTGCCGGTCTTCCACGGTCATGAACACCATCGGCTCACCCTTTTTAGTGTTGATTCGCTTCGCCAGGGTGACCAGACATGCAATCTCCACCGGACGGCCATCAGGAAGCTGCGCCACCGAGGAAATCGCCGTGAACCGCTTGACGACCCGTTCGTACGACGTCAGCGGGTGTTCCGAGACGTACATCCCGAGCAGCTCGCGTTCCCACTCGAGCTTCTGTCGGCTGTCGACGTCGCCGGCGTCCGGCAACGTGAAGGTGCCGCCGACATCAGGGCGATCGCCGAAGAGGCTGTCCTGTCCGTTCCGTCCCTCGGCCGCCCGGGCCGCCGCGAACCGGCTCATCGCCTCCAGTCCGGCCAGCATCCGGCCACGCTCGACGGTGCCTCCGGTGCCGGTGTCGTCCCCCAGCGAATCCAGAGCCCCCGCCTTGATCAGCGCTTCGAGCGACTTTTTGTTAGCCGTGCCGTCAGGAAGCCGCGTGAGGAAGTTCATGAGGTCAGTGAACGGCCCGTCCGCCTTCCTGGTCTTCACGATCGCCGCCGCCGTGTTCTTGCCCAGGTTCTTGATCGCGTTCAGCCCGAACCGGATGTTCCGTTTGTCCGGTGCCACCGCGAAATTCTCAAATGACTCGTTCACGTCCGGCGGCAGGACGTCGATGTCGAGGTTACCGGCGTCGCTGATCGCCGCGGCGAGTTTGTCGAGGTCCTCTTGTTCCGAGGTCATCAGCGCCGCCATGAATGCACTCGGATAATGCGTCTTAAGGTAGGCCGTCTGGTAGGCGATCAGCGCATAGCAGGCGGCATGCGATTTGTTGAAGCCGTATTGGGCGAACGCTTCGAAGAGATCGAAGAGCTTCTTGCCGAGCGATTCATCGTGGCCATTCGCAACCACGCCCTTGATGAATTTCGGCCGCATCTGGTCCATCAGCGCCTTGATCTTCTTGCCCACGGCTTTCCGCAACGTATCGGCTTCGCCGCCAGTAAACCCGGCGAGATCCTTTGAGATCTGCATGATCTGTTCCTGGTAGACGAGGATACCGTAGGTCGGCTCCAGCGATCCTTTGAGGTCAGGGTGCAGATATTCGATCTTTTCCTTGCCATGCTTGCGGCGGATGAACGAATCGATGAACTGCATCGGCCCCGGGCGGTACAGCGAGACCATCGCCACGATATCATCGAACCGCGACGGCTTGAGCTCCTTGATGTAGCGCCGCATGCCCTCGGATTCCAACTGGAAGATACCATGGGTACGGCCGGCCGAAAGCAGCTCGAACGTCTTGGCGTCGTCGAGCGGCAGCGTGTCCACGTCGACCTGCTCGCCGTGGACCGCTTCGATGATCTCGACGGCGTTGCGCAGGATCGTGAGGTTGGACAGCCCGAGGAAGTCCATCTTCAACAAGCCGATGGACTCGATCGGATACATCGAGTACTGCGTGACGACGGATTGGTCGTCACCCCCACGAGTGGCGTACTGGAGCGGCACGTACTCGGTAAGCGGCTTGTCGCCGATGACCACGCCGGCCGCGTGGGTCGAGGCGTGCCGGACCGATCCTTCGATGCGGGATGCGAGGTCGAGCAACCGTTCCACCTGCGGACTCTGTCCGGCGAGCTCCTTCAGCTCCGGCTGCTTTTTCGCGTCCGTCAGGTTCATGCCGAACGGAATCAGTTTGGCAACCTGGTCCACCTCGCCGTAGGCCATGCCCATCACCCGGCCGGTGTCGCGGACCGCCGCGCGAGCGGCCATCGTCCCGAAGGTGATGATCTGCGCGACCTTGTCGTGTCCGTACTTCTCCTGGACGTACTCGATGATCTCGCCGCGCCGGTCGTCGGCGAAATCCATGTCGATATCCGGCATGCTGATGCGGTCGGGATTAAGGAACCGTTCGAAAAGCAGGTCGTAAGAGAGGGGGTCGAGCGTGGTGATGTTGAGCGCATAGGAAACGATGCTTCCCGCTGCCGAGCCGCGGCCGGGACCGACCCAGATCTCGCGCCGCTTCGCCTCGCGCACGAAGTCCGCGACGATCAGGAAGTAACTTTCGAAGCCCATCTTCTCGATCACTCCCAATTCGTACTCGACGCGCTCCTGTACCACTCGGCCCGGATCCTTGCCATACCGTCCGGCGATGCCTTCCGCCACGAGCCGCCGGAGTTGGCCCTGCTCGGTCTCCCCCGTTTCGACCTCGAATTTCGGTAGGATGATCTTCCCGAACTCGAGCTCCAGGTCACACCGTTCGGCGATCGCGACGGTATTGGTCACCGCTTCCGGCGTGTCCGTGAAACTCTTATGCATCTCTTGCGGAGTCTTCAGCGAGAAATCTTCACCGGTCATATTGAGACGGTCCGTGTCTTCGAGCATCTTGCCGGTCTGGATACAGATCAACACGTCCTGCGCCTCCGCGTCGTCCGGACGTACGTAATGAGCATCGTTGGTGCCGACCAAGGGCAGGCCCTTTTCCTTGGCGATCCGCTTGAGCGCGTCATTGAGCTGGCCCTGCTCGGGAATGTTCGGGTGGTGCTGGAGTTCCAGGTAGTAACGGTCCCCGAAGAGCTGTGCGAACCGGTCTACCACGGCACGGGCCTTCCGATCGTCGCTTTCCTTGATCGCGTTCGCGACCTCTCCCTGGAGGCACGCGGACGTACAAATCAGTCCCTCATGGTGTCGTTCGAGAAGCTCCCAGTCGATCCGCGGCTTGTAATAGAACCCCTCGAGATGGGCCGCCGCGACCAGCTTGAGCAGGTTCTGGTAACCGGTCTTGTTCTGGGCGAGCAGGATCAGGTGGTACGGATTCGTGTCGGCGGTGGGGTCCCTGTCGCGGCGGCCACGACGGGCGACATACACCTCACAGCCGACGATCGGCTTGATGCCTTCCTTGGTCGCCGCCTGGTAGAACTCGATGGCGCCGTAGAGCACTCCGTGGTCGGTAAGCGCCAACGAGCCCATGCCTTGCCGCTTGGTTTCCTTGACGAGATCAGGAATCTTGCCCAGCCCGTCGAGCAGGCTGTAGTGGGAGTGGGTATGGAGATGGACGAAGTCGGCTTTCGGCATTACCCTCCCATACTACTCATCTTCGCCCCGCACCGTCCCACCGCGGCGGTCCAGATACACCGCCGTGCCGAGCACCGCCAGCACGATCAGCGCCAGCGCGATCAGCAATGCCGCGATCCAACTGAAGAACCCATGGACCGTTGCCACGGTGCCGTCTACCAGCAGGCGGCCTGGTACCGTATCCGCGAGGAAGAGGACCAGCACGAAGAATCCGCCGAGACCGATCAGGCCGCGCACCAGCCAGCGCTGCCGGGCCCGCACCAGGCCCCAATAGAGCTTCGCCCGGGCATTGAACGAATCGCGCTGCCGGGTGAGGTCGTTGAGATCCGCCACGGCTTGCCGGAATGTGTGGAGATAGCCTTTTGCGCGTTCCTTGGTGAGCGCGCCGGTGGTACCGTGCCGCAGCCGGTGCGCGTAAGCGTACGCCTTGGTCACGTCCGCCGGGCGGGTCAAGTGCAGCTTCACGGCTTCCAAGCGTTCGGCCGGTGTCTTGCCGGGAATGCGCTCATCCGCCATCCGGTCCTCGAACAGCTTGGCAGCCTCAAGCAACGCCAGCTTATAACCGGTCACGGTGTTTTCCTTTTCCGCTTCCTCGACGGAGGTCCAATCGATCGTTGCCACGACCTTAGCTTACCAGCCGCCGCGCCGATCAGGATGCCGGATCGATCTGCTCGCTGGTACTCTTGAAGAATTCCCCGAGTTCGCCGGGGAGGTATTGGCCGATCCAAGCCAGCAGCCCGACCATCAGTGCCACGACGATCGTCGCGCCGACCACTGCCCCGAAGCCGCGACTCAGGCCCGCCAGGAAGTTGCGCCAAAGAAGCTTCCGGGTATCGGAAAGGGTTTCCACGTATTCGGTGAATCGCCCGCGCTCGAGCGCCAGCGCGAACTTATGGACGGCATCCATGTCACGGCCGGGCTGCCTCCGCTTGTCGCGACTCCGAGACGCGGCCATTACCGGTTCCGCTTGGGCCGTCCGGTCGTCCGCGTCGCACGCTTACCGACCTGACCGGCCGTGCGGTTGATCTGGCGCTTGGCCTTGGTCGCGGTCCGCTTCGCCTGACGGCTGAGCGTACCGGCCTTACGCCGGGCCTGCTTGGCTTGTCGCTTGGCCTGGCCTTGCACCCGGCGTGCACGCTTTTCCGCCTCGCCGGCTAACTTCTTCGATCCCTGCTCGATATCCTCGCGGGTCTCCTTGCCCGCTTTCGGCGCGAAGAGCAACCCGGCTACCGCGCCCAGCACGGCGCCGATGAACGTGCCTTTGAGAAACTTACCTTGTCGTGCCATGGATCCTCCTCTCGGTTATTCCGCTTTGGGCTCATGCCGGAGCAGACGCGACGCCAGCACCAGCAGATATCCCAATACGCCGTAAATGATCATCGCGACCAGGGCGTCGAGCTCGATGCGCTGGCCGGTGTAACTGTTATATGTGTCGAGGTTGCCGAATATTCCGGCGAACGGTGCGATCAACGGCGCGGTCATCGAGTACCAGAAGTCCACGAATGGTACGCCGGTCCGTGCGCCGAACAGAAGCAGGATGAACCGGATCAGGATAATCAGTACGACCAGGGCCACCAAGAACCAGATGAAATCCTCGATCTTACGCACCTTGCGGTCGTCCTGTGCTGCCGCTGGCTCCACGCGGTCCGGCTCTGTCACCATCATTTGCGCCCCTTGCCTTTCTTGCTAACTGTCTTAATGCCCTTGTTGAAGCCTGCCACTACGCCAGCGACGGTCGCCAGCGGGCGGAGCAGGTTGGAACTGTACGCGTTGACGGTATCGCCGGCCCGCTCCGCGGCTCCTTTCAGCGGCTCGGCCACGTCGTGGATCTTTTCCACCAACTGGCGGACCCGGCGGGTCAGGACGATCAGGGCGACCAGGAGCATCGAAAGGAGGACCGTCATGACGATCAGTCCGATCGAGGCGATCCACAGGATGGCGCTGGGTACTTCGGTCATATGGTTATCAGGTTACCGTGTTTTTCCACCGTAACAAGATGCAGACGGCTGGCATCGTGCGTTCGTACAAAAATGAAGAGCCCCGCGGACGGGGCTCTTCGGCGTCAGATGCGGACGGTTACTCGGCAGCGTTGTCGCTGCTTGAGTCGTCACTGGCCGGCTCGCCGGCGTCGGCCGGGGCTTCGCTGGCGTCGTCGCCAGCTTCCTTGCCTGCCGCTTCGTCGCCGCTACCCTCACCGGCGTTGTCGTCGTCGCCGGCGGGAGCTACAGCTTCGTCGCCGCCGTTGTCGTCGGCCGGAGCCTGCTGCGGCTGCGCATCTTGATCGTCTTGAAGAAAGTTGATCAGCATGATGCTTCTCCTTTGTTAGTTGATACGACATTCACCGCCAACCGCGGCTTCGCCCCCATTGTCTCACAAGAGCGACGCGCACTGTCAACTGCCGTTCATCCAAGCTTCCGCTCGATCAACGCGGCGATGGCCTTGGCATCCGCGGCGCCTTTGGTCGCTTTCATCACGGCACCGACGATCACCTGCTTGGCATTCCCGTTGCCGGCCCTGAAGTCGGCGACGGGTTTGGGATTATCCTTGATCGCTTGGTCGACGATAGAGGCGACCGCTGCTTCGTCCACCGTACCGAACGCGTCGTCCGCGGAGACGACCTCCGACGGATCCTTTCCCTGTTCGATACTTTTCGCCAATAAGGATTTCCGTTGTGAGTTCGGGACGGATTGCGCCGCCGCGGAGACGATATACGCGCCCAGGCGGTCGTAACGCGCACCGGGCTCGACCGACGGCATCGCAGACTTCCGGAACGCCATCCACCACTTCGCCAGCTCCGGGGGATCGATCGGGTGGGACTCGGCCGTGCGGATGAACGCCTCCGCTTCCCGCCGGTCTTCCGTGATCGTGAATGCCGTGTCGGCGGCGACGCCCCGCTCGCATAACCGCCGCACCAGCGCGACCGGCGTTTCGGCGATATCGCTTCGCCAGGTTTCCATGCCCAGCCGCGCCGGCTCCAGCGGCGGGATGTCCGGCTCCGGGAAGTAGCGGTAATCGTGCGCTTCTTCCTTTCCGCGCTGGGAAGTAGTCCGGCCGCGTTCCTCGTCGAAGCCGCGCGTCTCCTGGAGGATTGCCTCACCTTTCTCTAATAGTCCGGCCTGCCGCTCGATCTCCGCCTCCAGCCCCCGTTGCACGAACCGGAAGCTGTTGAGGTTCTTCAGTTCCGTCTTGGTGCCAAGTTCCTTCGCGCCGGACGGGCGGAGCGATACGTTGGCATCCGCGCGCAAGTGGCCTTTCTCCATGTCGGCATCGGAAATCCCCAGGTAGCGCATCAGGCGGCGGAGTTCCTGCAGGAACCGTTTGGCTTCCGCCGGGCTCCGGAAATCCGGCTCGGTGACGATCTCGATGAGCGGCGTACCGGCCCGGTTGAGATCGACCAGGGAATGGTCCGCACCCTTAGGATGCGTGAGCTTGCCCGCGTCTTCCTCAAGGTGCAGCCGGGTAATCCGAATCTTTTTCGTGACCACCTGTCCATCCTCCGGCAGGTCGAACTCGAACGTACCCGGGCCCCCGAGAGGCTGGTCGTACTGTGATATCTGGTACCCCTTGGGAAGGTCGGGATAAAAATACTGCTTACGGTCGAATTTCGATTCCGTGGGAATCTCACAGCCGAGTGCCAGCGCCGCCTTGAGCGCCCACTCCACCGCCGTCCGGTTCGGGACCGGCAAGGCGCCGGGCAACCCCAGACAGACCGGGCAAGTCAGTTCGTTCGGCTTGGCATCGTCGGCCCGATTGCCGCAGCGGCAGAACATCTTCGACTGTGTGCGGAGCTGTACATGGATCTCGAGCCCGATCACGGCCTCATGCTTCCCCGCATTCATAGCGCCCCCAGGTCCTTCAGCGCCCGCTCGAACTTGGCCAGCATCTGTTTGACCTCAAACGAGAGAAGCTCCTTGTCAGCCTCATGTACGACCTGGTTCCGTGTCTTATGAGCCCGCCAGATGCCGTCGTAATCCGAAAACCGTGAGCGCCCGCTCCGCAACCGCTCACCGAGCGTGTCGCCCGATACCCCGAGCTTCTTGAGGCAGTAATCCACCAGGTTATCCGCCTGGATGATCGATTGCCGGAGATGAGCCGGGCCGCCGCGCTTCACCTGCTGTTCGATCTCGTGCCACCGCACATGTATGAATCCTTTATCGTCCGCCGACAGCCGACGTGGCAGAGTGCGGTGCCGGTACGCCACCAGCCAGATGCCGAACACGACCGCCAGTACCATGATTCCGACGAGCACTTCCACCGGCGTCATGATCCCGGCTCCCGTTCGTGCCAGTCGTGCCGCTGCTCGTAGGCATGGGCGGCACGGAAGACCGTTTCCTCATCCCATTGCGCACCCATCAGCTGCAGGCCGATCGGCAGGCCGTCGGCGTCGAATCCGGCCGGTATGGAGATGCCGGGCAGGCCCGCCAGGTTCGCGGGGACGGTGAAGATATCACTGAGGTACATCGCGAGCGGATCGCCGGTCTTTTCTCCCAGCTTGAACGCCGTGGTCGGGGCGGTGGGGGTCAGGATGACATCGACCTTCTTGAACGCATCATCAAAGTCACGCTTGACCAGCGTGCGGATCTCCATCGCCTTCTTGTAATACGCATCGTAGTAGCCCGTCGAAAGCGCGTAGGTGCCGAGCATGATCCGTCGTTTCACTTCCGGGCCGAATCCTTCGGCACGGCTCTGCCGGTAGACGTCCTCGAGCGCACCGTGCCAATCGTCCCGGCGCTCGACCGAGTGGCCGTACCGGATGCCATCGTAGCGGGCGAGGTTAGAGGACACTTCAGCGGGTGTGATGATGTAGTACGCCGCGATCGCATATTCCGTATGCGGGAGGCTGACCTCGGTTACCGTCGCGCCCGCGGCTTTGAATTCCTTAGCCGCGTCCCGGATCGCCTGGCTGACTTCCGGTTGCACCCCGCCGACCAGATATTCCTTGGCCAGGCCGATGCGCAAGCCTTTCACGTCGCCGGTCAGCGCCTTCCGGTAATCGGGGACGGGACGATCCAGCGAAGTCGCGTCCCGGGGGTCGTGTCCGGAAAGGACACGGAGCAGCACGGCGGCATCGTTGACGCTGGTCGAGAAGACCCCGACCTGGTCCAGCGAACTCGCCATGGCGATCGCGCCGTAGCGGGAGATCCGCCCATACGTCGGCTTCATCCCTACCACGCCGCAGTATGCCGCGGGCAATCGGACCGAGCTGCCGGTGTCGGTGCCTAAGGCGAGCGGCACGTCACGCGCGGCGACCGCTACCGCCGAGCCGCCGCTCGACCCTCCCGGCACCCTCGCGGGATCCCAGGGATTGACCGTCGCGCCGAGGGCCGAGTTCTCAGTGGAGGATCCCATCGCGAATTCGTCCAGGTTAGTCTTGCCGGTGATGACCATCCCCGCCTCCCGAAGTTTCTTCACGACGGTGGCCTCGTACGGACTGACGAACGATTCGAGCATCTTCGAAGCCGCGGTGCTGGTTCCGCCGTCATCCGTCAAAAGCAGGTCCTTGACGGCGACCTGCACGCCCTTGAGATTGCTCGACGTAAGCGGCGGATACGCGCGTGGCGGCGGCGGCGCGGGATCCGCGTGGCGCAGGTAAGCGCCGAATTCGTCGGCCGGCCGAGCCGCCGCGGTTCCGTCACTCATCGAATACCGCCCTCACCTTGATCGCATCCCGTTGCCGTGCGGGAACGCCTTGGAGCAGCTTGGCGGCCTGCGGTTCGTTCGCGACCACATCGTCCGCGAGTGCGTTCGTGAGACCCGTCACCTGGGCGGTAGGCGTGACGTTCGAGGTGTCGATTTCCCGCAATTTCCCGATGTACGTGAGGATTTCCGAAAGTTCGCCCTGGTATGCCGCGATCTCCGCATCGCTCAACGCCAGCCGGGCCAGCCGGGCAACCTTCTCAACTTCTTTCCTGTCGATTTTCACTCCCTCAGCTTAGCGGCTGGGATGGCGACACTCCACCGACCGACGTGACGGCGTGACCGCGCGAACCGTCCCGCATCGCCCGGATACTTGACAATTTGGCTTAACTGAGGTAATATCTCTCAATCACCTAAACTCTATAGTCATGGATCCCAAGCACAAACACGAACAACCTTCCTTCGGTTTCGAAGACGAATCCCAGGAAAGCCTGCCGCTCGGCGACGTCCTTCACTATGCCGATGAGAGGGCCGAACATGAAGAAATCGAAGAGGAGTTAGGATTATGATTCCCGATCGAAGCCCCGATTTTTCACGCTACTTGGACACGCAATCTTCCGAGGCGCGCCGGACGGCCGCTGAGGCTGAGGACCTCGACGCCTCGAAGCGGAGACACCGCCGTGACGTGAGTGTGACGAAACGGAGGACGCGGAACAACCGCATCAAGCTCCCGCTCGCTGGGGCGGCCGCTGCCGTCGCCGTAGGCGTGACCGCCGAAGGAGTCGACCGCCACTTGGAGCACGACAGACTGCGGGCTGAAGGCCAGGCTCCGGTCGCTCAGAGCGTCGAAGAGCAAAGGCGCGCCCACGAGCAGCGGAGGGCGTTCGAACATATGCGGGAAGAAGGGACGATAGACGCCGGCGTCCTTCGGGGAGATTCTCCGGCTACCACCGAGACGACCGGCCCCACCGACCGCGACGCGACCGTCGACGAGGACGGCGTGACCGGCAGCGTGGAGCTGGATCGGGGCGCCGACTTCGGGGCCACGGAGGGTGTCGTACCGGAGGCCGAATCCGGCGGGGCGCGCTACCGGGCACCTACCGAAGGCCCTTCGAGCGAAGGTGGCGGCGCGACCGCCGGCTAGACGCCGGCGAGGCGGCGCAGCCTGTCTTCGTCGATGACCGTTACGCCGAGCTTTTCCGCCGCGGCGAGCTTCGACCCCGGATTATCGCCTACGACGACATAATCCGTCTCCTTTGAGATCGAACCGGCCGCCTTGCCGCCCTTGGTACGGATCAGCCGTTGTGCTTCCTCGCGGCTCATATCTGCGAGCGTGCCGGTGATGACGAACGTCTTGCCCGCAAGCTCGGTGGTCTTGCGGGGACGCGTGGTCCGGACCCCGGCCTGCGCCAAGCGGTCGAGGAGCCCGCGATTCCGCGGGTCGGCGAACCACCGATTCACAGACTCTGCCACGACCTCTCCGACCCCCTCGACCTCGAGCAGCTCGTCCGTCGTGGCTTTCCGGAGCCGTTCCAGCGACCCGAAGTGGTCGGCCAGGTCGAGCGCCGTCTGCAACCCCACGTGCCGGATGCCGAGTCCGTACACGAACCGCCCGAGTGGGACCGCCTTCGACGCCCGGATACCCTCGATGACACCCTGGGCCTTCTTTTCCGCGAACTTCTCGAGCGGTTCCAGGTCGCCGGCCTTCAACGCGAAGAGGTCCGCCGGGTCGCGGATCAGGCTTTCCTCCAGGAGCTGGCGCACCAGCCGCTCGCCGATGCCGTCGATGTCGAAAGCATTCTTCGAGACGAAGTGCTCGAGCCGTCCCGCCTCCAACGCGAAGCAGTTCGGATTCGGACATCGCGTGACCGCCTCACTCTCGGGCCGCACCAGCGGCGTGTCGCAGTTCGGACACCGTTTCGGCATCCTGAAGGCCTTTTCCTTGCCCGTCCGCAGCTTCGGCAGCGACTGGACGACCTCGGGGATGATATCGCCCGCCTTCTGCAGGATCACCGTGTCACCGATCCGGATGTCCTTCCGCGCGACCTCGTCCTCGTTATGCAGCGTCGCCCGGCTCACGGTAGTACCGGCCACCTGTACCGGTTCCAGCACCGCGAACGGCGTGACCGCGCCGGTGCGGCCGACGTTCACCCGGATGTCTTTCACCTTTGTGGTCACCTGCTCCGGCGCGAACTTGAACGCTACGTTACCGCGCGCCGCCTTCCCGGCCACTCCGAGCCGACGGAACAGTCTACGGTCGTTGACCGTCACCACGATCCCGTCAATCTGGTAGGCCAACGAACGCCGTTTCTGCTCCATCTCTCGCCAGAAGGCGATCACGGCATTCGCGTTACGAGCCACGCGATCATACCGCCCGGTAGGAAAACCGAGCTGCCGGGCCAGGGCGTGTTCCTCGGAATGGGTCTTGAGCGGCTTGCCGGATGACCCAAGGACGGCGTAGGCGACGCACTCGAGTTTACGTGCCGCCACCAGTCGGGGGTCAAGTTGCCGGAGCGTCCCGGCCGCCAGGTTACGAGGGTTGGCATAAGTCGGTTTACCGGCTTGCTCCTGGGCCCGGTTAACCGCCGCGAACTGCCGGTAGCTCATGTAGATTTCACCGCGGATCTCGACGGTCAGCGGTTTCCGGAGACGGAGCGGGACGCTCTCGATCGTCCGGATGTTGGCGGTGACATCCTCCCCAACCTGCCCGTTGCCGCGGGTGGCGGCCTTGGTGAAGATACCTTTCTCATACCGGATGGCGATCGCCAGACCGTCGTACTTGAGTTCGGCAAAATATCCCGGTGGTCGGCCAGCGAGCTTGGTCATCCGCCGATCCCATGCCGTGAACTCGTCGGCATCGAACACGTCGGTGAGAGAAAGCATCGGGGTATCGTGCCGGACCTTGGAAAATCCGGTTGCCACCGTTCCCTCGACCCGCTGGGTCGGCGAGTCCGGCGTAATCAGATCAGGGAACCGACCCTCCAACTGACCCAGCTCATGCTTCAACGAGTCGAGTGCTTCCGGGGAGATATCGGACCGGTCTTCGACGTGATACGCGTAGCGATGCCGGTCGACCTCCTCGCGGAGCTTGGCGATCCGTTTCTTCGCGTCGGCTTTCGAAAGTTGTGCTCCGCCTGTCATGTCTCCAGTATATCGGCTGTGGTAGGATGAGGCGTCAGGATTCACTGGTCCGCCAGTCCCTGCGTCGCCCCTTGTCACCAACGGAAGGATCCGATGGCAGCTACCGTCGCCCCAAGTCCCGCCGATATCGAGGTTCGCATCGATCGCCTGATCGTTCAAGTAGAAAGGAGTGACGAGCCCACCCCAATGACTCGCAGCCGAGTAGTCCCGGGTGTCGACTCGGACGAGAAGCCGTTTTCCGAGGAGGAGCTGAGGGTGGTTTTCCGGAAGCTGCTCTTGAGGCTCGGCGTCAGCAAGGAGCGGGTCATGGCCTGCATCACTACCCACTCACGAAACGGCGAACTGTCCGGGCACCACGAGATACCTGCCTGCGGCGATCGGCTCTCGGTTTTCGTGCACGGCTTCGACGACCATCCCGGCTTCGCCCTCTACCTCGCCCCCGCCGGCTACCGCCAGACCTGAGCCGCGACAAGGAGCCCGCCGGGGTCATGTATCAACTCGATACCGACCCCGGCGCTTATTTTACTTGAAAAAATGCCTAAGTTGTGGTACTTTCTCGAGCGCACGATATTCTTTCCCAATTCGCTGACCACTACGAGAGGATCGACATGACTCAGGCAATCGATTACGAGCAGTTGAAGTCCGACATCGAGGCGAGCGTCGAAGCCCAGGTCTGGGGAAACGACGGATATCTCGTGCTCGACGCGCATCACCTCGACCTCGAGGAGGGACGGTTCGACCTCAATAGCACGGAGCGACGGGCCGTCGCGGACGCACTCGCCGACCTCTACGAAATCCCCATGGGGGACCTGGAGCTGGCGAATGCCGAGCCGATCACCGAGCTCCGCGCCCCCGGTCAGAACGTCTCGCTCTACCGCCTCTTCGATGGAGAATCAGTGGTCTACTACCTCGCCAAGCCCGGCAAGACTACTGACGATTTCGTCGCCGAGGACTAGCGAACACAGGAAGGAATTGCGGAGACCGCGCTTCGTCACCCGACGAACCAGCCCGGTCTCCGCTTCTCCCTACCCCGGCTCAGCGGCTCATCTCGCGCAGCGCCTTCACGCGCTCGGGAACCGGTGGATGGGTGTTGAACAGTCTGGCGAACCAGCTTTGGCCATCCTTCTTGTGGTCCTTGAGCGGATTCGCGATATAGAGATGCGCGGTCGCCTTGTTCGCCACTTCCAGCGGCTCGCGATCGCCGTCGATCTTCTCGAGCGCCCGGGCCAGGCCCTCCGGATAGCGTGTCAGCAGCGAACCGGTCGCGTCGGCGGCGAACTCGCGCTTCCGCGAGACCGCGAGCTGGATCAGCGTGGCGAAGAGCGGCGAGAGGAGCAGCAACACGAATCCGGCGATCATGATGATCAGCCCGAGCTGGCCCGACTCCCGCCGGTCGCCGCCGCCCCAGAACGCCATGCGCAGCATGAAGTCCGCCAGGAGCATGACGAGCCCGACCAGTACCACCACGATCGTCATCAGGCGCGTGTCGTAATTGCCGACGTGTGCCAGCTCGTGCGCGACCACGCCCTCCAGCTCCTCGTTCTCCAGCTTGTCGATGATTCCGGTGGTCAGCGCGATCGCCGCGTGCTTCGGGTCGCGGCCGGTGGCGAACGCATTCGGCGCGGAATCCTCGATCACGTACACCCGCGGCATCGGCAACCCGGCCGTGATCGCCAGGTTCTCAACCATGTTGTAGACGTACGGATTGTCCTTCTTAACAATCGGCTTGGCTTTCGAGGCCGCCAGCGCGATCTTGTCGCTCCACCAGTAGCTCGAGAAGCTCATGGCGATAGAGACCGCCAGAGCGATCGGGAAGATGATGTAGCTGTCGAAGTAGTATGACGCGAACCAGCCGAGGGCCAGTACCATCCCGATGAACACGGCCAAGTAGACCAACGACTTGGCCTTGTTGCGACTGACTTGGGTATAGAGGGTCGCCACCGCCGGTCAGAGCTTCACGTCGACCGGTTGTTTGGCCGCCGCGGCCTCGCCCTCGTCGAGCTCGAAGAACTCGCGCGGCTTGAACCGGAATATGCCCGCCACCACGTTGCTCGGGAATTGCTCGATCTTCGTGTTGAGGTCTCGGACGTTCGTGTTGTAGAACCGCCGCGCCGCCATGATCTTGTTCTCGGTGTCGGACAGTTCGTCCTGTAGCTTCTGGAAGTTCTCGGTAGCCCGCAGGTCCGGATAATTCTCCGCGACCGCGAACACGCTCTTCAGCGCGTCGGTCAGCATGTTCTCGGCCTTGGCCTGCTCCTGCACGCCGCCGGCATTGATCGCCGCGGTCCGCGCCTTGGTGACGTTCTCGAACAGCTGTTTCTCGTGCTTGGCGTAGCCTTTTACCGTATCTACGAGATTCGGAATCAGGTCATAGCGCCGCTTGAGCTGCACGTCGATGTCGGACCAGGCTTCCTCCGCGCGATTCCGAAGCGTGACCAGGCCGTTGTAGATGACGACGATCGCCAACACCAAGACGCCAGCGAGGATCAGGAGGATGACGGTAAGGCTCATAGCCCCTTCAGCCTACCGCGCCGCGCCTGCTTCGGCTACTCCTGCGGGATCGTCAACGTCTGCCCGACCCGCAGGATGGTCTGTCGGGTGATTCCGTTCGCCTCGGCGATCGCGTCGATCGGGACACCGGTCTTCTCGGCGATCCGGCCCAGGTTGTCACCGGGCTGGACCTCGTATTCGGTAATCGCCTCTTGGGACGCCGGTGTCTCGGTAGGCGCGGCCGTCGGCTGGGCAGCCGGCCGGGATTTCGGCCCGACTCCGGACGGCAGCACGCAGCCACGGAAGGTGACCAGCAATAGCAGGCCGGTCAGCACCAGCAGGCTGATGAACCATTGGCGCTCGCTCATCCCGCGGGGACCGCGCACCGTCGGACCGTCCGGTTTGCGCGGCACGGCCTCACGAACACGCGGGCGCGGGCGGAGTTCGTCGGATGATTCTTCGATTCTGACTCTGACCATCAGGGGAGGTTGATCACTTGTCCGGGCTTCACGGAAATCGGTCGGTTAGTGCTGCCGTTCACCCGGGAGATCTCAAGGGGTGTCCGGCCGAACCGTTCGGCGATCGATTCAAGTGTATCACCGGCCAGCACGGTGTAGGTGGCGGGAGCGACGGCAGGCCGTGCGCTTGGTGACGCGGTCTCTGTTGCCGCGAGGGTGGGTGCCGGAGAAGGTGCCGTCTCCTTTTCCGTCTCGGCGCGCTGATACGCCATGCCGACGAATCCGCCGATGATGATGACCGCCAACGCCGCCAATGCGGACGGCCATTTGCCGACCCGCTTCTTTTCCTGCTTCGCGGCCTGCTTCCGGGCGGCGGCCGCGGCGGCAGCACGTTGGGCCGCTTCCCGGCGGACCTGTTCCGCCGCCGCGCGGGCGGCTTTGGCGCGAGCGGCCGCGGCGGCCTCTTCCTGGCGGAGACGTGCGACCAGGTCCACCTTGAGCCGCGATTGGGTGGTGGGCGCGTCCTGCTGCAGGCTTTCCGCCCACTCCGGCATGCTTACGCCGCTGCCCGGTTTTTCGTGCAAGCCCGCCTCGTTCGAACCGGCGCGTGCCGGCCCGGAAGGTGGCTGTCCCTGTTGGTTTTCCGGCTCCATGCGATCCATGCGGTCAGTCTAACGGAATCAGAGACCGGCTTCCTTGGCTTTGTTCCAAATCGGCTTGATGTCGTCGGGCCACTTCACGTCTTTCCAGGTCTGGCCCCTTTCCCGAAGCGTCTTCTCAACGAAGTTCAGCCGCGACAGGAACTTCCGGGCGCTTTGGCGGGTCGCTCGGGACAGACTTCCCTTCCGGCGCCGGACCAGTTCCACTAACAGTACTTGGATGTCCGCCGCTTCGCTGTTGGCCCGATCCGGACCCTCCTTGGCGAACGCTTCCTCGAACTCGGCGATCTCGGACCGGAAATGCTCCAGGGCTTCTTTATCGTCCACGTAGTCGAAGCCCACCTTCCGGGATTCCAGGATGGCTTCCTCGAGCGCTTCGAGCGCCGGGGTCTCGTCCAGCTTCGCGAGCAGTCGGTCGGTGAAGAAGTCGTCGCTCATGATTCCCAGTGTACTCCGTGCCGGGAGAGGGACTCGAACCCCCACGCCTTGCGGCCGCGGATTTTAAGTCCGCTGCGTCTGCCAGTTCCGCCATCCCGGCTGGTTGTTAACCCTCTACGACTGAGGCGACGGGCGGAATTGAACCGCCGTACGGGGTTTTGCAGACCCCTGCCTAACCACTCGGCCACGTCGCCGTATGGCCATTGTAGTCGAAGATGGCCGACCCAGTTATGCGAACTCGATCCGTTCCAGGTCCCTGACATTGACTGGCGTGAGCACCTGCAGGGATGCAAAGCCCTCGTGCGAATACCGGGTACGTACAAACAAGTCATCGCGGGTGCGGCGGTACTGGGCGTACGCCCGCCGATCCGCGGCGGTTCCAGGCGGTGGGTAAGGAGTATTCTTCGTTTCCTCGAACATCAAGGCCGTCAGCTCGGTATCCCGCTCCCCGCACAACCGGGTAATCGCCTGCCGCTCGCGCTTCGTCAGCGCGGAGCAATCTACGAACGCCGAGCCTCGCCGTCGCGTGACCGCATCAATCCGGGACGTGCTGCCCGGAAAGTCTTCCCGATCCACGCTGACGACGGCTTCAAAGGGCGTCACTCGTCGCGCCAGGTCTTCCGCGAAGCCCGGCGGGCCGAAGACCAATATCAGCGATGGACCCTCGTATCGCAGAACGAACGGTTTCCGCTCGACCGGTTCCTCGGCGAGGAAATCTTCAGGATTAGAGGGTTCGGGACACATGGCGAAGCCCTGCAGCGTAGGACTACCGGGCCGGGCCGTCAAGGGATCGCGTTGAGCGGGTGATCGGATTCGAACCGACGACCTTCTCCATGGCAAGGAGACGCTCTAGCCAGCTGAGCTACACCCGCAACGAATCTAGTATACCTAAACTGATCGGCTGGAGTCAGTGCCGGGCTCGGCGGAAGCGGGACCCGTGATGTCATGCACGCGGCCCTCCTGCAGGTCCTCCACGTATCGGATGACCGCCTCCCGGAACTGTTCCCGCTGTATCTCGACGGGAACTTCCTCGGCTGGCGTAAAGTCCACGGCCTGCCACTCCCCAAAGAGCTGGTCGACCGTCACCCGGACTCGCGGAGTTTTGAATCCGTATGGCGTCCGCACCGCCGGACCACTGACCTCAAGCATTACGACCTGCTCACCGGGTCCTAGGTTTTCAACCCGTACGACCTTTCCGAATCCACCAGGATCGCGCGCGGCATCACCCTTCCGCTCCCAATTGCCGAAAAGATCTTCGCTTGGAATAGATTCAGCTGTCATGTGCCGGGACCCAGATTCGAACTGGGGACGCCTGGCTCTTCAGGCCAGCGCTCTACCACTGAGCTATCCCGGCGTCGTCCGTGGACAGACACCAGTATAGCAATGAACGGGATGTCACCGGGTAGGCGGGAACCGCGTCGGCGGGCGCTGGCTCATGATGCGCGGGTCAGGCTGGTCTTGGACTTTGCCACGAGTCGGCCGTTGCGTTCATCTTCGATGAGGTAGCGGGCACGCTGCACGCCGGGCCGGCCCCCGGCCGGGCGCACCAACACCTTACGGACGGTCCCCTTGTGGAGGCCGAGCCAGACCCTGTCACCGGGTTTGAGGAAATATGCCATGGTATGTACCGCCTTGCTGTAATCACCCTACTGCGGTGCGGTGGGGGCCACCATGGAGAAGGTTCCGAAATATGGCCGCGTATCGCGACGGTTGTCGTCAGATCTGCCAATCGAGGCATGGCGAAGAAGAAAGGGCCCGGCTGCTGGTCTCGAATATCACGTGCGGGATAGTGAGAGACGAGAAAGCAGCCGGGCCGGTGAGATCGCGATCAGCATCCAGAGTTCTAGGCGGGGCCCTCTGAAGCGTTCGCGTACGACGTTCGCTGGTCCTGCCCTGGTCTGTGGCGTTCGAGCGATGCGTCGTAATCCGTCATGCGGTCCGGGTAACTCTTCGCGATAATGCCTGGGATGTGCGAAAAGTGCGGAGCCGACGACGGACGTTTGGATAAACCGAAGCGTTGTTAACACTCTTAAAAGAGCGAGGCTAATTGTACCCGCTATCACGTCCCGTGCCAATGGCCGCCCTGTCAATCGTGTTGTGGGCACTGAGGGACTCGAACCCCCGACCCCCTCGGTGTAAACGAGGTGCTCTAGCCAACTGAGCTAAGTGCCCGGACCGTCGTCCGATGTTGAAATGTGCCGAGGAGAGGACTCGAACCTCCACGAGCGCAATGCTCACAGGCCCCTCAAGCCTGCGCGTCTACCAGTTCCGCCACCTCGGCATGTTAAGCGACTTTCCCATCATATCGGGAAATGGTGCCGGAGAGAGGACTCGAACCTCCACGGGGTTGCCCCCACACGGCCCTGAACCGTGCGCGTCTGCCAGTTCCGCCACTCCGGCGTGTCTCGCCGTCGGCGGCGAGCTGATCCAGCCTTCTGATTATACAAACAGAATCGCGAACGCGATGCCCACGAATCCGAATGCGGCCGCGATCGTGAAGTAGTGCATGATCTTCTCCGCCCCGCGGCGCTGGTAATTGACCGAGCTGTCACCCCCGCCGAACGTCTGGGACAGCGCCACGCCGCGGTTCTGCAGCAGGATCAGCGTGATCAGCCACATCGCATCCACCACGAGCGCGACCTGCAAGATCGTCTTCATTACTGCCGTAGTTCCTTCTTGGCCTTGTCCCAGTGGCCGCGGTCCACGTCCTTGAGTAGCGCATGCAGTGCGAAGTTCGCCGCGCCGACGACGATCGCGGCGCCGACCGTTTGCCAGAATCCGAAGACCTCGAAGCCCGGGACCACGATGCTCGTGAGCCAGAGCATCAGCGCATTCACGACGAAGATGAACAGTCCGAACGTCAGGATGATCGCCGGCAGGCTGAGGATCGTGACTACCGGACGGATCAGGACGTTGATGACACCGAACACCAGCGCCGCGAACAGCAGCGTGAGGAATCCGTCGCCGTAGCCGACCAGGCCGAGCAGCGCCGCTACGAAGATACCAAGCAGATTGGCAGCGAATCCGTACGCCAGTCGTGAAGCATCCATAGTAACCGCTACTCTACCATAATCAGTTCCTGCTCAGGCTCCAGGGCCACCGCCCCCGAATCAGTATAGACTATAGGTTTTCTTTTACGGCCCGCCCGGCGGCCGTGCCGACCACCGCCTGGATCGCAGGAAGCGACGCCTCCCGCACGCCCTTCACCGAACCGAAGGCACGCACCAAGTCGCGTTTGCGCGCCGGACCGATGCCGGGCACGCCATCAAGCGCGGAGCGGCGGGCGCTTTTCCGGTGGGTGCTCCGGCCGTACGTGATCGCGAAACGATGGGCTTCGTCGCGGATTTCCTGGAGCAGCCGGGAACCGGGCGCATCCGCCGCGATACCTACCGGCTCCGCCCGTGATCCTGTCCAGCGAAACACCTCCTCGAACCGCTTGGCGAGCCCGATCAACGGCAGGTCCGAGAGACCGAGTTCCATCAGGACGCCCGCCGCCGCGGAAACCTGCCCCTTGCCGCCGTCGATCACCACCAGGTCGGGCAGCGTGCCGAACGACGCGTCGCCGGACCCGGTACCGGCCGCCGCCCGCTTGAATCGGCGGCGCACTACCTCGCGAAGCGACGCGAAGTCGTCCACGCCCTGCACGCCGGCGACCCGGAACCGCCGGTAATGGGCCGGGGCGGCCGTGCCGTCCCGGAACACGGTCATCGAACCGACCGTGGACGTGCCACCCAACGTCGAGATATCGTAGCACTCGATCCGGACCGGCGGGGTCGCCAACCCCAATGCATCCGCCAGCCCGGTCAGTCCCTGTTCGCGCCGCGCCGCCGCCACGTTCCACCGGGAGGTCACCTTGGCGAGCTGTTCCGCGGCGTTTTCCTGCGCCAACGCCAGGAGCTTCCGCCGGTGGCCGCGCTGAGGAACGACGACCGGGACCTTCCGCCCGCGGCGCTCGGAAAGGTATCCGGAGACCGCTCCGGCGGCGGCGGCCGTGAACGGCACCAGGACCTCGTCAGGCAGGCTCGTCGCGGCCTTGTAGTACTGGCCGAGGAACCCATCGAGCAGTTCCGCCTCCGCGCTGTCCTTGGCGCCCTGGAGCCCGAAGTCCTTCCGTGCCACGATCCGACCCTGCCGGACGGTCAGCAGCAAGGCGACGGCGTGCGCACCCTCGCGCGCCAGGCCGATCACGTCACGGTTGGCGAGTTTGGGATCGACCGCCTGCTGCCGCGCCAGCAGCGCCTCCAGGCTCTCCAGCCGGTCACGCAGCCGCGCTGCCTGCTCGTACGCGTGCCGGCGCGAGGCGGCCTGCATCTCCTGCCGCAGCATCGCCTGGACGGTATCGGTCCTGCCGTCCAATGCCCGCATCAACCCGTCGATGTTCCGGCGGTACGCCTCTTCGGAGATCTTCCCGTACTGGGGAGACGGGCACAGCCCGAGATGATGGTAGAGACACGGCCGCGACCGTGACGGGTCGTCGCAGGGGTCGTTCGACAAACAGTACGGGAACGCCTTCCGCAACGTCTTCAGTGTCTGGCGGACCGCCCGGCCGTCGGTGTATGGCCCGAAATATCGGGCCCGCTCACCCGACCGGGCCGTCACCCGCCGTGCCGTGGTCACCCGCGGGAACCGCTCGCCGAGCGTCACCTTGATGAACAGGTAATGCTTGTCATCCCGCAGCCGCACGTTGTATGGCGGCCGGTATTGCTTGATGAAGTTCGACTCCAGCAACAGCGCCTCGACCTCGTTCGAGGTCACGATGGTATCGATGGAAGCGATCTTCGGTACGAGCACCCGCAGTTTCGCATCGGTACCGGTGCGCTTCTGGAAATAGCTCCGTACGCGGTTCCGGAGCCGCTTCGCCTTGCCGACGTAGAGGATCTTCCCGACCTCGTCCTTGAAGAGATACACGCCGGGCTTGGTCGGCAGATCCGCGAGCTGGTGTTGGACGCGATGCATCACGCCAATTGTACTGATTCTGTGCGTTTAATATTATAGTGTGCATACTTTGATATTACTTCTCGGACATGGGAAAGGGCTGCGTCGCGTGATGTTGATCGTTAGATCAGACAAAACGCGGCCGCAGCCCTGATATCACCCCTTCCTAGTCTTGTGGAACCGGTGTGGTTCCGTAGGTTTCGACAGCTTGTTTGAGGACCTCCGGTGTGATGCTGAGCTCCTCGAGAAGCTTGTCGTTGGTCACGTCGAGCTTCTGCTGCCAATCGTCGTCCAATGAACCGGACGGGCTTACGACTCCTTTGATGACCGCATCCCGCTCGAAACGGGCGGAAGCGATTGTCACGAAAGTCGCGGCGTCAAAACCGGCAAGCCGGAGAGCACGCTCGTTGAGACCGATCGCATCAAGTGTGCTCTTGAGGAACCGGTTCTCGGTGAGAAAGGTGACCTGGCGCTTCAACAGGCGGTCGTAGAGCTCCTTCACGAGCTCCCGCCCCTCAGCGGTCAAGCCGTTCCACGCCTCCTTGGCCACTTCGTCCAATCCGGCGACGAAGTCGTCGTCGAGCGGCTCCGTCGGATGGTCCGGGTCGTCCGGGTCATCGTCAGGCTCCTCGTCCTCCGGTGCCGGCTCGGTGGCCGCACGCCAGAATGCGAAGACGCCGGCCAATGCCAACAGCCAGAGTCCGTACGCTGCCTGGTCGAACCGGCCATCCTGCCAGACGGTCAGGCCGACGGCTGACTGGCCCTTCGGATCCCCAAAGAGCAACCACGAGCTCAGATACGTGCCGATGACGATCGCCGAAACGGTGATGCCGTGCGAGTAACCGATCGCGAGCATGGTCAAGACCAGCAGGCCCGCCAGGATCACGACAACGAGCGTCATGGCCTCCGCGACGGATCCGATGAAATCGAATCCGAGCATGAGGTTGGCCAGGAAGCAGGTCGCCAGGATCGCGAGCGTGATGACCAGTACTACGACGTCACGCTTGGCAAGGTATACCAGGCCAAACACGACCGTCAGCAGTGCCAGCCAGCCCACGACGAACCCGCGGTCTATGTCACCGGTAACGCCACCGGCCGCGATGCCGGACAGCCACCCGAGGATACCCAGGATGCCCAGGAACGCCACCGGCACGGCGGCGACCCGGAATCGGTCCCGTTTCATGAGGTAGAGGGCCATGCCGGCCGAACCGAGCACCAGGACCGCCATGAGGTGACCCATGGCGATCAGCACGATGGCGCCAATCAGCACCAGCGCTCTGCCGATGAACTTCACGACCCAGCCGAAGCCGTCGGCCAACCGGGTGGCCCGTTCGACCCGGTCCTCCGGGACGCGACGACGGGCCGCCTGGTACAGTCCTTGTAACTGCTCGCGGCGGGTCCGCTGTACTTCGTTGGGAGTCCCGTTCAACGGAACCACCCCCTTTCATCTCGAGTTGTTCAGGTTCGTCATGACGCCTTCCCGATCGGGGAGACGGCCCTCACATGCGTATGGTTATCACATAGAAAGCGCTTAACCATAATACTTTTATGTCTTCCCGTCAAGCGGAAAGATTACAGCGTACCAAGGACGGGCGCCTCCGCCAACAGGCCGGGCGGCGTACCGGAACGCCGTTTACCGTGCCGGGTGGCTCGTGTACTTCTTCGCGGGTGCGCGCTTCGAGCGCTTGAGTTCGTTCACCAGGTACTGCCCGGTGTACGACCGCTTCACCTTGGCGACCGCTTCGGGCGTTCCCGTGGCGACCAGTTCCCCGCCGGCGGTGCCTCCGTCCGGACCGAGGTCGATCACATGGTCGGCCGTCTTGATCACGTCGAGGTTGTGTTCGATCACCAGCACGGTGTTACCCATGTCCACCAGCCGGTCCA
>CAZGHP010000004.1:0-51581 GCA_964525455.1 uncultured Candidatus Saccharibacteria bacterium | reverse complement strand
CGCTCCTGCAGCTTCTCCTTGTCGTAGTCGGAGTCGGAACCTTCGATCTCTTTCTTCAGCTGCGCCACGCGGTCGTCCACGTGTTTCTTGTCGCCCTTGCCGTCGACGATCGTGGTGTTCTCCTTGGTCGCGATGACCTTCCCGGCCCGGCCGAGCTGTTCCAGCTCGACGTTCTCAAGCTTCAGGCCGACTTCTTCGGAAATCACCGTGCCGCCGGTCAGCGTCGCGATGTCGGCGAGCATCTCCTTGCGGCGGTCACCGAAGCCCGGCGCCTTGATCGCCAGCGCCGAGAATGTGCCGCGGAGCTTGTTCACCACGAGCGTCGCCAAAGCCTCGCCGTCCACGTCTTCGGCGATGATCACGATCTCCTTCTTGCCGCCCTGCGCGAGCTTCTCGAGCAGCGGCAACAGCTCTTGTACCGAGGAAATCTTCTTGTCGGTGATCAGGATCTGCGCGTCGTTCATCACGGCCTCGAGTCGCTCCGGGTTGGTGATCATGTACGGCGAGACATAGCCCTTGTCGAACTCCATGCCCTCCGTGACTTCGAGGTCGAAGCCGAAGCCCGTCCCCTCGTCCACGGTGACCACGCCTTCGCGGCCGACCTTGTCCATGGCCTCGGCGATCTTCGCACCGACTTCCTCGTTCTGCGCGGAGAGCGACGCCACCTGCTTGATCTCGTCGGTGGTCTTCACGTCCCGGCTCATGGACTTGAGTTCGTCCACCATCGCCGTCGTGCCCTTCTCGATGCCCACGCGGATCGAGACGGGATTGCTCGCCTTCGCGATGTGGTCGAGTCCCTGCGCCACGATCGACTGCGCCAGCACGGTCGCGGTAGTGGTACCGTCGCCGGCGACGTCGTTGGTCTTGCTGGCGACTTCCTTCACGAGCTGCGCGCCCATGTTCTCGAACAGCTTGTCCTTCTCGAGTTCGATCTCCTTGGCGATCGTCACGCCGTCGTTGGTGATCGTCGGCGAACCGAACGACTTGTCGAGCACGACGTTGCGGCCCTTCGGCCCGAGCGTGACCTTTACGGTGTCGGCCAGGATGTCGATGCCGTCCTTGAGCTTGGCACGGGCTTCCTTGCCGGAAATGATTTTCTTAGCCATATAAGTGATTCCTCCTCTTCCTCTGATTACTTCTTAAGTACTGCCAGGATGTCGGACTCGGAGGCGATCAGCACTTCCTTGCCCTCGACCTTGAACTCCGACGGCCCGTACTGCGTGAACAGCACCACGTCGCCGACCTTTACTTCCGGCTTCACGCGCTCGTTGTCGTCGCCGATCTTGCCCGGTCCGACGGCGAGGACCTTCCCTTTCTGGGGCTTGTCCTTGTCGGCGGTGTCGGGAATCACGATACCGGCGGCGCTGGTGATGTCCTCCTCGATCGGCTCGATGACCACACGGTCAGCTAACGGGGATATGTTCATACGTACCTCCTGGTAAGCTTACTTATTTTTACACTCTGTTAGCACTCTAATATTGTGAGTGCCAAACTACGGTACTTATCGTAGCGATTAAGTAGTAACGCTGTCAATTTCAGAATGGATGGTAATCCGCGCGTGTACACAACGCGATAGTGGCTGCGGGGATGATGGACAATCCTACCGCGTGCTCGCTTGACCGGCCCCTGGGCGGCGGGTAGCGTGAATGAGGAAGATATGGCTCACCTCGAAGACCAGGCAGTTTCACCGTTTTTCGGCAGTAGCACCGAGCCTGACGAGGCACGGACCGAAGACGAACCGGAAGCGGAGGACACCGTCGGCGGGGAAATCGCCGTGGATGTCCACGAGACCGAAGACGCGATCGTGATCGTCTCACCGATCGCCGGCGTGGACCCGGAGAACGTGACCATCGGCGCCGATGACGACTCGATCACGATTACCGGCGAGCGGAAGACGGAGCACGTAGGAAAAAGCCGTAACACCCATATCCAGGAGATTTACTGGGGGGCGTTCTCGCGTACCGTGCAACTGCCGGTACCCTGCGAGGTGGACAAGGCGCAGGCCACGTTCAAGCACGGCATCCTGACCGTCGAGGTACCGAAGTCCCGCAAGACTAAAAAGCGCACGATTAAGGTAAAAACGCTCGAATAGCGTCCATGTGGGAGCCGGGGGGCGCAGCGGGAGCAGACTGCGATCATATATGCGTATCCAACCCCTTGCCGACCGACTCAGACCCGCGGACTTCGGGCAGTTCGTGGGACAACCGCACCTGGTGGGGCCGCAGGGGGCGTTGAAACGGTTGCTCGCGGCGGACCACCTTCCTTCGATCATCCTCTGGGGGCCGCCCGGCGTGGGGAAGACCACGTTGGCGCGGCTGGTCGCCGGCATCGCTGACGCCGAATTCATGCCGTTCTCGGCGGTGACGAGCGGCATCGCGGACCTGCGCAAGGCGGTCGCGGTTGCTGAACAAAACGCACGGTTACGTAGAAAAACCGTACTCTTCATCGATGAGATACACCGTTGGAACAAGGCTCAGCAAGACGCGCTTCTGCCGCATGTCGAATCCGGCACCGTCACGCTGATCGGCGCGACTACCGAGAACCCCAGCTTCGAAGTGGTCGGCCCCCTCCTTTCGCGTGCCCAGGTCTACCGATTGGAGGCACTTACCCACAAGGAATTGGAAAAGATTCTCAACCGAGCCGTTTCTGAGCTGGGGAAAACCCAGGGGAAAAAGAAAGTCGCCGCGGATGCCGCACGGTTCCTGGTCGATATGGCCGACGGCGACGCCCGGATGCTCCTGAATACGTTGGAGGCGGCCTGGGCGCTGGCGCCGGCCACGCTCGACCGTCCGCTCCTCGAACAGGTCCTTACGAAAAAATCCCTTGCTTATGATAAAAACGGCGAAGAGCACTACAACGTCATCTCCGCGTTTATCAAGAGTATGCGCGGTTCCGATCCCGATGCCGCCGTGTATTACCTCGCGCGCATGGTCGAATCCGGCGAAGACCCTCTGTTCATCGCCCGCCGTATGGTGATTTTCGCATCGGAAGACGTGGGAAACGCCGATCCGCAGGCACTACCGCTCGCACTCGCGGCGTTCGAAGCAGTGCGCGTGATCGGGATGCCGGAGGCACGGATCAACCTCAGCCAGGCGGTCACCTATCTCGCGGCCGCGCCTAAAAGCAATGCCGCTTACCGTGCGATCGAAGAGGCTCGGCAAGAAGTACGCCGATCCGGAGCCCAGCCGGTACCGCTGCATCTGAGAAATCCCGTAACGAAGCTCATGAAAGAAGAACGGTACGGAAAGGGCTATGAATATGCCCACACACAGCCCGGGACGGCCGTTTCCCATCACCACTTGCCTGAAAAGCTTGCCGGTAAGCGATTTTACGAACCCGGCGAAGAAGGGCACGAAGCGAAGATCCGTGAAGCGCTGGAGCGGCTTGGCAAACGCCGCCCGGGCACGAATGTTACACGTGTAACAAAATCTCCAGACGCTTCATGAATTGTTACACGTGTAACAAATGACGACGAACTGCTGTTCGCCGTAACCGACACCTGAGAGCTTGCGGACTATTTCAGCCGTTCCGCAAGATACTTCCGGAATGCCGGGCCGAGATCATCGCGTGCCAGCGCGTATTCCACGACCGCCTGGAGATAGCCCAGCTTGTCACCGGCATCATGGTACTCACCGGAAACCGTCGCGGTGTAGACGTCCTCTATCCCCGCCAATTTGTGGATCGCTCCCGCCAGCTGGATCTCACCACCGGCATCCGGTTCCAGGTTCTCAAGGACCTGGAAGATCTCGGGCGTGAGCACGTAGCGGCCGATCGCTGCCTGGCACGTCGGTGCATCCGCCGGATCGGGCTTCTCGATGATGCCGGTCACCTTGAGTATTTCTTTGCCGGCTATCTCATTGGTCGGTTCGCCGCTTACGATCCCGTACAGTCCGGTCTGTTCCCGGGGAACTTCCTTCACGCCGACTACGCTGGTCCCTGTTCGTTCGTGCACTTTGATGACATCGCCCATCGCCGGGCCGGCTCCCGAGAATACGTTATCCGGCAGGATAACAGCAAAAGGCTCATGGTTAAGCAAGTTTTTTGCTTGTAGCACAGCATGGCCGAGCCCCTTCATCTCTTTCTGCCGGACGTACGCGAACGAGACCAGGTCGGAGATGTCCCGCACCGCGGCCAGCGATTCGTCCTTCCCTGACTTATGCAGCAAATACTCGAGCTCGAAGTTGCGGTCGAAGTGGTCTTCGATCGCCCGCTTGGCCTGGCCGGTCACGAAGATGATCTCCTCGATACCGGCGGCGGCGGCTTCCTCGACCACATGCTGGGCCAACGGCTTGTCCACCAGCGGGAACATCTCCTTCGGCGTCGCCTTGGTAGCCGGCAGGAACCGCGTTCCGAAACCGGCCGCCGGTATCACCGCTTTACGAATCCGTTGCACACCCATGGGGTCGAGTATACACGGGTCGTCCAATGATACATAAATCAGTATGCATATCTTAGTAATACCACTATGATACGTACAGCTTCACAACGGGGCGCCTGGGGCGGTAGAATTCAGCTTGGAAACAAACAAATGGACAAACGACGATTCATCATCATCGCCGGCGTGCTCCTCGGAGTGCTCGTGCTGCTCATCGGGGCGCTGATCGCGTTCGGCGGACGGGAGCAGGGGGCGGAGACGGATACCGGCCCGATCACCCTGACCTACTGGCGGGTGTTCGACGACAAGGACAAGTTCGACCCGCTGATCGAAAAGTACCAGGCGGAACACCCGGACGTGAAGATCGAATACCGCAAGCTGACGTTCGAGGAATACGAACGGACGTTGGTGGACGCCTTGGCCGGCGGCCGCGGTCCGGACATTTTCTCTGTCCACAACAGCTGGCTGCCGCGTTATTTCGACAAGATCGAACCGCTGCCGGAAAAGAGCTATGCCCTCAAGGACTATGAAGACGAGTTCTACCCGCCCGCCAGGGAGACGGTCCGGAGCAACCGGATTTACGGACTGCCGATAACCCTCGATACGCTCGGGATGTATGCCAACGATAACTTCGACGTTACCGCCGACATCGACGAGATCCCCCGGACCTGGGAAGAACTGGTCGGTGATTCTGGCAACCCCAATGTCCTGAAGGCGTTCAACCGGCGCCAAGGCAACACCTTCACCCGCTCCGCCATCGCGCTCGGTAACAATAAGGTCAGCCGCAGCGTGGACATCCTCTCGTTGATGATGCTGCAGCAGCGGACCAAGATGACCAACGACGAAAGCACCCAGGCCACGTTCAACCTGACCCAGGACGTGGAGGGGCGGCAGCAGCCGCTCGGCCGGCTGGGGCTGGAATTCTACACGAGCTTCGCCGACCCCCGCAGTCCGAACTATTCCTGGAACGACCGCTCCGGAGACTCGGTGCGGGCGTTCGCGGAAGGAAAGGTCGCGTACATGATCGGGTATGCCTACCACGCGCCCGAGATAGAACGGTTGAATCCGAACCTGCGTTTCCAAATCCTGCCGATGCTGCAAATCGCCGGCACCTCGCCGGTGAATTACACCAGCTTCTGGACGGAAACGGTGGCCAAGAACAGCGAACACCCGGAAGCGGCCTGGGACTTCATCCGGTTCATCACCAGCCGGGAGAGCATGCAGGAATACAGTGAAGCGGTGCAGGGCATACCGGCACGCACCGACGTTCCCGCTTTGGGCGAACTGGACGTGCTACAGGAACAGCTCAAGACCGCCCGCAGTTGGTACAAGGGTGACGCCGCCAAGGCGGATGCGATCTTCGCGCGGATGATCGGCCAGGTCCTGGCGGGCGAGAATCCGCAGAACGTCATCGACCGGGGGGCGAACGAGCTGACGGACGTGCTGCGGAAGCTGAAGGCGCCTGCAGGAAGTTAGTGCCTTTACAAAGCACTTTTTCATTTCTATGATAGCTCCCTTACCCCATTCCGCATGATCACACGAATTACCGTTACCCTCTTTGCACTCGCGCTCATGCTCGGCATCGGACTCGTTTCGGCGGATCCGGTATCGGCTGCCGCGGACGGATCGTTGATCGCCCAGGCAAGTAACGTCGACCCGATCAGCGGCGAGGAAGTCGAGAGGACTTCCGTGGTGCAGTACATCAACGCGGCGTACATCTGGTTCGCGGTCATCGGCGGGCTGCTCGCGGTGATCATGCTGATCTACGCCGGCTACACCTACATGGGGAGCTACGGCGACCCGGAGAAGATCTCGAACGCCAAGGATGTCGTGGAAAAGACGCTGATCGGTCTGGCGTTACTGATCCTGGCCGCCCTGATCCTCAATACGATCAACCCGCGGACCGCCGCGGAGCCATGCCGGCCGGGTGAACGGGGATGCGGAGACATCGATTTCACTAAACCGGGCGGATGAACGGAACGTCACGACGGCTCGGCTACCTGCTACTGACCGTGTTCCTGACGGCCCCGGCGCACGTCGGCGCCCAGTTGCCCGACCCGGCGCGGAATCCGCGGCGGATCAGGTCCCAGAGCGGCCTCGATAATCTCGGCCAAGCCGTGTCCTCGGTATTCGACGTCCTGATCGTCCTGCTGCCGACGGTCGCCGCGCTGTACCTCGCGATCTCCGGCTACCGTTATATGGTGGCCCAAGGGAACCCCGACCTGGTCGACCGCGCCAAGAAGAGCCTGCTCTACGCGGTGTACGGGTTTGTCGCCGCACTGGTCTCCGTTGCGTTGATCTTCCTTGTTTCCCAGGTACTCGGATTCAACTCGGGGCTCCGGTTATGAAGCGTCTGCTGGTAATCGCGGCAGGGGCCGGGGCGTTGGTCTTGTTGCCTGACGCCGCGCAGGCCCAGGGATTCTTCACCATTCCCCAGACCCCGCGGAGTGTCGGCTTGGACGATATCGTGCGGATCCTCGTGCAGTTCATCAGGCTCGGCATGTTGTTCGCCGCCGGCGTCGCGGTGGTCTTCATCGTCGTGAACGGCTATCAGTACATCCTTTCCGCCGGCAATCCCGAGAAGATCGAAAAGGCCAAGCAGGGCCTCACCTGGTCGGTCACCGGCTTCATCCTGACGGTCAGTGCCTACGCGATCGTGCTGCTTCTCCAGCAGACGTTGCAGTCGCGGACGAGCGTGTCGGATGCGCCGGGCATCGGCGGCGCGCTGTTGGGGGCACCGACCAGCGCGGAAGGTATCCTTTCCCGGTTGCTCGACGGCTTCCTGCTCTTCGGCACCGCAGTGGCGGTCCTGTTCATCATCCTGGGCGGCTACCGTTACATGACCTCGCAGGGCAACCAGGACCAGGTCGAGGGCGCCCGCAAGACCATCCTCTACGGGGTAATCGGGCTGGCGGTATTATTCCTTTCCTATACGATCGTAGTGACCGTCGGTAGAATCATTGCCGGATAAGAACGACATAGAAAGGAGGTGATATACATGAAACAACTCATTACACGCATCGGTTCCGGTGTCGCGCTTTCCGCGGTACTGGCGCAGACGGCGCTCGCCCAGGCTCCGGCGGGTATCAAGCCGAACCTCAGTTCCCCGACGTCGGGAACCAGCCTAGGCGAGATCCTGGCACGGGTCATCGACGCGTTGCTGCTCTTCGCAGGCGCCGTCGCGGTGCTCTTCCTGATCATCGGCGGTTTCCGCTACGTGGTCTCCACGGGAAACCCCGACCAGGTGGATGCGGCCCGCAAGACCATCCTCTACGCCATCCTTGGTTTGGTCATCATCTTCATTGCATTCGTGCTGACGCGGTTGATCCAGGACTACCTTGGTGTCCGCCAGCGATTCGACGTCTGAGCCGGCGCATTGGCGCGACTCGAAAAGAGGCCCTCGCGAGGGTCTCTTTTTCTTGGGCGAAAAAGCCGTCGGATGCCGGCATGGTTGACATTCGGCCTCGTTTTTGCTATGATTAGCCAATTTTATTGAGCCATGCATAGTCCTCGAACACCAACCACCGGAACCGGAAAGGCGGAGACGCGACCCGCGAAGGCCGCCCGGAAGCCGCGTCCCCGGTTCATGAAACGCCTGCTCGGCAACAGGGCCGGCTTCAGCGTAGTGGCGTGGGGACTCGTCCTGGCCATTCTGTTCTCGACATTCTCCCCCCTCGCACAACCGGAGACTTCCCAGGCCCAGGCTGGTGGCTTCTCCTGTAACGACTCCCTGGTACAGGACACGTTCAAGAGCACTGCGGAGGACTTCGCCAGCGCGGGATATGACTCACGCAACGGGTCGAATAATTTCGAAACGTTTCTCAGCAAGACGCTCAAGCTTAGCAGTTTCCCGATCGGGCTACGGAACCGCCCGGCCTGCGTAGACAGCTTCATCAACAAGCTGAAGAACTCGGGAGAAATGCAGCGCCTGACGCGAAAGGCCCAAAACGTAATCGATGGGCAGGATGAAGAACGCGACCGGGAGCAGTTCGGTGAGCAAGAACGGATCCTCAAGCGCGTTACCTCGAAGGCAAAGATGCGCGAGGTGTTCGGGATCGAGGGGGGCGCCGATGAAGCCGACATCGACGGATCCGTAAAAGGCGGGTTCCTGCCGCGCGGCAACACGCTGGAACGTCTTAAGCGCTTCGGTCCCGGCCGGCGAACGGTAAACGGAGAGACTGCCCACTCCCAGGGCAACCCCTACATCGTGTGGACGAAAAATGACCACACTACTCCGCAAAAGATCGGGGGACATCCCGTCCGCTTCGTGCTCTCCGGCGCCAACTTCCGCACATCATCGGGGGTCGAAGAAGCCGCAGGAAACTCGAAGGGAATCGTCTGGATTTTCCGCAATGAATACAATCCCTCCCTTACGATGATCCTCTGGTCGCGGGACGCGGCTCTGGATGTGGTCGGTGGCGATGATTTCGACCGGCTCTCTTTCTCCGGTACCTGTGAAGGAGTGACCGGAAAATCGAACAAGGTGGCTACGCTCCATACGGGAGACATCCAGGTGTTCGGCCGAGATCGTGGCGGCCTCTTCCCCAATGATCCGGAGGATGACCTGGTAAAGGAGGAGTACCTACCCACTTACAATCTCGACGAAGACAACGGTGATGATTTCTGTGATACCAACACCGGCGTCTTTGCCGAGACGTTGAAGAAGGTGATGAATGCGATCAAGGAAGCCATCAGCGCGTTCATGGACTGGATCAAGGACGCGCTCCTGAACGTGGTCGACATCGGGACCCTTACCGACAACCGCGGACTGACCAACGCCTGGAAGACGATGCGGGACTTCGTCAACGTCATTTTCATACTCGTGATGGTCGCGATCGCTTTCTCCAACATCCTGCGGATCGACACCGACCGGTACGGGGTACGGGCGCTGCTGCCAAGGCTGGTCTTCGCCGTCATCGCGGTCAACTTCAGCTTCATATTAGTGCAGGTCCTAACAAACGTTGCGTTCATCATCTCGCAGCCGTTCGTGAGCCGGGCGTTCGAGCTGCTGTCGAACCCTCCAGCTACCGGTGCCGTCATCAGCACCACCGACGTCGGACAATTCCTGATTACGATCGTGCTCGCCCTCCTGGTGCTTATCGGCTTCATCATCCTCTTCGCCTTCTTCGTCCTGCGGATCCTGATCATCTGGTTCCTCGCGGCGTTGTCGCCGTTCGTCTTCCTGTTCATGGTGCTGCCGATCACCCGCTCGCTGGCAAGCAAATGGTGGCAGAACGCACTGAAGTGGATCTTTGCCGCACCGATCGCCTTCGTCCTCTTGTATGTCGCCGCCGAGCTGATCGGCACCCCAAGCGGAGGAGAGGAGGACATCAACGGTCCCGACTTCCTGCTGAAGGTCGCCTTCTTCCTGCTCGCGGCGATCGCCGCGGTGATGATCCCGATCCAGCTCGGCGGACAGGTCGCCTCACAGGCGTACCGGGGCAGCAAAGCGGCCGGAAGATACGGAGGGAAATACGGAGGGAAGGGTGCCGGCGGCGTCCTGGCCGGAACGGTGGGCAGGATCAGCCCCGGAGGAACCTCCCTGGCTACCCGGGCGCGGGCTACGGGTTACGGCCTCGGCCTGAGTAAACCGAAGTCCTACACCGAGGGGTCGCGGGGTGACCTGCGACAGAAGGCCGCGTTCGCCCACTTGGAGGAGCAGACTGGACAAGGAAAGGGCGTCGGAAGGCTTACGGGAGCGACTCCGGGCCAGCGCACCATCGCCCAGCAACGGGCCATCGGTCGCTACCAAAAAGAGATGGCCACCGTTACCCCGGCGGGCAAACGGCGTATCGCCTGGGCTCACGGTAACGAGAGCTTGGGGGCGGGCAGCGAAGTCTTTGACGGCGAAGGGAACTCCCTGGGGCTCCTTACCGCCGACGAAGCCGACTTCGCGACGAAGCGGCAGGCTTCAGAAGCAGCGTTCGCGGAGCTTTCACAGGCCGGCCTGGCAACCCATGACTTGAGCGAGGCCTACGCGGGCAGCGGTCTGCAGCAGCTTAACGTATCGGACCCGGCACAGGCGGCGATTGACCGTAACGAGAAGTACCGCCAGGGAACGGCCGACGCCAAGGTGCAGTTCGCTTCGCCCGACGACATGAAGAAGTGGGATCACAGCACGTACCTGCAGGCTGCAGTCGATCATGCCGAGGGCAAAGCCGGGGCGAATACGGATTACCACCGTACGGCGGCCCAGTCGCTCGCCAAGCTCGACAAGACCCGGGCCGGGTACGCGGTGACCCGCGGCCACCGGAATTCCATGCCGCAGGACCAGCAGCGTGAACTTATGCAGCGGTTCGCGAAGGCAGGCGGATTCGACGACTCTGATGCGAATAAGGCGGTCCTGAAGTCTCACGACAAGGATAACCCCGACTTCACCTGACCTGACCGCTCTTGACCCGTGCGCTCAATTGTGCCATGATTGAGCGCTTTTTGGTGATTCCCGGGGGCGCCTGACCAAGCCAGGGCCTGAGGGAGTATCGCGACGCACGATACGGTCTTCACCTGAAGGGCAGGAGCGCTACAATGGACTCTTTCCTCGATACAGCACATGCGAACTCATAACCGAATCACCCGACTCTGCACGATGGCCCTCGCCGGCCTGTTCCTGGCGTTCTCGATCGCCTTCGCGCCGCACCCGGTGGCGGCGGCTCCGGCGGACGACTTGGGCTGCGCGGACGGCAAGACCGAGGACTACCGCTTCGCACCGCAGGACTTCCCCGAGGACGCCAAGAAGGTCCGGCCGAAAAGCCTGGCGCTTACCGTCGGCAGCACCACCTTCCGGTTCGACTCCTTGCGGCAGCAGGACCGCGGCGGCGGCCTCGATAGCTGGGACTTCCTGTTCAAGCCGGCGAGCGGCAACACGAGCGGGCTCAGCTTCGTCTTCCGCAACGACCCCGGTAACGGCGGCGGGTTCGGGTACGTGATCGACGGCCCGGCGGGCGACGGCATCGAGCCGGCGAACAAAGTCTGTAACCTCGTCGACTTCCACAAGAGCGCGCTCGGCGAATTCCTGAAGGCGCGCTCGGACGCCGAGGGCATCGAATGGGCCAAGGAAGGCGGCATCACCACGGACGTGGAGCAGACCAGCCTGCTGGAACGTGCGTCCGACGACCCGTTCGCCCAGGCGCTCGCCAAGCTCGCGGAAGTCGTCTCCAGCCTGGCCGGCAGCGTGACCGACGCGCTCCTTTGGGCGATGGACGTCGGCGACCTCGGCAAGAACCAGGGCCTGGCGGAGGGATGGAAGATCGTCCGCGACATCGTGAACCTGCTCTTCGTCCTCGTCCTGAGCGGCCTGGCGCTGACATCCATCATCCGGGTCGATCCGCAGAAGTACAACGTCCGCGGTCTCCTGCCGCTCCTCGTGTTCTCGGTGCTGGCGGTGAACTTCAGCTTCCTCTTCGCGAACATCCTCGCGAACACCGCGCTCGTCTTGAGCCAGCCGTTCGCGGAACAGACCAAACAGATGATCGAGTCATGGTCGGGCGTGGGCAGCGGATTCGCCAGCGGCCTGGCGGACGGCTTCGGCGAAGGCGTCGTGCTCCTGCTGGCTTCGATCATCATCCTCGTGGCGTTGGTGATCCTCCTGTTCTTCTTTATCATCCGGATCGTGGTGATATGGGTGCTCGCCGTACTGTCGCCAGTGCTGTTCCTCTTCCTCGTCCTCCCGTTCACCCGCGGCGAGTCGAAAAGCCTGCTGCAGACGTACATCCGCTGGGTCTACCTGGCTCCGATCGCGTTCCTGCTGCTGTACATCGGCTCGCTGATGCTTGAGGCGATACTTACCGGTACCGACACCGGACGTTCCGGCGCGACCGCGATCATCCAGGCGCTGTTCTTTGCCGGCGTGGTAATCACCGCGGTGGCGGTGCCGCTCGCGCTCGGCGGACGGATCGCCAGCATGGCGGCCGGGCAGGGTAAGCGGGCGGGCGGGATCGGCGCCAAGGGCGGGCTGGGAGCGGCGACCATGTTGCCGACCGGCGGTGGCCACACGCTAGGAGAGCGGATCCGACAAGGCAAGGCGGCACATCAGCTTCGCAAGTCCGGACAGGAGGAGCGTGCTCAGGAAGAAGCGGCTACTGGATTGGTGCGTCTTAACGAGGCACTCGGGGGCGGAGGCGTAGCGACTTCGATTACCGGATTCGACGCCGGACAGGCTCAACCGATCCTCAACGACCAGGTCGACAAACAGCTCAAGCGCGCGATGCTCGGTGGCATGAACGAGGCGAACTTCATGCGGATGGTCGGGCACGGCATGAGCCAAAAGTCCAACCTCTCGGCAGACGAACAGGCGTTAATCGGCGATATCCATACTAGATATGGCGATGCCTCCTTGGAAGAGCAACGGATGGCTTCCAACCATGTAGGTGAACGGGCGGCCGTGAAGGGATTGGCCCAGTCCGGATTCCTTGAGTGGAATATGCTGCCGCGTTACGCCGGCTACGGGTACCAAGAAGCGATGGGTAAATACGACCCGCTGATGTCGGCGGTCCGGAAGACCTACCGGGGCGGCCCGATCGAGGAACAACACATCGACATGGAGCGGGTTGGCGTGGCTCTGGCTAGTGCTTCGGCGGACGACCAGAAGTCCTACGTACCCGATTTCTGGAGGTCCGTCGAGCCGGGAAGCGAGTTCGGGCGCCGCGCGACTCCGGGCGCATTGGGCTCCTTCCGCGATACCGTCCACGACCGCTCTAACGTGGCAGCCCTCAGCGCGATCATGGACCCGACCAACCGGGTGGCGGCTTCCGACACCCGGCGCGAAGCGATTGCCGCTGTCCGCGGTACCCTGCGACCAGAAGCCAGGGATGCCGTGGAGCTTTCGGACCGGAATCCAGAAGCGCTTCGCCGAGGGTTCCGGCGATTCACGTAAACCATTGACATTTCCACTAAAAAGTGTTAATCTTAGTTAATTTTCGCGGATAGCGTATTCCAAAACCAACATGGCCAGCAGCTACAAAATCCCCCAGAACGTCGAACTTGAGGACAAGATCCTCGGGCCGTTCACGCTCAAGCAGTTCCTCTACCTGCTCGCGGCGGGCCTGGTCACGTTCGTGATGTTCAGCACGGTCTACACGGTCTCCCCGGCCGCGTTCTTCATCATCGCCGCGTTCACGTGGATCGTCGCCGGCGCATTCGTGTTCATCCATCCGAACGACCAGACGTTCGCGAAGTTCATCACCTCGTTCACCGCCTTCTACACGCGGCCGTCGCAACGCGCCTGGCGGCGCCTGCCCAGCCTCGGGGAAATCAAGCTGGAAGACGAACAGGTCGCGCCCACGGTGGCACAGGACGAGCCCAGCGACGAGGAGGTCCGGTCCAAGCTGGCCCGACTGGCCCACGTGGTGGATGCGCGCGGCTGGAGCGATCTGGACGCCGCGGAGACGGCCGGCCGGATCACCAGTGATGCGGAAGCCAAGCCCAAACTGAACATCTTCATGGCCCAGACCGAGGAACCCACGGACATCCTGGAGCGCGAGGAAGAGGGCGCCGGTTCCGACCGCGCCAGCGCCGACCTCGACCGCGTGCTTAGCGAAGGGTCCCCCAAACGGGCTCCGCGGCGCGACATCGCCCCCAAACCGAGCGGACAAGGAGCCTGACCATGGCACAGCAGAACAAATCGGAACAACAGCGCAAGCAGGAAGCGGCCTCCACCCAAGCGTATCTCAACCTTTCCGAGATCAAGGATGGCGTCATCGTCCTCAAGGACGGCTCGCTCCGCGCGGTGCTGATGACCAGCGCGGTCAACTTCGCGCTTAAGTCCAGCGACGAACAGGAGGCGATGATCTACGCCTACCAGCGGTTCTTGAACTCCCTGAACTTCCCGATCCAGATCCTGATCCATTCGCGGCGGCTCGACCTCGACTACTACCTCGACAAGCTGAAGAAGCGGGCCGAGAACCAGCAAGTGGAACTGGTGAAGCTCCAGACGCTCGAGTACGGCGAGTTCATCTCGCGCTTGATCTCGGTGACCAACATCATGGACAAGCGGTTCTACGTGGTGGTGCCGTACTTCCCGCCGGCGACCGAGCCGGTGAAGGGGCTTTCCAAGCTGTTCGCGACCAAGTCGCAGCCCAGCGGGGACCAAGCCAAACGGGAGGCGTCGTTCCAGAGCTACCGCGGCCAGTTGCTGCAGCGGGTGGAATCGGTGGCTTCCGGCCTCGGCGGCCTCGGCGTCCGCGCGGCACAGCTGAACTCGGAAGAGCTGGTCGAACTGTTCTACAGCGTCTACAACCCGCAAACGGCTACCAAACAGCGCCTGATCAACATCGACGAACTGACGTCCGCGACCGTCCGGGGACCGAACAAGGGCGCGGAGCCGGAGACCCCGGCCCCGGCCCCGGCTGCCCAACCATCGGCGACGGACCAGCAAGGAGACGGCAATGGCTGACCAGCCGCAGCAACCGCAGCAACCGGCACAGCCGCAAGCCCTGGGACGCACGGTCCGCCCGGAACGGCTCGGCTTCCTCGAGCGCTTCTTCGCCTGGAAACAGAGCAAGAACTCGCAGACGCAACGCACCCAGCAGCAGGCCGAGGCGCAGCAGTTCGAGGAGGCCAAACGCGTCTACGAAGAAGGCATCTCGACGATCAAGGACCTGATCGCCCCCGCGGCGATGGAGATCACCTTCAACTACCTCAAGCTCGAAGACTACTTCGTGCGGACGCTCTTCGTCTTCACCTATCCGCGCTACATCAACACCAACTGGCTCTCACCGGTGATCAACTACGACGTGACGATGGATATCTCGATGTTCATCTACCCCGTAGAGACCAAGGAGATCATGCAGAACCTCCGCAAGAAGGTCGGGCAGATGGAATCCGCCTGGCAGCTCAACCGTGAGAAAGGCAAGGTCCGCGATCCGGAGCTGGAGACGGCGCTCGGCGACGCCGAAGAGCTCCGCGACCGGCTGCAGCGCGGCGAGGAGAAGTTCTTCCAGTACGCCCTCTACTTCACGCTCTACGCGAAGTCGAAGGACGAGCTGGACCGGCTCACCAAACAGCTTGAGTCCACCCTGAACGGCAAACTCGTGTTCACGAAGTACGCGAACCTCCAGATGGAACAGGGGTTCAACAGTTCGCTGCCCAGCGGTACGGACGAGCTCCGCGTGACGCGGAACATGGACACCGATTCCCTCTCCACGACGTTCCCGTTCACGAGCTCCGAGCTGACCCAGTCCGACGGCATCCTCCATGGCGTCAACCGTCACAACAACGGGTTGATCCTCTTCGACCGGTTCACGCTGGAGAACGCCAACATGGTGATGTTCGCCAAGTCCGGCGGTGGCAAGAGCTACGCCGTGAAACTGGAACTCCTGCGTTCGTTGATGTTCGGCACGGAAGCGATCGTGATCGACCCCGAGAACGAGTACCAGGCGCTGACGGCCGCGGTCGGCGGGCGGTACGTGAACGTCTCGCTCAACTCCGAGCACAACATCAACCCGTTCGACCTCCCGCCCGCGATCGGCGACGAGACCGACGGCGAAGCGATCCTGCGGTCGGCAATCACCAACCTGCACGGCCTGATCGCGCTGATGGCCGGCTCCCTCACGCCGGAACAGGACGCACTGATCGACCGGGCGCTGTTCGAGACCTACGCCCTCCGCGACATCACCACCGACGTCGCGACCCATAAGAACGTGCCGCCGACGCTTACCGATTTCTATGACGTGCTCACCAACATGCAGGGTGCCGAAGGAATCGCCGCGAAACTCCAGAAGTTCGTGAGCGGTTCGTTCTCGGGACTGCTCAACAAGCCGAGCAACGTGTCGCTCGACAACCACTTCCTGACCTTCTCGATCCGCGACCTCGAGGACTCGCTCCGGCCGATCGCGATGTACATGATCCTGAACCATATCTGGAACCTGATCCGGAAGGACCGGAAGCGGCGCCTGATGGTGATCGACGAGGCCTGGCAGATGATGGGCCACGAGGATTCGGCGAAGTTCCTGTTCTCGCTGGCGAAGCGCGCCCGGAAGTACTACCTGGGCCTGACCACGGTGACGCAGGACGTGGAAGACTTCCTGAATTCCAGCTACGGCAAGGCGATCGTGACCAACTCCTCGCTCCAGCTCCTGCTCCGGCAATCGCCGGCCTCGATCGACCTGGTGGCGGACACCTTCAACCTCACCGAGGGTGAGAAGCTCCTGTTGCTGGAAAGCGAAGTCGGCGAGGGACTGTTCTTCGCCGGGCTCAACCACGTGGCGATCAAGGTGCTGGCGAGCTACGCCGAGGACCAGATCATCACCACCAACCCGCAGCAGCTCGAGGAGCTTGAGAACGCCGGCCTCCGGACGAAGGAGGAATAATGGCGGGGAAGTCGAGTAGCGCGCCGTGGCTGATCCTCGGAGGGGGCGTGTTTTTGGCAAGCCTGGTGATGATCCCGGTCCTGCTGGTAGCCGCGGCATTGGCTGGCACCGGTGGCGGTGGCGAAGGTGGAGAGGATGAGAGTTTCACCGAAGTGGGAGACGTGGAATTCAAGGTAACGTATTACGATCCCGGCCAGGGCGGCATTAACGGGTCGAACTGTGGTGGTGCCCACGGCAGGTTCTGTCTCAAGGGCGGCACCCCTACTGGCTATGAAGTGACTGAAGACCGGACCGGCAAGAAGTTCACCGGCGGCGGGGCCATCCCCCAGACCTCCCAGCACGAAGGCGGCTCCGTGAACGTGGCAGACGTTCCGCTTTACTATGACCACAGCAAGGGTACCGAAGGTAAAGCGATCATGATCCCATGCTATAACGACGACAAGCCCTTCCTGCCACTGGACCATTTCGCGACATCCGTTACCGAGCCAAACGCATTAGACTTAGTTATGACCGGCGCGGCCAGTGACCGGTTCCGGGCCTGCCTCGAGGAGCGCGGAATCCGGACTAGCCCGACTTCGAACGGGCACGGCGCCGCTACACTCGTCAAAGGAAAGATAGTGGAGCTGGAATGAAGTTCTCACAAAAACAAGTAATTATTGCGGCGGGAATTATCCTCAGCTTCTTGCTGATCATTGCCTTCATTTCTTCCCGGGGAGACTCCGTGGATCCTACAGCGCCCGGCCCAAGCCCCACGTTAATTCCTTCATCGAACATAGAGAAGGTCGAAGCGCGAGACTTGCCGTTCCAGGTCGACCTGCCCAGTGTCACCACCAAGGGACGCTTGGTGTTCGCTACGTACCGGCGTACAGCCCTCGGTTCGATGGACGTTGCTGGAGAAAATTTTGCCGCCCTGACCCCGCAGGAATTCCTTTATATCGAGCGCGTCAGCTGGTCGCCGGACGGTTCGCGGGCTGTCGTCAAGGCTCACGGCAATCGGACGGCACTTCTGCGAGATGGAAAGCTCAGTGAAATCAATAAAGAGATTCATGATGTAGAGTGGGCTCCTGACAACCGACGCTTCGCGTACACCTACGGCAAGGCAAACCTGCCCCACATCTTTGATTCCGACACGCGAACGTTTCGGCGCCTTGCCACCAAACCACTGGGGAGCGCCTTCGCTTGGTCGCCGGACAGTTCGCGTATAGCAGTGTATGAAAAGGCGGACGTATCCGCAGAGGGGGGCAACCTGAGGGTCGTGGAAATGACAAGCGGGAAGCTCGTGGAAACCGGGGCAGCAAACGTCATCTCGGCCCGTTGGAACAATGAGAGCAAACGCATGGCTATAACCCAGGTAAAAGACAGCCTCCCGATCCTGAGTATGTTGGATTCTGATTCGGGCAAGATTCAAGAAACCAAGCTGCCAGGATTTGCTAATAAGGGTGCTTGGCTGACAGATGGTACGTTCCTTGTCGCATCGGCAGAATCGGTAGGTGCAGACTATCTGACAAATCCGAGACCGCTTGCAGATCGCCTCTGGAGAGTCGATTCAGAAGGATCGGTCGTGGAGCTCGCTGCCTTCGGTGATGAAGTTCGGGCTCTCAGGCTGCTAGGCCAGAAACTTATTCTTGTTACGGATACGGAAATAATCCGGGTGGATATGACCGATCTTCCTCGGAGGAATAATGCCTGACGAACAAAATGGGGTAGGCCAAGCTGCCAAGACGGCTGAAAAAGCGGCCAAAGCGGCGCGTGTCGCAGCACTGTTCGCGAATCCTTGGGCCTGGATTGCTATAGCGGTGGTGGCGGTGGTCTTCCTGCTCGTATTCCTTGTCGGAATCGCCGTGGCTGGCATCGCCGGGTCAGGCGGGGGGGGCGGCGAAGAGGTCGCCGAGAGCGGACCGATCGCTGGTCTCCCGGATATCAGCGACATTGAAATCAAAGAGGTTCCCTGTGGCTCCGGCTCTGCGCCGGGAGGCTGCTACCAGCTCCCCCCTACGAGCGAATATTGGAGCGCCTACGCCTCTGCCAGCAACCTGACCGGATCCAAATGCTTGGTACAGCTCGTCGCCGCGACCTCCAAGGCCTGGAAGCAGCAACATCCCGGGGATACCGTGTTCATCGGTGACCTTAACGCTCCCGGACACGACTCTCATTCGACCGGAGAAGATGTGGACATTTACACCTCGACCGCTGGCAACATGGATCTTGGCTCTTACACCAGGAGCGGCGGCGTGGAATACGGCAAGCTATGGTTCTCCACTAAGAACATCGAGTATATCTTCTTTAACGACACTTCCGTCCATGCCCCGGTCAATGGATACGCCGGCCAGGAAGGGCTGTCCGGTGTGATGATGTCGTGGCCGAACCACGAGGATCACTTCCACGTCCGGGTAACACCGAAGGCTAACGGGGAGTGCAGCCGTGGGTAAATGGATTGGCATCGGTGCCTTAATACTTGGCATACTACTGTTGCTCATCATCGCCCCGATCGCCCTCGCGGCGGCCCTCATGGGTGGAGGCAATGAAGAGGAGTGTGTTTCCGATGCTGGCGGAGGTGGAGCGGATGGGCCCGTCTACCTGGTTGGCGACTCTCTAGGGGTGGGCATAAAGGATAAGTTGCCCGCCCGCTTCACCGTGAACGCCGAGGGGGGACGGGCGCTTCCTGCTGGCATCGACGTAGTCAAAGGAGCCCCCCAAGCGCTTAAGGATGCTTCTGCAGTTGTCGTGGAGCTCGGAACGAACAAGTCGAGCGGATTCGCCGGAGATGCAGAAGACATGGTCGAGGAAATTAAAAAGGAAAATGGTTCGGCTACCATCTATTGGGTCAAGATTTTTGCAACGGCGAATGATTACAGCGCCGAGAATAATGCGATTGATGGTCTCACCGACGTAACGCCAATCAAAACACAGGGCGAGGGAATCAATCTCGGTGGTGATGGCGTCCACCCCACCCCCGCCGGCTACGACACCATGGCTCAGGTTGTAAGCGACGCTGTCGATGCCGGAGGGAACGGCGGTGGCGGGCCTGAGTGTCCGGAAGACGAGGGAGGAACCGTTTCCGGAAACGTCCAGGAGCTGGCTCAAAAAATCCTTCAGCGCATCGAATCCGGAAAAATCGTCCAGGACTATAAGAGTTCCACAGGCGACACCATCGAACAGCTTGAACGTGCAGCCTCTGGGAGGAAATTTCAGATGACATGTACGAGCCATGGCGGCCCAAAGGACGTGGACGTCAATCCGGCGATCTTGAAGTTTCTCATTGAGGCTTCGGATGAAACAAAAGTTGGTCTTAGCAACATCACTGACAAATGCCATAGCTCTCCGGGATCCAACCATTACACCGGCGAAGCAGTCGACCTTACCTGTACCACCCAGAATATCTCGGCGGTCGAACGCGTGGTTAGTAAATATGGTGGAAGCAATAACGGTGAAGTCTGTCCTGGAAACGGGCACTGGCATTACGACTTCCCGAAAGGAGGGTAATGAACCGCCGCCGGCTTCTCTTGCTAGGCGTAGGCGTAGTGATGATCTTCATTACTGCCGCCGTGGTGTTGGTTTCAAACGTTAACCCTTCTAACCCTGAGCCCACTCCTTCGCCGAAGCCTTCCGAGACATCCACCCCTTCGCCCACACCGATTCCCCGCGAAGCCTTGGAGCCGGATCACGATCACGACGACGGGACGGTCGAACTGTCTGAGCGGTTTCCAGCGGTCCGAGCGCTTCCGCAGAGCGGTCCCTACTGGAGCTTAGCCCTCGACGGTCCGATCAGAGACAATAAGGTGTCCATAAAGGCAACGGTGTACGTCGGGCCCGGACAAGAGGCGAGCGAAGCAATCGCTAAGCAGCGACCGTATGTGGAATCTTGGCTGAGGGGCATCGGTCAAGCATCTGGAACATACGTGTTACGGTTCGTGGCAGAAGAACGGGAAGTTTATTAATTGCCCCGCTGCGGCTCCCCCGGTACCCTAAAGCCATGAAGCTCGTGCTCGCCATCGTCAACAAGGACGACGCGGAGAAGACGGTCTCCGCATTGACCAAGGAAGACTTCCGGGCGACCCGGATCGATTCGGTCGGCGGGTTCCTCAAAGAGAAGAATGCGATCATCCTGGTCGGCACCGAGCCGAAACAGGTGGGCGCGGTGCTTAAGATCGTCGGTACGAGCGCCAAGAGCCATAAGGAGACCCTGACGCCGACGCCCACCATGGGCGGTCCGGGAGATTTCTATATGGCCGATCCGGTCGAGGTCGCGGTCGGCGGCGCCACCGTCTTCGTGCTTGATGTCGACCAGTTCAAGCGGCTCTGAGCCCCGGTCCGGTCCGCGGGCCGCTACTCTCCGCGGACCTGTTCTTCGCCGCGGGCCAACGCCGGTGCGACCCGGGTCTTCAGGCGATTCACCACGTCCTTGCCGATCTTCCGGTTGGCGTCTTGCATGACGTCGTCGGCCGCGGCCGTGAGTTCATGCGACCACGCCGGGCTGATCACGGCCACCGTCACCGTGCCGGCCCGGAACGAAAGCGCCCGCATCGGTACGCCGCGGTCGAACACCTCGCCGAGCGCGGCATCACAGGCGCGACAGACGGCACTCGCCTCCACCGGCCCGCGGATCCGGAGTCGGCCCAGCCGGTCCGGGAGCAAGTCGCCGACGGTCCTAAACACGGGACGCCTCGGGGTCGATCGTGATTACCTTCGCCTCGCGACGAAGTGATTCCGGCACCGCTGCCGCTTCGGGGGTCGTAATGACGGTCTGGCCGTCCGGGAGCGCCGCCTGGAGCGACTCCGACCGGGCGGCGTCGAGCTCGGAGAAGACGTCGTCGAGCAGCAGGATCGGCTGCACGTCCGTCCGCTGCGCGAGCCAGGCGGCTTCGGCCAACCGCCAGGCCAGGGCAGCGCTCCTGAACTCTCCCCCGGAACCGAACGACGCCAGTCCACGGCCGTCCAGGAGCAGCGTCCAGTCGTCACGGTGCGGTCCGGTCGTCGTCGTGCCGACCGCGATGTCCTGGGCGCGGCGCGCGGACAGCGCTGCCGCGAAGTCCGGAGCACCCGGTTCATGCGCTACCGCCAGCCGGCCGTGTACGTCGCCGGACGCCGCGGTGAGGGCGGCGTAGGCCGCAGTGAGCCTGTCCGCGGAATCCGCGAAGAAGCGTGTGCGTCCTTCGATGACCGCCGCACCCGCTTCGGCGAGCGGAGCATCCCACGCGTCCAGTTCGGCTTCCGTCGCTTCCCGCGCCGCGATCTGTTCAAGCAGCCGGTTTCGCGAGGCCAGCGCGCGGTTATAGGAAGACAGCGCCTGTTGGTATGCCACCGATCCCTGTCCGACCGCCAGGTCGAGCGTCCGGCGGCGGCGGCCCGGAGATCCGTCCACCAGCCGGATGTCGTCGGCCGAGAACAATACCATCGGGAACCGGCGGCGGAGTTCCTTGGTCGGCCGCGCCTTGCCGTCGAGTTCGAGCGATTTCTTGATCACGCGGGCGGAGGCATCCAGCGTGACCGCGGCACGGTGGTTCGTGCGCTCCCCCTTGAACGCCGCCTCAACCCGCGCTGCCGGTTCACCCCAACGCACCATCTCGGCCTCCCGGCCGGCCCGGAAACTCTTGCCGGACGCGAAGAGGAACGCCGCCTCGAGCAGGTTGGTCTTCCCGGACGCGTTCGGTCCGACGATCACCGTCCGTGCTTCCCATCCGAATGACGCCTTCCGGTAGCAGCGGAAGTCATGGAGGACGAGCTTCTCCAACAGTAAGGCCATGCCCTTATCTTACCCGGAGAAGCAGGGTCACACCCGGAGCGGCATCACGACATAGAGGTAATCCTTGGCTTTGCCGCGGATTACGCAGGGATTGAGCTTGCCGTCGCTCTCAATGGTGACGGTCTCGCCACCCACGGCATTCAGGCCGTCCAGGAGGTAGCGCGCGTTGAACGCCACCGCGTTCTCCGGTCCCGATACCTTCCCGGAAAGCGAGCTGTGCGAATCGCCGACCTGTGCCGTTTCCGCCGCTACCTCGACCTTGCCCGGCGCTGCGAACGTCAGCTTCACGCCGAAGCCCGCGTCTTCCGAGAACAGCGACGCGATCCGGATCTTCTTCATCAGGTCGTCGCGCCGCACGCTCGCCTTGGTCGTGAGTTTCTCTGGGATGATCTGGTCATACTTCGGGAATTCGCCCTCGAGGAGCCGGCTGACCAGCCGCACGTGCTCCGTCTCGAACTGCACCTGGTTCTCGGCGGTCCGGATGGTGACTTCCTCGGCTTCGACGATCCGGCCGAGTTCGGTCAGGGCCCTGGCCGGTACCACCACCTTGAGCTCTTCGAGTGCCGACTTCTCGAACCGCATCGAGAGCTCCGCGAGCCGGTAGCTGTCCGTGGCCGCCACCCTCAGTTCGGGATCCTTGAAATGGAATAGCACTCCTGAAAGGATCGGCCGGGTGTCGTCGGTAGATGCGGCGATCGCGACCTTTTGGATAATGTCCTTGATGCCCGCGGCCGAGACCGTTACCGACTTGCCCTCCGTTACCTCCGGGATTACCGGGAATTCCGTGGCGGAGATGCCATTGATCGTCGATTGGGCACCGGTGCTTTTGATGACCAGCGTCTGGTCTTTGGTTGAGAGTTCGATCTTTTCTTCGCCCAGGTTGTTCACATAGTCGGTCAACAGCCGTGCCGGGACGGTGGTCGATCCCTCTTGCTCGATCTTCGCACCGATTGAATAGTCGATGCCGAGTTCAAGATTGGTCGCGGAAACACGAAGGCGTCCATCCTTGGTCTCAAGCAACACATTCGCCAGTACCGAGAGGGTGCCGCGTGGGTTAATCATCCGGCTGACGGAAGAAAGTGCTTTGGCGAGCTGGTCTTGGGTGGTAACGAGTTTCATGGTCGGTCGGGTGTGGGTCGGTTCATACACAGCCTGGTTAGATTATCTTTAGATATAACTAGTAGTTGGAGTAGGCCCTGTGGAAATGGGGAAACGAACCGAAAGTATCTTTATCATAACGAATATACGTCCCCACCCCCAGGGGATGGAATGTAGAAAATCCGGCGAGCCTCCGTGGCGAACCCATTAAAGCGGCAAATTATACCCAACCGCAACCCAGCTCCAGCCGGTTCATACCCAGCCGACACACGTACTTTTCCACATATCTGTCCACAGTCACAGGCACGAATCGGGGAAAGTTAGCCGTAAAGCCGTTCCTTGATCAAGCTGAGTTCGTGACGAAGCGGCTCGTTGATCTCAGTCTCGTGGCCGATCTTGTCGACCGCGTGGATCACAGTGGTGTGATCACGGCCGCCAAGCTCGCGGCCGATCTTAGGGTACGAAAGGTTCGACTCCTGGCGAAGGAGGTACATGACCATCTGCCGCGGCCGCACGATTTCCCGCACCCGCTTCGGCCCTTTCATGTCGTCGATGCTGATGTCGTAGAATTTCGCCACGGCCTCGAGCACCTGGTCGCTGGAGATCTTCCGATGTTGCCGGGAGGTCAACATGGAACCGAGCACCCGCTCCGTGAGCTCCAATGACAGCGGCTCCCCGATCAGCTCCGCGTTGGCGGCCACGCGGATCAGCGCACCTTCCAGCTCGCGGATATTCCGCTGGAACGCCTTGGCGATGAACTCCAACACCTCGTCTGAGGCGTCGTAGCCCCGCTCTTTCGCCTTGGTCTGGAGGATCGCGATCCGGGTCTCAAGCTCGGGCGGCCCAAGGTCGGCAATCATGCCCATCGTAAGACGGCTCATCAGCCGCTCCTCGAGCGTCGCGATTGCCTTCGGCGGGCGATCCGAGGTCAGGACGATCTGTTTGTCCGCGTCCCTGAGCGCATTGAACGTGTGGAAGAATTCCTCCTGGGTCTGGACCTTTCCGGCCATGAACTGGATGTCGTCGATCATCAGCACGTCCACCTTGCGGTAGCGGTTCTTGAGCCGCGCCGTCTTGTTGGCCTGGATCGCAGAAATCACCTCGTTCGTGAACTTCTCGGCCGTGACGTAGAGTACCTCCTTGTCGGTCGTCTGGCGGATCTCGTTACCGATCGCCCGGATCAGGTGGGTCTTGCCGAGCCCGACCGGCCCGTAGATGAAGAGCGGATTGTAGGTGGTCCCGGGGCTCTTCGCCACGGCCCTGGCGGCGGCGTGCGCGAGCTGGTTCGATCCGGAGACCACGAAGTTCTCGAACATGCAGCGGAATTGGTGCGGGGGCGGCAGGGTCTCCGCACGCCGCCGCGGCGCGGCCGTCTCTTCCGGCCCCGTTCCGGAGGCATCTGCCGCAGCCGGTGCGGCTCCCGTCGGCCCGGCTGCCAGGCGGCCGATCTTGTACTCGAGTTTGGCCACCTCGGGAGCATGTTTCGTGAGCGCGGAAAGGATGTCCTCGCTGAACTTGCGCTTCAGCCACTCCTTCGCGAACACGCTCGGCACCTGCACCTGCGCGGTAGTGCCGCGAATATCCAATAGCTCCGTGTGCCTCAGCCAGGTAGAGAAATTAGGGCGCGATACCGTGACTTGGAGCTCACCAAGAACGGCCTGCCAAATTTTTTTGGGGTCCATTTAAATACGTTTCCGAGTTCCGCTTCGCCATGATAGCAGAAGCTATCCTGTCCCTAGGATACACGACCCGCACGGCCTCCGCGGTGCCGCTGACTACACCCGGGAAGGTGCGTTACACTGGACGGGTGGTTAAGCGAACATACCAGCCATCGAAGCGCCGCCGGGCACGCAAACACGGGTTCCGGAAGCGCATGCAGACCAAGGACGGCCAGCAAGTGCTGGCGCGCCGCCGGGCCAAAGGACGCAAACGCCTCACGGTAGCAACGTGACGACACTGACGATTTCCATGCTTCCCCACGCACGCCGGCTGAAGGACACCGCCGAGTTCGACCGGGTGTTCCGGGACGGACGGGCGGCCCACGGGCGGCTGGTCAGTATCCGGATGCGCCCCGCGGACGGCTTCAAGGCCGGGTTCGTGGTCGGAAAGGCCGTGAGCCAGAAGGCGGTCGTCCGCAACCGGACCAGGCGGCGCCTGCAGGAGATCGTGCGCGCCGCCGGTCCCGGCCTCGGCGCGGTGGAGTTGGTCGTCTCGGCCAAGCGGGCCGCCGCGGATGCCGGGTCGCCGGTCCTGCGCGACGAGATCACCGACTTGCTCGGCACGCTGACGAAGGAGCGGGCATGAAGCGGGCCGCCATCGGCCTGATCGCGCTCTACCAACGGACGCTCTCGCCCGACCACGGCTGGTTCCGGGGACGGCGCCCGTACGGCACGTGCCGGTTCCACCCCACCTGCTCGCAGTATGCCCGCGAGTCAGTCGAACGTTTCGGCGTGCGGCGCGGAACCTGGCTCGCGATGAGACGAATCAGCCGTTGCCATCCCGGCGCCGCCGGAGGCTTTGATCCCATAAGGAGGTAACCATGGAACTGCTTAAGGCCATCTTTTTCGACCCCATCTTCAACGCCCTGATCTGGCTCTACGACGTGACCGGCGATTTCGGCATCGCGATCATCGTGGTGACGTTGGTAGTCCGGGCCGCGGTCGGGCCGTTTTCCGCCAAGGCCTTCAAGGCGCAGCGGCGGATGCAGGCGCTCCAGCCGGAACTCAAGAAGCTCCAGGCCAAGCACAAGGGCGACCGCGAGAAGCTCGCCAAGGAACTGATGGCGTTCTACCAGAAAGAGGGCGTGAATCCGGCGGCCTCCTGCTTGCCGACGCTGGTACAGATTCCTTTCCTGATCGTCCTCTTCTTCGCGATCAAGGACGTGATCGCTGGCAACGCCTTTGAGCACCTCTACTCGTTCGTGCCGCGGCCGGAGATGGTGGACACGATGTTCCTCGGCGTGCTGGACCTTTCGACCACCGGCATCGAGCCCTCGAACGTCATCCTCGGGGTGATTACCGCGGCAGTGATGTTCTGGCAGACACGGATGCTCATGCCCAACGGCGCGGAGATGCCGGGCATGAGCCGCCAGCTGATGATGCTCTTCCCGCTGCTGACGCTGGTGTTCGCCGTGACGCTACCGGCCGCGCTCCCGCTCTACTGGGCGAGTTCGACGATCTTTACGATCGCCCAGCAGCACTACATCATCCGACGCCATCCGTTGGCGGCGGAGAAAGCGGTCGCCACGGAGGACTGGAACGAGGCCAACCCCGATGATCCGATCGAAGCGAAGAACGGGAAGAAGGACAGGCGGACCAAAGGAAGCAAGGCCAGCAAGGGCGCGACCGTAACGGTGAAGCAACGGCGCAAAGGGAAACGGCGATGACGAAGACCCTTACCCAGGCCCGGGAGTTCCTCGCGGAACTGCTTGCGAAGATGGGCATCGACGCCACCGTCGAGCAACGCGAGGACGACCCGCCGCTGCTTGAGATCGTGGAAGTCGATGATCCCGGCACGCTGATCGGTCACAAGGGCGAAGGTGTCCGCTCGCTGCAGCACATCGTGCGCGTGATGGTGTCACGGGCCGGCGGTTCGCCTACCGCGATCGTGGACATCGACGGCTACCGTAGCCGCCAGCAGGATCAACTCAAGGAAACCGCCCGCCGGAAGGCGGAGGACGTACGACGGACCGGACGGCTCACGGTGCTGCCGCCGATGACATCCTATGAACGACGGCTGGTACATGTCGAATTGCGCGACGAAGCCGGCATCACTACCGAATCGCTCGGCGAGGGCGGCAACCGGCGCGTGATGATCAAGAAGACCGAAGCATAGGCACGGCCCGCGTCGCCGTGCGGAAGCGCTTACAATGGACACAATGCACGCTTGGCGACGTCTCGGCGCGAATGCTCCCGAACGGCTGGTTCGGGCATTGCTGCTCTCCATCATCTTCCTGCTGCCGATCGGCAGCGTCCTGATCCTTTCGGAGGCACGGGCGGACGTGGCCGGCGTCCGCAACAGCTTCGCCGTGCCGGTCTTCTATCTGGTCGAAGGGCTCGTCGTGGCGACCGCGGCGGCGTGGGGCTTCGTCCGGCTGCGGGATCCGCTCCGGCGGACGGCGCTCCGGACGGACCTCTCCCGGCTACTGCCGCTCCTCGGCCTGCTCGGGCTCGCGGCCATCGCGATCCTCTGGGCTCCGTGGCGAATGCAGGCGGGAATCGGCCTGGCCCACCTCGTCATCGCATTCCTGTTGACCGCGATGCTGGCCCACGAGTTCCGTAACCGTACGTTCCTGCACGCTGCGCTCTGGACGTTCGCCGCCGCCGCCGCGATACAGGCGGCGTGGGGTATCGCGCAGTACCTGCTCCGGCACGACCTCGGCCTTTGGTGGCTCGGTGAGAGCGGGCTTGCACCGGACAAACCGGGCATCGCGAAGGTCGCCACGGAGACCGGCCCGCAGATCCGTGCGTATGGCAGCCTGCCGCACCCGAACATCCTCGCGGCGTACCTGTCCCTGGCCGCGTTCTGGGTGGGTACGGCGGTGTTCTGGCGGAACGGGGAGCGCTCACGGCTCCGGCAACTCGGCTTCGTGCTATTGCTGGCATTGCTTGGCGCCGGCCTGCTCGTCACGTTCTCCCGGGCAGCGATCCTCACGACGCTGGTCGGCGGATTGCTGGTGGCATCCTTCTCCTGGCGACGCTGGCGCTACCTTCCGCCCGCCGCCGCCCTGGCCGCCACCACCGTGTTGCTCATCGGCCTGGCGCTGGCGCCGGTGATGACCCACCGTGCCTCGCTCGAATCGCCGACGGAGACCGGTCTCACCAACCGTGCCGTGGGCTACGGACAGGCTGCCGACATGATCGCCGACCAGCCGCTCGGCGTGGGCGCGGGGAACTTCGTGCTTGCCGGGTACGCGCTCGACCCCGGCCGGCCGGCCTATCAGTACCAGCCGGTACACAACGTACCGCTGTTGGCGGTCTCCGAGCTCGGCGTGCTGGGCGGCGCGGCCCTGGCTTGGTTCGTGATCCGGCTCGGCCGGAGCGTCCATCGGAGCGCCGCCCGCGACCGGCGGGAGCGTTCGGTCGAGTTCATGCTGTTCGCCGTGGCCGCCGCGTTCGCATTGACGTCGCTCACCGACCATTTTTTCTGGAGCCAGCCGCAGGGACTCCTGCTGACGGCGGTGCTGGTCGCAGCGTTGGTGGCGTGGCGCGGAGCGGCCACGGACAGGCTGGTACGATAGGTCCATGGTCACGCAGCGACCCAAGGTCCAGATTTCCGCAGACGTCTATAATGAGGCTTATTACGACACCTTCGGTCGTTTCGCGTCTTACTTTTTCCAGATCGATTTGACGCGTGAGCTGAAGCCCAGGAGTGTACTGGAGGTCGGGCCGGGGAACGGCCTGGTCTCCGCCCACCTTTCACGAATCGGTATCGACGTTACCACTTGTGACTTCGACAAACGCGTGAAGCCAGACGTAATCGCGGATATCCGCGAACTTCCGCTACCGGAAAACCGCTTCGACACGGTCCTTGCCTTCGAAATCCTTGAGCACATCCCGTTTGCTGATGTGCCAAAGGCACTTGCCGAAATCGCCCGGGTGAGCCGTCGTCATGCTGTCATCTCGGTGCCGTATTTTGGCATGACTGCAGAACTGGTTCTGAATCTCGGCATTCCATTCGTATGGCGGAAGACGCTGCGACTGCCGATTCGCATCCCCTATTTCTTGTCCCGGATTGGGTTCGAGGATTCTGGCCAGCATTATTGGGAAGTCGGTCGGCGGGGATACGGCAAGCGGCGGCTGAGACGGGTCCTTGGCGAGCGCTTCCACATCCGTAAGGAGTATCACGCCTTGATGAACCCCGGGCATTACTTTCTGGTGCTGGAGAAGAAAGACGACAGACGGGACCGCCGCGCGCGGCGGTAACCCGCCCGTATGCCGGCCGGACGGCCATTGCATACAATAAAGCCTGTATGAATCGGAGCACCACCAATGATGTCGCCCTGAACACAGCGGTCCAGTCTGTCGCGAAGTTCTTCGTAATCGCGATGGGCCTGGCCTCAGTGGTGATTCTCACCCGTTATCTCGGTGCGGACGGGTATGGAAAATTCACCCTGGTTCTTGTCTACCTTTCGATCTTCGGAATCGCCGCGGACATGGGACTGTTTACCATCTCCGTCCGGGAAATCAGCAAGAATCTTAACCGGACACAAGAGATCTTTTCAAACACCCTGGCGTTGCGAGCGGTGCTCGGCACTGTAGTGCTCATGGTCGCCGCGGCAGTCGGGTGGTTGTTGCCATATGAGCCAGATGTGAAAGTCGGCATCCTGATCGCGGGTGTATCGCACCTCTTCGGATTGATGAATTCGGCGATGGTGGCGGTCTTCCAGTCCCGTCTGGTGATGGGTTATGCCGCGCTTGCCGATGTGGTCGGGCGCTTAGTGGCTCTCGGTGCCGTAGTCACGGTAGCCGCTCTTGATCTGGGTTTCTTTGCCGTAGTCGCGACGGCGACGCTGGGGACATTTATGACCTTCTTGGTGTCGAGCTGGTTCGTTCGGCGGTACGCCCGGCTTATGCTTCTCAAGGACACCGTGCTGTGGAAGAGCTTGCTCAAGGAGTCCTTGCCCTACGGTTTGGCGTTGGTCGCGATCCAGCTGTACTTCCGAGTCGACATCTTGCTCCTCTCGTTCTTCAAGACGAACGCCGACGTCGGCATTTACGGAGCGGTCTTCAAGGTGTTCGAGCTGCTCGTGGTCTTTTCGGGGTTCTTTAATAATTCCACGTTCCCGATTCTCAACCGGCGTCTCAAGGAAAGCATGGAAAAGGCCAGAACGTTTGTGCAAAAGAGTTTCAATATCTTGTTCATCGGTGGACTGGGAATCGCGGCCGGGGGCCTGACGCTTGCCCCGTTCGTGATGCAGGTTGTCGGTGGGCAGGAGTTTGTGGCAGGGGCCGACGCGCTCCGGATTGTACTGGGAGCCATGCCGCTCACGTTCAGCGTATTGGCGCTTGGTTCGCTGTTGCTGGCCATTAACAGGCAGAAAGTGATGCTTCGGATCAGCGTCTATAGCTTGCTGCTGAATATCGTCTTGAACCTTGTGTTGATTCCAATGTACGGATTCCTCGGCGCGGCCATCGCGACTCTTATTTCGGAAATCTTCTTAATCAGCCGATACTACTATTGGTCACATAAGCTTACTGGTCTGTCGCTGTCTCCGAACGTACCGCTACGGGCACTTGCTGCCGCAGTGGTGATGGTCGCGGTAATGATGCCACTTGCGGAACTGCCAGTTCTGGCGTTCTTCGCAGGAGTCGTGACCTACCTGATAGGCCTGCTGGTCTTCCGGGCGGTGGATCGAGAGACGCTCACGGAGCTCGGGGGATTGCTCCGGAAGCAGACGAAAGCGTCATGAGGATACTGTTTCAACAGATTCGGAGTCGCGACCTCCGGATGGGGGGCGGCTCGATCCGGATGGAGCGAATCGCCGACGAGCTACGGCGGGCGGGGCACACCGTCTCAATATCGGATCGGCTCACCCCGTCCCTGCGCGGCATAGACCTGGTTCACATCTGGCAGGACCAGCATCCGGACGCCCTTCGCCAAGGTGCCAACGCCGAGACTCGTGGCGTGCCGTACGTCGTCTCCCCTTTCGGATTTGAATGGGACACATACGGTCTTTGGAACCTCTCCCACCCAGGATGGAGCGTTCCGCGCACCGTCCTCGGCTCGAAGGCCACTATGGTGCTTTTCAGCGCCTGGAGCCATCGGCGGGTGACCGGCCTTCCCCGATGGCTCCAGGTCCGGAAACTCCTTGGTTCCGCAGCTGCACTGTTACCCACCTCGCAACGTGAAGCGGCATTCTTGGCACGACACTATCGGATTCCCGGCAAACATATACACATCGTGCATAATGCCGTGGATGCGAAAGCATTTGGCCGCGGCAGCGCGGTACGGTTCCGTCGCACGTTCGGCATCGAGCCAGGGTTCATCCTCTGCGCAGCGCGTATCCACGACACCAAGAACCAACTTAATCTGGTACGGGCGCTCCGCGGCAGTGGGGAGCGGCTGGTGCTGGCCGGCGGGCTCAGCCCCTCGGGACGGAAATACCTGCGGCAATGCCGGGTGGAAGCTGACCGGTCCGGAGTCTCCGTGACGTACCTGGGGGCGATCAGCCAGGCCGAGCTGGCTGACGCATTCGCTGCAGCCAAGACTCATGTACTGCCGAGCTGGGCGGAGACGACTGGACAAGTATCGCTCCAGGCAGCGATCGCCGGCTGTGCGGTCGTGCATACTGCGGAAAGCCCTTGGCGAGAGTACCTTGGCAATCACGCGGAGATCTGCCATCCGGAAAGCCCCCGAAACATTCGTCGGGCGATCGACCGGGCCGAGCGGATGACCGCAGCCAGGAAGCGCGCGCTGGCGAACCGGGTTCGGAAATTCACTTGGCAGCGTGCCGGACGCGAGACGCTCGCCGCATACCGCAAGGCTCTGGGGACTTCTCGATGAGCGCCCGCCGGTCGGTCGCGATCGACACCCGCTGGCTGGCCGGCGCACACAGCGGCGTCGCCAAGTACCTGGTGGCATTGATCGAGGCGCTCCCGCGGGCCGACCTGGATCTCGCCTACCACCTTTTCGGCACCGCACCGCCGCGGCGGGTGAAGGGCGCCACGCATCATGAGTTCAGCGGCTACTTCCAGTGGGGCATGGAGAACTACTGGCACTTCCTGCGCTGGCCGTCGCCCCGGACCCTCGGCCCTTCACCCGACCTTTGGCACTTCCCGAACTATTCGACCATGCCGACGCGCCGCCCGTACGTCACCACCGTCTACGACCTTGCCTTCGAGCGCTACCCGCAGTACACCGAGGCGGAAACACTGAAACGGCTCCGGAAATACTTGCCGCGGACGATCGCGGGCGCGCAGCGGGTGCTGGCGATCTCCCAGGCGACCAAGGAAGCGGTCATGAAGCAGTACGGCACGCCGGCGGACAAGATTACGGTCACGCACCTTGCCGCCGATGAACGGTTCTTCCGGCGGGTATCCGCCGCAGAACGGAAGGAGGTACGGAAGCGTTACCGGATCCGCGACCCGTATTTCCTGGCGGTCGGCACGCTGGAGCCTCGCAAGAACCTGGCGGCGCTGTTCAAGGCCTACGCGGCCCGGAAGGACCGGTTGGACCTGCGGCTTGCCGTCGTCGGTGGCCAGGGCTGGTACTTCGACGAGACCAAACGGCTGCTTAGTGAGCTCGGTATCGCCGACCGGGTGAGCTTTCTCGGCTACGTACCGGATCCGGATTTGCCCGCGCTGTACCAGGGAGCCGAAGCGTTCGTGTTCCCGTCGAAGTTCGAGGGGTTCGGCATCCCGGTGCTGGAAGCGATGGCGTCCCGCGTGCCGGTGGTCTGCTCGAACGTTTCTTCATTGCCGGAAGTCTCCGGCGACGCGGCACTGACCGTAGACCCTGACGACGCGGCTGCGCTGGGCGATGCGTTGGTCCGGCTGGCCGACGAGCCGAAGCTCCGAAAGGAACTGACGGCTGCGGGCCGGGAGCAGGCCAGGCGGTTCTCTTGGGCGCGCACCGCGAAGGAAACGGCCGCCGTGTACCGCGAGGTGCTCAGGTGAGCGCGGTACCCGCATGAGCCGCTATCTCGTGACCGGTGCCGCCGGATTCGCCGGCCGGCACCTGGTTCGCCAACTCCTCGCGGATAAGCATGAAGTGATCGGCTTGGTGCGCCGCCCCGGCTCGCTCGGAGCCGAAGGCGTGGAAGAAGTTGTCTGTGACCTGACCGACGAAGCGGCCACTGAGGCGGTCGTGACGGCGGCACAGCCGGACGGCATCTTCCATCTCGCCGCCCCGGAGATCTCGGTCTCGCGTTCCTGGGACGATCCGGCCGGGGCCGTCGCCGGGAACTTCGACACGACCCGCTCGGTACTCGAGGCCGCGGCCGGGCTCGCGAAACCGCCGCGGGTGCTGCTAGTCAGCTCGGCCGAGGTCTATGGTGACGTACCGGAAGACCGCCAGCCGATCGCCGAGACGGAGGCGCGCAATCCGGCCAACCCCTATGGCGAGAGCAAGGCGCGCTGCGAGGAATTCGCCGACCATCTCCGGAAGCGGCGGAGCCTGCCGGTGATCACCGCCCGGCCCTTCACCCACACAGGACCCGGTCAGGGTGGCGGCTTCGCGCTCCCGAGCTTCGCGCGGCAGATCGCGGAGATCGAAAGGCGGGGCGGCGGCGAGCTCAAGGTCGGCAATCTCGCGGCCGCACGGGATTACCTCGACGTCCGGGATGTCGTGGCCGGCTACCGGACACTGATGGAACGCGGCGAGCCGGGCGAAACGTATAACGTCGCGTCCGGTGAAGCACATACCATGCAGGACCTCCTCGAGGCGATGCTCGAAATGTCGCCTGCTACAATAAATGTCGTTGTCGATCAGGATCGTTTCCGGCCGGCGGACATCCCGAAGCTGGAAGGTGATGCGACCAAGCTCCGCGCGCTCGGCTGGGAGCCGGCGATTCCGATCGAGCAGACCCTAACGGATCTGCTGGCGGAAGCAAGGCAATGAGTATGCATTATTATCGCGAATCCGATGGCTGAACGAAAACATTCTCGACAACGCCCTGCGTGGGCCAGAAAATTGAAGCGTCGCGTGCGTTACTGGCTCCTGTATCCCGGGCTGCGCTATCGCTGTTCGTTCTGCGGCCGCCGTTGGCGGCGAATGGACCCGGCGGGAAACGACATGCCGGTACTGAGGGAAAAGCAGATCGTCGGCGGCGGCTACCGCGAGAACGCGCTGTGCCCGCACTGTAAGTCCAATGATCGCGAGCGCCTGGTCCATCTGTACCTTGAACGGGAAACCGACCTCAGATCGTCTCAAACCAACGTGCTCCATGTCGCGCCCGACACCAATCTCGCCGCTTGGCTCGATGCCTGTCCGGGAGTCGAACAGGTCAAAGGTGACAAGTTTACGGAGGGATACCATGGCGTATATCCGGAAGGAACCCGGGATCTCGATGTCACCGCGCTGGATTTTCCCGATGCGAGCTTCGACATCGTGCTTTGCAACCACGTGCTTGAACATGTTCCCGACGATGCTGCGGCACTCCGGGAGATCTTCCGGGTGCTTAAGCCGGGAGGGTGGGCTATTCTCCAGACTCCGGTCTCGCCGATCATCAAACAGACGATCGAAGATCCTTCGGTGAAAACACCGAAACAGCGCGAGCGTTACTATGGACAGTTCGATCATGTTCGCCTCTACTCCCGCGACGATTACCTGAAAAGGTTGGCGAAGGCCGGTTTCGAAATAACCATCTTCCGCGCGGTCGAACACGGATACGGCCGCGAGGTCACGCGTCGCGCGCTGAACGTGCGCGAAGAGCTCTTCATTGCTAAGAAGCCCGCGTGATCCGTGAGCGCTGGTATCATAAGTAACGTTACTCAGGTGACCGTGTGTACCTAATGTATGAAAACTGGAGGCAAAAGGATAATGGCCAAAGCACGTAAACGAGCGCTGATCACCGGCATCTCCGGCCAGGACGGCTCCTATCTGGCGGAGTTTTTGCTGGAAAAGGGTTACGACGTGCATGGCATGGTCCGCCGCTCCTCGACCGAGAAGCTCGAACGGGTTGAACACCTGCGGGATAAAGTCACGCTCCACCAAGGGGACCTCCTTGACCAGCGTTCGCTTGGTGACGCGTTGCGTGCTGCCAAGCCGGACGAGATCTACAACCTCGCCGCGATGTCGTTCGTGCACACCTCGTGGACCCAGCCGGTGCTGACCTCGGAGTTCACCGGGACCGGCGTCACCCGGATGCTTGAGGCGATGCGCGAGGTCTGCCCCGACGCGCGCTTCTACCAGGCGTCATCCAGCGAGATGTTCGGCAAGGTCCGCGAGGTGCCGCAGACGGAGCTGACGCCGTTCTATCCGCGCTCGCCGTACGGGGTCGCCAAGGCCTACGGCCACTTCATCACCGTGAACTACCGGGAGTCCTACGACCTTCACGCCTCAAGCGGCATCCTCTTCAATCACGAGAGTCCGCGCCGCGGGTTGGAATTCGTGACGCGGAAGATCACCTGGCACGTGGCGGCGATCAAGCACGGCATGCGTGAACAGCTCGAGCTCGGCAACCTCGACGCGGAACGCGACTGGGGCTATGCCAAGGACTATGTCGAGGCGATGTGGCTGATGCTCCAACAGGACCGGGCCGACGACTACGTGATCGCGACCGGCGAGACCCACTCGGTGAAGGAGTGCGTCGAGATCGCCTTCGACCAGGCGGGACTCAAGTGGCAGGACTATGTGGTGACCCACGAGAAACACCTGCGCCCGGCCGAGGTGGACCATCTGGTCGGCGACTGTTCGAAGGCCAAGAAGGTGCTCGGCTGGAAGCCGAAGACCGGTTTCGAGGAACTGATTAGGTTGATGGTGGACGCCGATCGTAAGCTTCTCGCCGGAAGCTGACCCGTGAGCGACTATACCTTCGGTATCGACACCCGTTGGCTGGAATCGCGAAGTGCGACCGGCGGCACGGGTATGTACATCCGCCAGCTCGTCCGGGCGTTGACCAAGCTCGATCCGGAGAACCGTTACCATCTCTGGGGTTCGCCGGTGGCCGGCGCCGCCACGAACGCCCGCACGTACCCGTTCAGCGGCAACGTGCGACGGGCTTGGCAGCTGGTCTGGAAGACGGTCGGTTGGCCGACCGCCGACCTCCCCGGTCCGCCGTGCGACCTCTGGCACTTCACGAACCATGTCGCACCGCCCACCCGGAAGCCGTTCGTGGTGACGGTCCACGACCTCGCGTTCCTGAAGCACCCCGACTATATCGAGCCGAAGAACCTGCGCTACCTGGAACAGTTCGTCCCGGAAACGCTCGCCCGCGCCCAGCAAGTGATCGCGGTATCCGAATCGACCCGCGATACGATCGCCGAAGCGTTCAACTGTCCGCTGACCAAGATCACCGTCACGCCGGAGGCCGCGGACGAGCGGTTCTTCCGGCCGGCGGAGCCGGAACGGATTTCCCGGATCGCCAAGAAGTACGGGATCGAAGGGGGGTATGTCCTCACGGTCGGTACGCTCGAGCCGCGTAAGAACCTGAAGACGCTACTGCTGGCGTTCGCCGCCCTGCGCCGGAAGGTGGACGAACAGCTCGTGGTGGTCGGCGGACACGGCTGGTTGTTCGAGGAAACGGAGCAGCTGCTTCACAAGCTTGGGCTCGGAGACCGCGTGGTGCTGACGGGCTACGTGCCGGACGACGAACTCCCGGCGCTCTACGCCGGCGCGAAAGCGTTCGCCTTTCCGTCGCACTACGAAGGGTTCGGCATCCCGCTGCTCGAAGCGATGGCCTCGGGAACGCCGGTGGTCACCTCGAACACGTCCTCGATGCCCGAGGTCGGCGGCACCGCCGCGCTTTACTTCGACCCGGACGACGAGAAAGGAATGCGACTGGCGATCGAGCGGGTGCTCGGCGATGAGAAACTCCGCGAACGGCTGGTCGAAGCCGGATACGAGCGGGCGAAGCAGTTCAGCTGGGAGCGGACGGCCCAGAAAACGCTCGGCGTGTACTACCGGGCGCTCGGGCTCGGCAACGTCCGTGTGGCGACGCCCAAAGGTGCCGTAGAATAAAGCGTATGGTAATCGGAGTGGACGTACGGGAAGCCGCGCCGGAGCGGCGCGCCGGCAAGGGCCGGGTGACAGCGGAGCTGGTCCTGCGGCTCGCCGCAGGCTCGCCGCAGGATACCTGGCTGCTCTTCTCCGACCGTCGGTTCGACTGGAAGCTTCCGGAGAACTGCCGCTGGCGGATCGTGCCGGGCCGCGGAGTTTCCTGGCACCGCCGGACGGCGCGCGCGGTGAACACGGCCTGCGACCTCTACTTCGCACCGACCAGCTTCCTCACGCCCCGCTTCGTCCGGAAGCCGGTCGTGCTCTTCGTACATGACCTTGTCGCGTTCTCGGAAGCGGCCGGAGTGGGCCTCAAAGGACGCTTGATGGAGCGGACGTTGCTTAGCGGCGCGCTTCGCCGGGCCGCCGCGGTCGTCGTCAACTCGGAGACGACGGCGAGCGACCTCACTGCGCGCTACCGCCGTCTGCCGCCGGTCACCGTCGCTCCGCTGGCGGCCGGCCCGGCATTCGGCCGGAAAGTCCCGGCGGATACGCTCCTCCGGTTCCGGAAGCGCCACGGCCTGCCCGAACGCTACGTGCTCAGCGTCGGGACGATCGAACCGCGCAAGAACCATGCCGCCCTGATCGAAGCGTTCGAGGGGATTCCCAAGAAACAGCGCGGGGCGACGGAGTTGGTGATCGCCGGTCGGTGGGGGTGGCGCCACGCACCGGTCAAGAAGGCGCTCGAGCACGCGTCGGCCACGCGGGTGCTCGATGATGTCAGTGACGCAGACCTGCCGGTGCTCTACGCCGGCGCGACTGCTTTCTGCTACCCGAGCCGGTACGAAGGATTCGGGTTGCCGGTGCTGGAAGCGATGCGGTCCGGGCTGCCGGTGCTGGTTTCCGACACTCCGGCGCTCCGCGAGATCGCCGGAGACGCCGCGCATTACTGCGACCCGGAACGGGTCCGCTCGATCCGTGACGGCATTCGGGCGCTGCTCGGCAGCGCGCCGCGCCGTACCCGGTTGGCAAAAGCCGGCCGCACGCGGGCCGCACGGTTCTCCTGGGACCGGACGGCGGAGCGGGTACGGGAAGCGATTTCGCAGGCGTCCGGCCGATAGTCCAGTATCATGGGAACCATGCGCAGACTGGCTTCCCGAAACTGGCCGACGATGCTCCTGGTTCTCATCTTCGGCTCCCTGATCGCCGGTGAGGCGGTACAGTTGCGTCCGTTCGCCGGAATGAACGCCGCGGCCAACCCGCTCGATTTCACGCTGGCGGCCACGACGGCGGCATTGGCCGTGCGCTTGGCGGTGGCCAGGAAGTGGGGGGTGTTCGCCGGATTCGTCCGACACCATGCCGTATGGAAGTGGAGCGCGCTGTTCCTCGGCTGGGCGGCCGCCACGCTGCTACTGAACGCAGCGGCGTACGAGTCACGGGAAATCGCGATCGCCGCCGCTTATCTCGCCCGGCTTGCGGCCGCTTTCTTCTTGGCCTGGGCCGTCAGCTTCGAGGCCGACCGGTTCCGGCTTCCGACGCACGAGTGGTTCACGGCCACGTCCGTGGCGCTGCTCGGGTTCGGCTTCCTGATTCTGGCGCGCTTTCCGCACTTCGGCTTCATGCGCTCGGAAGGGTGGGATCCGCACATCGGCAGGCTCCTCTCCACCTTCTATGACCCCAACCTGTTCGGCGTGTTCGTGGTCCTCACGATGGCGTTCGCGCTCGCGAAGTACTGCTCCCGACCCGATCGGATCGTCGCCCGGGCGTACCTCCTGCTGTTCGCCCTGAGTTGGGCCGCCTTGTATCTGACCTATTCCCGCAGCGCGTGGCTCGCAGGACTCGTCGCCATCCCGGCGATCGCTTGGAAGCGCCGCCGTTTGGCCGCTTTCGCCGCCGCCATGGTGTTCGCCGTTGCCCTGCTCATCCCCACCCGTCTCGCCGACCGGTTCGAGACGGCTCCGTCGCTTGCCGATACCTCCCGCTATTCGAGCGAAGGCTTCGCTTGTGACGAACGCACTGACCGGGAATGTGACCCGACCGGATCCACCCGGATCGCCAGCGTCCGGAAGGGCTTCGAGCTCGCTCGGGAACATCCGATCATCGGCGTGGGATACAACGCGTACGGATTCGCCTTGGCCGACCGTGAGCGGGTCGACGGCAAGACCCTGCGCCGGAACTCCGGCCATGGCTCGGACAACTCGTTTCTCAACGTCTGGGCGACGACCGGTATCGTCGGCGTGGGCATATTCCTCGTCTTCTGCTTCCAGCTCCTGCGCGTACTCCTGCGGGCAGGACGGGGTACCGGCGAAAACGCCTGGCTGACGACCGCCTTGTTCTGGTTCACCGTAGCCCTGCTTGCCGCCGCCTTCTTCAACAACGTGCTCCTGTACCCGTTCCTGCTCGTGCCGTGGCTGCTGCTGGTCGCGGTGACGCTGCCCACTGGCCGGGCCGCACGATGAACGAATTCATCGGGACGGAACAGACCGTCGTGATTTCCGGTCTCGGGTGGGCTGCGGTGGCCGTGGTACTGGCTGGAGCGTTCCTGCTCACTCGGAAACGGCCCGGATGGGGAATCGGACTGATACTCGCCGCCCTGCCGCTCTACCAGGTGCGCGGTTCACTCGGCCTGCCGACGACCTTGCTCGAGCTGCTGCTCGGAGCGGTCGTACTCGGCGTACTCAGCCGCTGGCCGCGCTACCGGCCGCGCCGTTCCCCGTTCGATCCCTGGCTGGCGCTTTGGGTCGGCGGAGCGTTGCTGGCAGCGGCCCTGGCTCCGGATCCGAAGCAGGCGCTCGGCCTCTGGCGCGCGTTCTTCCTCGAGCCCGCGGTATTCTTCCTTGCGGCCCGGTCGGTGTTCCAGAAAGAGTCCGCCCGCCCGCTGCTGTTCGGCGCGATCGGCGCGATCGGGATCGTCGCCTTGTGGATGCTCGCACTGGCGGCATCCGGATCGGCACTTTCGTATGACGGCCGCCTGGCCGGGCCGTTCCAGTCCCCGAACTTCGTGGCCCACCTGACCGTGCCGTTGGCGTTGCTGGTCCTGGGATGGCCGGGCCGCCTGACGCCGTTCGTACGATTCGCACCGTTCGCCGCCGCCGCCACGCTCTTGGCCGGCAGCCAGTCGCGCGGCGGGGTGTTGGCGTTGATCGTCGGCGCGCTGGTGATCGCCATTCTGCGCGGCAGTCGGGCGTGGCGGAAACGACTCGCGCTTGTCGCCCTGGCCGGCGTGGCCGTCTTCGCCGCCGCCTTCCTCACGATCGAGCGGGACGATCGGTTCTCGACCCGTCCCGTCCTGTGGACGACCGCCGCCGCAGTCATCGGCGAACGGCCATTGCTGGGATCCGGCCCTGAACATTTCCAAGATGAGGTCCGGGCGCGGGTCGGCGGCGACGAAGCCCGTCGGCGGTTCATCGTGCCGCGCTCGCCGGATGCCCATAATCTCTTCCTGGTCACATGGACGGAATGGGGACTCGCGACGCTGGCTGGCCTGGCCGGTCTGTTGGCGGCCTTGGCGGTCGCGTTGTGGCGGCGCCGGGACCGTTGGGTCGTTCCCGCCGCGGCGATGGCCGCGGCGATCCTCGCCCATGGGCTGATAGACACGCCGGTGCTCAAGAACGACCTGGCGATCGTCTTTATGGTGCCGTTGGTGCTTGCCGCCCTCCCGCGACGGAGGACGGCGTGAGCGGCCGCCCGCGCGACAAGCGGATCGGCATCGATGCCCGTTTCTACGGACTCGGATCCGCGGGGCTGGCCCGCTACACCCGTGAGCTGATCGAAAACCTCGCCCGGCTCCGGGCCAGCCACACGTTCGTGGTGTTCATGCGCCCCGAGGATGCCGGCTCCTTCCCCCATCGGAGCCGCCGCTTTGAGGTCCGGACCACCCGGACCCCGCATTACACGTTCCGCGAGCAGCTCCTGCTTTCGAGTGAACTGGCGCGGGCGGACCTCGACCTGATGCACTTCACCAACTTCAACCTGCCGCTTGGATACCGCCGCCCGTTCGTGGTGACGATCCACGACCTCACGCTGCTGCGGTACGCTGGGCGCAGCCGGGCGTCCAAGCTGAAGCTGGTGCCGATGCGCCGGGTACTGAAGGCCGGCCTGACCCGGAGTCGGGCGGTGATTGCGATCTCGCAGTACCAACGGCAGTTGATCGAACGCGACTTCACCGGAGACCCCAGTAAGGTCCATGTGATTTATGAGGCCGTGGATTCCCGTTTCACGCCGTTACCGAAAGCCGCGATGACCGCGTTCCGCCGCGGGCACGGCTTGGCGGATCCGTTCGTGATGTATACGGGACAATGGCGGGAGCATAAGAACCTGGTGCGGTTACTCAAGGCGTTCGCGGTGCTTCGGAAGAGGCATTCCCACCTCAAGTTGGTGTTGGTCGGCAAGCGCGACCCGGCGTTCCCGATCATCCCGGGTACCATCCGCTCGTTGGGGCTTTCCGATTCCGTGATTTGTACCGGGTTCGTGGATGACGCCGAGCTGCCGAAGTACTACAATGCGGCCCGCGCGTTCGCGTTTCCCTCCCTGGCCGAAGGATTCGGCCTGCCGCCGCTCGAGGCGATGGCGTGCGGCACTCCGGTCGCGGCATCAAGTGCACCGCCGATGCCGGAGATCCTCGGCAACGCGGCGGTGTTCTTCAACCCCCATAATACGGCGGACGTGGCGCAAGTCGTCGAGCGGGCGTTGTTCGATGCCGGCCTCCGGCGGACGCTCCGGCGCCGCGGCGCCGCGCAGGTTGCCAAATACTCCTGGCAGCGGACGGCCCGGGAGACGCTGGCGGTGTACGAAGCGGCACTCCGCTAGCCGGACGTATCCGCAGGTCCCGGAGACTTGTATACTGAGATGTCCTTAGCAGGCACTCGTACTACAATGAATCCGCATGATCGCCAAGCTGTCGTCGTATCGGTCTCCGACCAGCGGATCGTCCTCTCCCTGGACGGTACGACGGTGGAATGGCCGCGTGAACAGGCTCCCGGGGTATCGGAAGGGGATCGTCTGATCGTGCGTCTCCTTACCACTTCCCAGGCCGATACCGACCGGGACGAACAGGCCCGGGTGATACTTAAGGAATTGCTGGGCGGCGGGCGATGAGCGGACAAGGGGGCCGGCCGTTCGTCCGGGCCCTGCGCGGCTTGGTGCTGTTCGCCGTCGTGATCGTCGGAGCGAGTCAGTTGCTGTATGCCGACCGTGTACTGCCGGGCGTTTCCGTCGGCGAGGTCAATCTCGGCGGCACGTCGCAGGCCGATGCCGCGGCGGCCATCGCCGAACGGGCGAAGCCGATCACCGAACTGCGGTTCCGGCACGGTGACCGGACTTATACGTTCAGTGCGGCCGAGCTCGGCTTGGAGATCGATGCCGATGCGACCGCTCGCACCGCGATGACCGCCGGCCGTGACGATCCGGTCGATGCGATCCGTCCGTTCGTGCTTGGGCTTGCCGATTACCCTTCACCGCTGCAGTATCGCCTGAACCGGCCGGCCCTACGGCAGAAGCTGCTCGACCGGACGCAGGACGTGACCGTACCGGCCCGCGACGCCCGGGTGGTGGCCCGGGATGATGACTTCGTGACGGAACCCGAAGCCGACGGATCGGGAATCGACGTGGACCAAGCGGTGCGTGACGCTGGCCTGGCGGTCGAGCATTTCCGTACCGAAGTCAGATTGCATGACACGGTGCTCAAGCCGGATGTCGTCCGGAGCCAGCTCGCACCCACGCTGGGCGAAGCTCGGTTCCTGGCCACCCGCCCCGCGACGATCCAGGCGAAGGACCGCACGTTCGTTCCCGATGCCGCCACGGTCGGTGGCTGGGTGGGGTTCCGTACCGAGGCAGAATCATCCGGAAGCGATTTCATGCGGACCGCCACGCCGGTCCCCCGGTTCCTGTCGCTGGTCTCCATCCGCCCCGAGGAACTGAACGGTTCCGATCCCGGCAAACGGTTGGTCGCGGAGTATGACCATGAGTCGGTCGGCCTCTACGTCCGCACCGTCGCCGACGCGGTGGACCGTCCCCCGGTAAACGGGCGCCTGGCGTTCGCCGACGGGAAGATCACCTTCTCCGGGGAGTCCCGGGACGGACTGGTGGTCGACCGGACCGCGGCGGTCGATGCCGTCATCAGCCGGACACGGGAAGGCGCGGTCACCGAGCTGCCCGTCCGGGAAGAACCGGCGGAGGTGAGCCCGGACAACCTCGACCGGCTCGGCCTGAAGACGCTGATCGGCAGCGCCACGACGACGTACGGCGGGAGCCCCGCCAACCGGAGTTACAATATCGCGGTCGGCGCACGGAAGTTCGATGGTGTCCTGATCAAGCCCGGCCAGGAGTTTTCCTTCAACGCGCAGTTAGGAGAAGTCGGACCGGAAACCGGCTACGTCCCGGAGCTAGTCATCCTCGAGAACCGCACGGAGCCGCAATACGGAGGCGGGCTCTGCCAGGTCTCGACCACGATGTTCCGGGTCGCACTCGACTCCGGCCTGCCGATCACGGCGCGCACGAACCATTCCTACGCGGTGCATTACTACGCACCGATCGGCATGGACGCCACGATTTACCCGCCGGCGCCCGACATGCGGTTCATGAACAACACGCCCGGCCACATCCTCGTGCAAACCAGCGTGGCCGGCCAGAGCATCACGTATCAATTCTTCGGTACGGCCGACGGCAGGAAGGCGGATGCCCAGATCCTCCACATCAATGCGACGGAAGAGGGTGGCGGTACGGCCTCGTTCCGTTATGTCGTGACGGGTGGGCCGGATCCGGTCGATCGCGTGTTCTACTCGACGTACCAGCCCCGAAAAGCGTTCCCATTGCCCGGCGAGCAGAGCCTGAACTAGCGTTTCCCGGCCACCAGTCCCCAGCTCTCGCGGATGCCGGCTTTCCGGCAGGCGTCGGCGCACGCGTCCAGTGTCGCGGTCGTCGTCACTACGTCGTCGACGATCAGCACGGTACGTCCTTCCGGAGGCGGACCGTGCCATCGGAAGGCGCCGGCGACATTGCCGCGGCGTGTCCGGCGGTCCAGTCCGGTCTGGCTGGGCGTATGGCGCTCGCGCCGCAATTGCCCGGCAACGGGAATGCCGGCGGTGCGGGAGAGGGCACATGCCAGCAGCATCGCTTGGTTGTGGCCCCGCTCGGTGAGTCGCCGCGGGTGCAGCGGTACCGGGACCAGCACGGCGCGTTCCAGCCGCGGGTGTCGCGCCAGGGCGGGCAGCATCAGCGCGACTAGCTCCGGGACGACGGCCGTGGCATGCCGGTACTTCAGCGCCTTGACCAGCGCGGTGAACGGTGGCCGGAGATACGCTCCCGCGAGGACACCCGCGAGACCGGACTGCGGGTGACAGCCTTGGCAGAACGACCCGTCCGCCGTCCGTCGCGGGCAGATCGGGCAGCCTGGCGCGATGACGGGAACCACCTGGCTGGCGCACGCGGAACACCACCACCGGCCCGGCGCCGTACAGGACACGCACGATGGCGGAAAAATCCGCTCCACCAACCCCCAAAACCAAGCAACCATATACTTAGTATAGCAGGCGCGGCCGTCCGGCCTGTTAACGGATCCGTCCGGGGTCGAAGTCGAGGGAACGCATCAGGAGTTCCCACTCCTCACGGTACGTCTTCCGGCGCTCCTTCTCATGGAACTTGAGCATCGTCCGGTCAGCGACGATCCTCACGTCCGGAGCGTCGGCGCGTCCGCCGGTGTCGATACGCTTCAGTTGCCAGCTGGACAAGCGCTGCTCCAGCCACGTACCCACCGCACCGCCCAGCAACCGTCCGGCACGCCCGGCCACCCGGCTCGGCTCCCGCACCCTGAAGTCCGTGGTGTCGTAGCGCGGGATGAGGTCCTTAGCCCAGCGGTTCGCCTCCAGGAAGGCGCGGTGCGTGCTCCCGGCGTCCAGCACCGGCCGGAGTTCGGTCACCCAGTAGGCGAGGTAGATGTCGTAGGGCTTGAACGCGATGTCGGAGAGATCAAGGTGCTGGTCGGTGACCCAAAAGGAGAGGCACATACGGTCGCGGATCTTGCCGCCATGACGGCGTAGTCCGGCCAGGTGGAGCAGGACGGTCGCCAGGGTCCGGGCCGTGAACAAACGGTGCTGGTCGGTCACGATGAACAGGTCGATGTCGCTGTCCGGGCTGGCGGTGCGGTCCGCCAGGGTGTTGCCGACCGCCACCATCCGGATGAACGGGACGTGGCGGAGCAACGCCACGGCGGTACGGACGCGCCACCACTTGAAGCGATGGGCGCGATCGTCCCGCGCGGTGGGCTGTTTGGGTGCCGCGCCACGCACCTGGTAGCGTCCCCGGCGTTCACTCACCTTCGTCCCGAGCCGCCCCAGGGTCTTCTCGATCTCCGCGCGGTCGGCGGTCCGTTTCAAGAGCAGCCGCTCCAGGTCGGCCGCGGTCAGGGTCCGGCCGAGCACACCGAACCAGGCCAGCGTCCCGGCCACACACCACTCGATCGGCGGCTTTTTTTCACTCACCTCCTAAGCTTACACCGGACCTTCACAGGAAAAGCGGGTGGCTTATTGAAGATTCTATACCGGCGGACGCTTGCGGGACGTATTTCCGCCGCTGGTGTCGTCGGTGCCCTTTTTCCGCCGCTTCTTCGGAGCCGACCGCTCCAGCGTCAGCGCCGTCTGGATGATCGCGATATGCGTATAGGCCTGGGGGAAGTTTCCGGTCAGCTCGCCGCTCGCCGGGTCGATGTTCTCGGAGAAGAGTCCGAGGTGATTGCCGTGTTCCAGGATCAGTTCGAACCGGCGGCGCGCTTCATCCACCTCGCCCTGCATCGCGAGCACCTGTGCCAGCCAGAGGTTGCAGATGATCATCGCCGCCTTGGTCTCACCCTGGTCGTCGATCATGTTGTAACGCCGGATGAAATCGCCGCTGGAGAGTTCCTTCAGCATGCGGGCGACGGTCTTTTTCATCTTCGGGTGCTTCGCGTCGAGGAAACCGAAGAGCGGCATGTGCAGCACCGCCGAGTCCAGCTCGTCCCGCTCGTACGCGATCGTGAACGACTGTTTCTCCTTGTTCCAGCCGTGCGTCATCACGTCGTCCTTGATCTCGTCGCGTATCTTGGTCCAGCGGGCCGCCCGCTCCTCATCCTTCATCCGCTTAGCCAACCGGACGCCGCGGTCGACCGCGACCCAGGCCTGTACTTTCGAAGCCGTGTAATTCAGCTTGAACTTCTCGTCATGCAACTCCCAGATCCCGTTATCCGGCTCGCGCCAGAATTTGCAGATCACCTCGACTACTTCGCTGAGCGTATTCCACATGTCGGGCGAGAGGTAGTGTTTTTCCTCGAATACCACCGCGGCGATGTCGATCACTTCACCGAAGGCATCGAGCTGGAGCTGATTGGCGGCGCGGTTGCCGACCCGGACCGGCGTACTGTGCCGGTAACCGGCGAGGTGGTCGAGCTCGAGCTCGGTCATTTCCTGGGCGCCGTCCACCCGATACATGATCTGGATCTCCGGGCCGGATTGGGAGATGGTCTCGCGGAGGAAATGCATGAATGCCAGCGCCTCGGCGTGGAGTCCCACCCGGAAGAGCGCATCTACGGTGAACGAGGCGTCGCGCAACCAACAGTAGCGATAATCCCAGGTACGGCTGGAGCCGACGTCCTCCGGCAGCGAGGTCGTCGCGGCGGCTACCACGGCGCCGCTCGGTGCGTACGTGAGCAGTTTCAGCGCGAGGGCGGAGCGGCGCACCGTCTCCAGGTAGGGTCCCTGGTATTCGAGCTTCCACAGCCATTGCCGCCAGAAGTGGGTGGTCTTGGCGAGCACGTCCGAGTTGTCCACGCTGCCGTCGAACTGGCTGAGGTCGAACAGGTTCTTGCGGTAGCCGAGCACGAAGTCTACCAGCTCGCCCTCCTCCAGCGTGAATGTCTTCTGCAGCCGGTCCGCCTTTTTCTCGTAGGCGTCCACGAGCGGCGTGCTGGCCGAGAGCAGGAATGTCTGGCCTTCGCCGCGTGCCAGCCAGACACCGCTGCGGAACTCGAACTTCGGACGGATCCGGGCGTAGTCGAACGCCGGCTCCATGATCATCTCGACATTCGCCGTACCGCGGATCACCTTTACCCGCCGACACAGCCGTTGGAGCGGCCGGGTACGGTACGGTTCGGCGAAGATCGGCATGAAATCCGTGACCTCGACCTCCGCCTCGTCGGAGACGAACGTGGTCACGAGGATATTGGTGTTCTCAAGGTATTCTTGCTTGGACCAGAACTTCTTGCCGAGCGGCCGGAGCGAGAAGAACCCGCCCTGCTTGGGGTCGAGGAGCTTGCCGAATGCGGACGGCGAATCGAACCGCGGGAAGCAGAACCAGTCGATGCTGGCGTCCTTCGACACCAACGCCGCGGTCTCGCAGTTACCGATGATGCCGTAATCGATGCCGGCGGTAGTCTGAGCCTTAGCCATACAGCCTATCCTACCGTGTCGCCCCGGAGGCTTCCAGGTGTGGCTGGCCGACAGTCACTCGCGGATCAGCGCGAGGACCTCGTCGCGCTTTTGTTGCATCAGCCCGTCGGAGTCCGCCTCTAACGTGAGCCGGACCAAGGGTTCGTTATCGGACGGCCGTACCACGAAGTGCCAATCCGGATAGCGGATACCCACGCCGTTAAGCTCATCAAGCTCTGCGTCCGCGTAGCGCCGTTTGATCCGATCGAGCACCTTCGGCACGTCGGCGACCTTCGAGTTGATCTCACCGCTCAGGTGGTATTTCGATTCAAGCCGCTTCCGCTCCACGCTGAGCGGCCCCGGGAGGCGACTGGCGTACTCCAGGACGGCAAGTCCGGCCAGGATGCCACAGTCGGCGTACCCGAAGTCCCGGAAGTAGAAGTGTCCGGAGACCTCCCCTCCGAAGACGGCGTTGCATTCCATCATCTTCCGCTTGATGTACGCGTGGCCGACCTTCCAGGCGAGCGGCTCGCCCCCCGCCTCGCGGATGGCATCGGGAACGGCGTCGCTGGCGCGGACGTCGTAGACCACGGTGCTGCCGGGCGCGCGCTGGAGCATCGTCTTGGCGAGCAGGGCCGTAAGGAAGTCGCCCGGGATATCCTTCCCCTCGTCGTCCACCACCAGGCAGCGGTCACCGTCGGGATCGAAAATCAGCCCGAGGTCGGCCTCCGCCTCCAGGACCTTCTTCCGGAGCGGCTCCTTGGCCTCCGGCTGGATCACGTCGTTCGGGTGGTTCGGAAAGGACCCGTCCGGCTCCCAGAACAGCGGCACGATCTCAAGCGGAAGCCGCTTGCGGAGCCGTTCCCAAGTCACCCCTTGGGAACCGTTCGAGGTGTCCACTACCACCGTAAGCGGCTTCAGCCGGTCCGGCGGTACCAGTTCCAGCATCCGGCCGACGAACCCGTCCAGTGTCTCGTCGGTCGTCACCGTGCCGGTACGGTTCGCATCCTCGTATTCCTTTTCCAGTACCCACGGCCGGAATTCCTTAGCCAGTACGAACTCCGGCATCTTCTTGACCATCTTGAAGCCGTTGTACTCACCCGGATTGTGCGAGGCCGTGACCATGATCCCGGGCAGATCATGCTTCATACAAGCGAAGTAATATTCGTCCGTCGAGACCCGGCCGATATCCACCACGTCCACGCCGGAGGCGGTGAGCCCCCTGGTGACCGCGGCCTGGAAAGCCGGCCCGGTCTTCCGGATATCGCGGCCGACGACGACCCGTTCCGGCTCCACGAACGCCGCGAATGCCCGCCCGATCTGTTCGGCACCGGCTTCGTCCAGTTGATCGGGGACGATGCCCCGGATGTCGTAAGCACGGAAGATTTCAGGTGCGGCTCGCATGACCTTACCAGTGTACCGCGTACGACTGGCGACTACCGGGGAGCGGTTGCGGAGTGTGCCATGATGTCTAATCTTGGCTTGACAAAGGGGTTTTTTGTCCCTATCCTCGGTGGCTATGGAGTTTTCCATGAAGCGAGACATCACCCCGAAAATCCGTGCGCCGTTCCAGGCCGACAATGCCTACGTCAAACGACACCTGCTCGAATTGCTGACGCTCATCGACGAGCTTCGTGTAGCATATGAGACCTACCCGAAGCTGCAGGCAATGGTGTCGGTGGATGCGTGGAACCAACTGACCGACCTGCCGTACCGGCAACTGCTCGAGCTCAATCTCGCGCCGCGCGACCGGAAGCTCCGGGATGCGGTCGCGCGGAACATGCTGCGGCTCGAGGACCTCTCGGCCTCGACGCTGATACGCGACCGCTCCGGTTTCAACGACACGCTGACGCGGGTGCTCCGTTACCGGATCGTGAACGGGATGGTGGGGACATGAACTTCCACGTCCAGCCATATGACCCGATCGACGAGGCGTTGGAGCAACTAGTGCAGTTCAACGCGACGCCGACGGATGAGCGCGAACACACCGAAGAAGAGCTGATCGGTTTGCTCGCGCATCGGGTGCAGCGGAAAAAGTAAGGCCTTAAAAGGACCGGTCTTAAAGAGACCGGCGTCCGCGGCTCTCCGTTCGCTACGGTGCCCGGAGTTCTTCCAGGGAGCTTTTTCCATAGACGTGGCAGGATGGATGAAACCCGCCCCTGATGTTCCATCGTGGACCCGGGCAGTCGGTTTCTCCGCGGCTAAGGGAAAAGCGTTACAATAATTCGTTATACAACGCCATGAGAATACGCAGCGAAATCACCCTGAACACGATGGGCTGGGCGGGACGTCCGGACCGCCCGGCGGAGGATGGGGAGATCACCGGCGGCGATCTTCCCGAGCATGAGCTTAACCACGACCTGTTTTCTCCGGAAAACGCCGAACGGCTTTCCCTGATCCGTCGGCATTGCTTGGAGCACCCACAAGGCATCCTGATCGACGTCTACCAGGCGGTCACCGAACTGGAGCTCAAGCACCCGTCGGGAAGTTACGAGGCCCAGCGCCGGTACCTCGAGGGCCTGCGCGGGGAAGTAGGAGAGCTTGCGCAGGAATTAAGCGGGGCTTTGCTCGAGCACCCTTATCATGCGATGGTGAGCGAGACGGAAGGTCCGGCCGACACCTGGATTGCCACCGTGCTCGACTATAATCGTCTCCGGTTCAACGACCTGAGCGCCGACCGCAAGGAGCGGGTGTTGGGAGAGCTGGGGGACGTCTTGTGGTATTCGTCCCGGGTAGCCGCGGAATCCGGCACCAGCTTGTCGCGGGCGTTCGTGGCGTTCCTTGAGCACGCGGATGCCGGCGGGATCCGGAAAAGCTATGAAGCCGGTTTCGGGGACGACATCGAAGCGCGCGCCGGTGAGATCCTGGACGTCCGGTTGGTGCAAGACATCGCGCTCAGCCAGAAGAAAGCCAGTACCGTCCGCATGAACGAAGGCATGCCGATCGAGAGCGTGGTCACCATAGACAACATGCCGCACTTGCTGCTGGGCCGGATCTTGGGCGATGAGCTGTATCCTCGGTCTGCCGACGACGACACGTGGTCTCCCGACCGGCCGTACGCGTACCTTCCGCATACCGAAGTAACCGTCGGAAAATTGGTGTGGTTCGTCGCGTACACCGCCAACTCGCTCCTCAACGCGGACTTCGCGACGGTGATGCGGACGAACCTGGAGAAGATCACGAAGCGGAGCCAGCATGGGACGATCTTCAGCAAGCAGGACCGTACCGGCGAAGCCGACGAGGCCTCGCTGAGGCTCGGTCACAACACCCGCATACCGGTCGAATAGTATCCGGGCTTGCACGTCCCCGGCTTTGGTCGAATGGAACGGCTTCCTCGGTTCCTGCTTTTAATGCGGAGGGGGAGAGATTCGAACTCTCGCGCCGGCTAACGCCGACCTACAGGATTAGCAATCCCGCCCCTTAAGCCACTTGGGTACCCCTCCGGGTGCATTGTTAACGCATTACCAGTGTAGCTGCGGAGGAGGAGGGATTCGAACCCCCGAGACCCTTGCGGGCCTAACGGTTTTCGAGACCGCCCCGTTCGACCGCTCCGGCACTCCTCCGTGTCTCCAGTCTATGCGAAATTCGCGGAGGTCAAAGCCCCGGCTGATCGGCCTAGTATGATTTTCGGGCAGGATGAGGCAGAGAGTCGTGGTGACGGGCAGGGGTACATGTCGCCGTGACTCTCTGCACTGAGTTTTCTCTCTCATCTCATCCCGTCACGCCGCGGTACTACATGGGAGGCGGTGTGACTGGTCGTGGCGCCGTTCGCGAGGTGTTAGGTGACCTCGGGGTCGCCGGTGCCGGGGTGGTCGCTGATCATTGCCGTACGTGTGGTGTCCGGCTTGAGCGCCGGGCCGTCACGGAACCGCATAGGCATCCTCCTGGGATGAGATGAGAATGAGCTACAAGCCAGATGGCTCGTACTTCAGCCGTCCGGCGGCTTGCAGACCATCATGGGCAGGCTCATCCTAGCAAGCATCGGAAAGCTGTCAACGGGATTACTTTGGGGTTTCCCGTTCAAACGCTGCGTCCTTGGCAGGATTCGAACCTGCGACCTCTTGCTCCGG
>CAZGHP010000003.1:0-58799 GCA_964525455.1 uncultured Candidatus Saccharibacteria bacterium | reverse complement strand
ACGGACCGGTGCCGGGCGGGAGACGGGTGGGCGGCGCCGGGGCCGGATGTCATCGCGTATGCTCATGGACCGTGTGGCTGATTACTTCGTAGGTATCCCGCGCAGCCGCGGGCCAGCGGAAACGGCGGAGCCGGGAGGGGCCGTGGCTGACCAGCCGGCGGCGCAACGCGGGACTGCGCTCCAAGCGTAGCAGCTCGTGTGCCAAAGCCCGAGCCGTGCCGGCCCGCCGGGCTGCCGGGCCGACCGTCTCTTCGAAGATCCGCAGCGGACTCACCACCGCGGGCGTCCCGCAGGCCAGCGCCTCCAGGGGCGGGAACCCGAATCCTTCGTGATGAGACAGCAGCGTGTTCGCCAAGGCGCCGGCGTACAGTCCCGGCTTGTCGCGCTCCGGTACGTACCCGAGCACTTGGCCGCCGGCTTCCCGCGCCCGGTCCGCCGCCCCGCCGGTTCCCGGGCCGACCAGTACGAGTCCGGCGGTAAGGCCTTCCGAGCGCGCCCGGGCGTAGCCGTCGAGGAGGAGCGGCAGGTTCTTGCGGGGTTCGTAGGCGCCGACGTAGAGGAAATACCGCTCCGGGAGGCGGTACCGGCGGCGGACCCGTTCCAATTCCCGCCGCGGGGACTTCCGATAAGCCGGATCGACGCCCGGCGGGACCACGGCTATCCGTGAGTCCGGCACGCCGAACGTACGGTTCAGCTCGCGTTTGGTCTGGGTGGAGACGGCGACGATCCGACTGGCGTTCCCGATCAGCCGGCGCGGCCGGACGGCCGCGTGCCATAACCGCTCCCGGCGGGAATAGAGCGCGGGGTGCGAAGCGAACGAGCAATCATGCACCGTCAGGACCAGCGGCACGCTGCCGAGCCGCGGTAGGAATCCCAGGTTCGGCATGAAGAAGGCATCGACCGGACCCCCGGCCAGGGACCGGAGCGACGGCCGTCCGGCTACGGCCAGGGACGCATTGAGTAGCTTGTTCGGAACATGGCGGTGACGCACGGTGACGTTGGCACGCCGGAGTGCCTGGGGGACGCGCCACGGCCGGCGGCCGGTCTGCAGCAATACCCATTCGTCCCGGCGATACCGGCGGACCAATTCCGCCAGCAAGGCTTCGGCGTAATGACTCACTCCCCGGCCGCCCGGCGCGGCCAGGCTCCTCGCATCAACCGCGATCCGCATGTCGCCTGAACCGTCCGTATCGTTCGCTGACGTGCTGCCAGAGTTCCCGTTCGAACCGCGGGGCCGCGAAGGTGCGGGCGCGAGCGCGCAGGTCCCGCGGGACATACGCCCGGCGGCCGAACGCGGCTATCGCCTGGACGACCGCCTCGGGGGTCTGCCGGTCGAAGAACCGGCCGGTCCGCGGCGTGACGATTTCCGCCGCGCCGCCCTTCCGGTACGCGATTACCGGCGTCCCCGAGGCCAGGGCCTCCACGGCCGTGATCCCGAAATCCTCCTCCTGGGGGTTCACCAGCGCCCTCGCTTCGGCGAACAACTGCCGGCGCTTCGCGTCCGGTACCCGTCCGGTAAATCGGACCGTCGGTCCCGCCAGCCGTTCCAGCCGGGCCCGATCCGTGCCGTCGCCCATCACGACCAGCGGAAAGCCTGACCGGTTCGCCGCTTCGATGACGATATCGCACCGTTTGTAGGGTTCGAGCCGCCCCGCCAGCAAGAAGTAATCGCCCTTTCGCCGGGAAGGGCCGAATCGCGAAACGTCCACCGGCGGGTGGATTACCGCGGACGGACGCCCGTAGTACCGCCTGATCCGCCGCCGCACGTACGCCGAATTGGCGACGAACTCGTCCACGCCCGCGGCAGCGCGCAGGTCCTTTCGGCGGAACCGCCCGATCATGTACCGGAACGACCGCTTGAGGATACCCGGGTAGCCGGTCTCGGCGATGTAACGGCCGGCGTCGCTCCAGATGTAGCGGGTCGGGGTGTGGCAGTAGCAGACGTGGATCGTCTCCGGACCGGTCCGGACCGATTTGGCCCACCCCGACGCCGAGGAAAGCACGATGTCATAGTCCGACAGATCGAACCGACGGAACGCGGCATCCAGGAACGTCAGCGTCCATTTGTAGTAGTGCCGCGCCAGCGGGATGCGTTGCAGGAAACTCGTCCGGATGTCCTTGCCGGAGAAGTCCTTTCCCATCCTGGCCGGGTCGAAATACGCCGTGTACACCGGCGCCTCCGGCCACATCCGCATCAGCACGCGGAGCACCTGCTCGGCGCCGCCGTCCTGCACCAGGTGGTCGTGCACCAGGGCGACTCGGGGACGGGCGACTCGGCTCATGGGCTGCCGCGGAACACTAGTACGCCCCTTTGCGACTCAACACGACCTTGACGGTCTTCAGGAGGATCGTGAGGTCGAGCAGCAGCGACCAGTGCTGGATGTAGTAGAGGTCCAACCGCATCCATTCGTCGAAACCCACGTCGCTGCGCCCCGACACCTGCCACGGCCCCGTGATACCCGGCTTGATGGTGAGCCGGCGGCGCTGCTCGCGAGTGTACTGCCTGACCTCCCGGGGCAAGGGCGGCCGCGGGCCCACCAAGCTCATGTCGCCCTTGAGCACGTTGAGGATCTGCGGCAATTCGTCCAGGCTGGTCTTCCGTAGGAAGCGCCCTACCCGGGTCACCCGCGGGTCGTCTTTCATCTTGAAGACCGGGCCGTTCGCTTCGTTATATCTCAGCAACTTGGGCAATTGCTTCTCGGCATTATCAACCATGCTGCGAAATTTATGATAATTGAAAGACTTTCCCGCGCGACCCACACGGACCTGCGGGAGAAGCACCGGGCCACGCGAATCCAGCTTGATCGCCGCGGCGATAAACGGAAACAGCAAGAGGAAGAACGGGAGTATCAGGACGCCGCCCGCCAAGTCGAAGGACCGCTTGGCGATCCGTCCCCAGCCTTCGAGCGGCGTGCGCAGCAGCGTCATCACCGGAATCCCGGCGATAGCCGCCACCCCGACCCGGCCGGTCGCCAACTCCGGCGTGCTTGGCACGAAGCGGAAATCCACGTGGGCATCCTCGGCCGCGTGCAACAGCGAGAGCTTCCGGCCGTCCGGCAAGTCCGGATCCGCGTCTATCAGTTCGTCCGGCCGGAAACGTCTGAGGATGCGCGGTAGGTCCGCTTGCCGGCCAAGCACGTCCTTGCCGCGGGCCGGGCCCTTGGTCGCTACGAACCCGAGGATCCGGTACCCGCGATTGCCCGCTGCCAGTCCGCGGGCCAACGTGCGTGCGGCCGGTCCCGTCCCCACGATCACGGCCCGGCGGACGCCGATGCCGTACCGGAACAGCCGTTGCTGCAGCAGACGGACGATGCCGCGGACCAGCGTCACGAGCAGGATGCTCGCCGCGAGTCCGAAGAGGATCACGAATCGCGAGAAGAAATCCTCGCGCAGGAAGAAGATCAGCGCCACCACGGCCAGCGTGCCGATCGTGGACCCCGCCAGGATGCGGGCGAACTCGCTAAGGCCGCGCCGCGTGCTTTGCTGGCGGTACATCCCGAGCAGTGCGAAGATCATCAGCCAGACGGCGGTGATACCCGCCGTGACCGCCAGGTACCGGTCGAACGGAAGGACCGTCGCCACCGACAGCGCGCCGGACTCTACCCGGACATAGTACGAGAGCAGGAACGCCGCGAAGACCGCAAGCGCATCAAGCGGCACCAGCAAAGCGGAAATGGCCAGTTCCGAACGTTTCATGTTCCTCTCAAGCTTACCGCGACCACCAGGGCCTGTCCTGCCGCCTCCGGATACGCAAAACGCTCCCGTCGGGGAGCGCCTCGCGATGTATCCTGGCCGGCGGGCCGATAAGCCGAGTTCTGTCGTGCGCAACCATCCATCTAGTCCCGCGGTTGCCCGCGGGATCGAGCGGTAACCCGGACCGTAGTGGACGGGCCGTCCTGGTCCTGTTTACCTTGCACCGCGCGGGGTTTACCTCCCGCCGCCGTCACCGGCGACGGCCGTGCGCTCTTACCGCACGCTTTTCACCCTTGCCCCTACCCTTGCGGGCGGTTGGCGGTATAGTCTCTGTGGCACTATCCCTCGGGTCGCCCCGGGTCGGTGTTACCGACCGCGCTGCCCTGTGGTGCTCGGACTTTCCTCCCGGCATCTGATAAGGTGCCCGGCGGCTGCGTAGCCTGCCGACCGTTCGCGAACTGTAGCCGATGCGGGCGGCCGCGTCAACCGGCCAGCTCGCGGTCGAGCGCCTGGTTCACCAGGGCGTCGGCTCGCGTATTATCCTCCCGGTACGTATGTTCATAGCGAACGCTCCGGAAGTGCTCCTCAAGCCCCCGCACCTGATGGGCGAGCTTCTTCAATTCCGGGCTTTTGATCTTGTACTCACCGTTCAGTTGTTTCACCAGCAGCTCCGAATCGAGCATGCAGCGCACGTCCTCGTCGGTGTGCTTGCGCGCCCGATCCAGCCCGGCCAGGAGCGCCTGATATTCAGCCTGGTTGTTGGTCGCCCGGCCGATGTACGTCGAGAATTCTTCCAGCGTTTCGCCGTCACGCGCAATCACCCCGCCGATCGCCGCCGGGCCGGGATTGCCGCGCGCGCCGCCGTCGGTATGAATCGTGATCATATGGGCGGCGAAGACCAGATGCAGCCCGCGATACCCTCTTTTACCCAGGGCGGACTAGCCGCTGCCGCTGAGTTCCACTCATCCACGCTGGCGGTATAGAAGTGGTCATCGCCGCGGTTACTCCGGTAGAGCGGGCCGCTACCGGCAGGACACGTGCCGTTGTACGGCCACAGGTATCCGGAAATGTTCTGGTATACGTACCCATGTACGGCGATGGCGCTGTCGCGCTCCGCCGCGCTCATCGTGTAGAAGTGATCCATCGCACCCGGGCTCCAGAGCCGGTAGAACGGGCCGGTACCGGGCATCTGGATCTGATAGACATACCCGGTGATTCCTTCCTGCGAATTATACGGCGCGGCTCCCGATATGAAGTCCCGCCGTTGGATGTATTCATTGACGTTGATGGTATAGAAGTGGTCCGCGAAGTGGGAAAGGCTCCAGAGCCGGTACAGCGGAATCCGTGGTTGCGGTACCATCCGCAGCGTCGGCGAAGTCACTTGCTGATTCGATTCCGTTATCACCGCCTGAGGGCTGTTGCATGCGTGATACCAGCCCTGAGACGAGAAGGCGCTGACCCGGTACTCCACGCCCGGCTCCAGGTTGGTGAAGATCGCACTGCTGCCGACGCTGACCGGCGCGCTTTGGCCGTTATCGATCGTAATGTTCAGTCTCGACGTCTGGTTGTGGTCGACACCGGGAATCGGCTGTTCGCTGCCGGAACTGCAGCCACTGACCATTCGCACCGGCACGACGACCGATTGGCTCGTAGCGGTCTCCGGCACCTTGGCATCGAGCTTGGAGAGGTCGAGGTCGGAGAACAAGACGTAGTCGAAGACGTTCACGATCTCCTGGGAGGCCGGCGTCAGTACCTGGATCCCCCGCTGCGCGTTGTCGTCCCGCGCCACCGCCCGGACCGTGAAGTCAGGGCTGCGCAGTACCAAGGGGTTGCCGCTGCCGCAGCCGCCCGTGGTGACCCGCGGGGTGACGGTGGCGTCCGAACCGAGCGCCCTGAGGCGCAGGCGGAACGTGGAGTCCGTCAATGGCGGGGATGCTTCCCCGAGCGCATTGACGGTCCCGGCGCCGAGCAGGACGCTCGGACTCGTACCCGCCGGAACCACCCGTTTCTCCACGAAGACCGGCGTCGAAGGGTCGTCGGTCGGGAACCGGTTGGTGGAATCGGTATTCGAGAACGCGACGATCGTCACCTCCACGCCGTTGAAGCCGGCCTCTCCCACGACCTCTCCCAAGGTCAGGCAGCCCGAGGCGGATGTGGTCGGCGTGGTGGCGACGTCCAGTTGCCTGACCTCATCCTGCGGCAACGGAAGGTCGTCGCTGGTCGGCGAGGTGGTCGCCAGGAAATCGATCAGGAAATCAGTCTGTTGCCCGGGATCGGTCGTGAAGCAGGAACCGCCGGGACACAGGAAGTCCGCAGGCAGGGCCGCGTCCGGGTCCTCCAGGGACGGGAACTGGAAATCCGCGTCCTGCTTCTTCTCCCACAGGCCTTGCTCAATGTAGCTCTCGGCCTTGTAGTAGGCCCGCTCCGACGGCGGGATCAGCGCGACGTTGCGGATCTCACCGGTCACGAGCGTGGCCATCCCGAGGCTGGCGGTGAGCGCCGATCCCATGATGACCAGCGAGAAGAGAACGGCGTTGCCCGTGCTGTCCTTCAGGTTGTGCCAGAGCTTTCTCATCACCCCTCCAGGAATACGTTAACGATGCCGAGGTTCGCGTCGAACACTCCCGGGCTGTATGAGTCGTTGGTCCAGTCGATCACGACGGTGACCGTCCCGACGGGCAGGTTGAGGTCGGAGAGAAGCAGGCCGACACGCGGGTTCGCGGCGGAACTCGCATTCTCGATCGGCACGTTGACCGTGTCCTGGACCGTCCCGTTCGGCGAGAGCGCCCGGGCCGTGAGCCGGTACCCGTACCCGGAAGGCGGGTTCAGGTTCCCGAGCGGGAAGTTGTAGTACGACAGCTTCAGGTCGTAGGTGCCAGCGGACGGCACCGCGAACGTATAGGCTACGCGGAACGGCGGATTTCCTCCGGTGCCTCCGCTGAGCGCATAGACCGCGGTCAGGTGGCCGGGATCGTCCTGGCAGTAATCGGAACGACCGGTGACCTGGCACAGGAAGAAGTCGTTGCCGTCCCGGACGATTATCTCCGGTGCTGGTTCGGGGGTGGGGGTCGGAGTGGTGGGCGTCCCCCCTTCCGGCTGGCCGACCAGGCCGCTGATCGGATAGGCACGGCTGCCGACCGTCGTCTGCAGGGTGGTCTCGCTGAACTGTGACTGTTCGTTGACGTTAGTCGCGAACACGCCGATCGTGCGGACCGTCACGCTGACGGTGACGCGCGGGTGGGTGTTCTTGGGCAATTGGCACGCCTGGTTCGCCGGGTTGGCGCACGCCGGGCCGGCCGGATCGACCACCGGACTCACGAAGAAGCGCGTACCGGTGACCGCCACGTTGTCGGCGGTCAGACGCACCTTTCCGTTGTCCGCGGCGAAGAGGTCGCCGCAAGCGGGAGTCGGTGCATCGGCACTGGTCTCATAACGATACAGCGCGCCCGTGCCTTGGGCCGGCGTGCTCCCTGGGTCGTAGAAGAAGATGATGCGGGTATCCACCGGGGTATTGGACGGGCCGGCCTGGGTCTGTATGAGCGAGACCGCCCGGCTGCCCGTGCCGTCCGTCGGCAACCGGCACCGGGGGTCGGAGCTGGATTCCCGATAGAACGCGTAGTCGACCTTGGATGACCGGATCGTCCGGGCCACTTCCTCGATGTTCACCCGCACATCCTGCTGGACCTTGCGCTGCGCGGCGGTCTTGCTGGAAGTCTGCGAGACGCTCACGAATACCCCCACCGCCACGATGGAGATCAGGATGAAGATCATCGAGGAGACGATGAGTTCGACCAGGGTGTAGCCCCGCTGGTCCTGCCAGATCTTCCGCAGCCGGCCCATCAGAACTTCCTCCAGTCCGTAAGGTAGGTCTCCACCATCATGTCCGGCCCGTCGTGTCCCGACCACGTGACGAACGATTGGACCCGGATATTGTATCGGGGTTGGCTATCGACCGGATCGTTCCCGAGACTCTTGCCGCGAGTGATGGTGACCCGCCGGTAGAACGTGTCGGCGTTCACGGCGCCCGCACCCGTGCAGACGAGGGCGCTCGGCGTGTACAATCCGGTACCCGCGTTCCGGCACAGCCGGTAGACGGAGTTGCTTGTGGTGGCCGCGGACTGGGGCGCCAGGTGCGGCATACCGTTACCTACGTTCGGATGTACCACGAAGTGCTGGGGGGTCGTAAAGGCAGGGGCGGACCAGCGTTGGTCGGCACAGCTTGCCGTGTAGGGCACCGCCGCGCGTTGGGCAGTGGAAATCGGATAGTAATCCCAGCACGGGCTGCCCGACTCCTGGGCCGTGGCCGCCCAGTTCGAATCACGGATCGCCCGGACCAGCTCGACCCCTTCCCGGGCGAGGTTCACGGCCGCCACCCGCTGCTCGTTGGACTCGCTGGTGCGGACCGCCAGGTTCGCCACCGACAGCGTGGCCAGCACGCCAATCACGACCACCGCCATCATCACGACGATCTCGATCAGTGTGAAACCGCGCTGGTCGCGTTTACTCGACATAGACTACCCCCGCCCGCGGCCGAAACCGTACCGTCGCACAATCCTTGCTGCCAGCGCAATTCTCCACGTCCGTAAACTGCAGCCTGACGAAACGGTCCTGGGTAGTGCCGAGCACCAGCAACGCCGGTTGCGGCGGCAGGAAGTCGAGATGGCCCGACCAGCTGAACATCACGTCATTCGGGAGCGTCACCGTCTGCAGGATGTCGGGGTCGGCTGGCGGATTGGTATAGTCCGTGTCGGTCGTCTTCCGCGCGTAGAGCTGGTACTCGTCCGCCAACTGATTCGCGGCTGCTTGGGCACAGGGATTCGCGTTCGCACTGGTGGAGATGCATATCCCGTACGCGCGGCGGGGCGAATCGACGCCTTCATCATCGGTCACGGTCTCGGAAGCCGCGGCCCGGGCCTCGACGTTGCGCACCAGGGTCACGAACTGGGAAGCCGAGTCGCGAAGCACCTGGCGGCGGTCGCCGAGTTCGGTATTGGCGATAATCAATCCCGAGAGGATGCCGATGATGGAGAGGACCGTGATCATTTCCAGCAGCGTGAAACCGCGCTGGTCGCGAAGCGTCCCTGCCACCTGCCTGATGGATCGCCGGAACATCAGAACACCAGTCCTTCGTACCAACTCAGGAAGTAATCGGCATAGAACGCGGCGATGAAATAACCCGCCACCAACATCGGACCGAACGGGATGGAGCTTTGCAAAGTGGCGTTACGGGTCAGCAGCAGGACCAGGGCGTATGCCAGGCCGACCAGGTACGCGGCGAAGACAGCCACCAATACCGCCGGCCAGCCGACCACCAGCCCGATCAGCGCCGCGAGCTTGACGTCGCCGCCGCCGATCCACCGTCCGCCGGAGGCGGCGGAAAGCGTCAGGAAGAACAGGCCGGCCGCACCGCCGCCGAGCAGGTAGGTGTCCGGATCGCTCGACCAGAGCCCGATCGGGATCGGAATGCCCTGCTGGAACAGCGCGTACTGGAAGAGGATCACGATCAGCGCGGCCGCGATGGCCGGCACGACGACCACGTTCGGGATGATCTGGTGCTTGAGGTCGTACGCGAACAGGAACGTCATCACCAGGCCGAAGAAGCCGGAGACCGCGAACTGCCAGGAGAAACCGTACGCCAGCCAAGCCGCGACCAGCGCCAGGCCGGCCGTCAGCTCAAGCACCGGATGATACTCACTGATCCGTTTGCCACAGTGCCGACACTTGCCGCGCAGCAACAGGAACGAGACCAGCGGGATGTTATCGTGCCAGTCGAGCTGGCGTTTGCAGTGGTCGCACCGGGAGCGTCCCGATGCCAACCCTTCTCGCGCGGCTTTCCGGCGGCGGCGTTTCGTTCCCACATCGCCTATCTCAAGACGATGGAACACCGTCGACAGGAAGCTGCCGAAAATGAGTCCGAAGATGAAAACAAGAATCGTATACATGTCGTTCGTGGCGAAAAACCTTGGAGTGGAAGGCCCTTCGCCGGGCCTCGGGCGGTTCGTGCCGCCCGAGGCCGGAAAGGAAAGCTAGCCTTGGACGGTGCAGACCGTGGCCGTGGCCCCATTACGAGGGTCACCGGCGTAGGTCGGGCCGACTGCGAAATCAGCCGCGCCACGTTCGAGGTTCGTGCAGACGCCGAAGTCGTTAGCCGAACCGATGTAGTAGTACGACTGACCGCTCGTCGGATCCGACAGGAATGCAGTCATGTAGCCGTCATCGAGGGCCGGGGTCCCCGCGTACGGGGCGGCCGTGGATGTCATGGCTACGTTCGCGGAGACCGGGTAGGTCCCCTCGTCCGAGCGGAACTGGGCCAGCGCCGTCTTGTACTGGTTGAGGTCGCTCTTCCGCCGCGAGTCACGGCTGCCCTGCTGGGCACTGTTGAGCGCCGCCAGGATCAATGCCGCCAGGATCGCGATGATGGCGATGACCACGAGCAGTTCGATCAGGGTGAAGCCCCGCTGACTGCGCGTCGTCAAGGATTTGATGGCGTGTGTCATGTGATATCACCCCCTTCCATGGTTTATTTGAGTGTCTACGAACATGCTCAATTACCGCCGGCAAGCCAGCGATTCACGTCTCGTGCGTATTCCGATACAGGACATTATGTTTTTTGTTTCGACGTGCCTAAGCGGAATCCCGCCTAAACTGGCCTCAGCGTAGCGGAGACCCCTATACGCGTCAAATGCTTAGTTCCCCGGCGTGCAGACACCTTCGTCGACGGTGTGCAGGCCGCTCGACATCTGCTTGAGCATATTCGCAGGTTTCTTCTCGAGGCGGGTACATGCCCCATAGCTGTCTCCGTCGGTATCGGAAACATACGTATACGCGTCGGTCGATCCCTTGGGCGGACTGGGGAATGCGCTGACAAACCCTTCGTCCGTAAGCTCGGTAAGTTCGGTGACGTCCACTTCGGTAGCCCGGACGGGATACTGGCTGGCATGGTTCGAAGCGTAGTTGGCGAGAGCCGTGCCGACCTGGCGCAGGTCGCTGCGCCGCTGGGAATCCCGAGCCCCCTGCTGGGCACTGTTGAGCGCCGCCAGGGTGATCGCCACCAGGATCGCGATGATCGCGATGACCACGAGCAGTTCGATCAGGGTGAAGCCTGCCTCCGTCGTTCGCGTTGTACGTCGCGGCTGCATGGGCCCGCCTACTGGATTACGCTTCCGAGGTTGTAGATCGGCAGCAGGATCGCGATCAGGAGCCCGCCCACGGCGATGCCCATCACGACCATCAGGATCGGCTCCATCAGCGTCGACAGGTTCTTGACCAGGTTATCCACCTCTTCTTCATAGAAGTCGGCGAGCTTCGTGAGCACTTCTTCCATCTTCCCGGTCTGCTCACCGACGGAGATCATCTGCGGTACCAACGGCGGGAAGTTGGGGTTGGCGCGGATCGGCTGTGAGAGCGGGGCGCCGCCTTCGATCTGTTTGGCGGCCTTGAGCAACGCCTTCTGGTACACGCCGTTGCCGATCGAATCCGCCGTGATCTCAAGCGCCTGGATGATCGGTACGCCACCGCCGACCAGCGACGCCAGCGTACGCGTGAACCGCGAGATGTAGATCTTCTTGAAAAGGCCGCCGAAAATCGGGAGTTTCAGCTTGAGGCGGTCGAACATCGTGCGGCCGCCTTCGCTTTTCAACGTTTGCCGGCCGGCGATGACCAGGCCGATGGCCGCGAGCAGGAAGAGGTACCAGTACGCGCGCAGCGCGTCGGACATCTTGATCAGCACCTGGGTCGCGAACGGCAGCTCCGCGCCGGCACCTTCGAAAATCGTCTTCAGGGGCGGGATGACCACGATCAGCATCAGGATGGTCGCCGCTACCAACGCCACCATCACGAATGCCGGGTACAGCATGGCTCCGCGGACCTTCTTGACGATGCCGTAGGACTTTTCCTGCTGGGTCGCCAGGCGATCCAGCGTCTCGTCGAGCTGGCCGGAGGCTTCGCCCGCACGTATCAAGTTGATAAAGACCCGGTCGAACACCTTCGGATATTTGGCAAGCACCGCCGAGAAGCTCGCGCCGCCCTCGATGCCGGCCGCCAGGTCCTCGATGATACTGCGGAACTTCTGGTTCTGCGTCTGCTCCGCCAGGATGTTCAGTGCCTGGACGATCGGCAAGCCGGACCGGATCATCGTCCCGAGCTGCCGGGTGAACATCACCTTGTCCTTCATGCCGACCCGGTTGAGAGCCGTCACCAGCCGCGAGACATCGAAGCCACGCTCCTTCTTCTGTCGGAGCTTGGTAAGGATCAGCTGGTGTTCCGCCAGCAACTCCGCCGCCGCTTGTTCGGTCGCTGCGGAAATCTCGCCGGTCTTGGGCCGTCCGGCGGCGTCTCGTGCTTTGTAGAGGTAATCAGCCATGTCGTTCCGGTACTAGTATCCCTTCACCAGTTTGCCCAGGGTCCGCTTGTCGTTAGCATACAGAACCGCATCGTCGTACTTCACGAGCCCCTGCTGGACCCGTTCGGCAAGCGCCTTCTCCATGGAGACCATGCCCTGTTCGGAGCTGGTCTGGATCGCGCTCGGGATCTGGTGCGTCTTCTTTTCACGGATCAGGTTACGGATCGCCGAAGTCGAGATCATGATCTCGACCGCCGGTACCCGGCCGCCGCCGATCGCCGGAAGCAGGCGCTGGCTGACCACGCCGGACAGTACCTGCGACAGCTGCGAACGTACCTGGCTTTGCTGGTAGCTCGGGAAACTGTCGACGATCCGGTCGATCGTCTGGGGCGCGTCGTTGGTGTGGACGGTCGCGAACACCAGGTGGCCGGTCTCCGCGATCGTCATCGCCGCGGCCATGGTCTCCGGGTCGCGCATCTCACCGATCAGCACCACGTCGGGGTCCTCGCGAAGCACCGAGCGGAGCGCTTTGGCGAAGCTCTTGGTGTCCTGCCCGACCTCGCGCTGGTCAATGATCGACTGCTTGTGGGCATGCGTGTATTCCACCGGGTCCTCGATCGTGATGATGTGTTCGGCCCGGTTCGTGTTGATGTCGTCGATGATCGCGGCCTGCGTGGTCGACTTACCGTGGCCGGTGGGGCCGGCGAACAGGACCAGGCCCTGCTTCGCCTGCGCGAACCCGCCGATTTCCCCGGGAAGCTGGAGTTCCTTGTAGCTCTTGAGCGTCATCGGGATCAGGCGGAAGGCCGCGGCCAGGTAGCCCCGCTGCGTGAACATGTTCACGCGGAAACGGGCCTTGTCCTCGTACGGCAACGAAAGGTCGATCTCCTTCTCCTCCTTAAGGCGTTTCTTCTGGTCGGCGTTAAGGACGGTGTTGAGCAGTCCTTCGACGCGCTCGGGCGTCAGCGCCTGGTGGTCGTCGACCTCATGCAGGACGCCGTCGATCCGGATGGTCGGCCGGACGCCGACGGTCAGGTGGAGGTCGGAAGCGTCGTGCTCCACGACCAATTGGAGCAACTGCCCCATCTGCTGTTCCGGATCGCTCGGTACCTGCGCACCGATGCTGACAGGGTCGCCCGGGGACGACTCGCGGCTCGACTGGTTGGGATTGGCGGGGCTCATGGTTTTACTCCTTTGTCCTCAGCATGACTTCTTCAATCGTGGTGATACCTGCAAGGACCTTCAGCACGCCGTCCATCTGCATCGTCACCATACCCTCTTCGATGGCACGTTTGGCAATGGCGGTGCCGGAAGCCTTGCCGAGCAACAGCTCCTTGATACCGTCCGACATCGGGAGCACTTCGAAGATGCCGATCCGGCCACGATAGCCGCCTTTGCCGCACTTATCACATCCGGCACCTTTCTGGAATTTGTAGTCTTTGAGCGGCTTGAGTTCGTCGCGGATCTGTTTCGGCATGGACGCGACCGTCTCTTCGACGGTCTTCCGCTCGGGGGCGGAAATCTCGACCGTTTGCGTGCAAGCGTCGCAGATCTTCCGTACCAGCCGCTGGGCGATCAGGGTGTTGATCGAAGAGGCGAGCAGGAAGGGCTCCACGCCCATGTCCACGAGCCGCGGGAGCGCGCCCGCCGCATCGTTGGTATGCAAGGTGGAGAGGACGATGTGTCCCGTCAGCGAGGCGTTCACCGCCATGTCGGCGGTCTCCCCGTCGCGGATTTCCCCGACCATCACGATGTCCGGGTCCTGGCGGAGGATACTCCGTAAGCCGGAGGCGAAGCTGTATCCGATCTGCGGGTTGATCTGCGACTGGTTCACGCCGTCGACCGAATATTCCACCGGGTCTTCCAACGTCACGATGTTCACGCCGACGCTGTTGAGCCGGCTCAGGGAGGCGTAGAGCGTGGTCGACTTACCGGAACCGGTCGGGCCGGTCACCAGCGTCATACCGTACGGCTCCTCGAGCCCCTCGACCATCTTGTCGAAACCGCGGCCGGACACGCCGATTTCCTCGAGCGTCTTCAGGCCCTGGGCCTTGTCGAGCAAGCGCATCACGACCTTCTCGCCATGCACGGTCGGAAACGTCGAGACCCGGAAGTCGATCTCCCGTCCCTCGAACTTCGAGTTGAAACGGCCGTCCTGGGGAATCCGGCTCTCGTCGATCTTCAGGTTGGAGAGGATCTTGATCCGCGAGACCAGCGCCGGCAACGTCTTGCGCGGCAGGTTCAGGGTGTTCTCCAGCACGCCGTCGTGCCGATAGCGGACCTTGATGTCACTTTCCGTGGGTTCGATATGGACGTCCGAGGCATTGGTCTTCACGGCGTACTTGAGGATCGCGCCGATCGCCTTGGCAATCGGCGCTTCGGAAACGACCTTTTCCAGCATCCGCGCGGAGCCGAGATCCTCTTCGACGTCTTCGATCGCGAGGTCGTCGGGACCGGTCTCCTTGAGCACTTCGGTGACTTCGCCGGAAAGCGAACCGTACTGACTGACCAATTGCTCGACGCTCGCCCGTGAGGCGATGTGGAGGTCTACCGCCAGCTTGGAACGTTTCGTGACGAACTCAAGCGCTTCGAGCGCCTGTACGTTCTTCGGATTCTGTAGCGCGATCTGGTAACGGCTGCCGCGTTTGGCGAAGGCGACCACGGCGTAGTTCTTGGCGACCTGCTGCGGGACCGCCTGGAGGACCTCTCGCGACACGGATTCGTTCCGCAGGTCGACGTAAGGGAGGCCCAGCATGAGCCCCTTGGCCTTGGCGATGCCTTCGTCGTCGACCAGCCCCATGTCCCTGGCCAGTTGTTCCAGCGGCGTGCCGGAGTTGATGCTTTGCAGCCGCAGGTTCTTGGCCTGTTCGGGCGTCAACAGCTTCAGCTCGACGAGGGCGTCCTGAAACTTCGTGGCGGACGACTGGACCGGGTTGGTAGCACTGTTCAGCATTGATTTGTATATATTGTTTCCACGAAAATTACCTCAATATAGCATAAAAATGCCCAATCGTCAAGGGGTCGGGGCGCGGGATCCGGAACGGGTCACTCGAACGGGTTGACGGTACTCGGCGCGTTGGGATCGACGGTCTGGACCGGTTCCGGCACGATCGGAAGCTCCCGCGGCTCCTCGAACACCTCCAGCGCCTTGAGCACTTCGGCGTTAGGTTCCCCGCCCAGGTCGCCCGGTACGGTCGCCGTCACTTCTTCAGCCGGAGGCGTGGTCGTCAACATGGTCACCAAGAAGTACCCGCCGACCAGGACGACCGTCAGTACGCCGACCGCCGTCAGGATGATCTGCCAGGGTGCCAGGTTCCGTAAGCCTTTCATCAGGTGCCTCCTCCCGCGGGTGCGCCGCTCGCGGCGGGGGCCGGCTGGTCCGGGCCGCCTTCGACGGTCTTGTAATAGGTACGGAACGAGATACTGCCGGTGATCGCGCCGGTCTCTTCAACGGCATTCACGTTGATGACCTTCACGTCCACGATCCGCAGGCTCCGCTCCAGGCTATAGAGGAAGTTCAGGAGCGCGGGATACGTGCCGCTGAAGTTCGCGGTGACCTCCAGCGAATCCACCTGGCCGGGCGCCACGTCGGCTTCCGGCGTACCAGCGGCCGCGGCGACGGCATCAGGACCGAGCTGCTGCGGCGTGAATCCATCGAGGAACACACCCGAATCGATCGCGAGGCCTTCCAGGATAACCAGGATCCCGGGTACTTCGGCGCGGACCGGCAGGGCCGTATTCACGGTCTCCACGGCTGAGGCCTGCTGTTCGAAGAACTCCTTGGCACCCTTCAGGTTCTCCAGGTCCCGTTCGGCCTGGTCGCGCTTCTGCTGCTCGACCGGAATCTCCTGTCCCAGTTCCTGCAGCCGGTTCCACGCCGGCGCGACCAACAGGCTGATGATCAGGATGACGGCTACCAACGACCCGGCGGTGACCGCCGCGATCACGTTATACCGGCTGCTCAGGCTGAACGGTGACTTGGCCATCAGGGAGCCCCCAGCGGTAATGGAACGTCGGATGTGGATCCGGGCGGGGCGGTGGACGGGCCGCTCTGCGGCGAAGCGTTAGGACTCGGTCGCGGCGTCGCGGTGGCTCCGCGTTCTCCCCGGTCCGGGGCAGGCAGCTTCTTGAGCTCCGCGGCGGTCTTCAGTTCGATGATCAGGGTGAACTGCACCGGGTAGGTGCGGTTCGTCCGATCAAGCTGCGCATCCTGGATGCTCGCGGAACGGGCGAAGGAGAGGTTTTCGAACTTCTTCGCCAGTTTCGAGAGGTCGCCGTAGGTCTTGGCGCGACCGGTCACGGTCAGCCGGTCGTTGCTCTCCGAGGAGAACGATTCGTAGATGATCGAAAGCGGCGTGTTCACGGCGATCTCCGAGAGGTACAGCGTGAAGTACTTGTGGTTGTCGATCAGTTCGCGGAGTCCGTCCACCTGCTGCTGGTACGCCTTGGCCTGCTCTGCCAGGGACATCTCGGGGTAGAACGGCTGGTCAAGGTCGGAAAGCTGTTCCGTCTCTTTCGCAAACCCTTGCCGGTCCTCGATCAGGCCGTTCTTCTGGCCGTCGCGGATCGCGATCGTGGTGTAGAGGAAGACCACGACCAGGAGCGTCAGCACCACGATCGAGCCGGACACCACGCTGACGATGATCGTCGCTTGCGAGAGGCGGTCCACTTGCCGCTGCTCTTTGCGCAGGAGGTTGATGTTGAGTGTCGGCATGGGTCCTCGTAGCTTCGGTTTATTCCTCACGCATCGCCAGTCCGACGGTGACCGCGAACGACGGTGCCAATTCGGAAAGCTGCTGCTTGAGTCCGGACGCGTAGTTCACGTTCGCCCACGGGTCGCCGATCTTGGTCTCCAGGCCGAACGTGCCCGAAAGCAGCGCCAGCAGTTCCGGCATGCGGGCCGTGCCGCCGACTACGATCATCTCGCGGATATCCATCTGGGAATGCGGCTGCTCACGGTAGTACTCGAGCGAACGGCGGATTTCCGCCATCAGCGTGTCGAGCACCGGCTTGACCGCCTTCGGGACCTGGCCTTCGAGCTTGTCGGCGCGCAGGCCGAAGTCGCGCTTGAACTGCTCGGCACGGTTGGCGTCGACGCCGAGGCTCTGGGAAATGGCACGGGTCAGCGCCCCGCCGCCGGCGGTGGTGTTCCGGTTGAGCCGGATCACGCCGTTCTGGACGATCGAGATCTCGGAACCAGCCTGCCCCATGTCGAGCACGACCACCGGTTCCTCGCGGATGCCGACTACCGAACGCGCCAGCGAAAGCGGCTCGATCTCCAGCGCCTGCGGCTTCAGCCCGGCGCCGGTGATGATCTTCACGTACTTCTTGACCAGGGCGATCGGCGCGGCGATGATCATCACTTCGATCTCCTTGTTGCCGCTGGCCTGGTCTTCCGTGCTTCCCGGACGGCCTTTCGGCAGCGCCGGGTGGGTCGCTTCCCCGACGACATGCCAGTCGAGGATGACCTCTTCGAGCGGCGAGGGAACGTACTGCTTGGCCTGCCAGCGGATCGAGTCGGCCAGCTCGCCCTTCGGCATCTCCGGCAACCGGATGATGCTGGTGAAGACGCCGGATCCCGGCAGGGCCGCCACGCAGTGCGTCGCCTGGATCTTCGCCTTCTTCACGACCTGGCGGATCGCGTTGGACACGTTCTGGAGATCCACTTCCGAGTCCGATTGCATCGAACCGACCGGCAACACCATGCCGCCGTAGGCGACCAACGTCGGCTTGGACGGGCCTTGCTTAAGCTCCACCACCTTTACCGAGGTGCCGGAGATGTCCAGCCCGAAGAACTGTTTCTGCTGACCGAACAGACTCATCGCTTTCCCCTTCGTTCTCGTGTTTGTGTCATATCCCCTTTACTTCGTTGATACTACCTTACGGTGCGATTTCATACCAGGCGGCGGTGTTTCGGAACGTACCGAATCCCGGCGGCGTGTTGGCGACCACTCGGCCGTCATAGTAGACGTTCTCCGCGGCATCGGCCGGCGCATCCGGGTTGGCTCCCGGGTTCACGAAGTAGCGCTGGAAGTCGAACCGCCGCGCCACCATCAGTCCTTGGATATCGAGTTGCTGCGCGGAGCGGCCGGTCGTGATGACGCCGCGGTTCGTGGCGGCCGGGTTGTAGACCGGGCATTGGTCGTCGTCGAATTCGATGTTCCCGCCGTCAAGCTCGACGTCCGACACGTAGTAGCTGCCTACGAGGTTCTGTACGTCCGAATCGACCTCAAGGTTACCGAGCACGATCACGCCGAACGAATCGATCCCGGTCCCGCCGCTGGCACGATACCGGAGGTCGCCGTTGATCCGCAGGGTACCGCGGACCACCAGCGTACCGGTGCCCCGAATCTCCTTATCGGATCCGATAGTGAGGTCGTTCGTCACGTACGTCCGACCTTGGAGGTTCACGACGTTCCCGGCGTTGTTGAACGATTGCACGTTGGTCTCGTGCGGGTCGTTGATCAGGCGTTGCGCGTTGCCGGACATCTCCTTCCGCCAGTCCACGCCTCCGTCCTGGCGACACTTCTGGTTCGCGGCCCGGTAGCCGGCGAACGCATTCTGGCCGGTAAAGTGGAAGATCGCTCCGTTCGCCGTCACCGTGAAGGTGGCGTTGTTCTCGCCGGCGTTGTCGTAGCCGAAGATACCCTGGTTGGAGTGCACCGAACCGCGTCCGGCCCGCAGCCACGGTGCCAGTACGTCACCCTGGCGGAATTCCGGGTTCTTGCGGACCCGGACCGCAGCGTTGCAGAAGTCCTCCTGGTAGTAGAGGTGGGTGTGGGTGTCGGACGGCATCACTCCGCCGCGGACGCCTCCCACCGGCTGGCGGCGTTGGAAGTTTCCTTCCTGGTCGGCAGCATCCGGATCCAGCCGCGGGTCGGTGATGTCCTGGTTGCGGTCCGCCCGTACGGTGTACTCGATGATGATCTGCTCACCGGGGTTCAGCTGACCGGAGCCGGCGGCCCGGTTGAGCAGCGATCCGGCAGCGGTGTTCGTACCGAAGTCGATCCGCCAGGCGGAGTTGCGGTAGTCCGCGCTGTCCGTGGGGAACGGACCGAAGCTGTCCGCACCGGGGTTGTCGGCATTGTTGACCTTTACCTGCCGGACCAGGCTGTTGAGCTGATTGACCGGGATGGCGACCTTGGTGCCGCCCGCGCCCTTGCGGATATTCACGTTCTTCGGCCGTTCGAAGTCGCGCGTACTGCCGAGGTAGTCGTAAATCTGATAGAACGGGGTCGGCGTCTCACCGGAGTTGGTGATGGTCGTCCGCACCCGGACGGTCTGGCCGTCGGTGGCATGGGTCAGCGGTGTCGCGAACCCGCTGTCACTCAGGTCGAAGAGCTGTTTGGAGGTCTGGTTTCCGGCCAGGTTCGGACGGGTGTTGCGGTGGAAGGAGGCGGAAGCGGCCATGCCCCAGCGGAAGTTGCCGGTCCGCGGCTGTAGGCTATCGAGCAGCGCGACGAATCCGCCAAGCAAAGCGGCATCGTTCCGCCGGCCGTCAGTCAGGTCAGATGCACCGAGGACGTCATATCCCCGTGCGTTCCAGGTGACATTGGCACCGTCCGGGATGTACTGCCGGATGAAGTTCGTCAGGATGATGTTTCCCGGGAACGATTGATTGCTACCGTTCGTCTGCCAGCTTTCGACCCGGAGTTCATCGGCCGAGAACGTGGAACCACTCGCCTTGATCCTCGAGTAGTCATAGAGCCGTGTGTAGACTACGTTCGAGCCACGACTGTCGTTCCAAACGAGGTTGAAGCGGGTGCCGACGCGTTGGCCGGTATCGGTATCGGTAACACGGGCAGTCAACGCGGTGCACTGGTTGTGATTCACGTTCGCGCCGTTCCCCGGGGAGAGGACCTGAGCAGTCGGACCGTTATTGACCCAGAACGGTATGTACCCGGAGCAGAATGTCCGGTTCGTGGCTACGACACAGGCACGCCAGTTCTGGACCCCGCCGGCCAGGCCACCCACGTCCACATTGCTCGCGGTACGGGTGTTCCATTGGTTCGGACCTACGGTGTCGTGGAAGACATCGACGCCACTGCCGACTGTACCGACGCCGGCAATCTCGACGCGCCAGTCCGCCCGACCCAAGGAGGGGTTCTGCGGGTGGTACTGGAATGAGAAGTTCAGCTGTCCTTGCGTATGGCCGGACGTGACCGAGAACGAATCGCGGCCGTTGTAGTAATTGCCGGAAAAGACATTCCGAGGGGTTAACGGATTGATGAGCATGTTGTTGGGCTGGCAGCCCACTAATGGTCCCGTGGTGAACCAGGTACCGCCTATGTAGAGCTGGTTCCTTTTCCCAAAGCTAAAGAGGTTCACGGCAGATCCGACATTGGGTCCAATGCCAACCGCGGACAAGGGAAAGACTCCGACATGCCCCAGCCCACTGGGAAACCAGTTCGGATTTCCATCATTGGCGCCAGGATCTATCTGGACGGATCCCCGGCCCGGGAACCGTATTTCTGCTTCAGGGGCGTTTACCGGCTGCACTTCTGCGGAACGGTCCCAGTCTGTATTCGTTATGTAATCATTGGGTGCGTTCTGGCATTCCAGAGCAGTCGTGTTGATGTGTAGTCCGGTAGAGGTTTGCGCGTGATTGCTAGGTATGGAAGCAACACCGTAAAAGTTCTGCCGGACATTGAAGGCGAGATGCGAAGGAGCACTGGCCAGGTGGGTCGGAAGTCCTCCGGCGGTATCCGGAACGCGGAGCCAGTGAGCATTACCCGCCACTTCGAATCCCTGGAAGTTAACTGCGACTGAGCGACGCCAATTATCAGGACAATCCACCAAAGAATCGGGGTGGGTCGGATAAATTCCACCGATTACGGCACAACCACGCACATAGACATATTCACTGAAGGGTCGTGTGGCTCCACCGTTAAAAAATGGGTCGAGAGGCCAGCTCCTAATATACCGATCGGCATGATCGACATATCCCTTATTCTGATCCTGATCGTGAACCACTTTCACGAGGAACACATAGTAGCCATTCCATTGGGGGTAATTAGGGTCAAAGAAAGTCAGCCCTGAATTGCTCACCGACCCCGTATTGAATAACTGGTGGAAATCACCATCAGCAGCATGGTGATTCTCGTTCGCAGTAGCCGGATGAGAACCATCGCGGGAGCCTACTGCCGCTAAACGCTGATTGCGCGCACTGGCCCGGTTCAAGTTTCCCAGTTGGTAGAGTTCATAGACAAATCGATGCCCACTTTGGATCGACCCATTACGGGCTTGATCGCCCCAATCACCACCCTCGCCCGTCCAACGCCCTCCCTTAATTTCAATGGGAATGTGAGGGCTCTTGGAAAAAATCAGGTACTGGGTGGGCATGTAAGATATGGAGTCCTCAGCCGAACCGACCGATGGAGCATCGGGGAATCCCGGGTCGGGCGATACATACGCCTGGTTAACGGTCGTCCGGATATGCACTTCGCCACCGTGTGATGTGGTCGGCACCACGTAGCGATACGCCTCTGCCTCACCAGCCCCACCGGTCGCACCGCCAATCAACCCAGCACATAGCACGGCGGCAATCTGCAGGTATCGCAAGAATCGGTTGGTGATATTTATTTGCACGGCCAAAGGCTTGTTAGATGTTTATTCAAAATTACGTGATAGTACCACTATTAAGGGATTCTGTCAATCCTTAGTAGGAAGAAAACAAAAAACGCCGCCCGTACCTATGTGATTCCCCGAAGGGCATAGATAGTAGGGCGGCGTCTTACGATCGAAACGTCTAACGACGGGACAATCGTTTCGTTGACCTTGTCTTGGACTGCGTTGTTGCTCCGACCTTCCGGCCGAACTTACACTTCTCCAGGTTGAAGAAACGCTTGCTCGACTTGTAGTAGAGGGTGCCATTGGCATCAACGGCCCGCTCACGGAGGGTCAGGATGGCTCGGGCACGTCGGTTGATCAAAAGACGGATCTTTCGATCGGAATCGAACGACAGACCGAACTGCTTAATCCGGATCCGCTCGGACGCAGTATCGGCAATCCACGGCTGCTGCACCGCCGCTACCCGGCCTTTTTGCACGATGCGGCGGTACCGCTTCGATCCGGACACTTGTTTCCGGTACTTAGACCGGTAGCTCAGCCTCAAGCCGTAACGGTAGCTGTGATCCCGATACGCCCGGTAATACAGCCTCCGGGTAATCGAGCAACTTCCGTCCTCACCCTCGGCCTTGTACCCCGTACCCGTCACCTTGAAGGCGGGCTCACGGGTCAGGATGGAGGAATCGAGAATGGTGACTCCCGTACCTCCGCGCCGACCATCGTCGGTGCGGAACTCAATGCTGTAAGTGCCCGGCACCGTATACACGTACCGGAACGTGGTCGTGTCGAACTGCTCGGGGGCGAACGTGTCGACGGGCTTTCCGTCGACGTACTCCAAGTGCCAGTCCGGGTCCCAATCGGCCGGGACCGGCGTATCATTCGGATCGAGGAGATTCTGGCGCGTTACCGCCACCACCTCCTGGCCCACCCGGCACTCCTTCGAGGAGTCATTGGGATCAAGCGAGCGCCCGTCGCAATAGAAGAGGGGCGGCGGCAAATACTGGGCATTCGCCGACCCAACACCTGCGGTACCGAGGATGACTACCCCCAGCACCAGGCTCATCATGAGCTTCGTAATCATAGGGGATCACCCTTTCGTATCCGCGGCTCGCCGGTCGGCGGGCCTGTTTTGTCGAAACCGAGAAACATCCTTGGCCTCCTCCTGCCGGCGGCGCATCGGGCATGTGGGACAATCACGCTCAACGCCCAAAAGAACGCAGCACCGCCACGCACGAGGAGACCAAAGAGTCCTGGTCAAGTCGCAGTCACTGGTTGCTAAGGTGCGCGCACCGGCCGGCGAGCATCGTTTCGACAGTCGCAGCCAGATTGCTTGTCCACTATAGGGAGGAATCCACGCTTGTCAAGGGGAAAACCCATAACCAAGGTACTTTTTTACAACACTATGTGGTTATTTCCTCCAAAATCGAGGCTTGCGGACTCGGTACATATCGGTAACGCCGACCGGGACCGGCCGAATTTCCTAAGACCGCGGTTTACCCGCTAGAATTAGGTATGGAGCGTAACGCACTGGCCCGGATGGCAGGAATGGCCGAGCGGATCCTGGAATCCCCGGAGGCGGATTCACCCGAGCGCCACTTGGACCACGTGCCGCGTGGCGTCTTAGCAGACGCATACCGCGAAATCGACATCCGGGTCGACCCCGTCGAAGTCGCCGCCGCACGAGGAGTCGGATCGGAAGAGCTGGCGGCCCTCTGCCGGCGGGGGTTCATCCGGGTCGCCGAGACCGCACTCCCGTTCACGGCCGCCGAAGCCGTCAAGCGGATGTGGGACACGCTCGGGTTTGTGGACAGCCCGGCCGTCCGACGTTTCCCGAACCATGACCGCGAGACGTACTTTCGAGACAAGGCCGCCTGGGAGGCGGTCTTTTTCGAGCACGTACAGAGACAACTCCCGGACGACGCGCGGCCTGTGGGGCCGACTCGTCACAGCTAACCGACGTACCGGGACCGCGATGGCCGGAAGGTGAAACGTCGCGTCGCGGGTAAGGATGGGTGGAAGTCTTTCGAAATCTCCTATCCTGACCGACGCGACGCGACTGGGTGGCGGGTGTCCTAGGTGCCGTACACACTGATGGCACCTGAAAGCAGCAGGGCGACGTAGACGATGATGGATCCGAGAGCAGTGAGCACGAAGAGGATGATGGTCTTCTTCACGTTCGCGGCGCCCGTCTCGGAGTCGTCATGGTGACCGCGCTCCGGCATGGATGGTTCCTCCCGTCTGTCGAGGTCCGATTCCGGATTTCCGTCCGGCCCTTCGCGGTGCGCGAAAGGTTACCAGCGTAACGCGGGCAGACGGCCGCCGTCAATCAACCGTGCAATAATGGGACGCACGGGGCGTGGCGCAGTCTGGCAGCGCGTACGGCTGGGGGCCGTGAGGTCGCCGGTTCGAATCCGGCCGCCCCGACAGCATGGAACTATAACCCCGGCGCCTCTCGCGAAGCGCCGGGGTTTCCTTGTGCCCTGGACCGGGTATTGAAGACCTGGTGCGACCAGGTGGGTGTCCGCAGTCGTAGCCGCCACGGCGACCGACAATCTAGGATTCCCGTTGTATTGACGAAGGTTCAATACAACCGGTCGGGCAAGGTCATTCTAGCGCCAGACACCGCCGATGTCCTATGGATTTCCTTACAAAAGACATTTTGATTATGCTGTCCGTAGTGACACATTGGTCGGCTAATTAACTGACCGTACATAACATGGCTCCTCCAGTAGACACCCCATCCGCCGGCACAGACGCTGAGGCAATCCTCCAGGAACTTGAGACCCGCGCTCATGCTTTGAATGGAGAGTTTCTGGAGCCCGGAGAAGCGCAGTGGTTAGAGGAAGAACTGGCTGAAAAACTAGATGCCAGACTCGGCATTCTATACCAACGGTTGATGAACGATGTTCCTTTCGGAGAACTAGAGCGAGATCTCACCCTTGCCGAAAGCCTCGTCGGGAGCTACCGCTGCGTGGATTGGTTGCAGGGTAGCCCTCCCACATTGGAGCGGAATGAGGAATGGAGGAGGCTGTACGCTGCGGCTACGGCCGAAGTGATAGGCTCTCGTGAATTGGATGAAGAAAGGGCAGTTACTTACAGGCTTCAGGCGGCCGGCATGTATTTCGGTAAGAGCCAATACCGCCCGGTACCGTTCGACGCTCTCGAAGACAAGCTGCCCCGCGGCATCATCATCTGCAATGGGAAAGGCCTGTTGGATAGGTTACAAGCCCGAGACTGCCTGGATGCCCGGACGGCGGAAGCCGCGGGCTCTATCTTGGAACGTCACGGCCGCGAGCGATACGTCAGCCACCTCGCCCGATCATTCGTAAGCGAGATAGCGCGTACACCGCTTACTGAGGAAGAAGCGGTAGGCCACCTTATCGCCATCCATCGGATGGAGCCAGAAGAAACCCGGGGGAACGTATGCTTTATCGGGAAACGGCTGGTCGAAGCTGGTCGACCCGACCTCGCCGCGCACTTGGCCCTCGTTATTCGGGATTATGAGAAAGGCAAAGGACAGAGTGATTCCGAGCAGCTTGTCGCTGCTATCCTGCAACGCGTGACCGAACCCGACCACACGGAACAGGCCCGCCAGAACTGATCGCTACACCAACCCCGCCGGGAACGCCTTCACGAAGTAGCTGAAGACGGCGAGGATCGGATCCAGGATCACGCCGAGAATCCGCGAGTTGAAGGCAATCGCGAACAGGAAGATACCGACCAGGAGCACCGGCCCGACGCGGAGGTACTCCTGGTACGCCGGCTGGAGCCGCCGCGGCACGAAGATGCCGATCGCCTTCGAACCGTCGAGCGGCGGGATTGGCAGCAGGTTGAACGCCGCCAGCAGGATGTTGATGTCCGTGACGATCGTCGCGAACCGGAGCCACACCTCGTTCGCCGCGGTGAGGTCACCGCCGGTGAGATCGAGCAGCCGGAACGGGATCGCGAAGATGAACGCGACGATCAGGTTCGTGACGATGCCCGCGATCGAGACGTAGAAGTCGCCGAGCCGGCCGTCCTTGAGCTGGTACGGATTCACCGGCACGGGCTTGCCCCACCCGATCCCGGCCACCAGGAACAGGAAGGAGCCGGCTACGTCGAGGTGCGCCACCGGGTTCAGCGAGACGCGGCCGGCCATCCGCGCGGTCTGGTCGCCCTGCCGCGACGCCACCCAAGCGTGCGCGAACTCATGCACGGTGAGTGCGATAATGATCGCGATCAGCACGAACAGCGCGTCCAGGGGCGCAGCGGTCAGGTAATCAAGGATGAAGATGCCGGTCACGGGTTCCAGTGTACCTGTCCGCTACCGGCACGGTATACTATTCCGGTATGCGTACTTCAGCACATCCGCGGAACAACCGGCGTCCCGCCAAGCGGCGGGCGTTGGCCAAGCTCGGCGTCGTCGAGAAACGGCCGCGGTCCGGCCACAACGTCTCGCACGCCCAGAACAAGACCAAGCGGCTCTTCCGGCCGAATCTCCAGAAGACCCGGCTGCTGGTGGACGGCAAGCTGATTCGCGTGAAGCTCGACGCCAAGACGATACGGACCCTCACCAAGCTGGGCAAGCCGCGTCCGGAAACCAAACCGAAGAAACGACCGGTGGCGAAGCCGGCGAAGAAGAGCGTGGTCGCGAAGACCGCCGCGCAGAAACCTGCCGCGAAGAAATAGCGCCCCTGGCAGGCGCCGGCGAGGATTTTTCCGGCGTGACTTCTTACCGTCGTGCCAGCTCGTCGTCGGGCTGCTCGAGGTAGTTCGGCGTGCCCGCATCTTCCGTCCAGATACGGCCTTCGAGGTTCTCGTTCTTACCGGAGATCCGCCCGGATGCGCCGCGGAGCCACCCCCATAGGTCTTTCACCGCGGAACCGACGCCTTTGGTCGTAGCGAACGTACGACGGTCCGCCGGCATGAACGGCAGCTCATCGCCGGCCGACGCGGGCCCGGCGGATCCGGGTGCGGCGGCAGATGGCACGGCGGTCGGCGCGGCACCGCCCGATTCCAGGCGGTTCCTCAGCTCCTCGAGCCCTTCCGTGAGCAGTTCCGCATCCGTCATCAGCCGGTCATAGGTCACTTCGGCCAGGTAGCCGAGGTCACGGCATACCAGTAAGACGTATTTGGTCTCTTCCAGCGCCGCCGCCGCATCAGTGGCATGCCCGGCGAACGACACATCCTGTTTCCTCGCATGTCCCGCTACGATGTTCGAAGCGACTTTGACCGCGTTCGTCCGGATCGCACGCACCAGGCCGTCCCGCTCGTCGTGCGGCAACCGCCCGGAGACCTTGTAGAGGTCGAGTGTGAACCGGTGCGCCAGCTTCCAGGTCTCGACGGCATGCTGGGTGACGGACGGCTGGCTCGGAGGCGTCGGATTGGTATGCGGGTGGTTCATCTGTGCTTTCGATTGTAACCGATTAAGGGTTCGGGAAAACGACTACCAGCGAATCGTCTTCGGGTAGGTCTGCCGGTTTCAATTTGAAGAGTTTCTGATCGAGTTTCCGCACCTTGCCGCCGACTTCCTTGAGGAACGCGTCCACCGGCTTCAGCTCCTTGACCTTCAGTTTCGGTACCTGGTAGTGCATGGGAATCGTGATCCGTGGCTGGACCCGCTTGACCACTTCCGCGGCCGCTTTCGCGTCGATCGTGAAGTGACCGCCGACCGGGACGAAAAGGATGTCCACGTCGCCAAGTCGCTCGACGGTATCCTCGCCCAAGGTGTGCCCGAGGTCGCCGAGATGCACGAGGTGCGTCCCGCCGATCCGGAACGAGAAGATGGTGTTCCGCCCGCGTTCGGCGCCCTGCTTGGCGTCGTGGAACGTCGGGATTCCCTCGATCATCACGCCGTGCGACTCGTATTCGCCCGGCGTGTCCACCACGTAGGGGTCGCCAGCGACCGCCGCCGTATTGGCGTGGTCGAAGTGGTCGTGTGAGACGAGCAGGATGTCGGCGGTAAGCGCGGGATCCTTCAGGCCGATATCGGTGAACGGATCGATCGCCACCGCCACATGCTTGTCCTTGACCGTGAAGCAGGAATGGCCGTGCCAGGTGATATCCATCGCACCGCCCAGTATATCGCGGATTCCCGGCTGATGTATCGTGGAACCATGACTATCGCGACATCAACCAGCCACGTGGTCTCCGGCACGACCAGCCGCTCCGACGGCGATTGGTCGCTGGAACGGCTCCCGGCACAGCTGGAGCGGCTCGGCTCGCTCCTCGCCCGACGCCACGGGCAACGGCCGGAGCGCACCGTCTGGACGGAGCAGGTGCACGGCGCCCAGGTCCTGGTGGTCGGCGACTCGGAGACCGGAAACCTGGGACGTGCCGATGCGTTGGTCACCGACCGGCCCGACGTACTGCTGACCGTCCGCACGGCGGACTGCGTACCGGTGTTCCTGGAGTCCCCGGAGGCGGTGGGAATCGTCCATGCCGGCATGGCGGGAGCGCTCAAACAGGTCTTCCCGCGCGCCGTCCGGACGATGCGGCGGCACTATAAGGTCCGTCCCGAAGACCTCCATGTCCGTTTCGGGCCGCACATCTGCTCCTCCTGCTACACGATGTCCGAGCGGAACCTGCGGCTCCTGGAGTCCTACCCCGACGCCAAGCAGCACCTCAGCACCCGCGGCGACAGGCAATTCTACTCGCTGCTCGGGCTGTTGACCGACCAGGCCGGCTCGGTCGGGATCCGCCGGATCGAGGCAGATGCCCGCTGCACCTACCACGGCGACGACCTCTTCTCCAGCCGGCGGAACCATGACCACCGCCTGCTGTCGTACGTGATGCTCACGCGAACCGCACGGAATGCTTGAGACGCCCCACAGCGTCGTCGGCGCGGCCGTCGGGGCGGCTACCGGCAATCCGGCGGCGGCGGTGCCGGCCGCGCTCGCCTCGCACTTCGCGGGAGACGTCCTCCCGCACTGGAACCCGAACTTCCCGTTCCGCTCCAAGACGCTCTACGCGTTCGTGATCGCCGACTTCGTCGCGGCGGAAGCCGTGGCCGTGTTCCTGTGGTTCGCGTTCCCCGACCGGCCGGAGATCGCGATCGGGGCGTTCGCCGGTACGGCCCCGGACATCCTGCTCGGCATCCGGTTCCTGTTCCGCGTCCGCTGGCTCCGCGGATACGAACGCTTCCACGGCGCGCTCCACTGGGAGGTGCCGCTGCGGTACGGGCTCTGGCCGCAGCTCGCCGTGACGGTGGCGGCGGCGTGGTACCTGACTGCGCTCTGATTCAGTTCTTGACGAGCTGCCGGATCTGGATGTTCAGCTCGTCGATCACGACTTTCTTCGGATCGGAGAGCATCAGCGTGAGGAAGCGGTCGAACAGCTGGGTACGGTAGGCGAATTCCGTCTCGCTCATGATCGTATAGCGGATTTCACCATGCTTCTTCTGAAGTCCCTTGAGGTAATCGGAGAAGAGGTCCTCGTCCGGTTCGCCGACCACCAGAAGGTCGGCCGGGGCCTCCTTGGAGCTTACGAATTTGCCGTTCTGGACCAGCAATTTGACGCTGCCGATCGAGGGCGGCGGCGTCGGTTCGCCCGGCAGGGTACCGAGAACCTGCCGCTGCGCGACGTCCTCGCGTTCCGCGGGGCGACTCTCACCGGCGAACAGCAGCCGGAGCTCGTTAATCCCCGGTGCGGATTGGTCGAGCCGGTAGTAGAGCTTGCCCTGGCTCTTCTTCTTGGTCACCAAGCCGGCGGTCTCGAGGTTGCCGAGCTCGTGCCGAATCGCGTTGATGTGGTCCGCCAGCATCCGCGTCAGTTCACGGACGTAATACTTCTGCCCGGGGTCCTTCAGGAAGTGCCGAAGGAGCTTCACGCGGGTCTTGGAACCGAAGAGGATGGTGAGTTGTTCGTTCGTCATCGGTCGTACCTACGACACCGTAGCATACTCAGTGAATCTCGAATAAGCAAGTTGGACAGCGGGGGGCGATACCGCCCTGATCCCGGTATCTATTGTACGGCCTGAACAACCATTCCTGCCGGGAATCGCTGCTACACTGGGGCGGTGCCGCGGTTCCAGACATTCAGTTTCGAGCGATACCGGTTCGACCCGGACAGCCGCCGGTTGACGCTGCAGTACGCCCTGGATGATTCCGTCCGGTTCACCGAATCGTTCCGGTTCGATTTTGATTTCGTGGCCGGCTACTCCCGGCCGGCGTTGGAGCGGGCGTTGTTCGGTCTCTTCCTGATGGCCGGCGTCTCGTACTACAAGACGTACGTACCGCCGAAGATCCGGCTGCGGGAAGGCCGGCTGTCGCCCGGCCAGGCCGCCTTCTTCGCCGAATCCTACGAACACGGGCTGGGAGAATTCTTTTACCGGAACCGGCTCCGCCCGCGGGCGCCGGCCTTCGAAGGATCGGCACGCACGCCGGACCGGCCGGTCCGATTGCCCGGATTGAAGGGGGCCGTGGTGCCGATCGGCGGCGGGAAGGATTCGATCGTCGCGGCGGAGTTGATGCGGTCTTCCGGACGGGAATTCGCGACCTGGAACGTACGTACGGGAGGCCGGATCGCCCCGTTGGTACGAGCCATCGGTGCACCGCACCTCCACGTCGACCGGACGGTCGCCCCGAACATCGGCGCGGCCAACCGCCAGGGAGCCTATAACGGCCACGTCCCGATCACCGGTATCCTGATGTTCCTGGCGACGGTCACCGCCATCCTTACCGGCCGGAAGGACGTGGTCTTCGCCAACGAATCCTCCGCGAACGAACCGAACCTCACCTACCGTGGACGGCCGATCAACCACCAGTACTCGAAATCACTCGTATACGAGCGGCGATTCCAGCAATACCTGCGCCGGTACGTGTCCCCCGACCTCCGTTGCTTCTCGGTACTGCGGCCGCTCAGCGAACTGGCGATCGCGGAAGTGTTCTGCGAACGGTACCTGGAGACCTACGCCGGCGCTTTCTCTTCCTGCAACCGCAACTTCAAACTGTCCGGCCGCAGGAAATCCCTCGGGTGGTGCGGCGAATGTCCCAAGTGCGCGTTCGTCTTCGCGCTTTTCTCACCCTTCGTAACGCGGGAGCGCCTCCTCGCGCTGTTCGGCGGTCGTAACCTGTTCGAGCAGCCGGCCCTGGACACGACGTTCCGGGAGCTGCTGGGAATCACGGGCACCAAGCCGTTCGAGTGCGTCGGCGAGATCCGGGAAGTGCGGGCAGCGGTCACGTTCGCCAGACGGAGCGGGAACTACCCCGAGCTGGACCGTTTCCGTTTCCCACCGCCGCGGTATGACTACCGCCGTTTCCGTCCCCATGCGATGCCGCCTCCTTACCTCGCTTCGCTCAAGCGTTTCCTGAAACGCTAGCGCGGAAGCCCTCGGACGTGCTGGGAAAAATATTCGCCCCGGTCGATGAAATCGGTGAACCACCCCATGCTCGAAGTAGCGGGCGAGAAGAGCACTGTATCGCCGGGACGGGCGTGGCGTCGTGCCTCCGGCACGATCCGTGATTTCCGGGCAAGGGGGACCAACGGAGGCACCGGCCTTCCGGACGCTTGATACGCCTGCCGGATCGCCGTCGCGATACGCCGGCCTTCCGGCGGGATCAGCAGGACGGCCCGGACTTCCTTGCGCAACAACGTCCGAGCCAGCTCGCCGAAGTCGAGCTTCTTGTGCTTTCCGCCGGCGATGAATACCAGCGGCGTGTCCACGCTGACGATCGCCGGAATGGCCGCTACCGGGTGCGCCGCATACGAATCGTTGAAGTACCGTACGCCGCCCTTGGTGCCGAGGTATTCCATATGATACGGCAATCCGCGAAACGCCTTGATCGCCTTCCCCATCGCCCGCGGTCCCGCTCCGAACGCCTCGGCGGCCAGGCAAGCGGCTAGCGCGTTCTGCAGGTTGTGCTCGCCGGGGAGGAGCAGCTCGGTCGCACGGAGCACCCGCTTGCCGCGTACGGTGATCCACCCATCCCGTAACTCCCCGCCGCCGCGTTGCGGTTTCCGCGCCGAGAACCATCGCACACGCCCCGGGTCCCTGGCGAAGGGACGGCTGCCGGGGTCGTCCGCGTTAAGGACCGCGATGTCGGTGCGGCGTTGGTACTTGGTGATCGCCCGTTTGGCGCTCCGGTACTCCCGGACGGTCGCATGATAGTCGAGATGGTCCGCGGTGACGTTGGTCACCACGGCCACGGCCGGCGAACGGTCCAGGTCCTGCAACTGGAAGCTGGAGAGTTCCAGGACGACGATGTCTCCCCGCTTCACCCGGCCGAGGAAACCCAGGGCCGGCGTTCCGATATTGCCGCCGAGGTGGACCCGTTTACCCGCCGTCTTGAGCATCGCCGCCAGCAGCGAGGCGGTCGTGCCTTTCCCCTTGGTCCCGGTCACGCCGATGATCGGTGCCGGACAACGCTCGAAGAACAGCTTGGTCTGGGAGGTGACCGTAACCCCCGCGCGCTTCGCCCGCTGGATCTCCGGACTCAGGTACGGCCGAAGCGGGGTCCGCACGACGACGTCGAAGCCGGTGAGACCGTCGAGGTACTTCGGCCCCAGGCGCCAGTCGGTAACGCCCTGCCGGGAAAGCTTCCGATAGGTGTCGCCCAGCGCACGGCGATCCTGGCGGTCACAGACCGTCACGCGGGCGCCCTGCCGGATGAGCCAGGCCGCCGACGAGACGCCCTCCCGTCCCGCGCCGACCACGGCTACCCGCCGTCCCCGAAGTTCGGTCACCGGCGGCGCCATTACGAGACCGCGGGTTGGTTCTGGAGATAGATGATCTCGAACGCGAACGCCACCCAGGCCAGTACCGTGAAGAACCAGACCCAAGGGCTTTTCAGCGCGCCTTTGAGTACGGCCACCGGATCGTCGTCGCGGCGGTACCGTTTGAGGAAGATCAGTCCCAGCACGAACAGGCCGACCCCGAAGAGCCGGCCGAAGAGCAGCGGGAACGAGTAACCGAACATTATTTCCGTTTCCTCCCCGTCGGTCTGGCGCGGCGCGCGGACGGCTGCTTGGCGGCCGGCCGGGCTGGCCCTGACGCCGGTCGCGGGCGTTTCCGGACGGTCTCCTTGAGCTTGCCGTCTTCCATGTGGAACGTCCGGTGACATACGTCCGCGACCGCCTGGTCGTGCGTGACGATGATGAACGTCTGGCCGGTGCGCTTGTTGAGTTCATCCATCAGCGTCATCACGTGATGGCTGTTCATGGAATCCAGTTCGCCGGTCGGCTCGTCGGCCAGTACCACGGCCGGCGAAAGCACCAATGCCCGGGCCACCGCCACGCGCTGCTTTTCACCGCCCGACAGCTGGTGCGGCAGATGATCCGCCCGGTCGACCATGTCCACCAACCGGAGGGCCTCGCGTGCCTGCTCCTTTCCCTGTGCGCGCTTGCCGCGGGCGTAGCGGAACGGGAGGTAGACGTTCTCGAACGCGGTCAGGGACGGGATCAGGTTCTTCTGCTGGAAGATCATCCCGACTTCGTTCTGCCGGAAGACCGGCACTTTCCGCCGCTTGAGCTCGGTGAGGTCCACCCCGGCGAACTTCACGATCCCGGAGTCGGGTGAATCGAGCAGCCCGATGATGTTGAGCAGCGTCGTCTTGCCGGAACCGGACGGCCCCATGATCGCCACCATCTCACCGCGGTCGATACTGAGGTTGAGGCCGCGCAGTGCCTTTACCGGCCGGGTGCCTTCCTCGTAGTTCCGGTGCACATCCCTGAGTTCGACGATCGGCGGCAGGTCCTTCGTCTCCTGCTTGGTGAAGAACTTCCCGCCAGTGGCCTTCTGCGGTCGCTTCTTACGGAATCGGATCATTCTTCCCTCAAGACTTTTACCGGCTTGACCCGGGTAGCGCGCCAGGCCGGATACAGCCCGGCGACGATCCCGAGCAACAGCGCGAAACCGAACGCGGCCGCGACCAGTTCCGGCGTGATCAGGAAGAGCTCGAGTCCGTCCTTCCGCGTCCGTGCGTTGATGATGGAGGTAAGCAATCCTCCGCCGGCGAAGCCGAGGATACCACCGAACAGGCCAATCAGCGCCGTCTCGGTAACGGTCTCGCGGAGGATGTGCCGGGCCCGGGCGCCGACCACGCGCTTGATCCCGATCTCCTTGTGGCGTTCCGCGACGCTCATCACCATGGTGTTGATTACGGAAAGGCCGCCGACCAGGACGGCAAGCAACGCGCTGCCAAGGACGATCAGGTTGAAGACGGCGGAAGCCTCCTCAAGCGTCTTCTTAAGCTGTTCGGGCGGCGTGCCGTCCACGCCGCTGATCGTGGATTCGATCCGTTCCGTCAACGCAGTGGAATCAACGCCTTCTTCGGGGAAGACGTTGATGTTGGTCACGAGCTCGTCGGTGCTGGACGTGAACTGGGTGATGCCCCGCGACAACTCGAGCGCGTCGTCGAGCGGCACGAAATACATCTGGTCCGGATCGGAGGTGGTTCGCACGAGGATACCGACGACTTCGAATTCCTTGCCGCGGATCTCAACCGTGTCGCCGATGCCAAGGCCCTTCTTCTGGACGATACCGGAACCGATCACCGCCTTGCCGCGGTCACTCGCCTTGAGTTCGCGGCCCTCGCTCAGGGCAAGCTTGTTCTCGTCCTGGGCCGCCTCGGCGGGCGGCACGCCTTGCATGATCTCCGGACTGGAAAGCACGGAGAACTCTCCCTCCTCGGCGGTCAGCGAGAGAGTCGGGTATGCCCGCTCCACGCCGTCGATCACTTCGATCCGCTCGGTAAGGTCGGCCGGAATCTGCGGGCCGCTGGCGAACACGCCGCCGAAGCCGCCGGTGTCCTTGGTGATCAGGATGCGGCCGCTGAAGTAATCGATGCCAACCTGGATGGATTTACTGAGACTCTGGGAGAGCGCACCCATGGTGACGAAGGCGAAGATGCCGATGCCCACGCCGAAGATGGTCAGGGCCGAACGGGCCTTCCTTCGCCAGATGTTTCGCAGCGCTTCTTTCACGTTCCTTATTGTACCAACCGGGAGTCATGTGTGGGCGGCCGGCAGACAGTAAAAAAAGAGCGAGGAGCGCGGCTGGGGACGAGGGGCATTCCGGAGAGTACCGGAATACATATCATCCCCAACCGCGCGATCCTCGCTTTTGTGTTAACGGTCGCTTGCCATATGGTTACCGCACGGTCAGCGACCAGTAGGTATCGATCGGGCCGAACCAGGTCTTCCGCTCGGCCACCAGGCGGAAATACTCTTGGTAGCTGCCCGGTGGCACCGAACCGGCGACAAGAACCGGCAGGGTGAACGTTACCGCTTCACCGGGATCCACCCGATCCGGTACCCGGACACCCTGACGGTCTCCGACTACTGACGCGGCATCCGGATCGATGAAGGCGCTCTGGCGGTCCTCCGGCTGGCTGGCACGCAACCGTACCGGAAACGCTCCGTCGGGAAACCAGACAGCATGTCCCGTATTACGGAGCGTCATAGTGACCGTCGACCGGTCACCGCGGGACAGTGACTCTATATGACCGGTCTGACTGAGCCAGGTGGCTCCATAGTCACTGGCGAGATACGGCAACCGTGCCGCATCACCGGCGTAAAACATCAGGTAGATTCCGATATCTTTTCCGAACCACTGCTTGCCCTCCGCGACGGGTGCAAAGTCCTGGCGATACCGCACGGGCGGAGATCCCGCAGGAACCCGGAAGGTCCCCTCGAAATTCCCTACCGCCCCGGGCGGCACCGTCTGCTCGCGGAGGAGCAGTCGGTTACCCTGACCATGCCAGCTCCCGTCGGCAAACGGAAACCGCTTGTCTCCGGCCGTGCCGAGGTTCACTTCGCCGCGCCGCCAGGTCGCCCGCCCGACATTACGGAGCGTGACCCGGACGGCCCCGGACTGGCCGGGTACGACCAACGGCGTGACCGACTGGCTCTCGTAACGGGCCTGATATGCCCCGGACACCCGCAGACGGATCGGGATCCTGTGGGCCGACCAGGCCTTGCCCTCGTGCACCGGCGCATACACGCCGGTGAGGTACGTCCCGTCCGGCGTGTCGGCAGGCACATGGAACCGGAGATCCCACCGGGCATACTCACCCGGGTCCAGATGTCCGAGACACCCGACCGCCGCTACGCGGTTGGTCGAACGCCAGGTGGAGTGTGGCCACCACCCGCTCCGGTAATCGGCAAATCGGGCCGGTGCATCTCCCCGGACGCCGAGGTTCATCCGCCCGCACGGAACTCGCCAGCTTCCGACGTACCGTGCGGTCACTACCACCCCGACCGCACCGCCCGCCGCGACGGATACCGTCGGAGACGAGTATGTCCGGGCCTGGGTGAATGCCAGCCCGGCCGGAGCCGGCCGGTTGCGACTGGTCACCCACTGCCAGGATCCTGGCACGCCGGCCTCAGCGAAACGCGAAGCAATGCTTACGTCCCGATGACTCAACCGCTCGAGCTGGTAATGGAGATGCGGTCCCGAAGAGTTCCCGGTCGAACCCACCCGCCCGATCACCGCGGCGTGGCCGACCCGTTGGCCGACCCGGACCGCGATTGAGGAGAGGTGGGCGTATCGGGAACACGTCGCATCGCCGTAACACACCAGCACTGTATTACCCCAGCCGCGTCCGAAAGCAAACCCCGCCTCCCGGACGGTGCCGGCGGCCGAGGCCCTGACCGGCGTGCCGGTCGGAATCGCAAAATCCCACGCGTAGTAGTCGTAAGGAAATGCATGTCCGCCGTACCCGTTGCCCTGGGTAATGCGGTAGGCCGTGCCGTAATCCCACGGCAGGTACGTCGGGGGCTGTGCCTGACTCTCGGTGACGATCAGGGCAAATGCCACAATCATCACCACGAACCAGAACAGCCCGCGGATTAACGCTCCAATCATGGTACGTCCTTTCGGTGAGAAATCCGCTGCCTGTTAATGAGCAAGCAACCTTGCGCAACAATCATATACAATGCTTGACTGCTTTGTCAAACGACGATATGCTGGCTTTACATTAGCAACTAACAGTAAAAGGCTGGGATGAACCGTCTGAAAACCATTACCGCGATCGCGGCCTCCACGGTCCTGATCGGTATCACTGCTTCCGTCTTCGTGCTCGGACAGACCGACGGGCGGTCTACCGTTGCAGTACCAAACCTCCCGGCTTCCCATGAACCGCGCGTTTCCTACATTCCTGCGTCACCGGCGCAACACGCCACGCTGGCCGCACCGGGAACGATCGTCGGTTCGGCAGCCTACCCAGCCGGTGATACACCAGCTGACCTGGAAGTCTGCGCCGAGGCGGTAAAGGGTCCGCAGGTCACCTGTTCGAAAGTCCAGCGAGGAGACCACCACTGGTACGGAATCGGGTATCGCCTCACCGTCCCTGCTGGATCGTACCGGGTCTATAGCGTCTCGAAAGCCAACAACCCCGAATTTCGAGGGTATTACACCGCAGGCGCACGCTGTGAACGGCAATTGGCAGCCCGCCCAGGATATGACCCGTCACGATGCGGGGACCGTTCCATCCTGCAGGTCAGGGTCAGAAGCGGCCAGACCGTGCCAGGAATCGACCCCGTGGATTACTACGGCCCGTTCAACGACTGAGTCACGGCTGCGGCGATGGACTTGGGCTCGGTGAGGCCCCAGGCGTCGGCGTTTCCTGTCCCTCCCCCGGCAACGGGGCAAACGGATCGGGGCGGCCGTCCGTCGCGCGGCGGAGCGGCGCGCCGTACTTGTCACGCGAAAGGATCTCCTGCCGGTCATCCGGATCCAATTGTAGGTCGGGTGCTTGGTAGCCGGCTCCCGACACGTCGGCCTCGGCCTGTTGGTTGAGGTACCAGAGCGAACCATAGGTCGAGGTCGCGACCAGCACCGCCATCCCCGTGACCATCAGTGACAATACGTGCCGGGCCGCGAAGCGCCGGAGCGGGAGACGATTGTACTGCTTGAAGAAGTACCACACGGCGCCGGGAATGAAAAAGAGTGTCGTCACCATCCGCCACTGTGTCCGTTCGATGGCCGTCGGATACTCCCGCCGGTAACTGTCGCGGAGCATCCGGAGCCAGAATAGCGTGGCGACACCGGACAATACCAGGGAAGCCACCAGGATGATCAGCCGGAGCGGGGAGATCGCGGAGAACGTGTCGAGCGCGGCTTCCAGCGAGATTCCGCGGAACCCCTGTGAGACGCCGTCCGGGATTATCTCGCGCCCGCCGAGGAGCAGGAAAGCACCGGCCGCGAGCAATGCCGCCACGGCGCCGAGCAATAACAGCTCACGGTGCGCATGGTGGTCCGGTGTCATGGCCGCGGTAAGGCCGGCTTCCTGGCGGGCCCGCTCGGCCTGGCGTTTCCGGATCGGACGGAGCGCCGAGCGCACTACCCGGGCCAGCAGGCGCCAGATGCCGTCCAGCCAATAGTAGACGACGCCCTCGACCGCCCGGGCCGACCGGCCCGGAGCGCCGAAGAACGCACCGGAGAGTGACGCCACGTCGGCGGCCAACGTCCGGATCGCCCGGAGGGATCCTCGTGATGCGTTCCGCATGGCACGGGAGATATGCGCGACGGCCAGGTTGGTCCAACGGACTGCCGCACGTAGCGGCCAGGTAACGCCGCGCCAAACCGCATGGAGTAGCCCACCTGCCGCATCGCTGATACCCCCGAAGACCCGTCGCGTCCGTTCCGTGCCGGTGGATACGCGCCGTTCGACGCCGTGCACGAACCCGGCCACGCCGTGATCGGCGGCCTTCACGATCCGTATGATCGCGCGGTCGGTGGTGCGGACGCCCCACCGGATCGCCCGGACCGGGTGTTCGAGCAGGATTTCGATGATGGCTAGGATGCTTTGCATGTCAGTTCCCGAAGTAGATCGATTGCGCATTAATGGTCACTTGTACCGCTCCGTCTTCCGCCTGGTTGATGGTCACCCCCGTCACCCGCGTGAAACGATCCATCGTCTCCAGGCGGTGTAGAAAGTCGAGCACCGAGGCGTACGAACCGCCCACGTCGAGCTTCACGGGAAACGTGGGAAACCCGGCGAGCGTCTGCTTCCCCTGCGCCGCTGCCGCGGACCCGTCTGGGCCCGTACCGGTAGTGTCGATCGTCACCAGCGTGGTCTTGGTCAGCGCGGCCAGTTCCTCGAGCTCGGTCTGGTACCCCGCGATATCCCTGGTCTTCGGAGCGTTTTGGATCACGCCGCCATAGACGGCTTCGGTCGCCGGAAGGGTGGTCTTGAGTTCCCGGAGCCGATCCGTCTTCTCGTGAAGCGTGGTGATCTCGCCCTTGGTCCGCGCGATCTCGTCGGCGTGGGTCCCGAGGACGCCGAAGACCGGCCGGAGTACGAACAGGCCGATCAGCGCCAGGACCACCACGTTCCCGGCGATCAGGTAGTAGTAGAGTCGCTCCCGCCGCGGGCGGAGCGAACCCAGCGAGATGTGCGCATCGGTTTTCATGTCGCCGGTCCTTCGAGTTTCCGGTAATCCACGGTCATTGAGATCGCGTATTCCACGAACTTGCCATTCAGCGTAGTCGTCTCAATCTCCACGTCTTCCAGGAACGGCGACTCGGAAAGCGCCAACTGGAACTGGCCGAGGCTCCGCCGGCTGTCGGCGGCACCGGTGATCTTGCTGCGGTTTTCCTGTCCCCCCGCCGGAGCCGCGCCCGCGGCCGGTCGGGATTGGAATTCCAGCGACTTGATCGAAACGGGCGGGGGGGTCAACGAACGCAGCGCCGCGATCAGTGACGCCCAGTGGGTGGTCTGCTGGTTCGCTTTCTGGAGGTTCGTCAGTTGGAGCTCCAGGCCCTCGGCTTCCTTCTCGATATCGAGATATGCCGCCGCCTGGCTTTCCGTCAGCGCTTTCTCCTCCGCGAGGTTCGTCAGGTTCGCACGATACACCTGGTCGAAGAGCAGGAGCACGCCCGCCAGTACCAGCGTTCCGGTCACCGTCACGACGCCGACCACTAGCGTGTAGTAGTTGAGGGCGTCGGTGCGACGCTTCAACAGTTCGCGGGCGGGGAGCAAGTTCAACGAGTGGGAATACATATGATGCGGGTGGTGTGCTTATCCAAAAATTAGATAACCATAACATAATCCGATGCTCCCGTCAACCATCCCCGCTGCGGTACAATGGCCTTAGTATGTCCGGACACAGTAAATGGAGCACCATTAAGCGGAAAAAAGGCGCAGCCGATGCCAAGCGCGGGGTGGTCTTCACCAAGCTGGCGAACGTCATCAGCCTGGCCGCCCGCGAAGGCGGTGGCGACCCCGAAACCAACTTCACGCTACGGATGGCAACCGACAAGGCACGGGCGGCGAACATGCCGAACGCGAACGTCGAGCGGGCGATCAAGCGCGGGACCGGTGAACTCGCCGGCGAGAATCCGCCCGAGCCGGTGAGCTACGAAGCCTATGGACCCGGCGGCGTGGCGCTCCTGATCGACTGCCTTACCGATAACAAGAACCGGACCGTGTCCGACGTCCGCGCGGCGGTGACCAAGCGCGGCGGGTCGCTCGGGGAAGCCGGTTCCGTAAGCTACCTCTTCGAGAGCAAGGGGATCCTGGCTGTTCCGAAAGCAGGTACCGACGAAGACGAACTGACCCTGGCAGCGGCGGATGCCGGGGCGAACGACGTGTCGGACGGCGGCACCGCGTTCGAGATCGAGACCGATCGGGAGCGGCTGGCCAGCGTCCGTGACGCATTGGCAGCGGCCGGCTACGCGGTGAATGGTGCCGAGCTGGCCAAGGTCGCGAAAGCCGAGATCCCGGTCACTGAGGCCAAGGTCGCCGAAGCGGTGATCGGCCTGGTGACCGACCTCGAGTCCCTGGACGACGTGACGGACGTCTTCACCAACGCGGATATCAGCCCGGAGTCGGTCGGTGGCTGAGTCGCGCCGCGTGGCGGGATTCGACCCCGGTACGGCACGGACCGGTTATGCGGTCGTCGAAACCGTCGGCCGGGAGTTCCGGCTGGTAGAAGCCGGCTTGATCACTACCGCGGCGACGGATGCCCCCGAACAACGGTTGCGCATCCTGTCCGGGAAAGTGGCGGGGGTCCTGAAGACCCACCACCCGGAAAATGCGGCGGTCGAAGAGCTGTTCTTTTCCAAGAACATCACCACCGCGATGCGGGTGGCCGAGGCACGCGGCGTGATCATGGCGGCGATCGCGTCCGCCGGACTCGCCGTCTCGGAGTACGGCCCGGGAACGGTAAAGCAGCAACTGACCGGTTACGGCAAGGCCGGCAAGGAGCAGGTCGCACACATGGTCTGCCGGTTGGTAGGCCTCAAAGAGCCGCCCCGCCCCGACGACGTGACTGACGCGATCGCCGTGGCGCTGTGTCATGCGATGCAACGGCCGGCTCCGCGACCACGGAGTCGCACGGCTACCCCCTGAGCCACTGCAGGGCGGACGCCTCGTCTTCGAACACCTCGACCTGGTCCTGCCGGTTCGCCATCTTGACCAGGAAGTGCAGGACGACCCGCAACGCCGGGTTGAGCCGGACGATTGCCATGCGCTCGTAGGCCCGGGTGGCCATCAGGCGGCGCCAGGCCCGGAGTTCCGGCTGGCCGAAGGTTCCCAGATCACCCAGGTCCACGAGGATAAGCATCGCGTCCCCCCGCTCCTGCACCTGCTCGGCGAATGCATCGGCCTGCTCGCTCAGGGCTACGATCCCTTCCGCCGTCTGCGGACCGCGGTAGTACATACGAAGAATGCCGTCCCGTTCAAGCGTGGCCTCGTTCTTCATCGGCTTTTTTCCTTTGTCTGCCATGATCAAGAATCCTGTCTCAGGGCATGCGCGGCATCTTCCGGAAATACGGTGACGACATCCAAGCCGGTGGATATCTCCAGGCCGCCCGGGATCGCCAGGTGCGGGACGATGTCCACGTGCCAGCGGAACCCGCGCAGGATTTCCTCCGCCGCATGCACCGGCGCGGTGCGGACGTATGCATTGTACGGCGGGAGTCCGGCGATGCGGTTGAGGCGCCGGAACGCCAGGTTGAGTACCCGCGCCAGGTGTTCGAGCTGTTCTTGGGTGATCTCGTAGAAGTGCGGGCCGGGTTGTTTCGGCATGATCCGGATGTGGTAATCCGCCTGCGGCGCGAACGGACAGTAGACGAGGAACTTCGAGTTTTCGTAGATGATCCGTTTCGCATCGTGGGTTTCCTTCTCGATCTCGTGCTGACCGACTTCCGACCGGCTCCGGTCGTATCGTTCCCGGGCCTGCGTGACCAGCTCCTTGATGTACGGCGGTACCAGCGGCAAGGCGACGATCTGGCTGTGCGGGTGTTCCACCGACGCGCCCGCCTCCAGTCCCCGGTTGGTGAAGATCTGCACGTACTGGATGTTCGGCCGGTGCGCGAGGTGGTTGTAACGCTTGAGATAAAGCTCGAGGACGGCCTGGGCCTGCTCCGTGGAGAATTCCCCGAAATCCTTGTCGGCTTCCGGCGAGTGGATGACGATCTCGTGGTATCCGTACCCGTCGACCGTATTGCCGGACAGGCGTGGTTTTTCCGGCGCGACGGATACCAGGGGATATGCGTTGGCGATGGAAAGTGCCTTCCAGTCGCTCTCCACCGCGTACACGGTGCCGTCGGCGTTGACGATCCGGTCGACCACATCCTCCGGCCGGATGTTCTCCGGACGGAACGGGTCCCGCCGCCCGGTCTTCACGGGCGGCTTCTTCCAGTCGTACGGCCGCTCGGCCCGGCCGGCGGCGATCAGCACCCAGCGTTTGCTGAGTAATTCGCGGCGCAGTTCTGAGGGATAGGTGTCCATATGTTTGAAAATTGCTCAACCATAACACAAAAAGGACTCTCAGTCAAGAGTCGCGCCGACCGTTCTCACTTCGGTTACACTGGTTGCGATGGTCGCACGTAAACCGAAACCACGTATCCTGATGCTCCTGATGTACCCGCTCTGGGGATCGGGTAGCGGCGTGTATGCGAGAAAACTGGCACAGGCAGTGGCTGAGAAAGGTTACGAGGTCGCGATCGCCTGCCCGGACCGACGCAAGGTACCCGGCGTCAAGGTGTTCCACGTCGACCTCCCGTTCATGGCTGCCTTCACGAGTCATCCGGAGCACCCGCGGGCAAAGCGCTATTCGGAGCTCACTGCCGACCAGATCAACGAGCTGTACCAGGCCTTCCTGAAGGGATTCGCGAAAGCGGTGGATAGCTTCAAGCCGAACGTCATCCACGCCCATCACGCGGCCCATACCGCGTGGATCGCCAACCTCTTCCGCGCGATATACCGCATCAACTACCTGGTCACGGTCCATGGCACCGACGTATACAACGCGACCCTTGACCGCCGGTACGTAGTCCCGACGATTGACGCCCTCAACCACGCCGACATCGTGAGCGTGGTATCCCGGCAGACCAGGAAATGGATGTTCAGGGTGTACGGCCGCGGTTTCCATCATAAGGTCAGGACGATCACCGGCGGCGTGGACTCACGCCTGTATCCGGCCGACGCTCCGGTGGGCCGGATCGAGCGGCGCTACAACCTGGCGGGAAAGCACGTGGTCCTTTTCACGGGAAAACTCATCCCGACCAAAGGCGTGCCGTACCTGATCCGCGCCGCGAAACGGATCCGGGCGGACGTATTCATCCTCGGTGACGGCCCGGACCGGGCGGCCCTGATGCGCCAAGCGGCCGACAATCCCCGCGTGCACTTCCCCGGCTATATCAAGGGTGATGCCATCGCGGAGTTCTACCGCCGGGCGGACGTGATGGTGGTCCCCTCGATCTGGGATGAACCGCTCGGCCTGATTACCCTGGAAGCGATGTCGAGCGGCACCCCTGTCGTGGCCAGCAAACGCGGAGGCATCGGCTCGGTCGTCAAACACGGCCAAAACGGTTTCCTGGTACGGGCCAAGAGCGGGGCCGCGATCGCCCGGGCGGTCAACACGCTGCTCGCCGACGATGCCATGCGCACGCGGATGTCCCGCGCCGCCCGCCGGATGGTCGAGGAGCGGTTCGATTGGCGGTTGATCGCGGACAGCTTCATCGGCCACTACCGGGCCGTCGCGGACCAGACCAGCCGGCGTCACGTCCGCAAACAGGCTCCTCACCTCGGTTCCCGCGATACCGAGCGGGGCAAGCACGAGCTCGACATAGACAAGAAGACATATGGCGTGAGGACCAGGAAGCGATGAAAGGGCGACGGCTACGCATCGGCCTGATCGCGCCGCTCGACCGGACGATTCCGCCGCGCGGCCATGCCGGGACGGAACGGATCGTGGCAGCGCTCGCGGAAGGGCTGGTCAAGCGCGGCCACCTGGTAACGCTCTTCGCCTCCGGCGACTCGCGGACCCCGGCCACGCTCGTTCCTTCCTGGCCAAAGCAACTCAAGGGCGAGAGTCCGGTGATGCGGGAACTCGCCACGACGAAACAATTACTCGATGTCGTCGGTACGACCAAACGCATCGACGTGTGGTCGAACCACCTCTACTACGGAGCCATGGCGTTGGCACCGGCCCTCCGTGCGCCCTTGCTCACGACCATCCACGGCGCCCATTCCGCCACTAAGGAACGCACCTACGCCACGGCTTCGAAATACTCCCGCTTCGTGAGCATCTCCCAATCCCAACGCCGCCAGTTCGGGAACGTCCGCTTCGCAGGGACGGTCTATAACGGCATCGACATGGAGCGGTTCACGCTCGGTCGCGGTGAAGACGGTTACTTCGCCTGGATCGGCTGGATCTCGGAGAAGAAAGGTACCGCCGAAGCGATCCAGTTGGCGCGCCGGCACCGGCTGCATCTGAAGATCGCCGGCCTGGTCACCGAGGAAAACCGGGAGTACTTCGAGAAGCAGGTACGGCCGTTCCTTTCCTCGCGCATCGAGTTCCTTGGCGAGATCGACGGGCGGCGGAAAGTCGATTTTTATCGCAACGCCGTCGCGCTGCTCAATCCTATCAAGTGGGAGGAGCCGTTCGGCCTGGTGGTAGCCGAGGCGATGGCGTGCGGCACCCCGGTGCTGGCGGTCAGCCGGGGCGCGATGCCGGAGCTGATTACCGACGGTGTTTCCGGGTTCCTCGCCCCGACCCCGTCCGCGCTCGGACGGTACGTCGAGCGCGTCAGCGGCCTCGCCCGCATCGCGGTCCGGGCGGATGTCGTGGAACGTTTTTCCGACGAACGGATGGTCGACGACTACGAGCGGCTATTCCGTCGCGTGGCCGCCAAGACCCGGTAAAGCTTCTCATACCGCTCGACCATCAGCTCCGCGGTGAAGTGCCGTTCGACGTGCTTCCGGCAGGCCGCCCGGTCAATCTCATGGATCCGATTGATCGCGCGGGTCATCCCCCGCACGTCATTCACGAGGAATCCGTTCGTGCCGTCCTCGATGATCTCGGGCAACGCACCATGTCGGAATCCGATTACCGGCGTGCCGCTCGCCATCGCTTCGATACTTACCAAGCCGAACGGCTCCTCCCACTTGATCGGCATGAGTACCGCGGCGGCCCGTGCATATTCGTCGGCGAGCTGGGCCGGCGTGAGATACCCGACGTACCTGGCCGAACGGTCGAGCAGCGGTTCGACCTCCCGCTCCCAGTAGCCGGTATCCGCAAGCGTCTGGAAGGTCCGCGAACCGGTGATACGGATCAGACGTTTGGCTTGCTTGGCGGCCTTGATCGCAAGATGGGCACCTTTTTCCTCGACCAGCCGTCCCGCGAACAGGAGGTGCTTTCCTGCCCGCTCGGAGAAGCGGTAGCGCCGGAGGTCGATCCCATTCGGTACGACGGCCGCCCAGGGAATGTCCTTTCCCAGCTGACGCTGGCGCTCGCTCAACGCCACGAAGTGGATGTTCGGAAAGGCATACCGCTTATAAGTGAAGCGCCGCAGGGGCGTCGCTTCGTCATGGAACGTAAAGACATGCGGAAGACGGGGAAACAACGCCGCCAGGGGAAGCGCGTGGTGCGCCCGGTGCAGATGGACGATGTCGAACGGCCGCCGCACGTGTTCACGGTACAGCTCGACCAGGCCGAGCCCTTCGTACAGGTTGACGGACCGTTCGCGTTCGCGCGCCCGGGCGCTGGGCGGCTCATGGTCGATCAGCGTGAAGAGCGAGGTACGCGAAGCGGGCGGGATGCCTCCCGTATGCACCGTCGCCTTGCTCCGGGATCCCGTGGCGCCGAACAACGTCACCGCATGGCCGCGCGCGGCCATGCCATCGGCGATCCGGGCAGCCAGCTGGCCGCTCGCCTGGATCACCCCTTTCGCGGGAGTCGGATTGCGTACGGAATCAAGGACCGCGATTCGGAGTTTTCGCCGCTTCATCTCGTCTGAGTATACCCGCGTTTTGCTACAGTAGTGTCAACCGAAGGTATCGCAGTGGAAACACAAAGGCTCGAAACGAGACACGGACTCACCGATTACGCGCCGTTCCAGGACAAGCGGGGGCGGGCGTTGGGCAGCCGGCTCAGCGGCACGCGCATCCTCCACCTCAACTCCGCTGCCAACGGCGGCGGGGTGGCAGAGATCCTGCGGTCGGAAGTCCCGCTGATGCGAAACCTTGGCATCCGGGCCGAGTGGCAGGTCATCGAACCCGGTCCGGACTTCTTCGAGATCACGAAGAAGATCCATAACGCCCTGCAGGGCGAACAGATCGGCCTGACGGACGCCGAATGGAAACGCTATGAGGCCGTCAGTGCGCGACTGGCCCGGGAACTCGACCCGGCAGCTTGGGACGCGATCGTCGTGCACGACCCGCAGCCGGCAGCGATCCCTTTCTTCCATCCGGACGCCGGCGGTACCCGGTGGATCTGGCGGTGCCACCTCGACAGCTCCCAACCGCTCCGTGCCACGCAGCAACGCTTCGTCCGCTACTTGAAACCGTACGCCGGCGGCATCTTCAGCCTGGAGAAGTTCCGCTTGCCCGGCTTCGCGCCCGACCATACTGCGATCATCCCTCCGGCAATCGATCCGCTTTCCGAGAAGAACCGGGCGATGTCGGCATCCGAGGCGCGGAAGATCGTCAGCCGACACCCCGTGGACCCGGAGCAACCCTACCTGGTCCAAGTCTCCCGCTTCGACCAGTGGAAGGACCCGCTAGGCACGCTCGAGGCGTGGCGGCTCGCCAAGCAGAAGATACCGTCACTGCAGTTCGTCCTGATCGGCGGTACCGCGGACGACGATCCCCAGTCACCGATGATCCTGAAGCGGCTCCGGGAAGCGGCGAAGGACGACCAGGGCCTCTGCATCCTTGCGGACGAGGCGGACGACCGGACCGTCAAGGCGTTCCTGACACTGGCGACGGTCGCGATCCAGAAATCGCTCCGCGAGGGATTCGGGCTTACCGTGACCGAGGCCCTATGGGCCGGCACGCCGGTGATCGGGAGCGACGTCGGCGGCATCACCCTGCAGATCGAGAACGAGCGGAACGGCTACCTGGTATCGACGGTCTCCGAGGCCGCGGACCGGATCGTGGAATTGGCGGCCGACCCGCGCCTGGCAAAGCGGATGGGTGCCGCCGGGCGGAAGACCGTCCGGCAGAAGTTCCTACTACCCCGTCTCACGGCCGACGACCTGCAGCTGATCGCTGCCGTGCTTGAAACGGCCTGACCCGTATACTGGTAAGTAATGATCGCTACACTGACGGGCACCCTGACCGAAAAGGAACCGCCCGGCCTCATCGTCGAGGCCGGCGGCGTCGGATACCTGGTGACGGTGCCGGTCTCCACGCTGACGGAGCTGCCGGAGATCGGCACGGAGGTGACCCTGCACACCCACCAGCACGTCCGCGAAGACGTACTGGCGCTCTACGGGTTCGCCACCAAGGCGGAGCGCCGGCTCTTCGCCCAGCTGATCGGGGTGTCGGGCATCGGCCCCAAGGTCGCGTTGGCGATCCTCTCGCTGGCATCGCCGGACGACATCCGGGCCGCGATCGCGGCCGGCGACGCCGCCTTCCTCGCGTCGGTACCCGGCATCGGCCGGAAGACGGCGGAACGCGTGGTGGTCGACCTGCAGGACAAGATGGAAATGGTCACGAGCGACGGCGCGCCGCGAGGGCAGGAAGAGGCGGTCGAGGCGTTGGTCTCGCTCGGTTATTCGACGGCGGAGGCGCGGAAGGCCGTGGGAGCGGTCGTCGGCAGCGCCGACTCGACCGAGGCAGCCATCAAGGCGGCCTTGAAGGAACTGGCGAAATGAGCGACGCCCCCGACCGGCTGATCGCCTCTTCGACGACCGAGGCCGACGTGGCGCTCGACGTGGCGCTCCGGCCGAAGGCGCTCAAGGAATACGTCGGCCAGGGCGACATCAAGGAATCGCTCGGTATCCTGATCGAGGCCGCGACGAAACGCAAAGAAGCCGTGGACCACCTCCTGCTCTACGGACCGCCCGGGCTCGGGAAGACGACTTTGGCTGGCGTGATCGCCCATGAGACCGGGGCGACGATCCAGACCACCAGCGGTCCCGCGATCGAGCGGGCCGGCGACCTCGCCTCAATCCTTACCAACCTCGGGCCGGGCGACGTGCTGTTCATCGACGAGATCCACCGGCTGCCCAAGATCGTTGAGGAAATGCTCTACCCGGCGATGGAAGACCGGAAGATCGATATCGTGATCGGCAAAGGCCCGGGTGCGCGTTCCGTGCGGCTGGACCTCGAACCGTTCACGATCATCGGTGCGACGACCAAGGTGGGGGCGCTTTCCTCGCCGCTGCGCGACCGGTTCGGGGCGACCTACCAGCTCGCGTTCTACTCCGACGAAGAGATGCGGAAGATCCTCTCCCGCTCGGCGAAGATCCTGTCCGTGAAGGCCGATGCGGCGGCGCTCGACGCACTGGCCCGACGCTCCCGCAGTACGCCGCGTGTCGCCAACCGGTTGCTCAAGCGCGCCCGCGACTGGGCGCAGACCCGCGGTACCGGCGACATCGACGGACACGCGGCCAGCGAGTCGCTGCGGCTCGAGGGCGTGGACGAGCTGGGACTCGACGCTACCGACCGACGGCTCCTTGAGACCATCGTCAAGAAGTTCAAGGGCGGCCCGGTCGGGCTCGGTACCCTGGCCGCCGCGGTCAGCGACGAGGCCGAGACCATCGAGGGCGTCTACGAGCCGTTCCTGATCCAGCTCGGACTGCTTGAGCGCACGCCGCGCGGGCGGAAGGCGACCGATGCGGCGTACCGGCACCTGGGAGCCGAGCCACCCGCGCCTCAGAAAAAACTACTGTAGCTTGCATCGGAGCGTCGGCAGCGCTACGTTCAATACCCCATGACTACGATTATCATCGCCTACCTGCTCTACCTCCTCGTCATCGGCGGATTCGCCGTCGCGGCGATCTACCACGCCCGCCGGTTCGGATTTCCCGGGGACCGCACCACGCTGGCGACCGGCACGTACCTGCTGGCCGTCGTGGTCATCATCGCCTTTACGTTCGTCGTCCTCGCAGGACTTGAAGTAACGGGGATCGCATGACCGTCCGGTTCCCTGACCAGCGGCCGGACGAGCAGGTCCTGCTGATCGTCCGGCCGCACTGGCTGATGCTGCTCCCTGCGATCATCCTGACCGTTCTGCTGTCCCTGCTTCCGCCGATCGTCTTCGCGGTCATGGATGTCTCGGATATCACGATCAGCGACCTGGGAACGGCGGCAGCAGCCGCGCTGGTCTCGGCCTATTACCTCACGCTGGTGACTTACTTCTACATCCGCTGGGTCGACTACTACCTGGACGTAGGAATCGTCACCGACAGCCGGATCGTGGACATCGACCAGCTAGGGCTGTTCCGCCGGAACGTGGACGAGCTGGACTGCAAGATGGTGCAGGACGTCGCCGTGACCCGGCACGGGATCTTCCAGACGCTCTTCAACTTCGGCACCCTGGAGATCCAGACCGCCGGCGAGCGGCGGAACTTCGAGTTCAAGGGCATCCCGAAGCCGGAGGAGGTCCAGCACCTGATCGCCAAGGCCCAGGGGGCGCAGGAAGAAAAGAAAGCGGAGAAAGAGGCGAAGCCGGAAGCCGCGGCGGCGCCACAAGGACCGCAGCCGTCTCCGGCACCGGCACCTCCGCAGCCGGCAAAACCGGATGAGCAGAAGCCGAAGGACCCGCCCCCGCCGGCGTCGGGCCTGCCGCGGGAGTTCGAGTAGTCAACGCTCCGTCCGGATCGAAGCACCGCGATCCGTGAGCGATACCGATACCGTACCCTGCTGGTCCGTGCGCAGGACACGGCAGCCGTGGTCCGCCAACCGACGCATCGTCTCCGGATCCGGATGCCCGTAGCGATTATCCGTGCCCAGCGACACGACACACACCGCCGGAGACACCGCTTCGAGGAACGCGGGCGTGGAAGACGTACGGCTGCCATGGTGGGGTACTTTCAGGACCGTCGCGCCGAGGGTGCCGGCCGAGACCAGGCGCCGCTCCTGAGCCGTCTCGGCATCTCCGGGAAAAAGGAATGTCGTTCCTCGCAGCGTAAGCCGCACGGTGACCGACGCATCATTCGGGTTCGCCACTTCCGGGGAGGATCCTGATCTCGGATCGATGACATCCAGCGAACCGCCGGGAAGCGGGATTCGCTGTCCGGCCGCGGGAAGCACCGCCGTGCCATGCTCGCGCGCCGTCTCGAGGAGCCGCGCATACGCCGGATCGTCACTTCCCTGGCGTACCAATAAGATGGGTGGCGCATAGCGTTCCAGTACCCGGATCAACCCGCCGAAATGATCGAGGTGCGGGTGGGTCAGGATGATCAGTTCTATCCGGCGGTCAGAACGCGGCATCGCCGAACCAAGACCGCGTAGCACCGACTGGTCGGGGCCGCCGTCGATCAAGACCTGCTGGTTCCCTGCGCTGATCAATGCCGCATCCCCCTGCCCGACATCGAAAAAGTCCACGCGAGCGGTCAGGCCCGATGGAACGGCCGAGAGAGATACGGCCGCCCACGCCGCGATGAGCAGGCCGACGATGATGACCGGCCTACGCATGCGCCGGACGTCTCAGTCGGAACGCCACGATTCCGCAGATAACGGCCAGGCCCGCCGCCACCGGCCCTTTAGCCGCCTCGACCGACACCGCCGCGAGTGGCATTTCCGCGAGCGCCGTCACGGCTTCCAGCACCAAGACGGTACCCCACGCCGTCAGCAGGGCGGGCAGCGCCGCCACCGGTTCACCGACGAAACTGAGGACGGTACTGACGAATCCGCCCAGCATCAGCCAGGGGATCATCGGTACGACGACCAGGTTCGCGATCGGCGCCACCAAGCTGACCGAACCGAACGAGGCGGCGATGACTGGCGCCGTGACAAGCCCCGCCGCCAAGGTCGCCGCGACGATGCCGCGGATACCGTCCGGCAGGCGCGGTAGGCGGTCGTTCAGTCCCGGCTCAAGCTGAAGGATTCCCAGCGTGGCGAGGAACGAAAGGTCGAAGCCCAGGTCATAGCGGAGCGCGTGCGGATTGATCGCGAGCATTCCTGCAGCCGTGATTATCGCCGCATACGTCGCCAGTTGCGGCCGGCCGAGCAACTGGCCGAGCAACAGGAATCCGCCCATCAATGCCGCCCTGATGATCGACGCCGCCGGGCCTACCAGGAACACGAAGCCCGCGATGAAAGCCAGCGCCACGATCACGGCGGGCGGGCGGCGACCTAACACGGCTATGATCCCCGCCACGATGATGCTTACGTTAAAGCCGGACAGTGCCAGGATATGGGTGGTGCCGGTCCGACGAAATGCTTCGATTAGTCCGTCCGACAGGCTCGAGCGTTCACCGATCAGGATACCCAACAGAAACCCCGCGGTCGGTTCCGGGAACTGCCGCTCGAGCTGGCTCACCCACGTCCGGCGGAGTGACCAAAAGAGCCTTGTCAGCGTCCGCTCCCGACCGATCACCGAGACTTCGGCATAGGAGGTGAGCGAGTGGATCCCGTCCTTGGCAAGGTAGCTGCGGTAGTCGAAGTCCGGAGACGGCTCCGGGGCCTTCAGGCTGCCGGATAACGTAACCTCATCACCCGGCGTCGCTGCAAGCAAGGGATCTGTACGGACTAACGTTTTGCCATGGAACACGCCCGAGCGTCCCTCCATGACGAATTGCTGGTAACCGTCACGTTGTTCCGGAAAGCCGACGATCGATCCTCTGATTTCCACCGTCTGCCCGGCCAGCGCGACCAGATCGTCCGGAGGCGGCTCGAGCGGTGCGGACAGCAGGCGAATCCCGCCGAACGCCAAGCCTACCGCTACCAGCGGCGCCCGTAACAACAGGGAAACCGCACACACCACCAGGACCCAGACGGTCGGTAGCCACGAGACCATACCAATCCCGGCGATGAAGCCGGCCGCCAATAAAAAGGTCGGTTGCTTCACGTAGCCAGAATATCATAAGCTCGCCTGCTTACGCCAGCAGCGTAGGTATCAGTGGGTTGCTAACCCGCTAGTACAGGTTCCCGATCGACACGCCGGTGTAGTAGAACCCGAGGATCGTCGAGTAGCTCTGACCCTCCGCCGCGCGGCGGTTGGCCCCCCACTGGCTCATGCCGATGCCGTGTCCGAATCCCTTGCCCGCGAACACGAAGTTCGTCCCGCTCTTGCTAACGCCCGTCACCTGTGAGGACGGCAGTCCCAGCCGGCTCCGGTGAGTGTCGGCGGCAAGCGTATAGTCCTTGGTGGCGCAGCCGCTACCGGAGAGCCGCACTGTCTTCATCCGGCCCGAGACGTACTTTGCCGGAATGCTCACGCCGGTCACCGTGCAGCCGTAGCCGTAGTTCGCCTTGATCGTGGCACGGGCGGTCGTGTCCGGCCAGAGGTGGTCGGTGTCGGACGCCAGCGAATAGCTGTCCGCCTTCCCGCGCAGATAGTTGATCGGTGAGCCACCCCAGACTTCTTCGTTAGAAGCGGTGAACCCGGCGGCGTTCGAGCTGTAGAACGCCTGGATCAGCGCGCCGCTCCGCTTGACCACCTTGCCCTTGGTCGCGTTGGTCGCGCTCACGTGGTTCGGTTGGATGATCTCGCGGTTGTATCCGCGGTAGACCTGGTCGCGCGTGTCGTCGTAGAGGTCAAAGATGTTCGTCTTCGGCGCTTCGACCTTCCGGGCCGCGTAGGTCCGAGCGGCCACGACCTGGGCCTTGATCGACTCGATCGGCCAGGAATCCGGCACCTCCCCGAGGCCGCGCATGTATTCCTCAAGATTGATCGTGTTCACCAGCCACGCCCCCACGTTCCCGTTCCGCACGGAGAACGCGCCGCGGAACCGATTGTTGGACCCGCCGTCAGCGAGATTGGAGACGGTGAAGACGTTCGAAGCACCCTGCTCCGCGGTCAGCGCGCAGCACGAGGTGATCGTCCCGCTCGGCAATACCGCCTGGTAGGACGTGCCGGTGTGGCGGAGCGTGACGGTCTGTCCCGCGGCGGCCGTACCGCGGACCGCGCCGAGGACGTCGCGGATCGTCACGGTGCCGTTCGAGGTGAACGTCGCCGTGCTTTGCTGGGCCAGGCCGACATCGATCGGGTGGCTGACACCCACGCTCCAATGGATACCGATATCCTTGAGCCAGCCGACGCCATCTGCTACCGGCCGGAAGTATTCCTTGTAGGTTCCCGGGGCCGGGTTCGCGACGACCTCGAATTCGAACTCACCGGTCTCGCCGGGCGCCACTGTCGTCTCCCCGCCGACGTCCTTGGCGGGATCCGTCAGGTTGCGCGTGAGCTTCACCCGGTTCGTACCGATCCAGCCGGCCGCCGATCCGCCGTCCGCGAAGCCCGAGGCGCGGTCCCGCGGGCGGTCGGTGCCGATGCGGAACGGGGTGCCGCCAGCCGATTCCCAGTCCGAGAAACCGGTGTTGCGGAGCCGGAGTTTAAGCGTTCCGGTCTCGCCCTGCTCAAGGACGCCGCTCAAGCCGGTCTGGCTGACGTAGGCATAATCGTACGGTTTGGAGGGCACGACCACCGGCCAGTAGATCCCGATGTCGTTGAGCCAGCCGAACCGTTCCACTACCGGCTGGAAATATTCCTTATGGTTCGTTCCACCGGACGGCGCCTTGATGTCGAAACTGAAACGGGCAGTCTCGCCGGGCTCGACCTGGTTCGTCTCCGTCAGGATGCCGACGGCTACCGTCCCCTTGAACGCACCGGCGCGGTTGGGAGCCTGCCAGGTGTCGTTGTACGCGCCGCTCGATCGATCCCGCGCGTGACTGGTGGCGAGCTTGAAGTCGTACGAGGTATCGTTGCGCCAGGTGGCGGTACCGGTATTCTCTAGGTCAATCGTCACTTCCTGGCGCTCGTTCGGCTGCATCACGCCGGTGAGGCTGGTCTGGCCGACGTACTGGTAAGCGTACGTGCGAGCCGGTACTGAAGCCTCCAGATAGACGCCCCAGTCCTCAAGCCAGGTGATGCTTTCGACCACCGGCTGGAAGTATTCCCGAAGGTTCGCGGCGGAGGAACGGGGCGGGGCCGTCATCGTGAAGACGAAACGGGCGGTCTCGCCGGGCTCGATCGTGTCGGTCGTGGTAACGTCGCCGCCCGCCTCGAGCCGGCCGGTAAAGGTTCCCACGCGGTTCGGCGCCAGCCAGGTCGAGTTATAGAACGGCGACTGACGGTCGCGCGGGTGGCTGGTACCGAGCCGTACCGGATTCGCTCCGGTATTCGACCAGGCCTGGGTGCCGTTGTTCTTGAAGTCGACGTAGACCGAGGAGTCTTCGCCGGAACTGACGGCCGGAGGGGCCGACTGGCCGGCCCATTGCGCGGAGTACGGCTTGACCTGGTCCAACGCCCGCTTGGCGTTGAGCCGGCCGTAACCGTAGCCGTTCGTCCGGTTCGCGCCGCCCATGCCGGAGACCTTGTCCGCCGACTCATGAAGGATCTCGCGGGCCTCCGCCGTGGTCAGCTCCGGTTTCATGCTTTTGAGCAGGCTGACCACGCCCGTGACTTCGGGGGTAGAGAGCGACGTCCCGCTGGCGTTGATATAGCTGGTGCTGCCGAGTCCCGCGCCGCGGATACCGGAACCCGGCGCCACCAGGTCCAGTTCCGCGCCGCCGTTGGAGTATCCGGCACGCGCATCGGTCGAGGTGGTAGCACCGACCGCGATCGCGTCGGGATGCTTGGCCGGGTAATCCACGATGCTCGCCGAGCCGTCGTTGCCGGATGCCGCGATGACCACCGTCCCGCGGTCCGTCGCGAACTCGATCGCTTCGTCGGTCATGAAATCGCTGCTCACGCCGAACGCGCCGAGGCTCAGGTTGGCAGCCTCCGCGCCGACGATGGACGCGTAGCGGATGCCTTCCGCCACGTCAGAGAACAGGCCGAAGCCGTCCTCGTCGAGCACCTTGACCGCGACGACCTTGGCCCGCCAATCCACGCCGGCGATTCCCGTCGCGTTGTCGGTCGCGGCGCCGGTGACGGAAGCCGTCAGGGTGCCGTGGCCGTGATCATCGAGCGGACCGTTGCCGTCGTTCTTGAAAACGCCGCCAGGTTGGGTCGCGTGCACGAAGTCCATGCCGGTGTCGTCATCGATGTAACCGTTGTCGTCGTCATCCAGGTCGTTACCGGGTATCTCCTCCTCGTTCGTCCACATCCGGGCAGCGAGATCCTGGTGATTCCGGTTGACGCCGGTGTCGATGTCCGCGACCAGCGCCGAATCATCGCCGACGGTGCGGTCCCAGGCCTGCGGCGCGGAAATCTTCGAAAGGTTCCACTGATGGGTAGCGTATTGCGGGTCGTCGGGGGTACGGGTCGCGGTCACGACGTAGTCCGGGGCAGCCCGCTCCACGCCTGGCAGCGCGGCCACGCGTCGCCGCTCGGCCTCGACCGGGCCGTCGATCGCCAGCAGGTAGGTATCGGGAATGGTGGTCGGCGTAAGACGGTCACCGAACCGCGCTTTGGCGGCGGTGTCCTCAAGCACGACGACCAGATGCCCCGCCGCCGCTTTCGTCTTACGGCCATCCACCGTGACGGTCTCGACGGGCTTGCCCGCCACCTCGCTGACCGAATCGATCCGTTCCGCCGTATCGAGTGCCGCCGGTGCGGCGGGACGTGAAAAGGCCCCGCCCAACGTCAATGCGGTCACGCCGAGCGCGACCAGGCCGGTGGAAAGGAGGATTCTCTTGAGGCTGCGTGTCATTGGTATATCTGAAAAATTGTCTAATCATAGCGAAAAAACAGCCATCTGTCAAGTGCCGGAGCGTGTCGCGGGGACATGCCGGTTTGCTATGCTGCGCGTATGCAGAAACCGACCATTCTCTACGATTTGGGCGCGATCGTGCGCGACGATCTCGGCCAGGCCACGGAAAGCATCGCCGAGGGGTTGGAGCGTTCCGAAGAGGACGTGGTTGCCGCGATCGCCGACTCCCAACCGGCCTACGACCGCGGTGAGATTACCCAGAGCGAGCATTGGGGACGCGTCGCGATGCGGCTTGCGCTCGAGGAAATCGAGACGCTCTCGATGTTCGCGATCAACGGCGCGGAAGTGGAGCAATCGGTACTCGGTCGGATCCGGGTGCAGTCACCGACCCACGTGCTGGGACTCGTCTCCGACGCCACGCCGGACTTCGTCGCCCACTTCCGGAAACGCTACCAGCTCGATGAACTGCTCCACGTGCATGTGATCGGCTCCGAGCTGGATGAGCGCCGCGACTACGCAGGATTACTGAAGCTTGCCGCCGAGCGGCTGCAACACCCACGGGAAGGCCTGCCATTCGTGGATATAAGGCCGGCGCACCTGGAAACCGCGAAAGGACTCGGTATGCGGCCGATGGACATTTCGCAGGGTTCCGATTCGCTCAGCCCTCTTTGAAAAAAGAAACGCGTTATGCAACTGTGCCCCGGGAGGGTCTCGAACCCCCGACACATGGGTTAAAAGCCCACTGCTCTGCCAACTGAGCTACCGGGGCAGCGTACGTATTGTACTGTGACGGACCAAGATGCGCGAAGTCACCAAATAATCTTACGTTTCAAAACGGCAAGATCATTCAGCCGAAGCGAAGGTCATGAGGTTTTCCCTAATGGCTCCGACTGCGTCGCGCACACCAGGCTCCTCTACGCGAGTGCTGAGTGCGTGCAGGATCTCCTGCGACCGGCGGAAACGATCCTCGCTATCGGGCGTCGTTCTACCGCCACGATCTCCCAAGTTCTGGCCAATCTCAATCTGCACATCCCGAAGGTCTTCCAAGAGGCCCCGAGTATCCTCGCTTTCCACGCCTTCGATCGCGGCATCTACGATTTCCCGAGGGGTTTCCGGACCTGAGTCTACGCCCGATTGTTCAGCTCGATTCATTACATTCTCCGATTAATAGGGAAGAATAATACCATAGTTAAGCTTCTTTTGCAACTGAACGCGAAAAAACGGGCAAACTTCATGCCGGCTGGCTAGGCGAAACTAGTCTTCTTCCGGATCCCGTACGAGCATCATCACGATGACCGGCAGGAGCGTCCACACGAACAGCGCGGTCTCGGTCGCGAACAAGTTCTGGGTGCCATCGAGCAACGCGGCCCGGCGGTCCGGCGGTACGAACGAAAGCACGACGGAAACGAGCAGCCCCGCGTGGAGGATCGAGAAGACGATGATCTGCCAGGCCTTGCCCTGGATCTCGGTCGCGGCGAATGCCCGCCGGAGCGCGGAGTTCGAGAGGAAGAAGAAGATCAGCAGCATCGTGGCCACGAACGCCGTGATCTGCACCACGAAGAACGGACTGGAACCGACGGTCACTCCCTCCGTCCCGCCCAGGAACGGCGCCGTTTGCGTGAGCGCCAACGCCATGTAGGTACTGACCAAGAGCACCATGATCCGCGAACGCCCCAGCGTGAAGCCGTAGACGAACGTCGCGACGATGAAGAAAAGGAAGATGAACAAGTCCCAACTGGGGCTGTTCACATCGAGTCCGGTAAAAAGTTCCACGGTGGTGTATTAATTTTGGTTTCCTGTGAAGAGCGTACTACTTCCACAGGCGGGCGACAAGCTGTTTTTATAGCCCGAGCCTGCCGAACAGGCCCGATTTGCCGCCGTGGGCCTTCCCGGTCCGCCGGGCAAGTTCCTCCACGAGCTTCCGTTCCTCCGCGGAGAGCTTCTTCGGCACGACGACCTGCACCGTCACGGTGAGGTCCCCGCGGGCGGCGGAACCGAGCTTCGGCATGCCTTCGCCCCTGAGCTTGAAGGAGGCTCCGCTCTGCGTGCCGGCCGGTATCTTGAGCGTGGTCGTGCCGCCGGTCGGCGTCGGCACTTCGATCGAATCACCGAGAGCAGCCTGCGGAAAGCTCACCGGGACCACCAGCCGGAGGTCCGCGCCGTCGCGTTCGAACACTTTCGACGGCTTCACCCGGATGATCACATAGGCGTGGCCGGACGGCGCGCCGCGTTCGCCGGCCTCGCCCGCACCTTGCACGCGGATCGTCTGGCCGTCATCGATTCCGGGCGGGATTTTCACCGACAGCGTCTCCTTCTTCTGTACCCGGCCTTCGCCACCGCAGGTCGGGCACGCCTTCTCCGGGCGCTTGCCTTGCCCGTGGCACTCCGGACACTGGGCCACCTGTGCCATCGTGCCGAGGACCGTCCGCCGGGTGACCTGCACCTCGCCGCGTCCACCGCAGCGCTGACAGGTGACGATCTTCGCCCCCTTGGCCGCGCCGCCGCCGTCACAAGTCCCGCAGGTGGCTCGACGGGTCAGCGAAACCTCTTTCTGGCCGCCGCGGACCGCTTCTTCGAACTCCACCGTCACGCTGACCTGGAGGTCCGAACCGCGCGACGGTCCCCGTTGGCGCGTGCCGGCTCCGCCGAAGCCGGTGAAGAACTGCTCGAAGATGTCGCCGAACGAATTGAAATCGAACCCTTCGGCGCTGCCTTGGAAGCCGCTGAAGCCGCTCCCGCCACCGAAGCCGGGACCCGCCCCGGCGTTCGCCGCGCCGGCGTGGCCGAACTGGTCATACGCCGCCCGCTTCTGGTCATCAGAAAGCACTTCGTACGCTTCCTGCACTTCCCGGAATTTCTCCTCGTCCTCCCGCGTCCCGCCCTTGTCGGGATGGTGCTTGTGCGCCAGCTTCCGGTAGGCCTTCTTGATGTCACCAGTGGAAGCCTGTCGCGGAACGCCGAGGATGTCGTAATGGTCCTTGTTCGTAGGCATAACGTATCCAGTCTACGGAATAATCACGGCGCAGTCAGGCGTCACTCTCCGGCTGGTAAGAGATCCGCGCCGACGACCGCGCCGAACAATATGCCGACGATAAGCGCCCCGAGTACCATCAGGATGATGATGATGCCTTTCACGGAGGCGGAAGCGTAGCTTGCGTATGCCGCAAGATTCGGCGGTTTGACCGACCCGATGATCATGCCGAGCGCGAAGCCGGTCAGCACCGTCCAGCCGAACGCACCGACGCGGCCCGAGGCCGCGAGCACGCCGCCCAGGCCCGCGCC
>CAZGHP010000002.1:0-83121 GCA_964525455.1 uncultured Candidatus Saccharibacteria bacterium | reverse complement strand
AAGGATACGGTCCAGAACATCCTGGCCTTCCGGTTCGAGAACGGCCTGTTCGAGCCGGTCTGGAACCGCGAACATATCGACCACGTGCAGATCACCGTGGCCGAGGACGAGGGCATCGCCGCACGTGGCGGCTATTACGAGGAATCCGGGGCGCTCCGTGACGTCGTCCAGAGCCACGCATTGCAACTGCTCGCCCACATCGCGATGGAGGTGCCCGCCTCCTGGGCGCCCAAGGACGTGCGTGCCCGCCGGGTGACGACGCTGCGCGGGCTGAAGCCGCTGACGCCGCGACAGGTCGGCGGGCAGGTGGTCCGCGGACAGTATGCCGCCGGCCGGGATCTGCTGGGAAAACCGGTGCCCGGCTATCGCGATGAGCCGTTCGTCGCGCGGGACTCACGGACGGAGACCTTCGCGGCGCTCAAGGTGGAGTTGCCGAACCGCCGCTGGAAGGGCGTCCCGTTCTACATCCGGACCGGCAAGCGCCTCACCAAGCGCGTCGCCGAGATCACGGTCCAGTTCAAGCCGTCCCGCCACCGGGTGCACGCGCACGGCGGCGGCGCCAACCTGCTGACGCTGCGGGTCCAGCCGAACGAAGGCATCGCGCTCCGGCTCTACCTCAAGCGGCCCGGCCGTCCGCAAGAATCACTCGAGGAGGTCGACATGAGTTTCTGCTATCGTGACGCGTTCGCCGGCAGGCTGCCCTCGGCTTACGACCGTTTACTGCTCGACGCGCTGGTCGGTAACCAGGGCCTCTTCACTCGGGCGGATGAGGTCGAAGCCGCCTGGCGGTTCGTCGATCCGATCCTCCGGCACTGGCAGCGGCACGATGTCCGGCCGTTGCGATATGCTGCCGGGACGTGGGGCCCCGCCGCCGCGGAACGGCTGCTCGTACGCGATGGCCGGCGTTGGTGGAGTGACCGGCTCGACGTCTGTCCGGTCCCTGGCGCGGGGCAAGCGGTTACGCATCCGGACGGGTAGCCCCGGTTACCGAACGGTTACTTCAGCAGCGCATTCCAGTCGGCGGAGAACTTCTCGATGCCGGCGTCGGTAAGGTCGTGGTGCAGGTCGAAGCTCCGCCAGTCGGCGGTAAGGTCCAGTTCCTGGTAGGGAATCGGCGTGAGCGATCCGGCATCGTACTGATAGTCGGCTTGGGGGACGGCCGCGCCGCTTTCCGCCCACTTCAGCAGGATTTCCGCCGGGGCCGTAATGATGTCGCTGCCGAGCGCTAGCGCGTAGTCGAGGTGGGCAGGATTCCGGATGCTCGCGGTCAGCACTTCCACGTGGCCGTCGCCGGCCTCGTACATCTTCAGGATGTTCCGCGGCACGGCCATGCCGTCCTCGCCGCGGTCATCGAGCCGGCCGACGAACGGCGAAACGAAGACCTCGCCTTTTTTCGCGCCGCGGGTAGCGGCGTAGACCGCCGCGGCCTGGGCCTGGCTGAAGCAGAGCGTCAGGTTCACGCGCATGCCTTCGGCCACGGCTTGTTCGGCGGCGCCGAGTCCGGCGGTCGTCGTCGGAAACTTCACATGCGCGTTCGGGATCCAGCCGAAGAACTCGCGGCCCTGCGCGAGCATCTGTTCGGTCGTGGTGTCCTGGTCCGCGTACACTTCGATCGAAACGGAACCGTCCGGCGTCATCGCCGAAACCGTCTCCACGATCTTCCGATACTCCGCCAGGAGTTCGTCGAGCGAAAGCTTCTCGCCGCCTTGGATCCGCCGCTGGATTTCCGGGTTCTTGGAAATCAGGGTCGGGTTGGTGGTCTGGCCGTCGAGGTAGCCGAGCGCGTCGCGCACCCGCCGCGACTCTTCCGGGTCGCCGCCGTCGACGAAGATCCTGGTGCGCGCCCGGTCGTTCATCGATGCTGCCATGCGTTCATCATACCCGCCCGGCCAAGCGCCGGATCGCGGCGGGGATGTCTCGCTGCCTGCGCAGGTAGGCGCTACTGACCAGGCGGTCGGCTCCCGCGGCCCGGGCGGCCGGAGCGGTGGTCTCGTTCACGCCGCCATCCACCTCCACCGGCAGGTTCGGCTTGAGTTGCTTCAGTTTCGTGATTTTGGCGAGCACCGCCGGATGGAAAGATTGTCCTGAGAACCCGGCGGGAACGGCCATCACGGTCACGCCGTCCACCCGGCCGAGGTAACGGGTAAGTTTCGAGACGGACGTCGGTTCGTCCACCGCGAGCCACCCTTCGAGCTTCGGGGTACGGGCCTTGGCGGCCTTCACGGCACGCAAGAACGCGGCCGGGTCCGCGGCCTCGACGTGCGCGATCAGCCGCCGGGCACCGGTCCGGATCCAGGCGCTTACGTACCGCTCCGGCCGTTCGACCATCAGGTGCGCCTCGGAGACGGCGTCGATCTTTACCGCCCGCGCGTCCGCCGGCTCGGGCAGCGCGGTGTTCGGGACCAGGACACCATCCGCCACGTCCACGTGGATCCATTCGCTGGCGGCTGCCAGCGGCCCTGCCGTCCGGTTCGTCTCGGCCGCCGTCGCTTCGAGTACGCCGGGAATCACCGCGACCGCCGTGGATTCCGTCCGCGCGAGCTGGTCCAGTCGCCGGACATGCCGCCCGGCCCGGCTGGCCGTCGTTTCCAGCCACGCCTTGGCGACCGCCGCCACCTGCCGGTGGTTCAGGTAGTCGCCCGGCAGGGCCAGGACGTTGGCATCGTTGTCGATCCGGCTGTGTACCGCCGACCGTCGGTCGAACCCCGCGGCGGCGCGGATCCCGGGGACCTTTCCCGCGGCCATCACCATCCCCGCCGCCGACCGGCAGCCGAGGATGCCGACCGCCGGCTTGCCGCGCCGCTGGTCGGACGCTACGCGAGCCGCCACCAACAATCCGTAGATAGGGTAGTCGTCATGCGGGTCGAGCCGGGCGTCCCCCAGATCCTCGAACGGATAGCCCCATTCGCCGAGCCGTTCCTTCAGCCGTTCCTTCAGCCGGAACCCGCCGTGATCGGATCCGAGATAGACGGTCGGCTTCATGCTTTCCATCATACGTGCGATACACTGGGGACATGCAAATCGGCATCCTGGGCATGGGGCGGATGGGGAAAGGGCTGGCCTCCCGCCTACTCAAGAACGGACATGCGGTCGTCGCGTGGAACCGGACTCCGGAAGCGATCGAGGAAGTCGCGAAGGAAGGTGCCGTCCCGGCCGCGACCGTCGAGGAATTCGTGAAAAAGCTCGAGACGCCCCGCGTGGTCTGGGTGATGCTTCCCTCCGTGAACAAGGAGGACCCGAACGCGCCGACGGTCACCGACGAAATGATCGAACGGCTCACGGGACTGCTGGATAAGGGCGACATCCTGATCGACGGCGGGAACTCGCGCTGGACCAAGTCGCAGGAACACGACCGGCTGTGCCGCGAGCAGGGCATCCGGTTCCTCGACATCGGCACGTCCGGCGGGGTGCTCGGCCCACGCATCGGCTACGCGATGATGGCCGGCGGTGACGAATCCGCTTGGGATCACATCCAGCCGCTAGTCTTGGCGATGACGCCGGAGGGCGGTGCCGGCCACTTCGGCCCGGCCGGCGCGGGTCATTACGTGAAGATGGTCCACAACTCGATCGAGTACGGGATGATGCAGGCGTTCGGCGAGGGCATGAACCTGCTCGCCAACGGCCACTACCCGGAGGTGGACCTCGCCAAGGTCGCGCACGTCTGGGACGCCGGCTCGATCGTCCGCTCGCTCCTCTCCGAGCTCCTGGCCGAAGCGCTCGACGAAGACGGCCGGCTCACGAAGATCGGCGGCGAGGTGGACGAGAACGGCGAGGGGCAGTGGTCCGCCGAGGCGGCGTTGGAGCAGAAGATCCCGTACACCGTGAATACGCAGGCGGTCTTCCAGCGACATAATTCCAAAGGCCGCGACGACTTCGCCAACCGGACGCTCGCGATCCTTCGCAAGAAATTCGGCGGGCACGGCGTGCAAACCAAGAAGTAGCGATGGCTGACCTGGAGCACCGAGTCTCAGCCATCGAAGCCCGCAATCGCCGGGTCGAACATGATAAGGCGTGGGAAATCAGCCGCGTACGTGCCTTTCTGGTCATCGGACTGACCTACGGGCTGGTGGGGCTATACCTGGCAATGATCGATATTGATCGGCCGTGGCTGAACGCCGTCGTGCCCGCGATCGGTTTCTATCTTTCTACCCGGGTTATCGGGGTGGCGAAACACGCCTGGCTGGAGCGGCAACGCGGTGGCTAAGTATTACGACATCTCGCTCCCGATCACCGACGGGATGCTCTCCTGGCCGTCGGATCCAGACGTCCGGCTGAGGCCGGCGAAAACCGCGGCCGAACACGGCTCCAACGTCACCAAGCTCGATGCCGGCAACCACCTCGGGACCCACATCGATGCGCCGCGGCACTTCTTCGATGACGGCGCCGGGGTGGACGCTTTTCCGCCGGAGCAGCTGATCGGCCCGGCGGTATTGGCGGACGTGACCGGGGTGCCCGGCGAGACGATCACCGTCGCCGACCTGGAAGGGAAGGTGCCGGACGGCACCGAGCGCGTCTTACTGAAGACAAAGAATACCGAACGCGGGCTGCTCGAGCAGCCGTTCACCGAGGATTACGTCGCACTCTCCGGCGAGGCGGCGGAGTGGCTGGCGGGTCGCGGCGTCACGGTCGTCGGCATCGACTACCTCTCGATCCAGAAACGCGGCGCGGACCGTACCGCGCACACGGCGCTGCTCGAACGCGGTGCGGCGATCATCGAAGGGCTCTATCTCAAGGACGTCCCGGCCGGGAACTACGAACTGATCGCGCTGCCGCTCCGGATCAAGGACGGCGACGGTGCCCCGGCCCGGGTCATTCTCAGGACACCGGCCTGAACCCGGCCCGCGGTCCGGTCGGAAGGGACTTGCAACTGAGTTGCATCGTCCGTATCATGAACCCATGCACGCAACTGAGTTGCATTGGCGGCGCATCGCGGACCGGCTGGCCGAGCACGGTCTCAGCCTGACGGAACACCGGCGCGCGGTGCTACGGCATCTGGAGGGGTCGGGGCCGCTGACGGTCGCGGAACTCCGCCGGTCGTTCGGCACCCACGGCCCGCACCGGGTGACGCTTTACCGCACGGTGGAAAGCCTCCAGGAAGCGGGGCTGGTGAAAGCGGTCCGGTTCCGTCATGAAGACGAGGACCGGTTCGAACTCGGCGAGGCCGTCCGTCCGCACCATCACCACGCCGTCTGCGAGTCGTGCGGTACCACGGAGGCGATCGAGGGCTGCCGCGGAAGCAATCTCCCGTTGAAGCTGCCGCGCCGGTTCAAGGTGCTCGCCCATCAGCTCGAAGTGTACGGGCTCTGCGTCCGTTGCCAGCGGGGAGCCGCGTGAGCCCGTTCGTCGCGTCGCTGCTGGCGACGTTCGGAGTGAGCCTGCTCTCGCTAGCGGGACTGGTCTTCTTTTTCCGCGGCGGGCTCAGCCGGCGGTCGGAGTTGCGGCTGGTCGGGTTCGCCGCCGGCGTACTGCTCGCCACGGCCTTCCTCGACCTGTTGCCGGAGGCGCTGGAAGCGGCGGCCGATGGGTCCGGCGTACTCGGCACGGCATTGCTCGCGATGGTGGCGTTCTACTACGTCGAACGGTTCATCCACGGCACGCACCAGCACGGCCATGATGAGTCCCATGTCCGCCACCATGCCTCATCGCGGTACCTGATCCTGTTCGGTGACGGCGTCCATAACTTCATTGACGGCGTGGCGATCGCTTCGGCGTTCCTGGTGAATCCGGAGCTCGGCGTGGCGGCGACGCTCGCGGTGGCCGCGCACGAACTGCCGCATGAGATCGCCGATTACGGCGTGCTGATCCACTCGGGACTCAGCCGGGGACGGGCGCTCTTCTACAATTTCCTTTCCGCGTTGACGGCGGTACTCGGTGCGCTCGCGGTGTTCGCGGCCCGTGACTTCGTGGAACCCCACTTGGGACTGTTCCTCGCCGCCGCGGCCGGCATGTTCCTCTACATCGCCGCCGCGAACCTGATTCCCGAACTGCACCACCAGCGGGTGAAAGGGCGGTTCATCTACGGCCTGCCGTTCATCCTGGGCATCCTGGCGATCTGGGCAGTGACGGTGATCGTGCCGCACGGACACGCGGAGGAAACCCATCCTGACCACGAGCCGACGGTGCCGCGCGACGAGCACCATCATGATCACGATTAGCGCGGTCGCCGCGCCGCCAGCCAAAGGCCACCGAGCACCAGGATGACCGCCGCCAATTGGACGACGCTGGCGCCGGCGATGCTCGCGGTATCCGTCCGGAAGAACTCGACCGTGAACCGACCGGTGGCGTAGATCACGAGGTATGCGCCAAGGACCGCGCCGGGTTTGGCACGGAGCCGTGGGCGGAGCGCCAACAGCAGGGCCAGGCCGAGCAGGTCGATGCCGGTCTCGTAGAAGAACGTGGGGTGGAAGTGCGTGGCCGCGGCATGTTCGGCCGGCCGGTGGACAGGGTCGATGAAGACGCCCCACGGCGCGTCGGTCGGGGGCCCGAACGCCTCCTGGTTCGTCCAGTTGCCGAAACGGCCGATCGCTTGGGCGAGCAACACCGACGGCGCCCAGACGTCGAGCAAGCGTAGCAGGTCGATCCGGGACCGCCGCGTGAACCACCAAAGGCCGAGCGCGCCGCCGGCCAGTCCGCCGATGATTGCAAGCCCGCCGTTCCACAACGCGAAGGCCTGCAGCGGCTGCCCGGCGTAGTAATCGAACCGGTCGAGGACGTGGTAGAGCCGCGCACCGACAATGCCGGGAAGTAATCCGTAGAACAACGAGGCGCGCAGGACGTCGGGAGCGATCCGGGAGCGTCGGGCTTCCGGCTTGGCGAGGAAGTAACCGAGGGTGATGCCGAGCAGGATGAACAGGGAATAGAAATAGACGGTGAACGGGCCGAGGACGACGGATGCCGGCGGGACGAACGTCACGTGGCCGTCTTCCGGGTAAGCTGCCAGAAGAAGGGGATCGTCGCGAGCACGACCGCGCCGGCAGTAAGCCAGAGCACCTGGTAGCCGTCCGTTGCCGGGAACGCTCCGCCGAACCGGTCGATCAACCAGCCCGTTCCGACCGTGCCGCCGAGCAGGGCCAGCCCGCGGTTGGCCTGGTAGTAGCCGGTGTACTCGCCGCGCCGGTCGGCCGGCGTGACCCGGAGCAGGATCGGATAGGCCAGCATCAGCACCGCGGCGCCGGAGAAGACCCCGAAGGGCAGGACCGCCCGGAGGACGGTCTCATCGGTCGTTACGCCCAGGGTGAACATCGCGGCCGCGAAGAGCAGGATCACGCCGGCGGTGTAGCGGCGCGGGTCGAAGCGGTCGATGATATTGCCGGAGGTCACGGCGGCGACCAGGTATGCGACGAGCACGACGCCGAGGATACCCACTAACGATGCTCCGCTGACGCCGAGGCCGTCCAGCAGGTAAAGCAGGACGAAGGCGCGGATCGCCGCCAGGGCGAACTCCCATCCGAAGTGAGCGGGGAGGAACAGCCGGAGGTGGCGGTCTGTCCGGAGGTGGTCGGCCAGCGTGCGGAGGGTGCCGCGTCGCGGCGGCACGACCCGTCCGACGCGCCGCTCGCGGATCAGCAAAGCGGCCAGGGCGGTGGTGATCAGCAGCAGGCCGGCCGCACCCAGGAACGGCGCGCCGGGACTGATCGTGAGCAGGGCGCCGCCGCCGACCAGGGCGGATCCGACGCCGATGCCTTGGAAGACGTTCAGGACGGACCAGGCCCGGCCGTATTCCGCGGCCGGCAGCGTGTCGGGATAAAGCGCTTGGTAGGCGGTGTAATACGCGTAGTAACCGATGAAGTACGTTACCACTGCGCCGACCAGCGGCCAGTAGGAGTCGAGGAACGCGGCGCCCAGCAGGCCGGCGACGATCAGCGGAGTCGCGGCGATCATGTACGGCAGACGCTTGCCGCGCCGGTCGGAAGCGCGGCCGATGATCAGCGGGATCGTCAACGCGACCAGCCCCTCGATACCCACGCCGAACCCGACGGCCGCCTGCGAATCGGTCAATCGGGCCAGCACGACCGGGAGATAGAGTGCCAGGACGGTGACCGAGGCGTTCAAGCCCAGGACGACGATGCCGAGCATCAGCCACTGTCGCCGGATTCCCAGGATCGTGCCGCCGGACATATCCATATGGTAGCCTAATCCGACTGACGAAGATGGGAATAATTAGTTATGGTAACTTGTCGTTCTTTGACACGCTGACACCCGACGGAAGGATGCTATGTACGGTTCACCCCCTAGTCCCCCGCTGTGGCCCGGGGTGCTCCTCCTCATGCTCGCGGCCGGACTTATTGCAGTGATGTTCGCAGTTGCCGGCGCCTTTTCCTCACCTTCGTTGACACGTCTCAACGAGGATCCGGTGGGGCAGGGTGAGGTCCTGAAATTCGACGCGGACGTCAGTGCCGATTCCATCACGGCCGAGCTGGTCAATGACGAGACCCGCGCGGTCACCCCGCTCAAGCTTCGCGAGAAGGACCCGCCGGATGGCACGCGCTACACGGTCAGGCTTCCTTCGGCGGTCGAAGCCGGCACATACCGACTCGATGCGACTGCTCGCGAGAAGGATGGCAAAGTCCTCTTTAGGGAGAAACTTTTCTTGCCGGTGGAGTAGCGACGAAGACGGCCGCGGGCCTCCCGATTTACCTATCGATCGGGAGGCCCGTTTTCATTTGGCGTGGGACTGCGGGCGGAGTAGGCTACGGATGCATGGCTGCTGGCACGCTCGAGACATACTGGAAGAAGTACAAAACGATCAGCCCCTGGACGGCGATGGCCGCGTATATGGCGGTGCTGGTACTGTGGGGGATCGCTTTCCTGCCACCCGCGGCGGACCGGGCGCTGGTCGCCGCGTCGGTGATCCCGCTGGGAATGGCATTCGACTACCTGCTCCACCGCCGGCAGACCGGCCGGCCGAACTGGCAGTCGGCGCTGATCACTTCGTCGATCGTCACGGTGCTGATGCCGCCGGACATCCCGTACTACGTCCCGGTGGCCGCGGTGCTGCTGGCGATCGCGTCGAAGCACTTCCTGCTGCACGGCAAACGGCACGTGTTCAACCCGGCAGCGTTCGGTGTCGTGATCACCGCCGCGGCCTTCGGTTTCTCGCTCGGCTGGTGGCCGGACAGTTTCGTCTGGCTGGCGATCGCCCTCGGCCTGCTGAACGTCTGGCGGGTGCGGAAGTTCCCGCAGGTGCTGGCATTCCTTGCGGCGTATGCCGTACTGACGTTCGCCGCGAACGGATCGCTTCCCGCGGGACCGTTGGCAGCCGCGGACCTCGGGGTGCAGACCGTACCGCTGGCGCTCCCGTTCTTCTTCGCGCTGTTCATGCTGCCGGAGCCGGTCACCTCGTTGCAGCCGCGGGCACAGCAGGTCGAGTTCGGACTGGTCGCCGCCCTGGCCGGATTCCTCGCGACGTTCGTCCCGGTGCTCAGCGGCGCTGCCATACTCTGGGGGCTCCTGGTCGCGAACGTCTACGCCCGGGCGCGGATTACCTGATCGCCGGGTAGTCCCGTCGGCGGTTCTCAAGCCATCGGCGCTCGCGTATGCTTACACGTCATGCCAGCCGACCCTCGCTCGCCGGAAGAGTCATACGATACCCGCCAGCCGTTCCTGGGCCGGGTGCTGGCAGCGGTGGAGCGGACACGGGAAATCGAATCTCCCTTCATCCGATATCGCCCCGACGGTTCGTACGTCGAGTCTGGCGATTTCCCGAAGCGTGACTCGTCCGACACGATCGGCACGAAGGCCGATCTCCACTGGCGGTCGCGGACGTTCGGCGCAGCTGCCCAGGACGCGTTCGCGATGAACGCCAACGACCTCTACCGCGACCGGGCGAGACCGTACAAGCTGCTCAACACGCTGATGATCGAACGTGAAGACCATGAGGCGATCGTCGCGATCGTCGAAGAGCTCTCCGCCCTTTCGATCAAGCGCGGCATCCAGATGGGAGACGGTGAGACGGCGATCCTGGACACGATGGACGGCTTCGAGCTCGATGTCGCGATGACCGGCGCGGTGATCGACGACCGGCCGAACCGGTATGAAGCCGGGGACGTGCTGGTCGGCATCCCGAGCAGCGGCATCCATTCGAACGGACTGACGGACGCCCGGCGACTGCTTGGTACCGAGCGGGCGGACATGCGGATACCCACCCGTATTTATGACGAGGTCCCCCGCCTGATTTCCGATTTCGAGGTACACGGGCTGACCCACGTGACCGGTGGAGGGTTGAGCAAGGTGGCGGTCGGTACGGGACTCGATGCGGTGGTCGACCGGTTGCCGCCGGTTCCCCGCCTCTTCGAAGACCTGTTCGAGCGGTGGGCCGCCGAACTGGGGGATGAAAGTGCCGCCGACGAACAGGTGCACCGTAAGTTCAACAACGGCGTCGGGTTCGTGCTTGGCGTCCCGGAGCAGGAAGCGGACGGAATCCGGGCGGAAGTGCCCGGCGCGGAGATCATCGGCCATGTCGCGCCCGGGACGGGGCTTGTCAGGATCAAGAGCCATCACACCGGCCGGATGCTGGCACTTTAGTCCGGCCAAGCTCCCTTGGCTCCCTGAGCGGGCGTATAGTATGGTGAGGCCATGCAAGAAGGGGCTCCAGGCCAAAACCAACCAGGACAGGCTCCGACGGGCGCCGCACCCGGCCCCGCGCCGGATCCGGCACCGGGCGGTCCCGCCCCTGATTTCGATTCTTCCGGGGGCGGCTTGAACGTCCGCCTGATCGTCACGCTGATCGTCGGCATCGTCGTATTACTGGCCGCCGCGGTCGGCGCGTACGCACTGCTGGGGCTCGGTGGCAACGCCGAACCGGAGGTCACGGAGACGGCCGAAGAAGGACCGGTCACCGTCGGTACCCCGACGCCGACCGCTACCTCGGCACTCGATCCGGGCCAGCAAGTCGCGACCTTGGCGCCGGCGGACGGCAGCGAAGGCAGCGGAGAGGCCGCGCGCACCGCGAACCCCAAGCAATTCATCCTGGCCGTGTCTGCCGACCTTCCCACCCCGCCGTCCGGATCGTTCTATGAGGTCCATCTGACCCGTCCGGAGCCGCTCGCCCAGTTCCTGGCCGGCCGGCTGTACCAAGCCGGTGACCGCTGGGTGATGACGCTTGACCAGGCCCGTGACGCTTCGCCGTATAGCCAGGTGACCGTCACGCTGGAAACGGTCGACGACGGCAATCCCGAACAGGTCGTGCTGACGGGCCAGTTCTGACCGGCTCGCCAAACCTCGAATTCAGGCGCGGGGTGGTGTACCCTGACAGCAAATGATGTCCTGGAAACGAACCGCCTGAACCATGGGACCACTGACCTTCTCCCAGCATGAGCAGTGAGGCGCGGGCAGAAGGCAGGAGTCTCGAGGGAGCGGTGATCCGGGAGGCGGAATCCCCGTCGCGCCGGACGGAATCCGTAGTGAGAACACGATTCGAAGAGGCGATCCGGCCATTGTTGCCGCGATGCACCTACGGTAGCGGGTCGTACGAGGCGTTACGGGGTGTCACCGTGGAAGTCTCATGCTTCGATGCGTACGAAGTGAGGATTACGCATACTCCCGAGAGCACGACGGACGGAACGGCCAAGGAAACGGTCGTGTTCAGCAGCGACAAGACGTTGCGGATCCACGCCGACCCCGGACCGGCCGGACGGTCCGGAACGTGTGGTGGCTTCTTCGCCGAACCGGTCGATCCGGGAGGGGATGGCAGGCTACGGTCTTTCGACGCACTGGCCGAGCGGCTGGAAGCGCTGCAAGAAGCGGGAGCCGAGCCGGAACCGACATCCGCCTTGATTACCGTACTGGGACACGGCCCGCGGGCGGCGACGCCGATTTTGTAGCCTTTCCTATTCCCTCGCCGGAGCCGGGGGAATATCGTACTGCTTCGGTAACCAACGGAGGGTTCTATGAACAAGTACGGTCCCCGGCTTTGTAAGTTTTCCCATATATCCCGAGAGGCGGGGCGGATACGGTGTGCGCAACGCGGGCGCATGGTATCCGACCCGCCGGAACGCCTATGAAACAGTGTTAGGAAAACGAAGATTCAGCATTACGCGCAAGGTGGTCAGCGTGGCCTTGCTGGTGGCTTTGGTGCCGATGGTGCTGGCCGGGGCGGTGATGTATACGGTCGCCCGGCACTCCCTCGAATCCCAGACGCTGCAGAACCTCCACACTTTGGCGGACGTCGAAGCGAAGCAGTATGCCGCCGCGCTCGGGCAGGGAGGTCCGTCCGCGGTCCGGGAGGCGGCCACGTTGCGCTTCGGGGCATCGGGGGAGGCGTTCGCGGTGCATCGCGACGGCGACCGGATCACCACGGCCTCGCCGCTGCGGTTCGGCGCCGGCACGCCGTCGCGGCTCGAGGCCGGGGCGCTTGGGACGCCGGAGTCGGTCAGTTCCGAGGCGACGGACTACCGCGGCAACACGGTACTCGCCGTCACCCGGCAGTTCGCGCCGGGCTGGGGGTTGGTCGTGAAGATCGACCGTTCCGAGGCGTTCGCCCCGATCGCCGTGCTCCGGAACGTCTTCCTGTTCCTCGGAGTCCTGACCGCGCTGCTGGTCCTGCTCCTGGCATCCGTCCTTGGAAGACTGATGACCCGGCCGGTCCGGGAACTTACCCGGACGGTGCGTGCGTTCAGCGCGGGTCGCCTGTCCAGCCGCTCCCGCGTGCGTTCCGCGGACGAGATGGGCGAGCTGTCACAGACGTTCAACGCGATGGCTGACCAACTCCAGGAAGCGCAGCGCGGCCTGCAGGCACAGGTCCGGGAAAAGACGGCGCAGCTCTCCGAGAACCTCAAGGAGCTGGGTCGCGAGAAGCGGCGCTTGGTCCGTGCCAAAGGGCGGGTGGAAGCGTTCTTGCATGCCGTGAGCGACGGATTGGTCGTCGTCGACCGCCACGGCGTCGTCGTGACGGTCAACCGGGCGTTCGAACGGATGCTCGGCTGGCGGAAGCAGGACGTCATCGGCCGACATATCTCCGAAGTGTATAGCGCGTATACCGAAGACGGCCGGAAGCTATCGTTCTCGCGGCGTCCGGTGGGACGGGCGCTGAAGAGCGGCAAGACGGTGCGGTCCGACCGGTACTTCCTGATGCGGCGGGACGGCACCCGCTTCCGTATGGAGACCAGTGCGGCCGCGTTCACGCATCGCGGGAAGGTCAGGGGAGCGGTCGCGATCTTCCAGGATATCAATGAACGATGGGCCTTGCAGCAGCGCCAGCAGCAATTCGTGTCCACGGCATCGCATGAACTCCGCACGCCGCTCACCGCCCTGATGGGGTACCTCTCGATGGCACGCGGCGACGAAGGGGATACGGCCCGGTTCACGGAGCGGGCCTTCGCCGCCGCGCAGCGTCTCGGCCGGCTGGTGGAGGATCTCCTACAGTCCACCCGCCTCGACCACGACAAACTGGTGTTCAAGCTGACCGTCGTCGATCCCGCGGCAGTTATCCGCGGCGAGCTGGAGACGCTTCGGACGATGTTCGACCGTAAGGAAGTGGACCTGCGTCACGAAGACCGCCTGCCGCCCACGGCGCGGATCCGGGTGGATCGCGACCGGTTCGCCCAGGTCGTCGTCAACGTCCTCGATAACGCGCTGAAGTACACGCCGTCCGGCGGGCAAGTGACGCTGACGACCCAGGCGACCCGGCAGCGGGTACTGGTCGTCATCAGCGATACGGGCGTGGGCATCAAACCCGAGAACCTCAAGCGGATCTTCGAGAAATTCTATCGCGAAGACAATAAGCTTTCCGTGGCCGCCGGCGGAAGCGGACTGGGACTTTCGATCACGAAGGAGCTTGTCGAACGCCAAGGAGGGACGCTGACGGTCGCCTCCAGTCCGGAGTCGGGAACGACCGTACGTCTCTCCTTTAAGCGGGTGGCCAAGCCGGCCGTCGTGAAATCCGAAACCGTACGCGCATGATCCGCCCGACGTCCAAGCAGTTATACGGTGCCGGGGTGGGAACGGCAGTGGCGGTAGTCAGCCTGGGCATAGGCCTCAGCGCCGCCCGAAGCATTCCCGGGGATCCTGCCTATGGCTTGAAACAAGCCGTCACCGAGTTGCAGACCGCCCTCGCGCCGAGCGGCACCGAGCGCGCCGAGCGGTATCTCGATAACTCCGAGGCGAAGGTACTCGAGCTGGAGAAGCTGCTGCGCCAGGGCGCTCCGGAGGAGGTCGTCGCGGAGACGGCCGAGCGTGTGGTTTCCTCGGACCGGAACGCCCAAGCGGAAATCGAGGCGTCACGGGCGCGCGGCGTCGCGACCGGGTCGGTAGAAGCGCGGGCGGCGGCCAGTTATCGGGACCGGCAGGTCCAGCTTCAGAAGACCGCCGACCGGATCCAAGGACCGGCCTACTTCTCACTTCGCCGCGTGCTGGAGAGTCCGCTGCGATCCGTCACCGCGCCGCAGGATGGAGACATCCTGCAGGGTTTCGGTCGGTAGCCGGGAGACGTCAGGTGCGTGATCCGGGCAGCAGTTCCCGCAAGACCACGGTCGCCAGCTTCTCTGGGTCGTGCCGAATCAGGTTGCGGGTGACGGCGGTGCGTCCGGGCTGCACGGGTCCCCGTTGCGGCGGTGCCGTGGAGAGCAGGTCGGCCCCCACGGCGGTATAACGCTTGCCGGCGAACGCGGCCGGGTCGTGCTCCACCCACTCCTCGCCGGCTTGCCGGTAGCGTTCGAGCAACGCTTCGCCAGGGCGGTTGGAATCGTAGAGGACGTAGTCAAACAGGTCCGGGACGCCGTATTCCTCGAGCCTGGCGACGTAGTCGTGGACCTTGAAGCCGGCCGTCTGGTGCGGCTTGTTGACGAGGTTGCACAGGAACGCCCGTTTGCCGGGCGCGGCCTCGAGCGCTTCGGTCATGCCTTCGACCAGGAGGATGGGGACGAGTGACGAGTAGAAGTTGCCGGGTCCGAAGATGACCGTGTCCGCTTCGGCGATCGCCCGGGCTGCTTCCGCGTTCAGCGAGGCTTCCGGCTTGAGGTACACTTCCGTGTCCTCGCCCGGGCCGAAGAACGAGTCGTGGATCACCCGTTCGCCCTCGATGACCGTTCCGTCCGGGAGTCTCCGGCACAGCCGGACGTCGTCCGTAGTGACGGGGATGACCGCTCCCTCGATCGCCAGGATCTCGCCGGCGGTCTTCACCGCCTCGGCGAAACTGCCGGTGGTCTTTTCCAGCACGGAAAGGAAGAGGTTGCCGAAGGGGTGGCCTTCGAACGTGCCGTGCTCGAACCGGTAGTTGAGGAGGTCGCGCATATGGCTGGTGTCGCCGGCCAGGGCGACCAGGCACTGGCGGACGTCACCCGGCGGCAGCACGCCGAGTTCGTCGCGGAGGACGCCGGTGGAGCCGCCGTCATCCACCATGTTCACGATCGCGCTCAGGTGCCCGACACGGCCCTTGAGTGCGGAGAGCGTGGCGAACGTGCCCGTCCCGCCGCCGATCACCACGACCCGTGCATCCTTTTTCAACTATCCATAGTAGTCGGGGGAGCACGGCCTGTCTCGCTGTCCTGCCGTGCGGTACACTGATGATCCGTTCTTTAATTAACCGTCGAATCTCACGACGGGATCCGGAACCACCCCGCAGGACCAGAGAAAGGAAGTGGACGTATGGATGCAACGGGGCGCATCGATTGGGACAAGCGTGGAACGGCCTTCCGGCTGTTCCTCATCCTCATCTCCACGTTCGTGATCCGCTGTGCGGCGATCCTGCTCGGAGACGGGACCGCGGTGTTCTTCGTGAGCTATCTAGGAATGCTCGGGATACTCGCTCTCATGGTCGATTGGACGACACTGACTGCAGGTCTCACTCCGGCCGGCATGGCTTGGATCATGCTGCTCGCCGTTCTCACGCTATGCGCGGCAGCCGGTCTGGCACAGCTTGCTTCGGGCACGATCATGTAACCGGCCCGGCTTTGCATAACGGACTTACCCCGCACGCCTCCGATGAGCGTGTCCGTGTGGCTTCGGCCATGTTGCGGGTACCCAGACCAGTAGATTTCAATCAATTTACTGGTCTTTTCTTATGTCCGTGCGTAATCCATCCCGGCACGACACCCGCCGTATTGCCCGAGGCCGGATTAGATTCCTCCTCAAAGCATCTCTCGCAGAGATGCGCTCAGGGGGAGAGGGAAGGGGCCGTATCGCATGCTGGTGTGCATGGAGTCGGCGGTCCTTCCCCCGGGGTGCGGTACCGCTAGGCGGCGACGGGATGCAGGATCTCGAAGCTGTGGGGAATCGCGCAGATGATGCCGGGATTGGTACGTACCCAGGCCATGCCCGGTCCCATGCTCCGGACGATGCTTCGCTTGTCTGATCTCAGTCCGTCCTCGAACTCGCCTCGGGTGATCTCCTTTCCCGTCAGGTAGAACGGACAGGGTTTGTCCGAACACAGCGAGATCAGTACGGTTGCGGCGGCGTTCCCCTCCACAGGAACGCAGTCGTAGCCGAAGATACGGACATAGACGAGATCCGCGAGATCCGCGATCTCGGGCTTCGGCGTGGTCAGCGGCTCGATGGTGATGCTGAGTCCGTCGGGTGTCGCCCGACAGATCTCCTGCCAGCGCTGCGGAGATGGTTGGTCCATCACTCCTCCTCGGTCGATTGCGGTCAGTGCTTCACGAAGCCTGTAAAGCCAATTCTCGAAAGCGGTACATGTGAAAGGGCAACACCTAGTTATGACGTATGAGGCAGGGACGGTCAAGCGTGTCTCCCGTCCGGTTCGCACGGAAGCTGCGGATGATGGACTGGCTTGTTATGCTTACCGCTGCCGACATCGAACAAGAGCCAGTCACGGAAATCCGCCCAGCTTCGGAATCGTCCGATCCGATCGATGACCTGGTGTATGAATTCATCGAGGCCGTAGCCAAGGACCGGTTGCCGGCCGCCGCGGTGCAGCGGCGGACGATCGAGGGCGTGCAGGCCGGAGATCCCGAGGCGGCGCGCCGGTTGGTACGTACCAACCGCGGCCTGATCGCTACGCTCGCCTTCTTCCACCGGACGCCGGACAGCGAAAGTGCCGCCCTGCTCCGGGAGGGCGGCCGGGCGTTGGTACGTGCTGCCGGGACGTACGATCCCGATAAGGCCCACTTCGAGGACCACGCCGTCATGACGATCCGGGAAGCGCTCGCGGAACGGTTCCCGCACGCGGGCAACGGTAACGGCCTGCCGGATTCCGACTTTCCCATGCAAGGAGTGCTGCACGCGGCAGTAGAGCTTCGGGAGAGAGGCCGCCGCCAGGGACGGGGTGAGCTATCCCCGGCATCGCCGGCAGGCACCGAGCACGAGCCGGAGGTACTTCATCCGTTCACTCCGTTCCAGCGGAAGGTCCTGCGTCGCTTGCATCTACCGAATAAGGACATTGCCAGTAATCTGAAGTGCCCGTGCCATGTGGTGGAGGGGGCGCTTGGCAAGGTCTTCGACCAGACCCCTTTCGATACCCGGATTCCGCTGGCGCTGCATCTCCAGGCGTCCGGGCTTGAGTATGCGCTCGTCGAGCCCGCCCGTCCGCTGGATGAGCTGTTGGAGACATGGGAATTGGAAGTGGCCCGTTCGTTGGAGCGGACCAATGGGGAGATCGGAGCGGATAAGAACATGTCCGACAGCCAGATGGCGAATGCGATTGGCAAGATCCGGCGGGAGACGGGCGCCCGGTCACGTACCGAACTGGCACTCATGGTCCAGCGATTCGATTTGCGGTCGGGATCGGCCTGACGGTGCATGATTGAACGCTGGCGTGTTGTCTCAATAAAATCCGCATGGTACGTTAATCCGCTGGTTAATACACGAGAAACACGAGGACACATGACACCTACGGGAGACCCCGGCATGCCGGACGGACGGACCGAAGGATTACCGCGCGATGAGACGTACCGGGAGGCCTCCGACGTCTTGTTCAAGGAATCCATGCGGCGACGGGTCGCTGACGCTCGGGACGTAGTCGACGGACTTCCTCCGGACGTTCCTGCGGACATCGAATCCCGCGTACCGAACTGGGTACGACTGCTTGGCGTACACGATGCGCTCCAAGGTGCCTGGAGTCGTGTGGACCGTATCATCACCCGGCCTGGCGGGGAAACGGAACCGCGTCTCCGGCTGGAATGGGCACACCTTACCGGTGCCACCGCGCTCACCGAACTCCGGATGCATCAGTGGGGTGTTCCCGGAAGCAGCAAACCCCGAGCAGGAATCAACGCGGCTGGCAGGGCGGTCGACCAATACGAAAAGATCATCTTCCCTGAATCCGGCAGACTCTCCTCGGAGCACCGCGAAGCCGCCATTGCCCACGTCTGGCTGACCGCCGATATGATCGAGACGTCGAAGGCCGTCGGACTGGATCGGTATCCCGAACTCAAGCACTGGACGGCGCGTGCGCTTGAGGTCGCGAAGACCGGCCGCCGCCGGATGCGTCGCGGACGCGACGCCGAGGCATCACTCGTGGAGCTCGATACGGCCGAGATCGCGCTGCATCAGGCAGTGGTCACCGCGGGCGGGAAGCCGATGCTCTCGAAGTTCATCGAGAGGCACACCGCCGCGATCATCAGGATCGCGGACCGCTACCGCGGCCGGGAGGAGGAGCTGGGGCTCAGTCTTCAGGAACTGCTGAAGATCTCGGAGGTCGATGCCGCCGCCGCGGAGAGACTGGGGAGGGACGTGAAACCCCGCCGCGAGGCGATCAGGATGCTCAGGGCCCGCGCGGAACGTGAGCGGGAAGAGTTCTTCCAGCGGAATCTCGTGGAAATCGACGAGCGGCAGCAGGACCTGATACAGCATGCCCGGGAGGTGGGGACGGCGGTCGGCGAAGACTTTGCCTTTTACTTCGATGAGAGCAGCTCGACGATGCTGGAGCTGCGCGGGGATCCCGGTCGGGTGCGGATCCTTCCCTGGGTTCATGACCTGGGGGGCGATACCTATCGGCGGCGCCCGGGAGGAATCAGGAAGACGGAGATCCAGCAGTATGGATGGGAACATGATGAAGACGGGGCAGCGACAAAGTTCTTCTTCAGTGACCTAAGCTCCGAGGAACACGAAGGTGCGGAAGCCGCCGATTGGGCGGCGGAACTCGTGGAAATCCTGAACCGGGACCTTATCCCGGTCCATCAGGAGAAGATTCGCGACAGGGAAACGTGACGGTCCGGCTCCGAGTGACCTTTCCCGGCGCCCGGGGTATTGTGGACGGGTGACTGCCAAACGTCCCAGCCGGAAGCCACGTAACAAGTGGTTGATCATGTCCCTGCTCGGACTGGCGCAGTTCGTGGTGATTCTCGATGCCACGATTACGAACGTCGCGCTGCCCTCAATGCAGCGGGCGCTTCAGATTTCTCCGGAGAACCTGCAGTGGATCATCACCGCCTATACGCTGGCGTTCGGCGGGTTCCTGATGCTCGGCGGCCGAGCCGCCGACCTGCTCGGGCGGAAGCTCATATTCATCATCGGCGTGGTAGCGTTTTCGCTGGCCTCGCTGCTGGTCGGGATCTCGCAGGGTGAATCGCTCGTGATCATCGCACGCGGAGTGCAAGGATTAGCGGGGGCGTTCATGGCGCCGGCGGCGCTCTCGATCGTGCTCGCGACATTCCGCGAAGGGAAAGAGCGCAACAAAGCACTCAGTATCTGGGGCGCGATCGCCTCGGGCGGCGCGGCCGCCGGCCTCCTGATCGGCGGGGTACTTACCGAGTACCTCAGCTGGCGCTGGAATTTTTTCGTGAACGTGCCGATCGGTATCATGGTAGCGATCGCCGCCTGGCGGATCGTTCCGGAGAGCAAGGGCGACCTCGGCCATAACAACTTCGACGTGTTCGGCGCCGTCACCGTGACCGGCGGTCTGATGCTGCTCGTCTACGCGCTGACCAAGGCGCCGCAGTACGGCTGGGGCGACGAACGGACGCTGCTCCTGCTCGGCGGGTCGCTCGTGATCCTCGCGACGTTCCTAATCAACGAAGCCCGCACCAAGCATCCGCTCCTGCCGCTTCCGTTCTTTGCGATCAAGAACGTCGGCAAGGCCAACCTCGTGATGTTCCCGGTGGTCGCCGCGATGTTCGCGATGTTCTTCTTCCTGACGCTCTACGTGCAGAACATCCTCGGTTACAGCCCGGTGAAGACCGGCCTGGCCTTCCTGCCGGTGGCGATCACCATCGGGATCGTGGCAGGCATCGCCTCGGCCCTGATCTCGAAGATCGGGTACAAGCCGCTGATGGTCGCGGGTCCGCTGTTCGTGGCCGGCGGCCTGGGCTGGCTCGGTTACCTGCCGGTGGACGGAGGATACTATGAGCACGTACTACCGCCGCTGGTCGTTATCGCGGCCGGCATGGGGCTTTCCTTCGTGAGCGTGACCATCGCCGCGACGAACGGAGTGCCGGCCAAGGATTCGGGGCTCGCCTCGGGACTGCTCAACACCACCCAGCAGATCGGCGGCGCGCTGGGCTTGGCGATCCTTTCGGCGGTTTCCGCTTCCGCTACCCGCGAATACTTCACGACCCTGAAGGCTCCGCTGACGCCGGCCGACCAGGCCGCCGCGCTGGTGGACGGGTTCCACGCCGCTTTCTTCGTCGGCGCCGGGCTCGCGGTCTTCGCCGCCCTGGCCGCGCTCATCCTGATTCGCCAGGAAAAAGGCGAGCGGATCGAGCCGAACATGGCCGCGCGGACCTAGCCGGGCCGGCACCGGTTGTCGCGTCATGCGCTCGGGAGTCCGGGCGTTTTGGTGTATCATTCGGAGCTACGTTTGCTTATGAACGAATCATTGCAAGAAACGGCTGACCCGATACCCTCCTCTTTGAGGAGGGGCGTAAGCCCGGAGCGGGAACTGCTTTCGGAATATCCCGCCTTGGATCCTTCCGATCCGATCGACGCGTTGCTGGCGGAATTCATAGCAGACATAGAGGACGTGGAGGCGGACCGGCTGCCCACGGGTGTCGAGCAGCGAGACCTGATAGCCGGCATCCGCCGTGGTGACGTGGTTTGCACACAAGACCTCGTCAAGATTCACCGGGGATTCCTGGCCGCGGTGGCCTTCCCCTTCAAGCGCAGCGATATCCCGAGCGAGGAACTCCTGCTCCGGGCCAGCCAGGCGCTGGTCCAGTCCGCGCGGGAATTCGAGTCCGACCGGCATATCGATTTCAACGATCATGCGGTCACCGCGGTGCGCCGGTCCTTAGGGGAGGTGACCGGCGGAGAGGAGTCCGCCGAAGCAGACGACCCAGGCAGACCGATGGAGTCCTTGCTTCGCGGCGTTAGTGAGACGCTCCCGGAACTCCGATCCCGTTCACGCCATCGCGAAGGACTCGCCAGGCGGAAGGCCGAGCGGCAGAGGGCCGAAAGGCGAACACAGGGGCTGGATGGTCTCTCCGCGCTACAACGGGAGATGCTGCCGAATATCCACCTGCCTGACGGGGTCACCTCGGCGCGGGAGGGAAGGTCCGTGGGAGCCATCGGCGCAGTATATCGCCGGGCCAGCAGGAATCTCGGCTTCGATAATCGAAGGGAGCTTGCCTTATGGGCGGCGGCACAGGGAATGTCGTTCGATCTGAAGGAACGTCCCCCGGTCCAACGGTTCACCACCCGTGAGCGACAGGTGGGGACCCGGCTGTGTCGTACCGATTCGGAAATCGCAAAGGACCTTAAGGTGACCCTGGGGCAAGTCCGCCTTTCGGTCATGGCACTTTTTGAAAAGACCAAGGCCAGGACACGGACGGAACTGGCACTGATGGCGGGTGATGACTTCGAGCCGCGCCCGGAAGAATTGGTCGATCGGACCCCGGTTCCACTCAGGGACTTTACGCCGGTGCAACGTCTGGTGCTGGAACACATCCACTTACCGCGGGATGTCATCGCGGAGCAGACCGGCCGATCGAATAATAACGTCGCTTCCGTGATCCACCGGGCGGTGGAGAGGGCGGAAGCGCCTAACGAGACGGCTTTGGCGGTCCGGCTGAGCGAGGCCGGGATGACATTCGACGTCCCGGATCCCCGGCGCCCGCTTAACGAAGTCCTGAGCGAAAAGAAGGCTGAGGTAGCTTGGAGCCTGCATATGACGTCCGACGAAAGGCGTCGGGAGACCGGGCTGACGGACAGGCAGGTGGATTCCATAGTGGCCGCCATGTGTCGGGAGACCGGTGCACGGACCAGGGTCGAACTGGCCTTGATGGTTCGAGAGTTCGATACGGGGGACTACCGCGTCGTCGAGTACCGGGAACTGTCTCCGGAGGAGCGGTTTTACAGGAAGCTCGGCATCAAGACGCTCTTGCCCACTCGGCGCGCAGAGCTTCTTGGAATGGTTACCTCCGCACAACGGGAAGCGATCCAGGCGTATTATTTCTCAGAAAAGCCCCGTTCGTGGCGTGACATCGGCAAGCAGTTGGGTATCAGCCACAGCACCGCGAGACGATGGGCAAACGAAGGCATCGAACAGATACGCAAGCGACTGAAGGCCGATAATCTGGTCACCCTTGAACAGCCGGTCGAATATGGGACCACGGAGCAAGCGGCCTGACAAAAAGCCCCGCGATATTACTGGCGGGTGGTTCTCCGGATAAAACTGCTGTCCCCGCCCGGCTCCTGAAATGGAGTGGTTCCGGGCGGGGACGGTGTGACATGGGTTCGTGGCGGCGGGGTTACTCCTCGAAGATGTTGTAGTAACCCTTTTGCCCCGGCTCGAGCGCACCCTTGGTGAGCGGCGCCTCGCGCCGATACGGCAGGGTGTTCTCATCGGCGAGGGCGTACACCACGAAGCGGATCCTCTTGCACTGCGTCGAAAACCGCGGCCAGGTCTCGCTGAGTATGACCGGGTCGTAGTAGTCGCCTCGGTAGAGCGAGTTGGCCTCGACATCGAGCCGGCACTCGTCCTTTGCCGCGAACGGCGAAACCGGCAGCACTTTCCGTGCCTGCGGGGTCGACTTCTCGCAGAAGAACGCCTTCTGCATTCCCCGCGGCTTCTTGTTGCTCGCCACGACCGTGACCGTACAGTCAGCGCGTAGCTCGTGCGCCTGCTTCGGCGTCGGCTGCGGGCTCTTCTGCTTCTTCGGCCCCGGGTTTACCGGCGCCTGCACGACGTCGGTCTCGGTGACGGTCACGGTCTCGGTGTCACCGCCGCAACCGACTACGAAGGCCATGAAAGCCGCGATCAGCAGCAGCGGTGCGTACTTCCAACGAGAGATGCCCATGTCTCTCCTTCCTGTCGGAAACGGGCGCTCCAGGTACGCAGAGTACCCGGGGCGCCTGTCCCGACCGGAGCGGAGTGTTGTTAATGCCTTTCCATGCCGGAAAGACATCTTACCGTAGCATGCCAGGAAATCTTTGAAAAGACCTTTGTTGAGTAAAAAGATTACGAAAATCAAGAAAAGAGGCCTAGAAAACAGGGAAGTTATACTAGGCCTGGGAAACCCTTCGCATCATCGGTGTGGAAAGGGGTGGCGGTGGGACTAGAAGGTCAGCAGGTAGACGCTGTAGCCGGTCAGGAGTTGAACCACGCGATGTCGTAGCCGCGGAGCTTGTCCGCATGGACCACGCCGCCGGGCTTGGCCGGCTTGAAGCGCATCTCTTTGTCGGTGAATACCACGAGGCGATCGGAATAGCTCTGCTCGGCCGTGTTCCACGTTCCTATGCAGGTGATGAGGTTGAGGTGCGCACGCCCGTCGCGCGAGCTGAACACGCTCGACGCGTCCGCGTCCGGGTCGTACTTCCGCAATTCGCGCACTACGAACAGGGTGGTCGTTCCTTTCTCATCTTCGACGTAGAGCTTGTCTCCGGGATCCAGTTCATGCAGGTCGTCGAATACCGCCGGCGAGCCATCCGCCGTGCCGAAGTGTCCGTCAATGACCGAACTGCCTTTCTCGCCGGGACGCGGCCCGCGATCGAACCAGGCTGCGTTAACGGGATCCTTCGGGACATCCATGGCACCGTCAGGCGTAAGGCCCACATGCTCGATCGTGGCATCGACCTTGATGCTTGGGATCTTGAGACGCACCGGCAACCCGACCGTTTCCTGGGTGGTATGTGCGGCAAGCGGCGCCGGGTCGCTCCGGGCCGGGTTCACGACGAAATGAAAGACGAGCGCTAGGGAAAGCGCACAACCCGCAAGTATGGCCGCTAAGACCTTTCGCCTCACCGGCTTACGGGCGGGCAGGGCATGCATCGGTCGTCCGTTCCTTTCGGGCCAGGCAACTCACGAAGGGTGATGTTCCCTGAGGCGCTGCCTTAGCGGCGAGGGCCGATTCCCGCATTGGGCAGTTTTGGAACTATGTCACCAGCGGCGAGCGAGCTACCGGACGAACCCACGGCACCGTTACTGTCGTCATCGGAGGATGCACACACCGAATCGGTGATGACGTTACTCTCCAAGGTGACCGCGCCGTTCCGAGCCAGTACGCTGCCCTCCACGCTGGCATCGGTGGCGACCGTGATGGACGTCAAGGCCAGGATGTTTCCTACGAAGACAGAGTCCGTTCCAAGCGTCGCGGAGCTGGAGACTTGCCAGAAGACGTTGCACGCCAGGGCGCCGCCGGTGAGCTCTACCACACTACTTGATGCCGTCACGAGGTCGGACGTGGCCTGGAAGATAAATACTGAACTTGAATTGCCGCTCAGGGTCAGCGTGCCGATCAGGTTGGCCGTATCGCCATGGCCGAACCTATAGACGCCAGCGGTCAGGACTTGTCCGCCGAGCTGGTTGTCGGTAGAGCCGAACGTGACGGTCGGGGTTCGCCCGGCAGCGTCGAGATAGGCGGCCGTGAGGTCGTTCTTGGCTTGGGTCAGCAGGCCAGGGTCTTCCACGGAACCGGCTGGCCCCGTGCCGTTTACGTCATAGATTGTGCCGTCCACTTCCGCGGACGTCAGTCCGGCATAGTTACTGCCGGCGGCCGGGCTGAGGCCCACGTCACCGGTAATCGCGGAGGTAGGAACGTTCGTAACCTCCGTAGCGGCCAGGACCGCAAAGTCATCGGCGGTACCCAGCTCGACCGTGGTCACAGCCAGAGCCTGCGCAGGGAAGCCGAGCGCGAAGGCCACGGCCAGTGCGGATGTGATCGAATGCTTGTTGGACTTTTTCATTTTTAGACCCCCTTTTATGTATCTGTTAAGTGGGCATAACAAACACCCAGCTTACTTATTCTGCCCGTAGCATGCGCTTATCCGTAGCGATATCAAGCAAACAACCATCGCGGTGAGAGTGCGGAACCTAGATCCTAGGTCGCGTCGAACTGCGCTTCCAACGGGTCTTCCGGCTTTTCGCCAGGGATTCTCGTGAACGGAAAATCGATATGCCGGCTGCCCGGGAGCTGGATCCGGGCCACGTTCTCGTACTTATCCTGCCAGGAGATCGGCGCCTCGACCGCGGTCAGAAGCCTTCGGTACCGCCTGCCGTCGTACACCAGCGCACCCCGCGGGACCGTGGCGACTTCGGAGTGCTTAGGGATCCGAACGACGTTCTCCGGCGATTGGTCTAGTCGCACGAGACTGTCATGGAACGCTGCGGCGGCCACCTCCTGGCTGTATTCGGGATCGTGCAGGGCTACCATGCCCCCTTCGGTCAGCACTATCTCGAAGGACAGTTCGTCGGATTCGATCCACCCATGCTGGCGGCCGCGTGCCATCACCTCCGCATCGAGACGCAGCGTGCTGTGCTTGGCGGTTTCCAGCAGGTCACTGCCTGGCCGGTCGGGTGCCGGCACGCGCTCGGCCAAGGCCACGATGAGGTCGTGCCCGGCGGCGACCAGGGCCTCCTTGCCTTGCTCGGTGCGCTTGCGGGCCGCGTCGGTCGCATCTTCCGGGGTGACGCCTTCGTTTTCTGGGTGGGTACTCATGAGGTGATGAGATAAGTGTACGTGTTCGCAGGAGGGCCACGCGGGTGCGGGAATCAGACTCTGACTACGGTATTCGACTGATCTAGCGACGTTACGCGCATCTTGCTCGTACCGCCTTTTTCCGCCGCCCATTTTTGATAGGGTGGCTGCAGCGCGTGGTCACGGGTCGTCTCGTTACCGTGAGTCCAGGCTGCTTCCGGTAGGCCGAGTTTCTTTGTCGCTGCTTCCTGGATGATCCGCCGGATGAATCCAGGATCCCGTTCCATGTGTTTCTCGACCTTCCGAGCCAGGGATTCCGGGAGTACGATCTCGGCTTGGAGCAAACCTCCGTAGCGACCGTCGGTCACCTGGTACGACATCTCTCCCGGTAGGTCATGGGCGGCGTAGCGCAGCGCGACCGCCGGCTCGCCATCTCCTCCTTTGACCACGGCATCATGCGTGGCCGGTTTCGTGCCGACCGCGCGCCGCTCGGTGTGAGTCTTTTTGCGCAGACCCTTGCGCTCGCTGACTTCGGATTGCTCCCACACCGTTTCGGTTACCGGCGTGAACGATACCGCTTCGTTCGCCCCGTCTTCCGCTGCCCGCTTGGTCATCTCAGACAATACCCGGCGATCTTCGAAACCCTCGCCGTGCCGGTTGCCGTCCGTGGCATCCTGGAATCCGTGGGTGCCGCGCCGGTCGCCGTATTCACCCGGGAGATCCAGGTGCAGCGATACGCCTCCCTTGTCCAACACTTCGCCGATCAGTAGCTTCTCGCGCTCGCGGTCCAGCCCTGACTCTACCCGCTCGGTTTCCTGGCCGGCCAGCCTTTCGCTCCCTACGTGCATCGCCGCGATCTTCCGCCGGGACGCTTCGATGTCCGCATCGGAGTAGAGTGGCTTGCGCTCAGGTGCTTGGGTACTTGTTTCGGCGCTCGCGGCACGTTGCTGCTCGATGAACCGTCGCGTTGCAACAATCTCCGGCGAGCCCATCCCTACCAGCCCGCCGCTTTCGGTCCGAGCGGCAGTGGAGAGGTCTTTCTTCGTAAGGTAGTCCATCGGGTCCTGGTCCGGCCCGATCTCCTGTTGCATCGTTTCGAGCACGTCCACCACCCGTTGCCGCTTCTTGGTGGCCGGATGATCCGGCGGCAGCGCGTCACGGATGTTTCCCAGATGCTCCCGGGCGGCTTCCAGCAGGGAGTCGGCCGCGCCAGAGCCCTTTCCGCCCTCGGGCTGGGACGGTTCCGGTCGTTCGGTGTGTGGCGCGGCGCTCATGACGAATCGAGAAATAATACCATGGTTAACACAAAAAGTCAATGAGTGGGTAAAAAGACCTAGGAGCATGCGCCCGAAAGCGTACAATAGTCTCGCATTAACCTGACCAAGGAGGCTCCGTGAGCGATACGAGACTGACTCCCTATCTCAGCTTCAAGGACAGCAAGACCAAGGAAGCCATGGAGTTCTACCACGGCATCTTCGGCGGCGAGTTGAAGCTGCAGACGTTCGGCGAGACGCCGATGGACTTTCCGGACGAGAAGAAGCACCTGATCATGCACGCCTCGCTGCAGGGCGGGGGAGCGGATCTCTTCGCCAGCGACGGCCCGAAGGACGAGGACTACGTGGCCGGGACGAACGTCAGCATCTCGATCACCGGATCGGACGAGGCGGAACTCCGGAAGTACTTCGACGGCCTGAGTGAGGGCGGCACGGTCGGCCAGCCGCTCGAGAAGCAGTTCTGGGGCGACCTCTTCGGTATGGTGACCGACAAGTACGGCATCCACTGGATGGTGAACGTCGGTACTGGCGGGATGGGTAGCGCGTAGATCGGAACGAAGTAGTCGACCCGGACGGCAACCAAACATAAGATAGAGACATGGCACGTGTCTGTATCTTCGGCGACAGTATTGTTGGTGACAGCGTTACCTGGGGAGCCTGGGATTACCTGGGACCGGACTCAAGACCACACAGGACAGATGCGATTACCGATTGGAAAATCGCCAGCGAGGTGAGTAATGCTTGAGATGATCCTGTTGCTCATCGCGGTGACCCTCGTGGGCGTCATCGTGCAGACCATCGCGGGTTTCGGTTTCGTCTTCTTCCTGACGCCTGCGCTGCTGCTGTTCTTCGACCCGCCGGTCGCGATTACCACCACTTTGATCGTTGCTAGCAGCATCAGCCTGATGATGCTATTCAGAGAGCGTCGTCAGCGCGAGACAGCCGGAGTAGTCGCGTTAATCCTGGTTGCAGCGGCGATTCCGGGCATGCTGATCGGTGTTTGGCTACTGACCACGGTCGAGAAGCATACCTTGCAGGTCATCGTCGGAACGGTAATTATCGCAGCCGCGCTCCTCCAGCAATTCCTTTCGCTCAATTCAACCAAGCCGATAGCGGTTCGACCCTCCACGTTGGTCAGTGGGTTCGCCGCGGGAGTCCTCAACACTTCGACTTCAATGGGCGGACCCCCATTGGCACTCTGGCTGCGATCGCGCAAAATCTCGAAGCATCAGCTCCGGGACACGCTGGCCGTGTGTTTTCTGGGCATGAACTTCGCCGGCGTTTCGGTCATATGGCTGAGTGGCCTGAATAATCTCAATAGTGAAGGACTGCTGATAGCGGCCCTGTTGATTCCATTAGCGTTACTGGGCCATATGGCTGGCGTGCGACTGCTTCGGCGGATCGACGCCCGCCGCTATCAAGCGGTAGTACTGCTCGCGATTATCGCCTCCGGGTTATTCAGTATCGCAGCGGGCATCTTGGGATAATCCGTCATCGGGTCGGGCAGCCCAGAGGCGTAAGACCTGTCACCAAGCGAGTTTCTTATCGTTACGGGATTTGTTAGACTCTCTTGTTGTACTACTAATTGGGAATTTTTATGGCTCGAGCGGAACGAAGGGCGGCCCAGCGTGCGGAGCGGGAACGGCGGGAGGCCGCCGAACGACGGCCGGAAGGGCAGAAGCAGCCGGTCACAGACCGTCTTAACGGGCTCCTGGAAGAAGCCGGTGAGTGGCACGTAGAAGGGCACCCGAATCAGAACAGTGCGCTCGTCAGCACGGCGACAGCCGAGCTCTATCGCGCAGGGGATTCGGTGCCGTGCGTGATCTTCAAACAGCGCTATGCTGACAAGGTCGTTGGCTATGAAGGTTCGCGGCAAACTCCGGTGTTAAAAGTCACGCTGCATGAGACGCCGAGCGAACGCCTGCTGCAATTCGGCGTCGAGTTGGCGGGCATGCTCCGGGAGGGAGAGCAGGCCATGCTCAATCCGGGGGATGCGGAACTGCATACGGTCATGACGGACAATCCGGATCGCATCGTCGGGCACCTGACCGCGGCCGGCGTGATCGTGACTGCTCCCAAGACGCGAGCGTCCGGGCCGGCGACCGTGGAATTTACGCTAGCGGGGTAGTAGACCTAGGATCGACCAAATCCTTATGCAAGACAGCCCCGTAGAGTTTCCCATCGCAGAACGGCTCGCCGCCGGTTTGGCCGAGGCGGATGCCGAGTTCACCGTGAACGCTTACGAAACGCTGCGGCTCGATCCGCAGCGGCTGCTCGGCGAGGAACGGGAATGGAAAGAGGAGGAGATAGTCGAGTTGCTCGATGCCGTCGGCACTTTCATGAAGATTCCCGGCGACCGGCTGTACGAAGCGTACCGGGAAATGTCAGCGCCGGACTGTTCGCACACCGAGTATAACGTGGGCGCGAACGACACCGATTACCGCTGGATCCACATCAATCGGTCCAAGGACGGCAAGCCGATAGTGTGGTTGGTCGGCGGTACGTTTTAGGGAGCTGGTGTTATCAAGAAACATTCGACGTCGAGCAACAACCAAACATAAGATAGGGACATGAGAGCGAAGGAAAAACTCGTCCGCGTGCCTGTCGGCGCAGGAAAGTCGGTCAAAGGGTTCCTGCGCGGACCGCTGACCAAGCCGCTGGTGATCTTCGTGCACGGGCTGACCGGAGACCCAAACGAGCACCAATTCTACAACGGCGCGCGATACCTGGAGCAGCAGGGCTTTTCATCGTTCCGCTACTATCTGTACGATAGCCGGCCGCTCCGCCAAGCCACGCTCAAGACCCACGGCGCCGACTTTGATGCGGTCGTGGCGTACTTCCGGAAGCGCAGCAAGCGGAAGATCTTCGCGGTCGGGCATAGTTATGGCGGACCGACGATCCTGCTGGCGAAGCGGAAGGATCTGGACGGTGCGGTGCTGTGGGACCCAAGCTACAAGCTTAAAAAGCACGGCAAGTACGAGCTGCGCCTGAAAGCGTACCGAATACGCTGGTATGTGGACTACCTGCTCGGCAAGCGGATGGTCGATGTGGATGCGAACATTCCGTGGTCTGAACTCGGAAAGGACATCACGTACCCGCTCAAAGTCATTACTGCTGGAAATGGCGTGTTGCGCGAGAGCCGTCGGTATGCGGAGAACGCGCAAGGGAAAAGTGCCTGTGAAATCGTCAAGGGCGCGGGGCATACCTTCGAGGAAGACGGGGTAGCTGAAAAACTTTATGCTTCGACGGTGAAGTGGTTTAAGAACATATAGGCGCGTCGATATGCCTGAACATATTGAAATATCCCAGGCTCTTGAACCGATCATGAGAAGGGCGGGTGGGAACTTGTTACCACATTACGGTTCCGTTTCGCGCGTTGATGTGAAGGATGACCATACTACGGTCACCCAGCTTGATCACGAGACCGAGGAGTTCCTGGCTGAGGCGTTGCTTAAGATTACGCCGGAAGCCGGAGTCCACGGGGAAGAGTTCGGAAAACAAGGCAGTGAGGATCGATTCTGGTTAATTGATCCCATAGACGGAACGGAACATTTTATCCGCGGCATGCCGTTCTGTTCGGTAATGGCGGCGTATGTCGAAGACGGGCAAGTGGTCGTGGGTGCGATTTATGACTTCGCAGGAGACCATTATTACGCGGCCGTCCGTGGTGAAGGTGCGCTAATGGACGGCAAGCCTATTAAAGTTGGCGAGCGGTCACTACGGAGATCGATGATCGCGCTTGAAGGCCGGCCGGAGTCGATGAACGCAATGTACAAGGCGCTGCGCGATCAGACCCAGCTCGTGAATACCATGAACAGCGGGTTCGAACATGCAATGGTCGCGTCTGGAAGGTTCGACGCCCGTATCGTCAAAAACGGCTATGGGCAGGTTTGGGACTACGCCGCGGGATGCCTGCTGGTTCAGGAAGCCGGCGGAGTAGTCACGAACATCGGGAGCGAATCATACGACTATCGCGAGCTGGATATTATCGCGGGCAGCCGGACGACCTGCGAGGAGCTGAAGGCTCTCGGAGAAGACGTCTTTAGTGCCTAGCTCTAAGTTATGAGAACCACCTCCTTTGATCTCAGCATCGTCATTCCTACGCTGAACGAGAGTAGTTACCTTCCCCGGTTGCTTCGTTCGATAGCTGAGCAAGATTATAGAGGGAAGCTCCAGGTAATCGTCGTCGATGGCGGGTCTAAGGATGGGACGGCTGTCCGATCCCGCGAATTCCGAGGCGACATTGAAGACCTTGCCGTGCTGTCTGCAAAAAGTGACATCGGTCACCAACGGAATGTTGGTGCGGAAAGGGCCAAGTATTCGTTTGTCCTTTTCCTTGATGCAGATGTGGTGCTGCCCAGGCGGTTCCTGAGTGACCTTATGAAAAAAGTGCCACCGCAGCCCCGGCTCGTCGCCGCGGTCTTCCATGTATCCGAGCGAATGAACCTGTTTGATTGGCTGACGATGCTTTCGGCGTATTCGCTTTTCCTGCTGGCGTGGATCGGTCGGTCGCCGGTGACGAACGGGGACTGCCTACTGACGACCAAGGAGAATCACCGCGCAGTGGGCGGATTCAAAGAGGGTGCGCTGCTCGGGGAAGACACTGACTATGGTCTTCGCTCGGTGCGAGGCGGGGCATCGTATTGTTTTTTCTTCAATCCGAAGATCATCGCTTCGGATCGGAGAGTGCGCGAAGAAGGAAGGGTGAAGCTACTACTGACCTGGGCTCGGAGTTTCTGGCATGTGAGAAAGCACGGGCCGATTTACCCAGGTAAGGGGAAGCAATACCGGTATGGGCATTACTAAATTGAACGATACACTCGAACCATGACCGTCCCCGCATACCTCGCGCAGATCACCGACCCCGCCCAACGCAAGGCGCTCACGCAGCTCCGGAAGACAATCCGCGCGGCCGCGCCGATGGCGGAGGAGAAGATCAGCTACAACATCCCGCTCTACACGTACCGCGGGCACCTGGTGGGGTTCGCGGCGTTCAAGCGCCACTGCAGCCTGTTCGTGACGAACTCAAGCATCCCGAAGCGGTTCGCGAAGGAGCTGGAACCGTTCACGATCAACCACACGACGATCCAGTTCACGCCGGAGAATCCTTTGCCGGTCTCACTGGTCCGGAAGATCGTGAAGGTAAGGGTTGAGGAGAATGAAACTAAAGGCGACTAACTAGCTTGGGTCGAAAATATCTCTCATATCTTTATGGCATGTCTCAAATGCCATTTCAGTTGAAACGTTATATGTATCGAATATTGCCGTAATGCTTTCTTCTGCAAATTTAAGCGCAATATGAATTAGAAATGGTGAACCGATAGTTAAGGGCGAGTGTTCAAAGATTCCTAAACGGTGATACCGGTGTATAGGGTTACCACAAGGGTCTAAATCAAAATTGAATAGACTACCCCATTCGCCATGTATTTCTGTTGAAAAGGGTTGGTAGTACAAATTATACAAATTAGGTTTACCGATCTCATTTGCCATATCCCGAATACTTTTCTTTGCGAAATTTCCGCCTAGGTCTATCTCTTGAAACTCTTCAAAGCGGTCAACATTTACTTCGGCATCTAGGCGGGCTAATAGATTTTCTAAGTCTTCATCTTTCATCCCGTCTTTTTTCGCAACCTCTTCTAGATGAAGCATGTATAACTTACGTTTACCAACGCCATAGTTTTTATATGCCTCGTATAAATCTTTTTTGTCTTTCTGAAGTAACCATTCAGTAACAATATTTGTTTCGATAATGGGCCGAACTACTAAAGGGCCAAGTTCTGTGGACCAAAGATGAGGATCCTCGACAAGCCTGTACAAAAGTCGAAATTGTCTTGAGGCTAATCCAAGCTTTACTTCATCCTTAGTGGGAAAATGTAAGTCTAACTCGGCTTGCTCTTGAAGCCCTTTAAGCTCATTGCCTAATTTTGCAAGAGCTTTTTTAAATCCATCTCTAATTTCCAGTGCGGTTACTGTTTTACCTTTTTTACTCATCTGTTGCTTTCTTACTTGTGGGCCATGGCTCACAAGTAGATATTTGCCAATTTTGTTTCCAAAAATGTTCAACCCAAGCCATACCTGCTTCTACATCTGGCATTCCTAACCACATTGCTCGACTCATGGCCTCAACAGTCTTTCGTCCATCTTCATCTAGCCCACTTGGGTATTTTGGTAGCAGGTCAACCGCTCTAATTTTGTCAGAAATGTGGATTTTCCCATTCTTCATTAATCGTGCCAAGTACATCATCTTAAGTTTTACAGCTGGGACGTCTCTACTTGGCAGAATCGATGGGATTAAACTTTTTAGATGATTAATTCCAGTTTCCGGGTTGATAGTGTGAGTATTTTGCCAGTCTTCGAACAGCCAATTTGCAGGGCATTTAGGATAAAGCAACAATGCATTGGCCAGTTGATCATGAATCGCGTACGGAAAAGTGCTAGTAAGTATTTGCCTTGCCTCAGGATGCTTTTCTTCAGGGATGTTTGCAAAGGATGATATTCGGCCGTCTAATATATTGTCGTTGGAAATAAGTTCATCTAACTTATCCAAAGGTTTGTGCGCTGCGGTAACGTCACCTGTAATCTCCGCTACGCTTGCGAGCCATAAATAATCGGGCATAACATCTCTTGCCCAATCAATTTCTTGCATATTTGGAATACTCGCCAGAGGAGGCTTCAACGTTTTTTTATTGCGTTGATGATGTTTAAGTGATGACCTTCCCGAGGGACGCTTATGTTTTTTACTCATAACCTAATTTTACCTCGAGACTTTTCTGATCTAAGAAATAAAAAAAGCCAGCTTGCGCTGACTGCTTCTTTGCTCCATTTGATGATTCGTCTACCGTCGCTTGGACGTGTTTGTGGCTTTCTCGCGTTGCTGACGGTCATAAGGCAGCTTTACAGCAAAGAGATAGATGATTGCGGCAAATATTCCAAAGAACACCATCAGTATGATCCAGAGCGCGCGATTATTAACGTCGTTTCGTGCTGCATGAATTATCATCCAAACAGGTAAAGCCCAAGCTACGATGACCCCAATAATTGCTTGAGTCATAACACTCCCAGTGCCTGGATCAACATAAGCATGAGCCTGACTGGGGGCTACCAAGACTGAAATCGCAGTAAGAATCGCAAGGGGTCGAATAGTGCTCATATGCAACTAGGATATCAGATTTGGATACCCACTTGGTGGAACTAGTTGGGCAGTTCTCAAACCAGGAGACTCAGAGGTTTCTCGCTGAGCTTCATCGTCGCCTCTACGGCCGCTAGCTCTTGGATCGCCCGCCTCGCTTCTCCGCCTCTTGCTCCATGTGCCGCTGCGCCAGCGTCACGAGCACCGCAACGAACCGATCCATGTCCGGCTTCTCAAGCGGTTCAGCCCAGACGTCTACGGCTACCGTGCCAGCTTGCACTTGCCGGAGCGTCCCGTCTTTCTTCGCCGCAGCCAATCCTCGCTTAGAAGCATCCTTCACCCATTCACCCTATCCCACGGGGGGGGGGCATTCAAGGGGTATAGTGAAAGTATAAGTGACCTGGCATGACTCTCGACAACCCTTCAGAAAAGAGTTCCTATTGCCAAAGGGTATAAATGCAATGACTCGACAAAGGTTCGCCAAGATTCTTCTAGCACTCATCCTAGTTGGTGCGCTTGTGCTAGCCGGAGTAGGGATATGGCATGAGGCACACGACAAGGATGCAGCACCAGCTGTTCAGGCAGTGACATCCTATGTACTTCTCATCGTAACCACTGCATACGTAGCCCTTACCTACAACTTAGTACAGCACCAGCGCCGTCAGGCAAGATATGAGATTGAAACACGTGCCCTTATGGAGTTAGGTAGAATCCTCCACGAGGCCAAGCGATTTATGGTGCCCTCTCTGCAATGGTTGTTCCCCCTTCCAGGAAGAGGTCCTAAGCCTGACTTTGCCACACTCGCCAGGCCGGATAAGCAGTTGCTTGACTTGTATTGGGATTTAAATCGTCTAACTCCTGATTTACCCTCCGAAGTACGCGGGAAAGCGGATGAGGCATGGCAGAAAGTGCATGCTGCTAGTAGTGACACAGTGAATCTTCTTTGGGCCTTCTCTAAGGAGGAAGCCGCTTCGAGAGGGAGAACATGGACGTGGCAAGGCGCAGCGAGGTTCTATCTAGAAGAGCATGAAGTCGGACGGCAGCGCGATCCAAGCTACTGGGATGAAATGGTAAAAGGCCTGCGCGTTAACACCGCGATTAAAGCCATAGAAGCACTTGACGATGCCGTCGCCAAAGCTCGTGCGCGATAGCCCGCTTGAAGCGTAACTGTCTAGCGGGGTTTGACTCCCCTCAACATTCGCAACTAACAAGCGGATTGGCACTAAATAAATACCTCAACAGAGGTATAAATGTGTCGCTAATTTTCCGTAAGCTTGGTGGAGATGGGGGGAGTCGAACCCCCGTCCGATAAAGACCTGTGAAAGACGATCTACCGGCGTAGTCCGCTTTTTGCTGTCAGCTCGCTGGTCGAAAACGGACGAAACCCAGCGAACCCAGTCTCAAAGTTTTCTCCCAATTTCCTGAGACTAGGGAATCGGGATAAGCCCGGAGTATGGCGCGCGATCCTTCCAGCCGGGCACTGGCAGGCGCACGGTCCGGGAATTAAGCCCGGACGGGTAGAGCGTCCATCTGCGCGAACGCGGTCCGGAAGGTTTCCCTTACGGAGTCACGGAACGCAGCGACTTTCTCTGTAAAGTTGCCAATTGTAATGGCGTCGGACGCATGATTAATGAGGTGAGCGTCCGTCCTCAGCCGGCGGTCTGTCAAGGTGCTTCACCGTCGAATCCGGTGCATCCCCGTGGGCGGATTGTAGGTCAGCTGGGCGCAAAAGTCAATGGTCGGTCGTGCTAAACTGAACGGCCATGATACTTGCACCACTAGGCGCGGAAGGGGAATCCGGGGCGACCGAGGCCGCGGCCGGTTTCATCGCGGATGGCGGGCCCGCCGCGGAGTCGCCGGCCGATCTCCAAGAGCGCCTCCGGGATGCCGCGCTGGAAAAAGCGAACCGCCACAGGATGCGAAGGAGCAGGATCCGGGAGGGACTCCGGAACGGAGACATGATTATTCCCGACGTCCTTGACGATCCGGCGGTCGCGACCATGCCGGTAGAAGAACTGGTCAGCCTGATCGGCTGGGGACCTCGGGGTCTCAAGAGCAATGCCCGTACGCGCCGGGTTCTCAGGAAGGCCCGGGTGTCACAAGAAGTCACGGTGGAGCATCTCTCTGCCTGGAGCCACGACGTGCTGCTGACCGAGCTGGCTCGCGAAGGCCATGAACGCAGGGAGGTGCCGGTCACTCCGGAGGTAAGGAAGCTGGGGGTGTATGTGTCTTCGGAAACCCAACGCATGCCGGCCCTGGAGCGTGCCAATGAAATCCGGTTTGCTCGCGCGCGGATGAAGCGCGAAGTAAAGCGGGGTGAGCTTCCGGTGGTCGAAGCGCTGGATGATCCCATGGTTGAAAACATGCCGGTCGCCGAGCTGTTGTGGCATGTTCCGCACGGTAAGAACGGCCGAAGGGACCGAAAGGGAATCGGGGGGATACTTCGAGAGCTGCATATCGGCTACGATCGTCCTGTCGGTCGCCTGGTCGAGCGCCAACGGGAAGAACTCCTCGCGGTACTGGATGCGCGCGGCTTCTGGGGAGCCGTTCCCGACGATCCGCGTATCAAAAAGCCCTGACTTGTAGTAGCTTGGATAACTATGAAGGGTCAGTCGTCACCAGTGCATGCCAATGGTTTCACCCCTCCACGCGAGGCAATCACCCAGGCGATCAAACGGTTCGCGCCGCCGCTCTACCTCTACGATGAGCGCGGCATCCGGGCGAGCGCCCGTACGCTGAACGAGGCGTTCGCCTGGGCGCCGGGCTATCGCAACTACTTCGCGGTGAAAGCCCTGCCGAACCCGCGGATCCTGGAGATCCTACGCGACGAGCAGTCGGGGGCCGACACCAGCTCCGGGCCGGAACTCGCGCTCGCGGAACGGGCGGGAATTACCGGTTCGCGCGTGATGTTCACCTCCAACGACACGCCGGCGGAGGAGTTCCGCCGTGCGGCCGCGCTCGGGGCGATCATCAACTTCGACGACCTCACGCACATCGGCTATTACCGCGAGCATCTCGGAAACCTTCCTGAGACCGCCTGCGTACGCTATAACCCGGGCCGGCTCAAGGGCGGCAACGAGATGATTGGCCTGCCGGAAGAGGCGAAGTTCGGCATGACGGCCACCCAACTGCCGGAAGCCTACCGGCAGCTTAAGGCCGGCGGCGTGCAGCGGTTCGGCATGCACACGATGGTCGCGTCGAACGAGGTGCGGGCCGATTACTTCGCGGAAACCGCCCGGATCCTCTTTGCCGAAGCACAGCGGGTCATGAAGGAGACCGGCGTCACGCTCAGCTTCATCAACCTCGGCGGCGGGTTCGGCATTCCCTACGAACCGGGCCAGCAGCCGATCGATGTCGGCCGCGTGACGGAGCTGATCAAGTCCGCCTATCGCGAGGCGTTCGGCACGGAGGGCCCGGAGATCTTTACCGAGATGGGCCGCTTCGTGGTCGGGCCGCACGGCGTGCTGCTCGCGACGGTCCGGCACGTCATGCAGAAGCACCGGCAGGTGGTCGGCGTGGACGCCACCATGGCCGACCTCATGCGCCCCAGCCTGTACGGCGCCTATCACCATATCACCGTGCTCGGGAAAGAAGACGCGCCTGCCACCGAGACCTACGACGTGGCCGGCTCGCTCTGCGAGAACAACGACAAGTTCGCCATCCAGCGCAAACTACCGAAGGTCGTGCCCGGCGATGTCTTGGTGATCCACGACACCGGCGCGCACGGCCGGGCGATGGGATTCAACTACAACGGCAAGCTCCGGTGCGGGGAAGCGCTGCTCAGGGAAGACGGTTCGCTGGAGCTGATCCGCCGCGCGGAGACCGAGGACGACCTCTTCGCGACGTTGGACGTATCTCACGCCTGACCAGGCGTGCTATCATGACGGCAAACACCGACATGAAACGTATCGCGGTACTCATTTCGAACAAGAGCGGCGGCTCGAACCTCCAGGCGTTGCTGGACGGCCAGACCGAGCGGTTCGACGGCCAGATCGTGGCGGTCGCCTCCGACCAGGAGAATGCCTACGGCCTGGTGCGTGCCCGTGAAGCGGACGTGCCGACGGTCGTGCTGGACCATGCCGATTACGCGGCGCGCGGCAAGCCGCGGTCGCATTACGAGGAGGATCTCGCCCGCAAGCTCCAGCGGTTCTCGCCGGACCTGGTCGTCCTGGCGGGCTGGACCTACGGTCTCTCCGAGTCGTTCCACCGCTACTTCCCATGGCGCGTGCTCTCGGTGCACCCGGGGCTTTTGCCCGACCCGGGCTACCATAAGTTCAAATTGCCGGACGGTACCTTTGCTGACCCGTGCACGGGACTGACCGGACAGAACGCGATCCAGGCCGTGCTGGCGGCCGGACAGTCGCGGGCCGGTTCCAGCATCTTCGCGCATACGCCGGACGGCGGTGTCGGACCGGTGTTCCGGCGCGCCCAGGTGGAGGTAGGGGACGGCGATACGGTCGAGAAGCTCTACGCGCGGCTCAAGCCGGAGGAACACAAAGCGCTACTACACGCACTCGCCGAGATCTGCGCGGTGGCCGTGCCGCGTTCGGCGTATCACGCGTGACGTGGCCGGCCGGCCGCGGTCAGCTTCCCGCGTCGCCGGGTGGCTCGGGCGGGCGTCTCTCCGCCTGTTCCCGCTTGGCTTGCCGTACCGTGCCAAGGCTCGGCCGGCCCAATGGGCCGCGGAAGGACCGCCTGTCCCGTCTGTCTTCCTGACGTTTGCGAAGGGCGTCGATCAAGCCTTCCGAAAAGCCAGCCAGGGGCGCGGGGCGGGTCCGGGGTCTTGGTTCGGGTTGGTCGGGTTCGGGCGTTCCGGCGCGCCCGTCGGCCGATCTACCGTCGGACTCCCCGGCTGTTTCCGGCGACGGCCCGTCTTCGGAAACCGGCCCAGGTTCGGGTTCGGCGCTGAAGTCGGTATCGGGTCTCGCCCCAGGTTCGGGTTCAGGTTGTACGCTCACGATACCCAAGTCTACGGACTCGCGGAATAAAGTCAATAAACTAACTTTTCGCCGCTCGTCTGATGGCTTGGGCCGCTTCGCGGTCGGCCGAGCGGCGCTTCAGCGTCTCGCGCTTGTCGTGCGTCTTCTTGCCGCGGGCAAGCGCGATCTCGAGCTTCACCAGCCCCTTGCTCAGCCCCACGGTGACCGGTACCAGCGTCCGGCCCTTCTCCTTGGTCGCGCCGATCAGCTTGTCGAGCTCCTGCCGGTGGAGGAGGAGCTTGCGGGTGCGGGTCGGGTCGGTCTCGCCGCCAACGCCGCGGGAAGCGTGCCACGGTTTGACGTGTGCGCCGAGCAGGTACGCCTCGGCGCCGCGGATCACCACGTAGGCTTCCTGGATCGAGATATCGCCAGCCTTGATCGACTTGACCTCGCTGCCCGTAAGCGCGACGCCGGCCTCATACGTCTGTTCGAGCAGGTAGTCGTGCCGTGCCCGCCGGTTCTTCGCGATGACCTTCATGTCCTGATTATGCCTCAAGAAGCGCCGCACGAAGAAAAAGCGGCCAGAGAGATTGGTTGGGGGTATCTCTCTGGCCGCGGGTAAGGTAGTGCCGGTCGGTTGCCTGGACTTGTTCACTGCTCGGGAACGAGCGTGACCAAGGCGAGTAAGAATCCGAGGGCACAGAGGACGAGGAAGGCCATCATGAGATACACTCCGGCAGTGAGCACGGTGCCGGCGATCCGGTATCTCAGTTTGAGCTCGCCGTCCTTCTGGTGCTGGTCTGCTGACATGGTTTCCTTTCTGTTCCTAGTCGCCCATGAAGATGATCCAGGGCGGTGATGAGCACCGCGCCATTGAAAGCGCCACTCTCGTTGCGGGGTCTACGGTTCGGCGTACGGGCGTGTCCTTTCGTTTTTTGAAGCGGTGTACTAGCGGGATGTTAGGCAGAGCCACAACCGCCGACTGCCACGAGAATGATGCAAATGGCACCGCCTCCGATGAGGATTAGAAAACCGAGAGCTTGAGAGGCCTTGTTCGGATCCAACAGATGTCTCCCTTCGGATTGCGTATCGTTGTGAATGTTCGAAGATTTACCTCGGACGGTGAACGACGGATAATGATATCACTACCTATGCTCTCCCAACAAATACACAAGTTACTCGCCGGACTCGCCGACGCGGACGATGCCGACTTCTCCGTCGAACGGCCGAAGCAGGCCGGGCACGGCGACTACGCTTCGAACGCCGCGCTGGTGCTCGGTAAGAAGCGGGGCGTGAACCCGCGGAGCCTTGCGGAAGGACTGCAGGAGAAGCTCGCCGCGGATGAGCGGTTCACGAAGGTCGAGGTGGCCGGGCCGGGATTCCTTAACTTCACGCTGAGCCCGGCGGCCTGGCAGAAAGCGGTGACGGAGATCCTGGAGGCGGGGAAGGACTTCGGCCGGTTCGGGAAAACCGGAAAGAAGGTCCAGGTCGAGTTCGTCTCGGCGAACCCGACCGGTCCGCTGACCCTCGCCAGCGGCCGGGGCGGGTATGGGGGAGACGTGTTGGCTAACGTGTTCGACCGGGCCGGGCACGCCGTGGAGCGGGAATACTATCTGAACGATATCGGTAACCAGATCACGGAGCTCGGTAAGTCCGTCCTGGCTGACGGTCCCGGAGAGCGCTCCTATCAGGGCGATTATGTGACCGAACTGAAGCGGTTCGTCAAAGAGAAGCAGGATCATCAGGTCGCGGGACGGCAGGCCGCGGCGGCCCAGGCCAAGCAGATCAAGGAAACGGTCGCTCGGACCGGGATCGAGTTCGACACGTGGTTCTCGGAAAGCAAGGAGCTCCACCAGAAAGGGGAGATCGAGCGGACGCTCCGGGACCTTGAGAGGATCAATGCGGCGTACGAGAAAGACGGTGCGCTCTGGCTCAAGACCACCCACCACGATGACGACAAGGACCGCGTGCTTCGGAAGTCGGACGGGCTGCTCACGTACTTCGCGGCGGATATCGCCTATCACTATCACAAGCTGCAGAAGCGGAAGTTCGACCTTGCCATCGATATCTGGGGGGCCGACCATCACGGGTACGTGAAGAGGATGCAGGCGGGAGTGGAATTCCTCCGGCAGGCGGAACATTTCGAAGGGAAGCTGGAGATCATTATCACGCAGATGGTCCGGCTGATCCGCGGCGGGAAGGAAGTGAAGATGAGCAAGCGGGCCGGCACCTACGTGGCACTCGACGAGCTGCTCGACGAGGTCCCGTCCGACGTGGCGCGCTTCTTCTTCGTGATGCGCGGCTGGGACACGCACATGGACTTCGACCTCGACCTCGCCAAGGAGGAAAGCCAGAAGAACCCGGTCTACTACCTGAAGTACGCGTATGCGCGGGTGTCGGGGATCCTGCGGAAGGCGGGGAAGGACGCCGGGAAGAAGGACGCGGACCTGTCGAAGCTCACCGAGCCGGCGGAATTCGCACTGATCCAGAAACTCGGTGAATTCCCGGAGGTCATCCGCCAGACCGCGGCGGATTACCAGGTCCAGCGCGTGCCTCACTATGCGCTCGGCATCGCCGACACGTTCCACAAGTTCTACGAGCAGTGCCGCGTGGTGTCCGACGACCGGGCCCAGACCGCAGCCCGGCTCCGGCTGGTCGAGGCGACGAAGCTGGTACTCGAACAGGTCGGCGCGACGATCGGCATCGAGCTACCGGAAGAACTCTAGCCGACCCGTACGGCGTGCTGTCGGGCGCCGTTGTTGTAGTAGCCCAGGTCCTTTGCCGTGAGCAGTTTCTTCATCGCCGGACCGGCCGGTCGTACGCCGCGCTGCTTCAGGATCTTCCGTTTCGGTCCGGGGTCATGATGGGTCACGAACCCGATCTTGGGCCAGTAGGGATACCGCTCCCACCGTTCGTTCTTATGGACCGGTTCGCACTCGGTCAGGCGCAGCACGTGCCGCTCGGCGATGTCCCGGCGCCCGACATTGACCGGCCGCTCCCGGTAGCTGGCCTGGAGCAGGCGCGTGGTGAGAAGTTTCTCGGCTGCCACGCTGCTCCCGCTGCGGTAGAGCAAGAATTCCTCGTACTTTTTGGCGAACGCCGCGTAGTCGAGCGGGAAGAGGCGGTACCGCTCCGCCCAAGCGGTCTCGAAGATGAAGAGCTGGGTCGCCAGGCCGAGATCCCACATACTCTGACGTTTCGCGGTGCCCCACACGGCGCTGGCCAGCCGCTTCTCCTGCTTGCGCATCGCCGATATCTTCTTCGCGATATAGCGCGGGTCGAGGCACCAGGCGTCGCCGGCCAGGACCACGACATGCGATATGTCGCGATAGCGCCGGAGCCGTCTGATTCCCACGTCGATCAGGTCGCTGGCACCGGCCAAGTGGCCGGGGTTCGGCCGCCGGACCAGAACGTCTTCGAGATAACGCTTCGGGTACCAGCGCTGGTGGCCGTTGTAAGCATGGACGATCATCGTTTCCGCGAACTCGGGCGTCCGCCAGATATTCCGGATGACCTCCTGGTTGATGCGCGCATCATCGACCCGGTCATGCGTGTAGATGACGACGCCGAGGCGCGGCCGTTTCATTACAACCCGATCTGCCAGAGCCGGTTGTCGGAGAGTACGTAGAGCTGCTCGGTCTTGTCGTCGACGACGACGTCGGTGATGCCGCCGAAGTCATCGTGGTGGAACTGGCGGACATAGCCGCCTTCCGCGTTGAACTCGACCACGCGACGCCGCTTGGGGTCGCTGATGAAAAGATGGTCATCCGCGAAGTTGATCGCGAACGCAGTGGCACCGTCCAGCGAATCGTCCGGTGACGGCGGCCGCTTGAGCGGCAGGTTCGCCGGTTCGCCGCCGGTGGCACGGATCACGGAACCGTCCGACTTCAGGATATGTACCGCCGCGCCGGTCACGATGTCCACCGCGTCCCGCAGCTCGACTTTGCCGTCGAAGTAGGCCTCGCCGCGGTTGAAGGCGGAGAGCGTCCGGGTATGGCGCCAGACCTGGTCGTCGTCCGGGGCGAGGATGTACGCGTTCTGCTGGACCGTGTCGACCGCGACGCCGCCCTCCCACGTGCCGCCGGTGCCGAGCTCGATTTCCGCGGCCACGCCGGAGGCGGTATCGAGCTGGACCAGCGCCGGCTTGTCGGTGAGCAGCAGGACGTCGCCGTTGGAAGTCGTGGCGGTACCGCTGACCGCGTTCTGTACCGGCGGTTCGTCCCCGGCCGAGACCTCCTTGCCGTTGGTATTGAAGGTGATCACCGGCGCCCGCCCCCCGAATGCGTAGAAGCTGGTACCGGATTGGGCCAGCGAGCGCAGCGGCTCCTTCGTCTGCTTACGGAAATCGGCGACGGGGTCCTTGACCCTGACCACCACATTGATCCGGTCCGCCGAGACCTGCAGGCTCTTCTGGAGTGAGGTAACCTCATCCTCGAGGACGCCCTCCCTGGCGAGTTCATTGGCCCGGGTGGTCGCCGTAGCGAGCTGCTTCCGGGCGCCGGGCACGTCCTTGAAGATGAAACTTGCCTCGGCCTTGGCCTGGAGTTCTTCGATCCCCTGGATACGGTCGCGGACCGCGGCTTCGGCCTTGCGATTCTGGGCGGCGTTCACGGAAAGCGCGATGCTGATCAGCAGGATCAGCGCGCCGACGAGCAGGAGATTACGGTACAAGGTGCGTTTGTTGCCGGCGAACTGTTCTCGCCAGGGAAGGCCGCCGATGCGTCGGTAGAGCGGCTCGGTGATGTTCCGGGCGGTGCCGTGGACCCGCCGCCAGGCGTCCGAGCGCGGGATGCCGCTGCGTTCCCAGAGCTGCCCCGCCTTCCGGATCACGGGCCGGGCGGCCTGCATGGCTTGCCGGCCGACCCGGCGGCCGGTGTCCGCGGCCGACCCGGCGAAGCCGTCGGGTTGGGCATGTTCCGTCCGGCGTGTCGCGGAATCCGTTTCCGGGGTGCCGGCGGCATGGCGGGGCGGCGGAGGCGGCGGGGTCTCGCCCTTGCGTGCGGCCTGCCAGGAACGGATCCGGTGCGCCGTGTTGCCGGTAACGCGTTTGAGCTGCGGCTTCAACTGCTGCTCCCAGCGCTTCTTGGCCTTGTCGGCCAGTTCGGCAGCGGGGGTATCCTTGCGCAGCGGCCGTAACCGTTGGAGCGTCTCGAAGTGCCGCCGCGGCGCGGAGAGGATGATCTCGTTCGGTTCGTCGGAAAGGGTTTCCGAGGAGATCAGGTCGACGGTCGTGAGTTCGACGATTACCGACGCGAAGCGCTCCGGCCGTTGCTCGGCGAGATGTTCCGCGAGTTTCTGGATCGCCCGCACTGGTGGGTGCAGGAAGACCGTTCGGCGGAGATCGCGGATCGGAATCCGGGAGAGCAGCTCCGGCGTCGCCAGCAGGAGCTTGTCGCCGACCTCAAGCGCGCCTTCGGCCACGTTCAGGAACGTCTTGGCGGTCTGGCCGCCGGCCGGCGGTTCGGAAAGTCCTTCGGTGATGTCGGTGGAAGCGTGGCCGCGGACCAGGTAGGCCTTGGCGTTTCCGGCCTGGGTCACGAATATCTCGTTCTCACGGACGACGCAGATGACCGCGTCGAGCTTGCCGACCCAGTCGGATTGCCCCTCGGCGGCGAGGTCGGCAAGGGTCTGGTTGAGGACGGTGAGGGCGTGCTCGAAGGAGCCTCCGACGGAGCGGTTGAGGTCTTCGAAGAACTCGCGCTGGAACGTGTCGGTGATGATCTCGCCGACGTCGTAGGCGTCGTCGGTGAACGGCGTGTCGGCGACGATGAAGACGCGTCCGTACTGGCGCTCGAGGAAGTTCTCGGACTCCTCGGCCACCGCCCGGGCGATGCCGGTTTCGGTCTGGTTGAGGAGCCGCGCGTCCTTGGTGGTGTACTGGAGGTTCTCGGGGTGGTCGCCCCCGAAATCCAATTCGTCGGATTCAGGCATAACGGAGTATAGTATAGCGCCCGTGGGACGCCCGTGAAAACGTCCCCGTCGCGCCCGCCGGCCGGAACGGCACGCCGGCACCGACTTATCCTGAGATCAAGTGGTACGCTTGAATGGTGCGGAGCATGACACGCCGTGACTGGTGGATTCTCGGGGGCCTGACGCTCGCCGCATTGTTGCTGCGGCTGGTGTATCTGGGACATCCCGGTGAGATCATCTTCGACGAGACGTACTTCGCGGTCTTCGCCCAGAACTACCTTACGGGCACCGAGTTCTTCGACGCGGAGCCACCGCTTGGCAAGTTCCTGATCGCCGGCGGGGAATGGCTGTTCGGTTACGATTCCTTCGGCTGGCGTCTGGCACCGGCGCTGTTCGGCACGGCGGTGATACCGCTGATGTACCTCCTCGCCAAACGCCTGTTCGGCGGGACGGTGATCCCGGCGTTCGCCGGCACGCTGGCGTTGCTCGACGGCTTCTTGCTCGTCGAATCGCGGACGGCCGTGCTCGACGGCTTCGTCATCTTCTTCAACGTCCTGACCTACCTGCTGTTCCTCTGCTCGCTCCAGGCGAAGACCCGCGGGGCGGCCTACCGCTGGCTCGCGGCCACCGGCGTGGCGCTCGCTCTCGGCCTGTCCCTGAAGTGGATCACGCTGGCGTTCGTCGCCCCGGCGGCCGGACTGCTCCTCCTGTTCGCGTTCCGCGACCGTCGCCGGATCCGTAAGTTCTTCAAGGTCCGGTCCGGTGCATCGCTGCTCGCGGCGCTCGGCGTCCGTAAGGAGAATCTCTTCCGCGCGGAACACTACGTCGCCTGGCTGGTCATCGTACCGGTGATCATTTATGCCGCGATCTTCGCGGCCCACGTCCCGTTCGATTCGACCGGCGAGAACGCGGCCGGCATCCATAAGCAGATCTGGAACTATCACCATAATCTCGACGCGACGCATCCGTACGGATCCGACTGGTACACCTGGCCGGCGATGGTCCGCCCGGTCGCCTACTACTTCAAGGTCGTGGAAGGGCAGTGGCAGGGCGTCATCGCGATGGGCAACCCCGTCGTCTGGTGGGGCGGAGCCCTCGCCGTGCTGTTCGCGGCGGTACAGTTGGCCCGGCGTCGAAGCCTGGTCCTGGCGTTCGTCCTTTTCGCGATCCTGGCGCACTATGCGCCTTGGGCCGTGATCGGGCGCGTGCTGTTCATCTATCATTATGCGGGCGCGCTGCCGTTCGTGATCCTGGCGCTGGCGTACGCGCTCGGTTCGAACTGGTACTGGCGGCCGAAGGACCCGTGGCCGCAGGCGGTGGCCTGGCTCGGGCTGTTGGCGGCGAACGGGGTGCTCGGCGGATTACTCCTCCGCTCGGCGCTCGGCGGGTCGGTGGGCTGGTTCACGGCCGGGACGCTGCTGGCCGGCGGCGCGACGCTGTGGTGGGCGCTGACCAAGCGGCCGGACTGGCGCTGGGGGAAGAAGCAGGGTGTCGCGTTCATCGCGCTGGCGCTGCTGGCGTTCGTTTACTTCTACCCGGTCTGGACGGGCGTCGGGCTCGACGCCGCCGACTACGCCCGCCGGATGTGGTTCAAGAGTTGGATCTAGCGCCGTGACGGTCGTCGAAGCACTGATTGCTAACCCGGGCGTGCAGCTGCTCGGCCTGCTGGTCGCGGCGTTGCTCCTTTCCTATGCGGCCAACTGGTTCCTGGCGCGGGTGTTCGTGGGACGGACCTACCGGTTCCTGATCGCGCCGGGCGTGATCATCCATGAGTATTCGCACGCCCTGGCCTGTATCCTGACCGGCGCCCGGATCCGGCAGGTCCGGGTGTTCGATGCCGCTGGCGGCGCGGTGGTGCACGAAGAGCCGCGGATGGCGCTCGGCGTCGGCATCATCAGCGTGGCGCCGATCCTCGGCGCGGCGATCGCGGTCTACCTGCTAGCCCTCGCCCTGGTGCCGGGTTTCGTCGGGTTCGGGGAACTCGCGATCTCCTCCTGGCAGTTCCTGCTCTTCGCGTACCTGGCTTCCGCGATCACGGCGGCGATGGCACCGAGCGTCCAGGACCTCCGGGCGGGGCTCGCGGCGTTCGTGGCGCTCTGCGCGATCATCGGCCTCGGGTCGCTCAGCCCGGGACTGTCCGGGTATGTGGACGGCCTGCTCGGTACCGAGTTCGTGCGGGTGCGCGGCATCATCCTCTTCAGCCTGATCGTGTTGGCGACCTTGGCCGCGGCTTCGGCCGCCGCCTACCTGGTGCTCCAGCGCACCACCCGGCAGGGGGTGCGCTACGTCCGTGAGCCGGAGCGGAAGCGCTCGGACCGGGGCGGCGGCCGTGACGGCGGGCTGTTCGAGTAGGAGGGTAGAATGGGGCTGTGTCCTCACGATCTCCGCAATCCCAAAAGCCGCTCGACGGGCTGAACGATGCCCAACGCGCCGCCGTCACCCACGGCACGGGGCCGCTCCTGATCATCGCCGGGGCGGGGACCGGCAAGACCAGCGTGATCACGCGGCGGATCGCCCACCTGATCGAAGAACGCGACGTGCCGGCGGCGGGGATCCTGGCTATCACCTTCACGGAGAAGGCAGCTGGCGAGATGCTCGATCGGCTGATCGGGATGGGACTCCCGTCGTTGCCGGAACATATCCAGACGTTCCACGCCTTCGGCGACGCGCTGCTTCGTGAATACTCCTTCGAGCTCGGACTCCCGCCGACGTACCAACTGCTCGGCGAAGCGGAGCAGGTGATTTTCCTCGAAGACCACCTCGAGGAACTCGGCCTCGAGACGCTCTCGCCGCGTGGCCGCCCGGCGGCGTATCTCGGTGAACTCGCCTCGGCGATCAACCGTGCCAAGGCGGAGGATCTTACTCCCGCCGACTACGTGAAGTGGACGAAGCGCGAAGCGGCCCGGGTGAAGAAGCTCACCGACCCGGATGAACGCGCCGACGCCGGGCGGAAGCTGGTCCGCCACCGGGAGGTGGCCGCGGCATACGCGGCATATGAGGAGCTCAAGCGGGAACATTATCTGATCGACTACGGGGACCAGGTGCAGCTGCCGCTCCGGCTGCTCCGGGACAAGCCGGAGATCCGCGCCCGGATCCGGAAGACGTTTCCCTGGGTCTTGGTAGACGAGTACCAGGACACCAACGCGACGCAGGCGGCGCTGGTGGATGAGGTCGCCGGCACGGACGGGAACCTCACGGTGGTCGGCGATGACGACCAGAGCATCTACGCGTTCCAGGGGGCGGACATCGGGAACATCCAGCGGTTCGAAAAGACCCATCGGAAACCGGCGCGGGTGGTACTGACCGAGAACTACCGGAGCTCCCAGCCGATCCTCGACGCGGCGTACCGGCTGGTCCGCCATAACCCCGACCGGCTCGAGGCGCAGGGCGATTTCGACAAGCGGCTCACGGCCGCGGCGGTACAGGAGGCCGCAGCGCCGCAGTTCCTGACTTTCGCGACGGTCACGGACGAAGCCGAGGGGGTGGCGGAACGGTTCCGGCATCACCACGAGCAGGGAGTGCCGTGGCAGGAAATGGCGGTGCTGGTCCGGCAGAAGAAACTCGGCTCCCACTTCGCACGGGCGCTGGCGGCGGCTGGAATCCCGTACCGTGCGGAGGGAAGCGGCCGGCTCTACGACCAGCCGGAGATAAAGCTTTGCGTGAACTTCCTCCTGGCCGTGGCCGACCCGCACGATTCCCCGGCGCTGAAGTACCTCGCCGCGAGTCCGATCTACGACGTGCCGATGGACGCGCTGTTCGCGGCCGCCCCCCAAATGCAGCGCTACCACAAGCCGCTTTGGGAGGTGTTCACCTGGCAGCGGGAGAAAGGGGCTGGCAAGGAGCAGATCGGAAAGCTTCTCGACGATATCCGTGACTACGCCCGCCGTGCCCGCGAGCGGCCGGTGGACGAGCTCCTCTACGACTGGCTGGCCGAAGCCGGGTACGCCGAGCGCCTCCGGGCCGGCGGCGACGAGCAACCGGTCGAGAACCTCGGCAAACTCTTCGCGCGGCTCCGGCAGTACGCCGCCACGGCGCGGGATCCGAGCGTGACCGGATGGGCGCGGCATTACGCCGATATCGTCGCGCTTTCCGAGGAGTCGGTCGCGGCCGAGTACGACGCCGAGTACGATGCCGTCCGGATCCTTACCGCGCACGGCGCCAAGGGACTTGAGTTCGAGGTCGTGGCCGCCGCCGGCATGGTGAAGGGGAAGTTCCCGCAGGCCCGGCGCGGCAACCAGCTTGCGATCGACCCGGTGGTCGGAAAGGAGATCGACAGTGCGGCCCACGAACGCGAAGAGCGGCGGCTCTGCTACGTGGCGATCACCCGCGCCAAGCGGTTCTGCTACCTCACCGCCGCCAGCGATTACCAGACCAAGAGGGCCTGGCGTACCAGCCCGTTCGTGACGGAGGCGCTCGGGACCGACATCGCGACGACGCTGCCGGACGCGCCGAAGGACGCGTGGCGGGCACTGACCCAGTCGACGCCGGTGACGGCGGCGGCCAGCCCGTCGGCGGCGGGCGAGACGATCCGGCTTTCCTACTCCCGGCTCCGCGACTACTGGGAATGCCCCCTTAAGTACTACTGGAAGCACGTGGCGAAGTTTCCCGAGGAACGCCGGCTCGTGACGGAATACGGGAACCTGATCCACCGTGTGATCGAACGGATCAACCGGGCCAAGCTGGAGGGCCGCGCGCCGGACCTCAAGGAAAGCCTCGACTGGTTCGAGCGGGGTGTCACGGCGCTTCCGGATATCCACCGGCCCGGCCAGCTTGCGCGCGTGCGGAAGCAGGGGGCCGCTACGGTCAAACGGTTTTTCGCCGAGGAGGCCAAGCGCCCGGCGCCGACCAAGGTGGAGCATCCTTTCAAGATGGTGCTATCAGGTTGCGTGGTGATCGGACGTCTGGACCGGATCGACACGCACCACGGCAAGTCCACGATCGTGGATTATAAGACCAGCGAATCGGTAAGGAGCACGGCCGAGGCGGAACGGAAGATCAAACAGAGCGACCAGGCCAAGCAGCTCCAGATTTACGCGCTGGCCTACCAGGAGGAGCAAGGGGAGGCGCCGGAACGGATCGTCTTGAACTTCGTGGGGACGGGCGTGTCGGCGGCCGCCCTGCCGACGGAGAAGCAGCTTTCCGCGATGCGTGAGAAGATCGTGGAGACGGCCGCCGCGATCCGGAACGGCGAGTTCCCGCCGAACACCACGCCGCATGAATGCAGCCCGTTCGCCGACTGCCCCGGCCATCGACCGAAGCACCGGACCAAGTCCTGACCGCACCGATCCCCATGCCTGCGTCACACACACACGACAAGCGCCCTCTCGCCATCTTCGACATCGACGGCACGTTGTTCCGCTCCGCGGTGATGATCGAGATCGTCGACCGGATGATCGCGGTCGAACTCCTGCCGAAGGGAGCCTATGCCGGCCTGGTCGCCGCGCAGAACGCCTGGAAGGACCGACAGGGTAGCTTCGAACAATACAACGAGCAGCTCGTCCGCTTGATCGAGCATGATCTTGTCGGCGTCCCGGAGCGGGAGTTCACCGCCTTGGCGGATGAGGTGATCGGTCGGCTCAAGAACCGGCAGTACCGGTTCACGCATGATCTCTTGGAGCGGCTCCGGGAACGCGGGTACGCGCTGTTGGCCGTCTCCGGCATGTTGCTGCCGGCGCTCAAGATCTACAACCGGTACCTCAAGTTCGACTATATCTTCGGTTCGGAACAAGAGATGAAGGCCGGTCGCTTTACCGGGAAACCGATCGGGATGCAGCCGTATTATGACAAGGCCGCTATCGTGCGGTACTTCCTTTCCAAGCATGCGGAGTTCAAGCTGGACGATTCGTTCGGCGTCGGCGATACGGAAGGGGACGTCGGGTTCCTGGAGCTGGTCGAGCATCCGATCGCCTTCAACCCCAACCGGAAGCTTTTCGAGGTCGCCAAGGAGAACGGCTGGCGGATCGTACTGGAACGGAAGGACCTGGTCTACGATATTTCCGAGCCGCGGATCATTTCCGCGGCCGACGATGTGCTTTAGGCTGGAGGTATGACTACCACCCTCCTTGTCATCGCCGCCGTCACCTTGGTAGTGATGGTCGGCGCGGTCTACTATGAACTGCTCCGCCAACGGCGTGAACGGGCGGGCAAAGACGACCAGGGTGCCCTCGTGGAATGGCTCAAGGACTTCAAGGAGGACCAGCGCCATGCCAGCCGGAGTTCCCAGGAGGCGACCCGCCAGATCGGCGACCGCCTTGATAACGCCGCCAAGGTGATCGCTTCGCTGAACCAGGAGGTCGGACGCATCCAGAAGATGGGCCAGTCCATCGAGGAGATGCGCGAGGTGTTCCGTTCGCCGAAACTGCGCGGCAACGTCGGTGAGTCGCTGATGCGCGACATCCTGGCGGAGTGCCTGCCGAAGGCGAAGTTCAAGCTGCAGTACGGCTTCAAGAGCGGCGAGAAGGTGGACGCGGTGGTGTTCACCTCGAGCGGCCTGATCCCGATCGACTCGAAGTTTCCGCTCGAGAAGTACCTGGCCGCCCACAAGGTGCCGGAGGACCAACGCGCGCCGTTGCTCCGGGAATTCCACAAGCAGGTCAAGAAGCATATCGACGACATCTCGAAGAAGTACATCCTGCCCGGCGAGGACACGGTGGACTACGCGTTCATGTACGTACCCGGCGAAGGCATCTTCCACGAGATCTATTCCAGCACCGACCTTTACGATTACGCAGCCGCGAAGCACGTGATCCTGGTCTCGCCGAACAACTTCTACCTGTTCCTCCAGTTGGTATTGAAGAGCCTCGAGGGCGAACAGATCGAGGCGCGGGCAAAGGAGGTGCTGATAGAACTCCGGGCGATCCAGCAGGATTCGGGAAAACTCGGCGGCAGCCTGGGGCTGCTGTTCAAGCACCTCGGCAACGCGCGCAATACGGTGGACGTGGTCGGCAAGGACTACGATCGGCTCAGGGGGAAGATCACCCAGGCCGGCACGCTCCCGACCGACAAGACGAAGGCCAAGCGGAAGCTGGAGGCGTTCGCGGAGCAGCCGGACGAGGAGCCCGCCGAACAGCCGCCCTCGGACGTCCGGAGCTAGGACCGCCCGCCATACGTCCCGTCCCGTAGCCCGCGGAGCCGTGCTGAACATAATTTTTGAATAGGTATTGACAGTATTTGTTCAGCGTGATAAGTTGACTTAATCCCGATTGAGCGGTGGCCAAACGGCCCGCAGCATCGGGACTTTTTGTCGCCTTACCAACCAGTGTCCTACCAGCCTTGAACGGCAGGGACTCGAGCACCCTCTCAAGATGCGCAGCGCCTCCTGAGAAGGAAAACAAAAACACCAACCTTCATTGACCGTATTGCTAGCCAGAAGGTGCTCGACGCCCTGCTGTTCGAGCGGGTGCCGATCCCACCCACCCGGTCAGCGGACGAACGTCTCGCTCCTTACGGGAGCGTTCTCGAGAGCAAACAAACACCAACGATGGCCCGTCACGGCGGTCCATCACTTCAAAGACGTCAAACCAAATCCAAGCGTTCGGAAGAACCTTTCATCGTTTGTCCTGACCACGTGCCGGGCAGCAACTCTTTGCGCCACCGGCCTGAGCCCTCTGACGGGATAAAATCAAAACAAATGCTCGTGTATGAGGCTCAGACCGGCGGTGCCAAGCCCGCTGCCCGGCACACCTAAGAATAGGTAGGGCCGGGGCTCCCGGATCATCAGGGAGCCCCAACTCCTTTCGATGCTTGGTCCTTCGCCGTCCGCGGCGAATGCTACTTCGGAAAGGGGCGCCGGCGAGCACCAATTAATGTTTATAAGGGGTGGCCTTAGCTTGGCGCCTTTTTCATTTGGCGGCGAGATTGCCGCCAGGGCGTTCTCTGCGGACAATGGAAGACATGCATCCCGTATTGTTCGAACTCGGCCCGTTGACCGTCTACAGTTACGGTCTGTTCGTGGTGCTCGCTTGTGTCGTGGCAGTGGCGGTCACGCTGCTGTTGGCCAATCGGGCGGGGCTGCCGGCGGCCCGGCTGGCCGATTACGCGCTCTACGGGACGCTGGCGGCGCTCGTCGGCGCGCGGGTGTGGTATCTCGCGCTACGTCCCGATGAGATCGGCGGATTCGCCAGCTGGTTCGCGATCGGCGGCGGCCGATTGGCGCTGCCGGGCGGACTGCTGCTCGGCTCGGTGGTCCTCGTGCTGCTGCTGCATCGTCACCGCGAGCCGGTCTGGCGCTGGCTGGACGTGATCACGGTCGGGGCAGTAGCCGGTCTCGCGATCGGAAAACTCGGCAGCTACTTGAACGGCGACTACCTCGGTACCGCTACCGGATTGCCGTGGGGCCTGGCCTATGACGAGCGTCCGGCGTTGGCCACGATCGGCGAGCGGCTTCATCCACTGGCGATCTACGCGGCCGTCATCTACGCCGCGATAGCGCTCTACGCCTACCGGCTCTGGCGGCTCCGCCCGCGGCCGGCGCCGGCCGGCATGGTGTTCTGGACCGGCATGTTGTTAGTGGCGGCCTCGCAGCTGATCCTGGAACCCTGGCATCATCCGGCCGATACGCTGTACCTGACGGGCGGCCTGCGGGCCGTCGTGCCGGTGTCCCTCGTCCTGTGTGCCGTCAGTCTTTGGGTCCTGGTGACCCGCTATCGCGAACGGCAGCGGCCGTGAACGGGGGTACTCGGTTGCGCCCGGAAGCGGCCGGAGCGGGAGCCGTCGCCGCGGCCCTGCTGGTGGCGGACCAGCTCACCAAACTACTGGTGTCGCAGGCCGGGCAAGTGATGGAACTCGGTCCGGTGACAATCGCCCCGCTCGTGAACCGGTCCGGGGTCTTGGGCTTACCGGTCGCCAACGATATCCTGCTGGTTGCCGGCGTGCTGATCGCAGCGGGTATCATCTGGCTGCTGAGGCGCACCGCCCGCCCCATGCTCCAGGTCGGGCTGTGGCTGCTGTTGGCCGGAGCGCTCGGCAACACGATCGACCGCGTGACCTCCGGCGGTGCGCTGGACATCATCGCGATCGGGCCGTCGTCGCACTTCAACTTGGCCGATATCTGGATCCTGCTGGGTGGCGGCGCGCTGCTGTTCGGTTTATGGCGGAAGGACGCCGGTGCGTGAACCGGTGGTCCGTTACGAAGACGACGACCTGGCGGTGATCAGCAAGCCGGCGGGACTGACCGTCCATCCGGGCGCCGGCCGACCGTCCGGCACCTTGCTCGACTGGCTGGCCGACCGTCTCCCGGCGACGCAACGGCTCGACCGGCACGGACTGGTGCACCGGTTGGACCGCGACACCTCGGGGTTGTTGATCATCGCCAAGACTGACGCGGCGGCCCGGCACCTGGCTGCCCAGTTCAAGGACCGCCGGGTCGGAAAACGCTATCTTGCGCTGGTGGAAGGGACCCCGAAGCAACGGACCGCCGAGATCGACGCGCCGATCGCGCGGCACCATGCCGATCGCAAGCGCTTCGCCGTACGTCCCGACGGCCGCGCGGCAGTCACCGTGTACCGGGTACAAGAAACCGCGGACGGCCGTGCCCTGCTCGAGGTGGAACCGCGTACCGGCCGTACCCACCAGATTCGCGTGCACCTGGCGGCGCTCGGCCACCCGGTCGTCGGTGACCGGACCTACGGTACCTCGGCAGCCGGCCTTGACCGCCACTTCCTGCACGCCAGCCGGCTCCGGTTCACGCATCCGCGGACGGGGAAGGCGGTCGAGGTCGAAGACCCGTTGCCGGAAGAGCTCACGGCGTTCCGAAGGAAGGGTGCGCGATGAGCGTGCCGCCGGCCGGACAGGGAATACTGGTCGTCGTCACCGGTCCGTCGGGGGTCGGCAAGGGTACGTTGATCCGGGCGGTTCGCAAACGTGTACCGCGCTTCGCATACTCCGTGTCAGCGACCACCCGGCCCAAGCGGAACGGTGAGCGTGACGGCGCGGACTACTACTTCTTGTCGCCGGCGGAATTCGACCGGCGGATAGCGGCGGGGGAGTTCGTCGAGCACGCGCGGTACGCCGACTATCAGTACGGAACGCTGCGTTCCGAAGTCGAGCGACACCTGCGGCACGGCGATTCCGTCGCGCTGGAGTTGGAAGTGCAGGGCGCCCGTCAGGTCCGCCGGGCGATTCCGGAGGCGGCCCTGATCTTCATCGCCCCGCCGAGCGAAGCGGCGCTGGCGGACCGGCTTCGCGGCCGGGGGACGGATTCGGCGGAACAGGTCACGAAACGGCTGGCTACCGCGAAGATAGAGCTCGCCGCCCGGCATGAGTTCGATGTGGAGATCGTGAATGACGACCTGGATGAAGCGATCGACGAGCTGACCGGTATCGTCGAGGCGGCTATCGCGGCTGGCGGTCACGCGCGCGGTTAGGCCGGGCTGCCGGACCGCTGCTCGAAATGCTCGATGCAGTAAAGCGGCCGTACGGGCTTGCCGGCGGCGTCGCGAGTCGGCTCGAACGGGACCTCGAAGCTGGTGCCGCACTCGGTGCACTGCACGGTGGCGCGGACCTTCTGTTCCTGCTTGGCACGTTCCTTGGCGCGGCAGTCCGGGCATTTCTTCGGGACGTTCGTAAGGCCCTTGTCGTTGAACGCCCGCGCTTCTCCCGCGGAGAAGGTGAACGTCTTCCCGCACTTGGTGCACTCGATCTGGTGGTCACGGACTTCGATCATCGGAGACCCATGCTACCATCATCCATTGGATAAATCAAGGAATAAAAAGCTTGGTTAAGGTAAAAAATGCTGCGGTACAATGGGGCTGATGGAAACCGTCGACCGGCAGTTTATCGGGAATGCGGCCGCCGTGAAGCGGTTGCGGGATCGTGCCGCCGCCGGCGGTACCGGCGTCCACGCGTACGTGCTCACCGGTCCGGCCGGTGTCGGCAAACGGACCCTGGCGGAGCGGTTCGCCACCATGCTGCTGTGCACGGGTGAGCTTACGGACGGCGATGGCATCTCCGGCTTGGCGCCCTGCGGACAGTGCCCTTCGTGCCGGTTGTCCGCGGCCGGTAATCACCCCGACTTCCATGTGCTGCGGCGGGAAGAGCCGGTCGGGATCGAGCGCATCCGTGAGCTGATCCATACCCTCGAACTCCGGCCGCATACCGGACGGCACCAAGTCGGCCTGATTCCCGACGCCGAACGGCTGGGGATCCCGGCGCAGAACGCGCTGCTGAAACTGCTTGAGGAACCGCCCGCCCGGGCCGTGCTGGTGCTCACCGCATCATCACCGGCGAGCCTGCTCCCGACCACCGTCTCGCGGTGCCAGCGGATCCCGCTCGGTCCGGTGGACGCCGGCGAGCTCGCGGCCGGACTGGCGGAGCGGGGTGCTTCCGACACGGAGCTCGTCGCGGCGCGTGCGGAACACCGCCCCGGGCGGGCGATCCGCCTCGCGGAAGACCCGGCCGTCGCCGAAGCGGTGGTGGAACACGAAGCGGCGTTGCTCGCCGTACTCACCGCGTCCATTCCCGGACGGTTGGCTACCGCCAAGGCGTTGGCCGAAGACCGGGACGTCCTGCGGGAGACGCTGGACGCCTGGATCGCGGTCTTCCGCGCCGCGCTGCGCGAGCATCCCGCCGGCGCGGCGCGTACCCTTGCGGAGACGTTGCCGCTGCCGGAACGCCAGGCCGGACTGGTCCGGCTATTTGCCGCCCGGCGGAATCTCCGTTACAATCCCAACACTCAGCTTGTAACCGAGCATTTACTGCTCAACCTAGGCACCAAATGCTAACCGCACTCGTTCTCATCGCACTTCTCGGCGGCATCGTCTACGCCTCACGGCGCTGGCCGGACGTGGAAGCGCGGGTGTTCGGCGTGGACAAGGTGGACGTCCCGCAAGCGGCGACGGCGGAGCCCGAGCCGAATCCGGTCGAACGCACCACCGAAGCGGTGCGGGAACACGCCAAGCAGGCGGGTCACGTGGCGGACCGGACGGTCCAGAAGGTCACGGAGATCGCCGGCGGACTGCTCAAGAGGAAGCCGATTACCACCGAACCGGAGGTATCCGAGAAGGCGGCCTCGAAGCCGGATCCCACCCCGGAGCCGGCGGCGGTGACGGAACCTGACGCGCCGGAAGAACCGGCGGCGGCCCAGCCGGATCCGGAGCCCGCTCCGGTACGGGAAGCGCCCCGTGTGAGGGCGGCTACCCAGGCACCGGGCGAGCGGGTGACCAGCGTGCCGGCCCGGCCGTCGCAGCCGGCGTACCATGACGGTACCCGGAACGCGCCGGATAACTTCGAGCAATTGTCCGCCGAGGCCGATCAGGCTTGGCGGGATCGTGAATACGAGCGTTGCGAGGAAGCGTGCTTGAAGGTCCTGGTGCAGCAGCCGAAGAACATCAAGTACATGACGCGGATCGGGCAGGTGTACCAGCAGCTCGGCCAGCTCGACGACGCCAAGGAGGCCTTCGAAGCGGCCAAGAAACTGGATCCGCGGAATTTCTTCGTCCTCAACCGGCTGGCCGAGGTGGAGCGGATGCTCACCGACAAGAAGGGCCGGACCCAGTTCAACAAAGTCCTGAAGAAGTAGTGCGGCCGTTCCGCCAGCCGTCCGCGGTTACTGACCGAGGCGGTCAGTTTCGATTACTATGGGATTACGCGCCGAGATAGCTCAGTCGGTAGAGCGCATCCATGGTAAGGATGAGGTCCCGGGTTCGAATCCCGGTCTCGGCTCCGAGCAATCGTTAACAACCGGAACAATTCACGCTGGGATACCGAAGCGGCCAAACGGGGCAGACTGTAAATCTGCTGGCTTTATGCCTTCGGGGGTTCGAATCCCTCTCCCAGCACAGCTGATTGTGGAGCCGTGTCTTTCTTGTTATGTTGGCTTGTTAGTAAGAGGCGAGGATGATTATGAGCGACCCTGTTGAACTGAGTGATATCGAAGCGGCTCGGGCCGAAGACGGAGCCATACGATCCGAGCAGGAGGCTAGCCGGGAGAAAGTCAGTGAACTCAATGCGCGACTCTATGAGCAAGTCATGGCGGGTCAGAGTACGGGTGACCGTTTGATCGACCATGTGGTCAGGCGTAATCATGGTCACCATCCTGATGCGGTGGAGTTGTTCCGCTCCCTTGAGGAGCGCGTGGCAGCCCATGTCGGCGAGCCGGTACTGGTCGTGTCCCGGGGCACTGAATACCAGCGCCACGTGTTCGGTCAGGGCTGGCAGGATTCGTATGTGGTGGAGCGTATCAGCATGGGTGTCCTTAATGCTCCCGAACTCAACCTCGAAGAACATGGCGGGTGGAGTTTCCCAACCGATTCGCACGTCGTCCGGGACAATGATGGTCTTTTGAGCCACGCCAAGCACAAGGTCGAAGACGGCCCGCTGACCACGGCTGCACCAGGAAGAGGAGGATTTGCCAGGAAGTCTCCCCTTGAAGGAGCCCTGGACGAGCCGATCCAAGTTCCTGACGCGCTGTTCCCGGTAACGTATCCAGGTGACCAGAAACGTTTGGAAATCGCGATAGGGGCGGACGAGGTGGCCGCTCTGGTCAAGGAAACGCCTCTCCTCCGCGAAGAGGACTGCGAGGAAATGCTCGACTTGCTACTCCAGCTTCCAGTGCCGGAAGGCAAGGATTGAATCTCCCGGAATCCCTGAGCCGCCTCTCGGATTCGAACCGAGGACCTACTGTTTACAAAACAGTTGCTCTGGCCAACTGAGCTAAGGCGGCGCGGTTCCATGGTATCGTAATCTGGTATGGCCAAGGACGTCCGACCAGTGATCACGCTCGAGTGTACGGTGTGCAAGGAGCACAACTATCACACGACCAAGAACCGCCGCACCCAACAGGAGCGGCTGGAGCTGAAGAAGTTCTGCTCGCGCTGCAGGAAGCAGCAGCTGCACAAGGAAACGAAGTAGTCCGGCTCGCCATCCGGGCGGGTGCTCTTCGTAGTGCAATCAATCGGCGCGCGGTGCCATAATGGTATTACGCTACGCGATTTAGGGGTGTAGCTCAGCCTGGTCAGAGCACGGGTCTCCAAAACCCGGTGTCGGGGGTTCGAATCCCTCCACCCCTGCAGTATCTCAATGCTTAAGCTATGAAGATCATCGACCTCTCAGTTTCAATTCAGAAGGGGATGTTCGTGTATCCCGGAGATCCGGAGGTAGACATCGAGCAACTTCATACGATTGCTGAGGATGAATGGAACATGAAGCGGCTTCACCTCAATGCCCACGATGGGACGCATGTGAACGCCCAAGTCCACTGCGTAGAAAATGGGAGATCGCTTGATGATTACGATCTTGCCGAATTTTGCGGAAACGCCGTAATCTACAAGCCAGGTGTCGCTGTCGGCCCTGAAACCGGCGTAGTATTTCGAGAAGCATTAACCATGGAAATCGCAAAGCAAATTTTACCCTTGAGTCCTAAGTTTGTTGGATTGAGTAAAGAGGCGGATGAATCGGTCGAGAAATTCCTCCTTAAGCACGACGCTGTACTCTTTGAGAGACTCTCTAACACCGAAGAGCTTCCAGAAAGATTTGAGTTCTTTGGCGTGCCTCTGAAAATTACTGATGGTGATGGTAGTCCGGTTAGAGCATTTGCCGTAGTCAGGTAGCGGCTTAACAACCAGAGGCTCCAAAACCCGGTGTCGGGGGTTCGAATCCTTCCACCCCTGCAGAAATCGGATTTTTCAGGAACCCAAGATAGACTTGGGTCAGTTATGCAAGAAATAAGCATTTTTGCAGTGGGGCTGGTGGCTGGCTTTTTGGGTGCCACGGTCGGCGGCGGCGGCATGGTCGCTGTCCCGGCGCTTCTGCTTTTAGGATTCTCTCCCCAGTCCGCCGTAGCCATCAATAAAGTCGGTGATATCGGCGCGTTCATTTCTGCTACCGCTCAATATGGGAGGTCAAAAAGGATTGACTGGAGAATGGCCATTCCTCTGGCTATCATTACCATTCTCAGCAGTGCCGTAGGGGCTCAGATAATGGTCAGGCTGGAAACTGACTTCCTGGAAATATTCATAGGGATTATGATCCTGATATTTCTACCCTTTTTCTTCCTTGGTAAAAACATCGGCCTGGAGCAAACAAATCCGTCGAAAGCTAAAAAAGGTATCGGTTTGGTCCTGTACTCTCTGCTGGCAATCGAAGGTGCGATAGTAGGGGCGGGAGGAGCAACGGTTATTCTCCTGCTGATGATGTACTTTTTTGGTTATAAAATAATCCAAGGATACGCGACAAATACTCCGGCTGAATTATTCTCTGCTCTCGTACCGGCGGTCATATATTCGTTTTACGGGTTCGTAGCATTGGTGCCGGCGGTCATAATCTTTTTGGGCATGTTGGTAGGCGGATTCGTGGGCGCCAATACCGCGATTGAAAAAGGGAACATCTGGGTAAAGAATTTATTCACAGTAGTAATACTAGTGTCCATCATAAAGATATTGTTTCTCTAGGTGATTCGCGGAGTCCACTGGGATTTTGAACCAGAGTGGCCCGCGGGAATGCTGGAGTGACCCCACTATTGTGGTAGCTTTTACTGTTACCCTTATCCTCCTATGACCGAATCGGAATCAGCCAGAGCGTCCGAAGCCCCCAAAGAGTCGTCAGACGGCCCACAGGGTGAAGAGAAAGACCGGCTTCACGAAATCGTAGAATCGGTCGCGGCCGTTCATGGGGTATCTCCGTCCGAGATCCTGGGCCGCAACGCGCGAAAAGAAGTCATCCGGGCGAGGCGCCAGGCTGTTTATCTGAGCTTTGAGCGCACCGAACTCACCCCGTCGCAAATCGCGGAAGTTTTTGCAGACAGGACCACTGACAATCTTTGGGGAATGATGAAGCGAATGAGGGATGACCTTCGCGAAGAGGGTGCGGTGCGTAAGGAACTGGCCCTGGTCGATGACTACGAACGTACCGGGCAGAGCCAAGTCGAGCGGTACCGGCTGAGCATATGTGCTCACCTCGGCGTGCAAGAGGAAGACCTGCACCCCGCGAGTACTCGTCCCAAGGGCCGGTTCGGCAGGAAGATCCTGTCGTATCTCCTGCTTGAGGACGCCGGACTGCCACCCCTAATCGCCGGGCGTCGTATGGGATATAAGTTTCCCGCTTCCATCCTTGCCGGTGCGTCCGAGATCGCCAGCACCATTGAAACCGATCACGACCTACGGACGTTGGTGGATGATATCAAAGCGACGTATGAAGAGGGGCCGGAGCGGCAAGCGGCAGAGGATCCGGCTACGGTGCTCGACCTGGTGGAAAATTACTACGGCCTTTCTGCGGACGCCTTAAAGGGGTCTTACCCGAGCGCTTTGGAAACCCGTGCCCAGGCGATGGCTATGGTGTTGCTTGAGAACCGGACAAGTTTTTCCAAAGTCGAGATTGCCGAAGCGTTCGAAACCCTGACGATTCACCGGGTGATAGCGCGTCTTGACCGAGTGCCGTCTTACGGGGAATCCTTCGAACGGGAGCGGCAGGCACTTGAGCACCTGCTTGATTCGGGGGAATCACCGCCCGATTCACTTGCCGAAAAGGCCAAGGCGGTTATCGAAGAGTATTTCGGATTGCCGCTCGAAAGCTGGACGATCGTGCCGCGCCTTAAGACGCCTCGGCCCATGCAAACTTATTCCTACTTGCTGAGCCGTATGGGCATGGACCGGACCGACATAGAAAAGAAGATTCCCCAGGGCCACGCAGCCAACCGGACACGGTTTGCGAAGAAGCTCGCTGACCGAATGGAAGTTGATGATTGGGCGGCCAAGCAAACCCGGCAGATCGTGGAAGGCCTCGAGGGCGAGCTGGTGATTTCTAATCTTTTCGAGAGAATCCGATATGCGGCCCGCTGTCTTGATGAAGGGAAGGTAGCATCCCGGACCCGGCTGATCGAACATGAATTGCTGGCTTCGGAGTTGGATCTGGAAGGCGTGAACCTGCAGCAGCTCACCGGCAAGAGCGCCAAGGAGGCAAGGAACGACATTGCCTACCTAGCCAGGGCTAGAAAACACGACAAAGGGTTCGGGGTAGCCCTCCAGCTTGCACGGGAGTTGGTTTACGGTGAGCTGGAGCCTCCCGAGTTTCGTGAACTGCAAGATGTCCTGTGTTTCGTGAAGTCAGAAGATGGCTACGATATCGCGGAGGGGACGATCATGGAAATCCACACCGATCCCGATACGGGCGTTCGACACTTGGAAATATCCCTTAAGGAAGAGTCGGGCCATTCACTGTTGGTGGTTTCGACGGATGAATCTTCGGCCATACCCGTCGAATACTGGGAAAGAATCAAGACGTTTCCTGGCTTGATCGAGGATTGGGCTCAGCGGTATTGCCCCAAGCCGAGGACGCGAAAACTTATCGTAGACGCCCTGAGGGAATCAACTTTCAGTCAGCACCGATAGGATATTCCCGGCCGGGTCCTTGAACCAGGCGATCTTGGGGCCTTTGTCACCGCCGCCCGCGATGCCCTTCTCGTCCGTCTTAATCATGTCGGAGTCGTATCGCTCGAATTCCACGCCTTTCCCGGCGAGCGCGTCCACTGCCTGGTCGATGTCCGGAACGGTAAAGTTAAGCACCGTGAACGTGGCCGGCTCGTGGTTATCCTTGGGGTAGATCATCACCCGGCCGCCACCGGCGAGCTGCAGCTGGAGCAGGTTCATCTCAGGGACTTCGGTCACCTCCAGGTCGAGCGTCTGGCCATAGAATTCCTTGGCCTTGGATATATCGTCGACCGAGAAACTGCTGAATGCCTTTGAGTCTTTGAACATGGCGTACCTCCGTTAATCTATTTACTCCATGATAGGCCTGATTCAGTATCATGCTTCGTACGAACTTCTAAAATATCCTTTGGATATCGCAACGAGCGATGGTAGGGCGTTCGTGGAATACTGAGCAGTGGAGGCAGGCATCAGAACTCCAGCGCGACGTTGACCCTGATCTTGAAAAATCACCTTAGTTATAGTATTTTATACGGCTCGTTAACATATCTACTTGTGGATCGGCCGCAGCGTTGGGCAGACGTAAGTACGTACGCCTAGCGCTGCGGCTAGCCTAGCGTGGTATCCATCCATCGAAGGTAGGACCTGGGGCCCGGCGATTGTCGGGTGAGGGGTTCTGCTAGAAAGGGGCCACCATGGCCAGAAGCACCAAAGAGATCGAGGCGTTGATCGGCGGTGCCGGAGTCCTGACCGGATTCTGGGACCGGCTGGTCAAAGAGGTGCGGGACCGCGGCGGCAGCGCCCAGGACCTGCACCGGCTGGTCACGGACGGCGGCCGGGAGACCATCGGTCAGATGGCCGACCTGATCGTGGCGGCGGGACAGCCACAGGCCGCGGTCAGCGACCCGTACGCGGTCATCGTCGACCACGGCCGCACCCTTCCCGCGGCGATCGACGCCGGGAACTACGACTGGAAGAACGACGCCTACCAAGGTCTGGCGTGGAACGACTGGGCCGCCCCGGACGGGACGACCGAGCACTTCCCGACGGATCCGGCCGAGCGGGTCGAGACCGAGCTCGTGCTCGTGCACCTCGACCGCGCGGCGACTACCGACGAGGTGCTGGCGGAGTTCGACCGGCTCGACCTCGTGCCGGCGGTCATCCCCGAGACGCTCGCCTTCGGCGAGCACCACCCCGACGTCCAGCGCGAGTTCCCGGTCGTCGGCCTAGGCTCGGTCTGGACGGGCTCCGGTGACGACCGTCGGGTCGTCGGCCTCTGGAACGATTCCGACTGGCGGGGCCTGAACCTCTACTGGTTCGGGCGCCGGTGGCACTCGGGCGCCCGGTTCCTCGGTCGTCGCAAGTAGCAGTACTTGGATCCTCGGACCCTTGGCACTTGATGCCCTTGGACCTTGGATCTTTCTTTCCGTGGCCTGCCCGGCACACCGGCCGGGCAGGCCACCGTCCGGAATGAGATTATCCGATGCTTCCACAGCTTGCGATATCCCGTTCCGCCACCCGAAGCGCTCACCCATCGCCCCTGCGATACCCGAGCGCTTCTTTTCTTTTGGCGCGTATTTTGTCTGGGGCGGAACGACTTCTTCCGCACGGGGCATAGGCGTTTATCCGGCGAACGGCCTATAGTGAAAGGGTCGTGGAAACACCAAAACTCCAACGCGACGTTAACCTGGCGCGGTTCACGACCTTCGGGATCGGCGGGCCGGCGGACTTGTTCACGATCGCGAAGTCGGCCGATGAACTGGCGGATGCCGTCCGGTGGGCGCGGGCCGAAGGGACCGACTGGTTCGTGCTCGGCTGCGGCGCGAACATCCTGTTCGGTGATGGCGGCTTCCGCGGCCTGGTGATCAAGAACGAGGCGGCCGCGCACCGGTTCGACGGTACGCGGCTCACGGTCGAGAGCGGCGCGACGATCAAGAAGCTGATCGAGGTCACCACCGAGCGCGGCCTCTCCGGTCTCGAACATTACATCAACATCCCGTCGACGGTCGGCGGCGCGATGTGGCAGAATCTCCACTTCCTCTCCCCGGACCGCACCCGGACGGTGTTCATCAAGGAGGTGGTCGAAGGCGCCCGGATCCTGAGCGGCGGCGCGGTGAAGGAAGTCGGTGCCGACTACTTCAAGTTCGGGTACGACACGAGCGTCCTGCACGAGACCGACGACGTGGTCCTGGAGGTCACCTTCGCGCTGACCGAATCCACGCCGGAGACGATGCGCGAGATCTCCAAGCGCAACGCCGCCTGGCGGGCGGAGAAACACCCGCCGAACGCCGACCAGATGAGTGCCGGCAGCATCTTCCAGAAGATCGACGGCGTCGGCGCCGGCCGGCTGATCGACCAGTGCGGCCTGAAGGGACACCGGCTCGGCGGGGCGGAGGTCTCGGAGCAGCACGCCAACTACTTCCTGAACATGGAGGGCGCCACCGCCGAGGACATCCGGAAGTTGATCGACCATGTGCAGCGCACCGTCAAGGAAAAGACCGGCTACGACCTGAAGCCCGAGATCAGCTTCGTCGGCGAATTCTGAACCGGCTGCCGCGCCGCTTGGCGAGCGCCATATCGGTAGGCTATAGTGAATCCCGTGCGGAAAGTAATTTCCTTTCTTAAGGAAGCGCGCGGGGAGCTCGCGAAAGTCGTGTGGCCCACGCGCCGCCGGACCCTCCGGCTCACCGTGATCGTCGTGATCATGACGATTCTCTTCGGGGCCTTCATCGGCGTCGTGGACTATGGGTTCGACCAGGGGCTCCAAGCGGTACTCGACGCGACCGGTGCCGGACAGGGACAACCCGGTGCCGCGCCGCCCGTCCAGGTCCCGGGCGCCCCAGGCGGCGCACCGGTCGAGGTACCGGCCGGCGCCATACCCGTCCCCCAATCGACCTGATAACGCTCACTCATTACCTGACATGCCACGACAACCCACCACCGAACGCGCTTGGTACGCGATCCACACCTACTCCGGTTACGAGGACCGGGTGGCGGAGAACATCCGCCAGCGGATCGAGTCCATGGACATGGCCGACAAGATCTTCGAGGTGATCGTGCCGACGGAGAAGCAGATCGAGATCAAGCACGGCAAACGCAAGACCGTCGACAAGAAGATCTTCCCGGGCTACGTGCTCGTGGACATGCTCGTGACGGAAGATTCTTGGTTCGTGGTACGGAACACCCCGAACGTGACCGGATTCATCGGCTCCGGCACCACGCCAACCCCGATGGGCGATGACGAGATCAAGACGATCAAGCAGCGCATGGGCGTCGAGGAGCCGACGTACGAGGTCGACCTGGAGAAAGGCGAGACCGTGAACATCATCGACGGGCCGTTCAAGGACTTCGACGGCCAGGTAGACGAGGTCGACAAGCAGAAGGGCAAGATCAAGGTGCTGGTGAACATGTTCGGCCGCGAGACGCCGGTCGAGCTCGACTTCCTGCAAGTGAGGAAGATATGACCGGGTCCTACCGGTCGATAGACGGACCCTCCTGGGCCGAGGATTTCCTTCGGGATCAACAACGGCCGGCGCCGACGTTGGACCGGAGGGAGTTCGACGAGCGTCTCCGTGATCCTGACGTGCAGGAAACCCTGCGCCGCGCGGGCTCGCTCGGGGACGCCTTGAGCGGTAACTTGGAAGGCACCGTGCGGTGGGACGACGAACTGCAAGAGTTCCGTGCCGTTCGGCACGATGACCGCGCGGACAATGACCCCGTTCGGGAGGAAGGAACCCTGTAATGGCCAAGAAAGTAATGACCCTCGTGAAGCTCCAAGTCCCGGCCGGGAAGGCGAATCCCGCCCCGCCGGTCGGTACCGCCCTGGGTCCCCATGGCATCCAGATCATGGATTTCTGCAAGGCGTTCAACGAACAGACCAAGCAGATGGGCGACACGATCGTGCCGGTCGAGCTGACTATTTACGAGGACCGGACGTTTACCTTCATCACCAAGACGCCGCCCGCGGCGATCCTGATCAAGAAGGCGATCGGCCTGCAGAAGGGCAGCGACAACGCACTCAAGACCAAGGTCGCGAAGATCAAGGAAGCGCAGCTCGAGGAGATCGCCAAGCAGAAGATGGAAGACCTTTCGGCCAACGATATCGAAGCTGCCAAGAAGATCATCGCCGGCACCGCCCGCTCGATGGGCGTGACCGTCGAGAAGTAAGCCATGAAAGAACTGCATGTCGTTGCCGCGATCATCCGATACGGCGACAAGGTCCTGATTGCCCAGCGTAAATCGGACAGTCCGCTCGCACCGGATCTCTGGGAGTTTCCCGGCGGGAAGGTACGGTTTGGTGAAAAACCGGAAGATGCGATCATCCGTGAGATCGGCGAAGAGTTGGGCTTGGAGGTCCGGGTCATTGGGCCGTACGCGGAGAACGTCCATGATTACGAGACCGCCGAAGGAACGGTCCGTATCCGCCTCGATTGCTGGGAGTGTGAAGGCGATTCCGATAAGTTCGAGCTCCGCGACGTGCAGGATGCACGAGTGGTCGGGCTGGAACGGCTGCTTCACGACTTTGAGTTCGCCCCGGCGGACGTGCCGATCGTCGAGCGGCTTGCCGCCCGCTAGCGGCAGGGTTGGGGAAAACTCGGATCTGTGTATCGGGTACACTGAGTAGGTAACCGCGGGAGCCCCATTCGTGACGGGGGCGTTGGTACCGCAATCCACCATGGCAGAGCAGAAGACCACAACTCAGGCGACCGAGGCGGCCGGAACGGCCGCGAAGAAACCAGCCGTAAAGAAACCGGCCGCGAAGAAACCGGCCGTAAAGAAACCGGCGGCGAAGAAGCCCGTGACGAAGGTCGCTTCGGCGAAACCTGCGAAGACACCTTCCCGGCATCCGGGCGACCGTTCGCGGGGCAAACGCTACCGTGAAGCCGCCGGGCAAGTGGAGGCCGGCAAGCGCTACCCGCTCGCCGAAGCGGTGGAGTTGGTGCAGAAGACCAGCACTTCCACGTTCGACGGTACCGTCGAGGTGCACATCCGTCTCGGTATCGACCCGCGCCTGGCCGAACAGAGCGTGCGCGGCACCGTGCAGCTCCCGGCCGGGACCGGCAGGGATGTGAAGGTGATGGCGTTCGTACCGTCCGGCAAGGCCGCCGCGGCTACCCAGGCCGGTGCCGACTTCGTGTCCGATGACGCCACGCTCAAGAAACTCAAGGACGGCTGGACGGGTTTCGACGTGGCGGTCGCCACGCCCGACCAGATGGTCGAGGTCGGCAAGCTGGGGAAGGTCCTCGGCCCGAAAGGCCTGATGCCGAACCCGAAGAGTGGCACCGTCTCGGAGAAATTCGAGGACGCGATCAAGAAGGTGAAGGCAGGCAGCATCGAATTCCGCGTGGCCAAGGACGCCACCATCCACGCCGGCGTCGGCAAGGCCTCGTTCAAGGCCGATGATCTCACCAAGAACGTCGCGACGTACGTGGGAGCGGTGCAGGCTGCCAAGCCAGACGACGCCAAGGGGACTTTCATCCGGAGCGTCACGTTGGCCTCGACCATGGGGCCGGGCGTTCGGGTGAATCCCGACACGATCGCCGCGGAGGCCACGTGATTCTCTCCGACCGCGACATCAAGGAACGGCTCGCGGACGGAACGATCAAGGTGACTCCCGCGCCGGACCTGGACGCGGCGCTGGGATCCTGCAGCCTCGACCTGCGGCTCTCCTCGAAGTTCCGGGTCTTCAAATCCACGGCCACGCCGTACATCGACCCGCAGGACAAAGAGACCTTCGAGCAGCTGACCGACCTGGTAGATGTTGCCGAATCCGGCCCGGCGGTGCAGCCGTTGCTGCCGAACACGCCCAAGGGTCCGCGTGCATTCGTGCTCCATCCCGGCGAGTTCGTGCTCGGGCTTACGCACGAATCCGTCACGCTCCCCGACGACATCGCCGCGCGGATCGAGGGGAAGTCGTCGCTGGGACGGCTCGGCATCGTGATCCACTCGACGGCCGGCCATATCGATGCCGGTTGGACCGGGCATATCACGCTGGAAATCACGAATATCGGCATGGTGCCGGTGCTGTTGCATTCGGAAATGCGGTTCTGTCAGTTGGCATTCGAACAACTGTCTACGCCGGCGGACGTGCCCTACGCGAAGAAGAAGACCAACAAGTACGCCCACACCACGGAGCCGGGCGCGAGTCGGATATTCGAGGAGGCCAGGGACAAGAACGTCACCCCGAAGACCGCCAAGCGCGGACTTGCGAAGGTGGCCGGCGGCCGTAAGCGGGTACGCCCATGACGGTCGCCAAGCGGTTCGAGGTGGAGGTGAAGACGCTGCTGGGCAGCCGGGAGAACGTGGACCGGTTTATAGCACGCTTAGGGGAACATGACCCCGGCTTGAAACGAACCGTACAGGCCAGCCAGCTCAATCATTATTTCGACGACGCGGGCGACGCTGCGCAGCTCGTGGATGCGGTCCGCGGCTTGCTGAACGATGACGACCTTGCGTCGCTGCGTGAGATCGTGACCGCCGCGCCGACGTTCTCACTCCGGACCCGGCAGCAGGACGATGCCGTGCTGCTGGTCGTCAAGGCGGCCAAGGGATCCGAGGACGACCAGCATGCGATCGCGCGCCGGGAAGGCGAGTATCGCACTACCGCGACCGGCATCGACGCACTTGACTCCGCGATCCGGAAGGCCGGTTTCGACTTCCTCTCCAAGTGGTCGCGCGACCGGACGGAATATCGCTACAAGGATTACACCGTATGCATCGACCGGAACGCCGGTTACGGCTACCTGGCGGAAATCGAGAAGGTCGTGGATTCGGAAGACGGCGCCGCGAAGGCCCGCACGGGAATCCTCGAGGAGTTGGCGGCGTTGGGATTCGAGGAACTCTCTCAGGAACGGCTCGGCCGGATGTTCGCGTTTTATAACGAGCACTGGCCCGAGTATTATCGGACTGAGAAGACGTTCACCGTAACCTGACGATGCAAACCGACACGCACCCGGAATACCAATACCTCGGCCTGCTCCAGGACGTGATGCAGCATGGGGCCGAAAAGCCGGTGCATAACGCCGAAACCACCATCAAAAGCGTCTTCGGAAGGCAAATCCGCTTCGACCTTTCCCAGGGATTCCCGTTACTGACGACGAAGAAAGTATTCATGCGGGGAATCACGCACGAGCTACTCTGGTTCTTGAAGGGCGATTCCAACATCAAGTATCTGGTGGATAACGGGATCCACATCTGGGATGAGTGGCCGTACCGGAAATATGCGAAAGCCATGGAGAACGGCATGGTCCCGCCGCTCGAACAGGATGAATTTATCGCGAAGATCGAGCGGGATGAGGAATTCGCCCGGGCGTGGGGACATCTCGGCAACGTCTACGGCGTGCAGTGGCGGAGCTGGCCCACGACCGACGGCCGTACGGTCGATCAGCTTGGCTGGATCATCGACAAGCTCCGCACGACTCCGCATCGCAAGCACTTAGTGGTGTCGGCCTGGAATCCCGAATACATCTACGAGATGGCCGCGTCGCCCGAGCAGGCCATGGCGCTGCCGCCGTGCCACACCCTGTTCCACTTCAATGTGACGAATGGACGGTTGTCGCTTCAGCTTTATCAGCGGAGCGCCGACCTGTTTCTCGGCGTCCCGTTCAACATCGCGAGCTATGCGCTGCTGCTCCAGATGGTCGCGCATGTGACTGACCTGGAGCCGGGAGACTTCGTACACACGTTTGGGGATGCGCACATCTACAGCAACCACTTCGACCAGGTACGGGAACAGCTCACCCGGCAGCCGCGGCCATTCCCGACGATGCGTCTCAATCCCGAGATCACTTCGATCGACGGTTTCACCTACGATGACTTCACCGTCGGGAACTACGATCCGCATCCTCCGATCAAGGGCAAGGTGACCGTCGCCGGAGGATTCTGATCGAGCGGTCGCGCGTCATCCTGATCGCCGCCCTGGACGAGGAACGCGGTATCGGGAAAGACGGCGACATCCCGTGGCGTATTCCCGCCGACTGGAAACGGTTCAAGGAGATCACGCTCGGCCATCCGATGATTATGGGGCGGAAGACGTTCGAATCCATGGGTAAGCCCCTTCCGGGGCGGACGAACATCATACTGACGCGGAAGCCAGACTATGCGGCCGATGGGTGTATCGTCGTCGCTTCGCTGGATGCGGCCCTCGCCGTCGCGGCGGAGCACGATAGCGAAGCGTACGTGATCGGTGGAGAAGAGATATTCCGGCTGGCACTGCCGCTCGCCGACGAGCTTCGCTTGACGCATGTGGCGGGCACGCATGAGGCCGACACGTTCTTTCCGGAGATCGGAGACCGCTTCCGCGAAACCCGCTCCGAATCGCACGCCGACGAGGACCCCGCATATCGGTACGTGGATTATGAGCGTTCGAGTTGACGGTAGCCCGCTCGGAAACGTAAACTAAATCCTGTCGCCAAAGACCGTGGCTGCCTCGGCCAGACCGGAGCATAACCGCCGCGCAGGAGACGCGAAAACCTGTTTTTCGCATCGATGATTTCCTGACCTTTGGCGACAACCAAAGGTTTTTTCATGCCCAAGACACGCGAACAGAAGGAAGCCGTCGTCCAAGCGCTCACCAAGGCGCTGCAGGATGCCGCTGCCGTGGTATTCACCGACTACAAAGGCCTCGGCGTGCGCGCCCAGCAGGAACTGCAGGCGAAGCTTCGCGAAGCCGGCATGCGGTTCGAGGTGGTCAAGAACACGCTTTTCCAGCGCGCCGCCAAGGACGCCGGCCTGAACGTCGCCGAGCTGACCGGACCGGTCGGGGTAGCATTTGGGTTCGAGGATCCGGTCGCGGTCTCCAAGGCGGTTTCGCGATTCGCCAAGGAACACGAGGCGCTGGAAGTGACCGGCGGAATCGTGGACGGCGAACAGGTCGAAGTCACGGTAATCTCGAAGCTGGCTTCACTACCGGGCCGCGACGAACTGCTCGGCCGACTGGTGGGCAGCATCAGCGCGCCGGTCCGGAACCTGGCCAGCGGCCTGTCGGCCGTGCCGCGCGACCTGGTGTACGCGCTGAGCGCCGTCAAAGAGCAGAAGGCCTAGGCTCTCCGGGCGTCGCGAGCATATCGCGGCACGCGGAGAGCACTAGCTCGTAACATAACTAAGTACTAACCGAGGAGGTTCATATGGCGGACGAAGCCAAGGACGAACAGCAGGCCGCAGCGGCCGGCGACAAGCAGGATCAGCCTGCGGAGGAGAAGAAGGACGACAAGCCCACAGGCGGCGGTAAGCCGGAAGAGAAAGCCGCACCGGCCGCGGAGGAATCCAAGGAGGACACCAAGCCATCCAAGGAATACTCCAAGGAAGTCACCCAGATCGTCGAGCAAGTCGAGAAGATGACCGTGCTCGAAGTGGCGGACCTTGTCTCCGCGATCGAAGACAAGTTTGGCGTATCGGCCGCCCCGGTGGCCGTGGCCGGCGCCGCACCGGCAGCCGGCGGTGATGGTGACGGCGGTGAGGAAGAGAAGTCGTCCTACACCGTGCACCTGGCCGCGGCCGGCGACAAGAAGATCGACGCGATCAAGGCCGTCCGCGAGGTGACCGAGCTGGGTCTCAAGGAAGCAAAGGACCTGGTCGAAAGCGCTCCGAAGGACGTGAAGCAGAACGTGCCGAAGGAAGAGGCCGAAGAGGCCAAGCAGAAGCTCGAGGCTGCCGGCGCGACCGTCGAACTCAAGTAACGGATCCACAAGGACCGTCAGGACACCCGCCCCGTTTGGGGCGGGTGTCCTTGTGCCTGGGCGGCAGGTTGGTATGATGGATTCTCGGTCGGCAAAGGGGTGGTTCGGCGACTTTACGAAGTTATCGAAAAACCCCTTGACAAAGCGGAATATATCCGCTATGCTGACCGGCTTTCGACTTTTGTGAGTCGGAACCGCAGATTAACAACCCGGTCAATCAACCATCATTGCCTTTCCTTTGACAGGGCGAGGTTCCAACACGCATACAAACCAACCAAAACGAAGTGTCTTTCGAGCGCTTCCGCGGTTGGTTTTTTATTTGCCGGAACCCGCTGAGGGGGTATCGCAGCGCACCCGGACGGATGCCTTGCGGCACCCCCTCAACGATCGTCCCAGTCAATCCAATCCATTCCACGTACTGTCCATCTCCCGACCCGGAGGTTTACCATGGCGGATCCCCGCCGAAGCACCCCGCGACGTCAGTCGACGGGTAACGGAGGTACCCCAGGGAACCCTCACCGGTTCTCCTGGATGAAGACACGCCGGGCATTCATCCCGGTAACAATCCTCGCCGTCGCTGGAATCGTCTTCGCACTCGCGTTCGGCGTATTCAGCGGCGACGGTTCCGACCTCACCGCGCCGGCTGCGGCCCAGGACCAGGAGGAGCTCGATACCGATAGTCCGGTGCTCGACTCCGACTTGGCCGAGCAGGCGGACACCCGCGAGAACCGCAAGGCTGTCAGGACATACCTGGACGCCAAGGGGTTCGGCCCGAATTCCTACTGCTTCGACATCTGTGTCAAGCACACGGTCGATCGGGGGGCAACCGCCGTAGCGGAGCAAGCCCTGCTGACGAACGAGGATCTGGTCCAGTGGGTCAACTCCGACTCGGAGCGGGCCAAGCAGACGCGGGAGCGTGCTCGCCGGCTATTGTCACCGGCGAACTACGATCGGTTCCTGAGCGGCCGCGGACACGTCCGCGTGCAGTTCACGAAGCCGATCAGCTACTCGCAGACCACCCAGTTCGTCGACGGCCAGATGAGTCTGGTCACCGGCGGGCGTGACGTTCAGGCCGGCGACATCCTCTTCGTCTTCGTGGCGGAGGAGAAGTCGTCTGGCGGCAGGACCGAGTCCAAGGTCGACGACAACGGAAGCGTTCGCGGCGACTGCGGTAACGGTCATTCGGTGCCAAGTCCCCAGGGCGGTCCGCCCCCGGGTGGTCCCGGCCCCGGACCAGGCCCAGGGCCTGAGCCCGAGGGTCGCCATCCGCCACAGCCAGGCGGTGACGAGCTCGGTGGCGGTCGTCCTCCGCAAGAGGGTGACCAGTACGGTGACGAGCATCGGCGCATCCCGGGTACGCCCGGAACGCCGAGGCGTCGGCCGATCATCGACCCCGATACCCCGGTGAGGACGCCTCCCGGTACGGGTGGCGAGATCAGGCAGGGAGATCCGCCCCCGCAGAACGACAGCGGCGGCGGAACGGTAACGGGGCCGACGGCTCCACCGACTCCCGCACCAGGGCCTACGCCTGGTGTCGAGCCGCCCAGCACGACCCCCGCTCCGCCACCGGCACAGGGAGCACCACCCCCGCCCCCGCCCGCCGCAAGTGGAGCACCCCCGCCCCCGGAGTAACGTTTCACATTCTCCTGGGTCGGGAGCCTAGATTGCACCCCGACCGGTCCACGACATGCTCACACAGGTGTTTCGGCCGGTCGGGGTCAGTCGGGGGTTACAACAAGCAAGGAAAGGATAAAAAAAAGAAAGCAATGATGGACCGGCGGAGCAGTAAATTACCTGATACTCGTCTCAGACGACACTCATCGTGATTTACTGCTCCCTCCCCATTCCATCGATGCTGGTTGATTGACCGGGTTTGCAACTTAACAACCCGGCACGTTACGACTCACGTTCACACGCCTTAGTTTCACTCGATCCACTAATAACCTTAAGGAGAATGCTCATGAAGAACATCTTCAACTTGCGCTTCCGGCGCAAAAAGCTCTTCGTTGCCTTCGGCATGCTGCTGGCGCTCGCGGTCACTCCGCTGCTCCAGTCCTCGCAGGCCGCCGGTAACGTCATCATCGACAGTACGTTCTCGTCCCGGATCATCAGCGGTCCCGGCGGCGCGACGGACTTCGCCGATACCACTAACGTCGAACACGGCAACGTGGTCCAGTACGGAATTCTGGTCCACAACGCCGAAGACGCGAACTCTGGCGACACCGCCAAGAACTTCAAGATCCGGGTGACCATTCCGGATGCGTCCAACGGCTCTCAGGCCGTCAACACTGAGACCATTTCGGCCGACAACGGCCACTCCCCGGGTTCGTACCGGGCTACCGACACCACGACGCTGAAGTCGAAGGACGGCAAGCCGTTCACGATCACCGGCCTCCGCAACGTCCAGTTGCAGCGGAACAACGTCCCCAAGACGAACAACCCGACCTTCAACTGGAGCGCTCCGGAGAACATCCCGTATGAACGGGTAGACGTCGAACGGAAGAATAACGCTTCCGTCCTGACGATCACGCCGAATGCCAACGGCAACCTGGGACCGTGTTTCCAGAACGCGCTCCGGATCATCTTCCTGGCGGACATCACCCAGGGACAGCCCGGACCGCAACTGGCGATCGACAAGAAGGTCCGGAAAGCTGGAGAGACCAACTTCTCCGAGGCCAACACGATCAAGCCGAACCAGAACATGCAGTACTTCGTAGAACTGAAGAACGTCGGTGGCGCTCCTGCGACCAACGTCGTCCTCCGCGATGCGCTGCCGCGGAACGTCCGCCTGATGCCCGGGAGCGTCCAGCTCCGGAGCTCAAGCGATCCCAACCTGCGCGCCGGCCCCGATAACTTCGTGAACGGAGGAATTTCCTACACGAGCTTCGGGCAAGGTGCCTGGGTCCAGGTCTACTTCAACGTCTCGGTCGGAGATATCACGGACTGCCCTTGGTGGTTCAAGAACTTCGCCCTCGTGAAGTCAGACCAAACCAAGGGTTCCGAGTTCTACGATTCGGTGAAGACGGACCTGGAGTGCGTCACGCCGACGCCTACTCCGACCCCGACCCCGACGCCTACTCCGACTCCGACGCCCACCCCGACTCCCACGCTGACGCCTACTCCGACCCCGACGCCGACCCCCGAGGTTCAGATCGGTGATCTCCGGATCATCAAGTTCGAAGACCTCAACGGCAACGGCCAAGAGGACGAGGGCGAGCCGCGGATGGCGGGCGTGAGCTTCACGACCACCGGTCCGAGCGACTACTCCAACACCTCCCAGACCGACGAGAGCGGCGAGATCGTCCTCACGGAACTGGAGGAGGGTAGCTACACCGTGACCGAATCGGTCCCGCAGGGTTACGAGGTAACGACCCAGAACCCGCAGACCAAGACGATCACCACCGGTGAGACCGCGGAATTCTCCTTCGGTAACCGGCGCATCACGACGCCGACCCCGACGCCGACTCCGCCGACGGTCCAGACGCCGACTCCGGAAGCGACCCCTCCGGTGACGCCTCCGGGCGGCCCGAAGGGCAGCCTGCCGGTAACCGGCGCCTCGGGCGCGGCCGGCCTGGCCACGATGGCCGTGGCGACCAGTGCCTACCTGTATCGACGGGAACGGAACGCGCTTACGGAAGCGGTCCGTGCCCACTCAGTAGACGGCTAAGGCCACCCTGCCCGCCGGCGAACGAAAAAGGCTCCCCTCTCGGGAGCCTTTTTCAAATGGGACGGAAAGCGGCGCTATACTGGACGCATGCAGCACGAGCTCCACGAACGAATCGATAGCCTGGCGGAACGCTTCGCGCAGGTGAAGGAGTTTCTTTGACCTCGCCGGCAAAGAGACCGAATTAGCCGATCTCAAACGGCAATCCGAACGCGAAGACATCTGGCACGACCAGGAGGAAGCACGGGCGGTGATGCAGCGACTGAACCGGCTCGGGGAGCACGTCGGGTTCTGGCAACGGTTCGAGCACGACCTGGGCGACTTGCGGGAATTGTTGGAACTCTCCAAGCAGGACGACAAGACGACCCGGGAAATCGCCGCGGACCTGGATGAGCTGGAGCGGACGTTCACGCAACACGAATCGGCGGCGTTGCTCTCGGGCGAGCACGATGCCCGGCCGGCCCACCTGACGATCCAGGCCGGGGCCGGGGGGACCGATGCCCAGGATTGGGCGCAAATGCTGGAACGGATGTACCTGCGGTTCGCGGAACGGCGTGGCTGGAAGACGGAGATCGAGGAACGCTCGGCGGGGGAGGAGGCCGGCATCAAGAGCGTGACGTTCCGGGTGGACGGGCCGTCGGCGTACGGGTACCTGCGTGGCGAATCCGGCGTCCACCGGCTAGTGCGGCAATCGCCGTTCAATGCCAAGAGTCTCCGGCAGACTTCGTTCGCGCGGGTCGAGGCGCTGCCGGACCTGCCCGAAAGCGCCGTCGAGCTCGACGAGAAAGAGCTTCGCGTGGATACTTACCGGGCCTCGGGTGCGGGCGGCCAGCACGTCAACGTGACCGACTCCGCGGTACGGGTCACCCACGTACCCACCGGCCTCACCGCCCAATGCCAGAACGAACGCTCGCAAGCGCAGAACAAGGCCGCGGCGATGAAGATCCTGTACGGCAAGCTTCTGGCGTTGGCGGAGACGCAGCAGAAAGCCGACCTCAGGAAACTGGAGAGCGGGGATGCGGCGGCATGGGGAAACCAGATCCGTTCGTACGTACTGCACCCGTATAAGCAAGTGAAGGACGTACGCACGAAAGTCGAACGTTCCGATCCGGACGCCGTCCTCGACGGCGACCTCGACCAGTTCGTGGAAGCGGAGCTCCGGCTACCCCGCTAGGAGCGATGCGGTCTTGGCGACCACCTCGCTGGGGGTGAAGTTCGATTTGAGCAGGTAGTCTGCCGCACCGAGCGCCAACCCGCGATCGATGTAATCCTGGTCCCCGACGTTCGAAAGCAGGACGACCTTCACATCCTTGGTCTGGGGATCCTGCTTCAGTTCCTCCAGTACCTCAATGCCGCTTTTCTTCGGCATCATGATATCGAGCAGGATCAGGTCGGGCTTGGCCGCCCGCACCAGGGCGATGCCTTCGTCGCCGTCGAGCGCGTGTTTGATCACGTAGCCCTCGTGCGTGAATTTCTGCAGATACATCTCCGCCAGGACGGAGTCGTCTTCGATCAGGACTATCGTTTGTTTCGGTGTCATCGGGTTCATTCTCCCATGCGGGTACGCGTATTGACAAACGAACGTAAAGATGTTATGGTTAAGCAATTTTTGAATTATGACTATCCAACTCCTGAGTCTCGTCACGCTGCTCCTCGCCCTCTCCATGGGAGGGCTCGTGATGCGCATCCGTTCGCTCGGGCAGCGGCTTCGTGAACGCCAGGTATCCGTCCGGCGTGATCTCGGCCGGATCCGCCAGATCGACCGGATGCTCCTGGCGAACCTTTCGATCGGCTACATCGCGCAAGAGATCGCGAACGTCCTCTCCGACCACCGCGCCGTGCTCGGCGGTACGATCCAACGGGCCCGGCACGACGGCACGCTGGAGGTCTTGGCGATATCCGACGACCTCAAACGGCCCGGCAAGCGGGGCCTGAGTCTCCTGGCCCATCGTACGCAAAGCGGAATCGAGCTCGAACGCAGTGGCTCATTGGTGGTGAGGGCGATCAACCAGCGGCAGATGATGACGAGTGACCAGCTGCACGACGTCGAGGCGCCGATGCTTTCGCCTCGCCAAGCCGGGAAACTTCAGGAACGGCTGGGTATCAATGGCGTGGCGGTGTATCCGGTCGTGGCCAACGACCGCGTCTACGGCGCGGTCACGTACTACCTGAACACGCCGCATGAGCGGCTCGGTGAGCGGGCCCGGCAGACCCTGCAAGCGATGACCGATGGCGTGGCCGTGGCGATGGTCAATGCCGACCTGCTTTCCGAGATCGATGCGATGAACCAGCGGCTCACGCAGGCGAACGCCGGACTCAAGCGTGCCGACGAGACCAAGGACGAATTCGTCTCGATCGCCTCACACCAACTGCGTGGCCCGCTCACCGCGGTCCGCGGCTACCTTGCGATGCTGCTCGAAAAGGACTTCGGCACGTTGCCGGCGCGGCAGTTGCCGATCGTGGAGCAGATCGCGGAAAGCACCAACGAGGTCATCAATATCCTGAACGACATGTTGTCGGTCTCCCGGATCAATGCCAAGCGCCTGGAGCTGAACCCGAGTCCGGCCCGGCTTGAGGACGTCGCCCGGGACGTGACCCGTGAATTCGAATCGTTGGCCAAGAAGAAAGGACTGACCCTTTCGCTGGAATTGCCGGACCAGCCGATCGGATTGCTCGGTCTCGACGCACTGCGTATCCGCCAGATCATCGTGAACTTCGTGGATAATGCGATCAAATATACCGAACAGGGAAAGGTGGTCGTATCGGTGGCGAGGGAAGGTGACGAGGTGGTCCTGAAGGTCCGCGACAGCGGCATCGGCATTTCCACCGAGGATCAACATAAGATGTTCACCAAGTTCTTCCGGGCCGACAACGCCCGCAGCGTCCTGGCATCCGGAACCGGGCTCGGGTTGTTCGTCGCTAAGCGCATCGTGGAGGCGCACCGCGGTCACGTCATCCTGGAGAGCAAGCTGGGCAAGGGGAGTGTCTTCGGGTTCCGCTTGCCGTGTTCGCTCGGTCATGCCGCCGACCCGGCGGCGGAGGCGCCACTGCCGCCGATTGCCACCCGCCGGACGTAACCGTCCGGCTCTCCGGCCTACTTGGAGATGTCGATCTTCTTGCCGCCGCGCGCGGCGGCCTTACCGCCGGCCGTCATCGGCGCTCCGTCCTTGGCCGGCGCGGCTTTCGGAAGGCTCAAGGTGAACACGTTACCGGTCTTGGAGCCGGTCGTCGAGAAACGGGCGTGGTGCGCTTCGATGATCTGCTGCGCGATATAATAACCGATTCCTTCCTCGAATCCTTGCGCGCCCACGTAATCGAAGACGTTCTGTTGCTGTTCCGGAGAAAGGGCGGTGCCCTCATTCTCGATTCGGAAATCCACCTCGGGAGCGGACTCCCGGATGCGCACCGTGACCGTGCTTTTCGGTTTGGCAGTCCGTGCGGCGGTGTTGGTGATCATCGCCAAGAGCCGCTGGATTTCTTCCGGATCCGCGTCGATCCCGGCCTTCGTGTCCGGTTTGATGACCGCCAGGGACCGGCCCGATTCGGTGGCCGCGTTCCTCAGGGCGTCCGTCGCCTGCACGAGCAGGTCGGCGGCCCTGACGTGCCGTTTACGTACGGCGATCTTCTCCTCGGATAACGTCTCGATCCGTGCCATGTCCTCGATGATCCGGAGCAGCTTGTTGGCGCTGTCGAGGATCGTCTGCACTTTCCCCTGGGCATCCTTCGGCAGCGTCCCACCGTCGCCGGAAAGCAACAGGTCGGCGTATCCTTTCATCGCGGTGATCGGCGCCCGCAGTTCGAACGAAGACAGGTTGACCAGGCGTTTCCGCAGTTCCTTTTCCGCTTGTTCCGTGGTGGCGTCGACCAGCACGATGACCCGGTATCCCTGCGGCCGGGTGAGGGTGCGCTCCGCGGCGTAAACGGGGGTCGCCCCGCCTTCCCGGGAGACGACGGCGTACCGGCGTTTCCGTTCGTCCAGCGTGACGGCCTTGCCGGAGGCGTCCAACGATAGCACGGTCTGTAACGGCTGGTGGAACGACGAACGTCCCTGCCACCCTGTCATCTCCGCGAACGCCTGGTTGGCGTACTCGACGTTCTCATCGGGGTCGACCAGCGCGACCCCTTCGTCGAGGTGCTGGCCGAACTCTTCCCATAGCTTGAGCCGGTCAGCCGATTCTTCCGTCGTCTGCCTGACGGCGTCCTGCGCGCCGGCCTGTCGAAGGAGGGATCGGATCAACAGCAGCAACGTGACCAGGAATGCGCCGGCGAACGTAATCGTGAGGAGATCCACGCCGCTAGTCTACAGGCCTTAGCCGCGCGCCACTAGCCTGCGGACGCCGGCGCTTTGCGGTAACTGCCGTCCGTCCGGCACAATGGGGCTGCGCCGGGGTGGCGGAACTGGCATACGCGACGGACTCAAAATCCGTTGCCCGCAAGGGCTTGTGGGTTCGAATCCCACCCCCGGCACCTGGTTTGCCGCTGACCGGAAGGCGGCGTACAGTTAGACGCACGAAACTAACATAGCCGCGTCACTACGGCATAAATGGATTCGCCCGTAACCACCGTCACCGCTCCGCCACCCTCCGGCCGTTCGTTCGGCGGGTTGCTGTGGCGGTTTGCCAAGGGTATCTTCCCGTTGGCCCTGATCGCATTAGCGGTCTACCTCGTCTTCAACTTCCCGGCGCTCTGGACGCGCCTGACGTTCATGGTGAGCAATCCCGACACCGTTTCGGCGGCTACGCTACCGTCGGCGGTCCGCTCCGGCAGCCTGCCCGATGACGGCGGCCGCGGGCCGGCAAACGCGGTGCCGTGCCGGGGTAACATCCCGTACGATGGCGCCGGCCGGCCGCGGGCGATCTGTGACAATTATGTGTACATCCCACGCATCCGCGTGGCCGCGCCGATCGTCAGGCCCACCTCGACGGCCGACTCCGTGATCAATGACGCGCTGCTGAAGGGCGTACTGAAATACCCGGGCACGGCCGAACCGGGACAGCGGGGCAACGTCTTCCTGACGGGGCACAGCTCCTACTATTGGTGGGTGAATACGGATTATCGGAACATCTTCGCGCTGGTGCCGGAGCTTCGCAACGGTGATGAGATCGTGATCTACCACGAGGGCACGCGGTACATCTACCGGGTCCATCATGTGTTCGAGGTGAGTCCGACGCAGACCGAGGTACTCAAGCCGACCGCGGTCCCGATCGTGACGCTGTCCACCTGCGTGCCTGTCGGTACCAGTTATCGTCGGAAGATCGTCCGGGCCCGGCAAGTCAGCCCGGATCCAGACACGGCGAGCAGCCCCGGCAGCGGGGCAACGACGCCGGCCCGGCTGCCGGGCGTGCGTTAGGATTCCAGGTCAAGCCGGATCAGCCGTCCTGTCCGCCGGTCGGTGGTGATGATCGCGTCGAGCCCGAGGATCACCGGCTCCCGTCCGACGTACTTGGCGACCGCACGGTCATTACTGCCGTCTCGGGCGATCGCATGGAGGGTGTCACCCCGTCGGAAGAGCAGGTAGCGCCCCCCGGGAAGGGCCTGGATGTACTTCGGCGGATCGGCCAGGCGGGTCACCAACCGGTCCTTGCCCGAGGCCGGTTCGAGCAGCCGGAGTTCGTCCGCGGTGCGGTAGGCTACGAACCGGCCGTCCCGGGTCACCGCAGCCTGCACGGCACCCCCGCCGAGCTCTTGGTAGCGTCCGTTCCGGATCAGCCCGAACGTGTCGTCGCGGCCCGTAGCCAATACGCCTCCGGAGTCCGCTGCGGTGAGGGAAACCAGTGTCTTCGTATCGGATATCCGTTCGGCCGGGCGGCCGGGCCGGATCACTTTCACGTCGGTACTGCCGCGTCCCAATACGTAGAGGCTATCCGGCGTGGTTGCCCATGCCCGAGGCGCGGTCGCGGCGGTTTCCACCCCGTCGCCGTCCGGCGCCTGCAGGCGGATCCGGCCGTCGCTCACCGTAAGCACGCGGCCGTCGACGAACCGTCCGCTCGTACCGGCCAGGGTGCCGATATGGGTGCCGTCTTGGTCATAGACCGCCGTCCGGGTACGGTCACTGACGAGGACCCGGGTGCCATCACCGGAAATCGCGACCGACCGTACCGTCGCGAACGACGCCGGCAACGCGGCGACCGTCCGTGACCGGCCCGCTTCCAGGTCTACCAATGCAAGGCGGTCAGCCCCCCGCTCCCGGGTCGTGACGGCCGCCGTTTTCCCATCCGGCGTAACCGCTACCTGGCCGACGGGAACATCAGTCAGATCGGTCCGTTTCGGCGATTCGGGGAAGAGCGTGATGGACTCGATGATCGCTTCGCCGGAATCGATGTGAACCGTCCGTTGCCAGGGTATCCGCCCGGTCGTGCGGACTTCGACGTCGTAAGAGCCCGGCCGGAGTCGGATCCGGGCATTGGTCCGCTGGTCGTGCGGCTTACCGTCCACCAGGATCTCCGCCTGGTCAGGTTCGGAATCCAGGGCGAGCAGCCCGCGTTTCTGGATCGACTGTGATTCGAAGTCGATCGCATAGCCGCGGGTGACCAGCAAGGCCGTCGCGGATCCGGCAAGGAAGAGGACCAGAGAGAACAGGTAGACTCCCAGCCGGGGACGGTAACGAGGGCGCGGTGCCATGTCTTACAGGGTATCGCATCCGGCGGTCCCGCACGTCATCGCAGTGCCTGCCTGGCTGTGCATTCTCGCGAGGCGCGGGGTGCGGTAGACTAAGGTTCGTATGGGTTCAATAGTCCAGATCATCGGTCCCGTGGTGGACATCCGGTTTTCGGGAAAACTTCCGCAGATCCATGAGGCGCTGGTCATGCCTGGCAGCACGCTGACATTGGAAGTGCAGCAGCACCTGGGTGCCGGGGTCGTTCGCGCCGTAGCGATGTCGTCCACGGAGGGCGTCGTCCGAGGCCAGAAAGTGAAGGCGACCGGCGCGCCGATTTCCGTGCCGGTGGGCAGTGACGTACTCGGACGGATGTTCAACGTGCTCGGCGACCCGATCGACGGCAAGGGGGCGCCGAAGGGGAAGACCCGCTGGCCGATCCATCGCGACAGCCCGCCGTTCACCGCACAGTCCACGGAGACGGAGATCTTCGAGACGGGCATCAAGGTGATCGATCTGATCGCACCGTTCATAAAGGGCGGGAAAGTCGGCCTGTTCGGCGGTGCCGGCGTGGGCAAGACCGTGCTGATCACCGAGCTGATCCGGAACATCGCCACCGAGCACTCCGGCTATTCCGTGTTCGCGGGGGTGGGGGAGCGGACCCGCGAAGGCAACGACCTCTACCATGAGATGGCCGACTCCGGCGTGCTCGACAAGACCGCGCTGGTATTCGGACAGATGAACGAGCCGCCGGGCGCACGTCTCCGGGTAGCGCTGGCCGGCCTCACGATGGCCGAATATTTCCGCGACCAGGGCGGCCAGGACGTCCTCTTCTTCATCGACAACATCTTCCG
>CAZGHP010000001.1:0-170346 GCA_964525455.1 uncultured Candidatus Saccharibacteria bacterium | reverse complement strand
AAGAACTCACGGAACTCGGCGGCGAGCTGGGCCGCCAGCGTCTTGTTGTGCGCGAGCACGAGCGTCGGCTTCTGGACCTGGGCCACGACGTTGGCCATGGTGAACGTCTTGCCCGAACCGGTCACGCCGAGCAGCGTCTGGTCGCGGTAGCCCTTGCCGAGTCCCGCGACCAATGCCTCGATCGCCGCGGGCTGGTCGCCGGCGGGCTTGAATTCGGAGTGGAGTCTGAACTTCGGCATGCGTGAGGTAGTATAAAGTGCTCTTTCGGGAGATGGTATGCCAGAACGCTCGGAACAATCGGAAACTGCTGCGGAAACTGCCGCTACCGTCGTCGGGCTTGAACAGGCGAGCTGAGCGCCAAGAGTCTGACCGTCGCCGTGGATAGGGAAGGCCACGCAGTGCTCTGCCGTTCAGTCTGAGAGGTCTGGACGCCGCCGTTCGGTCAGATCCCTCGATTGTTCCCTTCGCCACTTCTCGATATCCGCATGATGACCGGAAAGCAGCACCTCCGGCACTTTCAGCTTTTTCCTGGCGGCCTTGAACACTGCCGGACGTGTATAGTGCGGATACTCCAGCCCGCCATCCAACGCTTCCGAGAACGTCTCCTCCTTATCCGAACGCTCGTCACCGAGCACCCCGGGCACCAGCCGGACGATCGCGTCGATGACCACCAGCGCCGGCAGCTCGCCGCCGGTCAGGACGTAATCCCCGATCGAGAGCTCTTCGTCGATCAATTGTTCCCGTGCCCGATAGTCCACGCCTTCGTAATGTCCGGCCAGCAGGATCAGGTGACTTTCCCCGCTGAGCCGCTCGGCGGCACGCTGGTCGAACCGTTTGCCCTGTGGAGTCAGGTACACCCGCCGCGTGGCTTTTCCGGACAGCTCGCCGAACGCCGCGAACAGCGGCTCCGGCCGCAGCACCATGCCCGCGCCACCGCCGTAAGGGACATCGTCCACCTGCTTCCGTTTACCGATTCCCCACTTCCGAAGATCATGAACATGGAACTCCGCAAAGCCGTGCTCCGAAGCCTTCCGCATCATGCTCTGGCCAAGCGGTCCCGTGAAGTAATCCGGGAACAGCGTGATGATGTCGACGCGCATACCTGTCATTCTAGCGGTCACGACGTACCGGTACGACCGAAAGGCTACGCTGCCTCGACGGCGGTCCGGGGCGGGTGCAGCGCTTCGCTCAGCTCCCGGTGCAGACTGCTGAGCGTGTCGTAACTGCCGGCGGACGACGGATCAGCGCTGTCGGCAAGGCGCCGCTCGGCCAGCACGTAGTCCCCGGTCAGCAGCATGGCGCCGTTGAGGTCGCCTCCCTCGATCAGTGTCCGTGCCCGGGCAATCGCATCGTCGACCCGCCCGCGGGCATCCGGGGTGGAAATACCGGAAACCTCACCGATCATCGTTTCGGCTTTGACGCCCCCACGCGCATGCGCGGACCCTTCCATGGGTTCACCATATCGGCTACCGGAATCCCCCGTCAACAACCCGGCCAAAAACGAAAGCCCGAGGAGTCATGTGGATTGCAATGATGTTGCAAAGACTCGCTCGGGCTGAGGGACGTCGGGGCGGTAATACTTCAACGTCGGGAAATGGGGAGGGCTGGACTCGAACCAGCGACCTTTCGATTTTCAGTCGAACACTCTACACAACTGAGCTACCTCCCCGGGACGTTACGGATACTACAAGCAGCTGAGAGGACTCGAACCTCCGACCTCCTGAATGCCATCCAGGCGCTCTGCCAACTGAGCTACAGCCGCGCGTACGGTATCTGTGAACTGCGAAACTCCGGAGACAGGATTCGAACCTGCATCTCCCCAGGGGGCCAAGGCGCTTTGGGCCAATTAAGCTAACTCCGGATCGCTGACCGCTTGCGCGGGGCCGCCCGTGTCCCATAGAGGCACGTGCAGCCCGGCATAAGCAGTCGTTATTTAAAGTACAACCACAGAAATGTAGCAGGGCATTAAGCGCTCCGTCAAGCGATTCTTACAGCTCGTCAAGCGGAGACTTCTCGCCGAGCGCTTGATTGACCGCGGTATCATGACGCGCCTTATCGTCGTCGGCGGCGTCGGCCGGTTGGCCGGTCGCCTCATCGATGACTTCGTTATTGTCTTCCGGCTGGGGTCGGTCGGCCTCAGTCTGGCTCTGTTCGGCGACCGCTTCCGCTTCACTGGTCTCGTTTACCGGAACATCATCGGCCGCATCGGTCGTGCCCTGAGCCGGCACATCGCTGACCGGAGTCGCCGCACCTGGCCCGCCCTCCGGCTCGACGATCTTCATGTTCACCCGGGCGTCGTGTTTGGCACCGACCACCTTGAGCAGCGAACGGACGGCCTTGGCGGTCTGCCCGGATTTACCGATCACCTTGCCCATGTCGTCGGGATGCACCGTAACGGTGAGCAGTACGCCCATCTCGTCCACGGTACGGTCCACCTGCACGTCATCCGGACGATCCACGATCGTCTTCAGGACGAACTCCACGAATTGCTTGTCTTGGTCTTCAGCCATCAGGAACCTCCTTTTTCTTTTGCCTTGTCCTTATCCTTATCTTCATCCTTCTCCGCAGCTTTCTTGTCCTCAGCTGTGGCCTCGGCGGGCTTGTCGGCGGGCTTGTCATCGGTAGCGGCGTCATCGGTGGGCTTGTCGTCCGATTGTTTCGCGGGCTGTGCCCCGTCGGTCGACGTTGACGCCGATGCATCACCGTCGGCAGTCGCGGCTTCACCGCCATCCGGCTTCGCAGCCTCGTCGCCTTCGGCTTTCGCTTCCTTTCGCTTCTTGCGCTCAGGGCGCCGGTTCTTCTCGGTGATCTTATCGCGCTTCAGGATGCCCGCCTTCTCCAGCAACATCTCCGCCGTCTCGGAAGGCTGGGCGCCCTTCGCCAGCCGGGCCTTGGCACGGTCGGCGTCGATCTTCAGTTCCTTGGTCCGCGGGTCGAAGTGGCCGAGCACTTCCAAGTAGCGACCCTTAACGGCCGCGCTTTTCTCGGCGACGACGACGCGGTAATGGGGGCGTTTCGTCCGTCCGGTGCGGGAAAGTCTGATAACCAGCAAGTTCAGTGTCTCCTGTGTACGGATATTAGATTACTTCAGTAACGGGCGCGCGACAAGTTATCCGCTATGGTCCGCGACTCGCCCGGCCCCGGCCCATGGGTCGCCGGAACGCGGATAATCGAACCACATCCGAGCGCTCTTACAGTCGATCGCATGACAGAAGGCCGCCAATTCGTTCATCACCCGACGCTCGTTCGTGTAGTCGTCCAGTTCTCCCTCGACGTACGTAAACGCATTCTCCAGCGGCGGCGTGAGCTCAATGCCGTATTCCGCCAGCATCCCTTCGCGGAAGGCTTTCTTGTCCGCCTTCGACCGCAAGGCCTCATTCCTGACCTTTTTTCCGTCCTGCCATTCATACCGCCACGGTTTTTCTAAATCGTGCAGGAACATGACCAGCAAGGCATCTGACTTTGAGAACGGGAGCGGTCGGAGTGCGCTGTCCACGTCGTAATAAACGGAAGCCAGGTTCATGCAATCACGGATATGGTCCCAGTAGCCGCCTTCCCAAGGCTGATGGTTGCGCGAGGAGCCGCTGGCCTGCTGCATGCGCGGGGTATGATCCGCCAGGATCCGGAGGCACGCCGAACGATACGGCTCATCGATCATCTCTACGAGTTCAGGGATATCGCGATAGGGCGGCTGCTGCTCGGGGTTGATAAATCGCTCGGTAGGTTCAGACATTTTGACCGATCGGAATATCCCTTACAATGTTCCATCGATAATACGGAGGGGTCTGCTTCTGCCTGATCATCGCGATGCTCCGAACCCTGAATTGAACCGGATCTACCGGATGTTCGGAGAGTCGTTGGCGGAAGTCCCGCTCTTGTAAGCGAGTATAGGTGCGATTGTATGCCAATGTCATGTGCGGAATGAAGCGGCCTACGCGAGGCATACGTCGCACCCCGACCACGCCTTCTAGTTCTTTCATGACCGCTAAGAAAACAGACTCTACTGCCTGCCACGGAGCAGTAATAAGTACCGGGCAACTGTGGAAATAAAAACTCGAACCCAAGCTGAGTTCGGGCAACTTGAGGCTCGCCAACTTCGGCTTAAGTCGATCGGCGACTTTATCCATCTCCCCGTCGGTAAACTCAGTCGTATATCCGACCCGCAGGATGGTCATATGCAGCCACCTTGTCGGGATTGGCGGATGCATCGCCGGATGTTGGAGAGCCTTCCGATACTTCCGGGCCGCACGACCTACCTGCGGTTGGCCGTCAAATAGGATATTGAAATTCCAATCCAGCGAACCTGCCAGGTAACGATGTCGCTTGAAGAAGTCCTGCATATGCCTAGGCTCCGACTTTGGGCGCCGCCACCTTCTCCGCCGCCGGTAACTTGAGCGACAGCATCGTCGAGACGCCACTCGAATCCATCGAAACGCCATAGAGCATCGCCGCGGCTTTCATGGTGTCACGGTTGTGGCTGACCACCAGGAACTGCGTCTGGGTACTGAGCTCGGAGAGCACGCGTGCGAACCGCCCGGCGTTGGCTTCGTCGAGCGCCGCGTCCACCTCGTCGAGCATCACGAACGGCGACGGGTTGACCTTGAGGATCGCGAAGAGCAGCGCCACCGAGGTGAGCGCACGCTCGCCGCCCGAAAGTTGCGCGAGCGACTTCAGGCGTTTGCCGGGCGGCACGGCCTTGATCCCGATCCCGGCGTCCAGCGTACGCGGTTCCTCCAAATCGTCGTCCGCCGCCTTCGGCTCCACCATTTCCAGCCCCGCCTTGCCACCGCCGAACAGCTTCTCGAAGTACTCTTCGAACGCTTCGCCGATCTTCTCGAACGCTTCGCTGAAGATCGTCCGGCTCTTCTGTTCCAGCTCGCGGATCACCTGCTCGAGGTCTTTCTTCGCTTTGACAAGGTCTTCGCTCTGGTCGGCCAAGAACTGATGCCGGGTCTCGACTTCCTTGTGCTCCGCGGTCACGGCCGGGTCGATACCGCCCATCTCCATCAGCCTCCGCTCCAGTCTGGCAATCTTCGCTTCGTCGACGGCTTCGGCCGTGAGCTGGGTGTCATCCGCGGGCGGGAATGTCACGGCGCCCTTCAGGGTCGCGAGCTTTCCTTTCGCCTCGTGCACCAGGTCGTCGAGTCGCGTCTCCAGCTTGGCCAACTCAAGGTTCTGTCCCTCCAACTCACGGCGATGCTCGTCCTGCGTCCGCTGCTTGGTCCGAAGCGCCGTTTCCTGCCCCTTGAGTTCGTCGGTCTCCCCGAAGCTCCGTTGCTGTTCCGCGGCCACCTGCGTATCGAACTTCGCGATCTGTTTCTCGAGTTCCTCCAGCTCCGCGGTGGCGGTCTCCACGCCACGGCCGGACTCTGCTGCGACGGTCTCCGCCGCAGCCAATTCCTTGTTGGCCCCATCGAGCCGCGTAGCGAGCGTCGCACGCTCGGCCACCGTCCGGTCCGCTTGCTCACGGCGCAGTCTCGCCGCTTCTCCGCGCGACGCACGTTGGACCTTGAGCGACGCCAATTCCTCCTGAAGCTTGGTCCGCTCCGCCAACGCTTCGTCGGGCTCGCCGGCCGCCAGCCGCCGGCTCCGCGCCAGGAGCTTGCGGAGTTCCGCAAGCATGCCGGAAAGCTCCGTCGCCGGAGCGCCCTTCGCCGCCGCCTGTTCCAGTCCGGCTGCGAGATCGTCGGCTTTCCCAAGTAGTTCCGCGAGGTCACCTGAACCGGCCAGGGTATCCTGGGCCAGTGCCGCGACCTGCCGTTCGACCGAGCCGATCTGTTTGTCCAGGTCCGCGGTATCGGTCGCCGTCCCGCTGTCGGCGGCAGGCAGGCTTTCCAAACGCTCCGTGAGATCCCGCTGCTGTGCGGTTAATCGCTCCGCCGTGGCCTTGGCGACTTCCCGGGCAGTGATCGCCTGGTTCATACGGTCACGGACCACATCCCGCTTACCGGCGACTTCGTTCCGTTCCGCGAACAACTTGTTCAGCGTGAGGCCTTGCTGCCGCGAACGCAGCGCGTCCACTTGCGTGGATAGCTTCTCAAGCTCCTCACCAAGCGTGGCGTGTTCCTGCTCAAGCTCTTCGCGCTTCGCGCGCCGCTCCTTGACCTCCCGTGACAACTCGCGGTATCGCCGGCCGTACAGACCGAGCAATGCGTCCTTGAGTTCCTGCTCCACCTCGGCGCGCTTGGCCAAGGCGTCGGCCTGACGCGCCAGCGACTTCAGCCGCGGCCCGAGTTCCTTGAGGATGTCCTGCACCCGACTGAGGTTGCGCTCGGTCTCGGCGAGCTTCCGCTTGGCCTCGTCCCGCTTGAGATAGAATTGCCGGACGCCGGCGGCCTCCTCGAAGAGCCCGCGCCGTTGTTCCGGCGTTTGGGTGAGTACCTTGTCGACCAACCCCTGCGAGATCACCGTGTAGTTCTCGGCGCCGATGCCCGCCACCGCGAAGGCGTGCAGCAGGTCGGTGAGCCGGACCTTGCCGCCGTTCACCAGGTACTCGGAATCACCCGAACGGTAGAGGCGCCGCGTCACCACGACCTCGTCGTAGTCGTACGGGAGCCGCTTCGCCGAGTTGTCGAACGTCAGCGACACCTCGGCCATGCTCATCGCCGGCCGTTTGGCGGTACCCGAGAAAATCATGTCGGTGGAGACCTTGCCGCGGACCGCCTTCTTCGACTGCGCGCCGAGCACCCAGCGGATCGCGTCCGCGATGTTCGACTTGCCGGACCCGTTCGGCCCGACGATCGCCGTGATACCGGGTTCGAACCGCAAGGCCGTCCGCTTGGCGAACGACTTGAATCCGGTGAGTTCGAGGGAGGTGAGGAACATCAGCGCTTGAGTTTCTGGACGGTCTTCCGGGCCAGCGCGTCTTCCGCCGCCGCCCGCTCGGCCTGTTGCTTCGAGGTCCCCTTCCCCTCGCCGACCGTATTGTCTCCGACATTGACCGCCACCGTAAAGTGCTTGGCGTGGTCGGGCCCGTGCTCGTCGAGCACGCGGTAACGGGGCGTCTTGCCGGTCCGATCCTGGGCGATCTCCTGCAGCTGGCTCTTGGCGTCGCGGTGGGACTCCTGTTCGATGATCTCCTCAAGCACCGTGACGACCTGCGCATGGATGAACCGTTTCGCGGCATCATACCCCTGGTCGAGGTACAGTGCGCCGACCACTGCCTCGAATGCGTTCGCGAGCAATGCGGAACGTTCACGGCCACCGCTCTTGGCTTCCCCGCGCGACATCAGGAGCGCCTTGCCAAGCCCGAGTTCCGTCGCCACGATCGCCAACCGTTCGCCACGTACCAGCGCCGAACGCAGACTGGTCAATTCTCCTTCGGGGTAATCGTACGTGCGATAGAGATGGTCGGTCACGACCAGCTCCAGCACCGCGTCACCGAGAAATTCCAACCGTTCGTTGTGCGGCAGCCCGAAATCCCGGTTCTCGTTCAGATAGCTCCGGTGCACCAAGGCGCTCCGGAGCAACGACTCGTCCACGAACGAGACCCCGAGCCGTTTCTGGACCGCAGCGAGCGAATCAGGCATCGGTGATCTCCTTGATCCGGACGGCCGCAGCGTCCACGAGCCGTCGTAAGTTGACGTGGGGGATCGCCCGGGGCGCTTCGTCCAGGTCGAACCAGCGGGCGTCGGCCACCAGCTGGTCGTGCGGATCGAAGTTCTCGGGCTTCAGCTCGGTACTGCCGATGGCTTCCATCAGGTAGACATCCACCGTCTTGCGGACCGTCCGGCCCTTCTCCGGGCCGCGCCAGCCGCGGAAATGGTAGGTGTTCTTGCCCAGCAGTTCGACGATCCGCGCCATGATGCCGGTCTCCTCCTGGACTTCCCGTACGCCAGCAGTCTCGCTGTCTTCGCCCGGGTCGAGGTGGCCTTTCGGAATCGCCCACGCCCCGTCGTAAGAGTGCTTGATCAGCAAGAGCTTGGGCACTCCGTCGACCACCGCATAGACGACGCCGCCCGCGGAGTGGACGGACTTAGTCTTTTGTCGGCGGCGCTTGTCCGCCGGCCGGCTCGGCCGCTTCGGATTGGTTTTTTTCTCTGTCATGGTCATCCTTATCATCATACTTGTCGCTGCCACGGTAGACAGTCCCCAATACGCCGTTCACGAACGAACCGGAGTTCTCCCCGCCGAACGCCTTGGCGATCTCGACCGCTTCGTTAATCGCGACCTTCGGCGGGATTTCGTCCGAATACAGGACTTCGTAGATCCCGAGCCGGAGCACGGCCCGGTCGATCGTCGCAATCTGCTCCAGCGGCCATTCCGGTGCATGCTTCACGATCAGTCCGTCGATCTCCTCGTGATGCTTCGTCAGGCCCCGCACCGCCTCCTCGACGTACGCTCGTTCCTCATCGGACGGCCGTTCGTTCCGGAGATGACGCGCCGCAATATCGGCGAGTGTCAGTTCGGGATGGAATTCCGTCTCATACAACGACTGCATGAGGACGGTCCGGAGCGTGTGCCGGTTAGACATCAGTCCTTCGTCTTGACGACCTGCCGGCCGCGGTACTGCCCGGTATCCGGATCCACACGGTGGCTGAGGCGGAGTCCGGTCGCGGTTTTCACCGTGCCAGGCGCTTTCGGGGCCAGGTGCGAGCGGCCCTTGCGGGTCCGTGACTTTGACTTCTTTTGCTTGGGTACGGCCATGTAACTAGCTTACAGGGTAACGCCCGACCCGTACAAAGCTACGGCCGCAGCTTCTTCAGTGCCGCGAACGGGCCGTCGTCGTCACCCCGCGGGTGCGCGTGTGGCCGTTCGTTAAGGTCCTTCCCGCAGATCGCGCACAGCCCTTTGCACCCCGGGTCGTGCAGCGGCTGCTTGGGAAGGCCCGTGAGCATCACCGTCCGGAGCATCGGGTCGAGCACCAACCGCTCGGTCTCCGCCGGGAACTGCTCATCAGCCGGCTGTTTCGCGAATTCCTCGGAGAACGAATCGGCGATCCGATGCGTGAACGGCGTGAGGCAACGGCTGCATTCCAACCCGATCTTGCCGGACAGTACCCCGGCCACCAGGTAGCGGTCGCCCAGTTGGGTGACGGTTCCCGACCCGGTAAGGTCGCGTAACGCGGACAGATCCTCGAATACCGGCTTCGGTTCGGAGAATGCAAACGGTCCCGACGAGCCCGATTCCGCCCTGACAAGCGTCCGGATATCGACGGTGATCATATGACGAAGTTGAGCAGCTTGCCAGGTACGTAGATCGCCTGCTTCGGCTTGGCGGTACCGAGATACTTCTTAATCGCCCCGTCGGCTTGTGCCGCTTTCACAACCGCGTTCTCGGTGAGCCCCGCCGCCGGCAGTCTCACGGTCGCACGGACCTTGCCGTTCACCTGCACCACGATGGTGGCTGTGGCCTCCGCCAATGCGGCACGGTCGATTTCCGGCCAGCTGTGGTTGAAAATCGATTCCGGATGACCCAGCACGTGCCACAGTTCTTCCGCCAGGTGCGGTGCGAACGGCGCGAGCAAGACCAGGTAACGCTCAAAGTAGGGCTTGCCAGAAACCGGCACCCCGCCGGCCCGTTCCGCGACCGACTGGAACGCGTTGAGCGCTTCCATCAGGGCGCTGATCGCGGTATTGAAACGGAAGTGTCCGACGGAATCCGTCACGCGTTCGGTCGCCCGCGATACCACCCGGTTGAATTCGGTGTCTGACGGGCCGGCCTTGCCGTCCGTCGTGGCTTCAGTCTCAGTCGTGGTCTTGGCCCTGGCCTCGGCCAGATGCTGCCCGAACGCCCACACCCGTTTCAGGAACCGGTAGGAGCCTTCGATCCCCTTGGTGCTCCAATCTGCCGCCTGGTCGAACGGACCGATGAACATCTCGAAGACGCGAAGCGTATCCGCCCCCAGCCCCTCGACGATCTCATCCGGATTGATGACGTTGCCGCGCGACTTGCTCATCTTTCGCCCGTCCGGTGCCATGATCAGGCCCTGGTTGCGAAGGCTCCGGAACGGTTCGCGGAATGCGAAGTGGCCGCGGTCAGCAAGCGCCTTGGTCCAGAACCGCGCGTAGAGTAGGTGCAGGACGGCGTGTTCCGCCCCGCCGACGTAGGTGTCGACCGGCATCCAAGCCTTGAGCGCGGCCTTGTCGAACGGAGCATCCTTCTTGTGCGGCGACGGGTAACGCAGGAAGTACCAGTTGGAATCGGCGAACGTATCCATGGTGTCGGTCTCACGTTCGGCAGCCGCGCCGCATTGCGGGCAGGTCGTCTTCACGAACTCCCCGACCTTGGCCAGCGGACTACGGCCGTCTCCGGTCGGGAGGTAGTCTTCGATCTGGGGAAGTTCGACAGGGAGATCGCTTTCCGGCACCGGCTGTGGCCCGCACTTCTTGCAATGGATGATCGGGATCGGCGTCCCCCAGTACCGCTGCCGGGAGATCAACCAGTCGCGCAGCTTGTAGCCGGTCTGCTCCGTGGCGGCTTTCCGCTTCTTGAGGTCGGCGACGATCCGTTCCCGGGCTTCGGCGGAGGTGAGGCCGTCATACGCCTCTGAGTTGACCAGGATCCCCTCACCCCCCAACGACTCCCGTTTCATGAACCAGCGGAACGCGAACCCGTGCATCGGGTCGGTCATACGCTTCTCGACTTCGTCCGGTGCCATCCATCCCGTTTCGAACAGCCCCTGCTCATGCGCTTCCAGCTTCGGTTCGTCGCGAGCCTCGTCCCGGAGCCGGAAGTGCAGCAACTCGGCGGTACTGCAGCGCGCCTTGCCGTGCGCGATGGTGTGGTAATGGTTCTTCGCCCGCACGTCGCGAGCGACCAGCTCGAGGTTCTTATAACCGGTCTCTTCCGCGATCTCGCGCCGGGCGGCGGCTTCCGGGTCCTCGTCGGCGTCCCGGCCGCCCCCCACGAAGAGGATGCCACCGCCTTTTTTCCAATCGAGCGTGAGGAGCTTGCCGGTCTTCGGGTGCTCTATGATCGCCACGATGCTCTGCCGCGGCTCCTCGTCGTCCACCGGCGTACCCGTCTCCGGCATCACGACCTGCCGCACCGGCAAGTCGAACGTTTCCGCGAACTCGCGGTCCCGGGAATCGTGCGCCGGCACCGCCATGATCGCACCCGTCCCGTATGACGCCAGGACATAGTCCGCCACCCAGACCGGTACCTGTTCGTTGTTCAGCGGGTTCGTAGCGTAACTACCGGTGAACACCCCCGTCTTCTTCCGGTCGGTCGCGGTACGGGCGATGTCGCTCTGGCGCTTCGCCCGTTCTACGTACTTCCTAACCGCTTGCGCCTGCTCCTTGGTCGTGAGCTTCCCGACCAGCTCGTGCTCGGGCGCCAGCACTAGGTACGTCGCGCCGAACAACGTGTCTGGCCGAGTCGTATAGACGGCGATGCCGCCGGCGTCGCTCGCGAACGTGACCTCCGCTCCCTCGCTCCGGCCGATCCAATTCCGTTGCATCGCCTTGATCGGCTCCGGCCAATCGAGATCCTCGAGCCCCTCCACCAGCTCGTCCGCGTACGCCGTGATCTTGAAATACCACTGGGTCAACTCTTTCTTCGTGACCTTGCTGCCACAGCGCTCACACTTGCCGTCGACCACCTGTTCGTTAGCCAGCACGGTCTTGTCCTTCGGGCACCACCATTGCCAACCGGTGTCGCGGTACGCCAGCCCGGCCTTGAACAGCTCCAGGAAGATCCACTGCGTCCAGCGGTAGTAGTCGGGGTCCGACGTGTTCACCTCGCGCGACCAGTCGTACGAGAAGCCGAGGCTCTTCAGTTGCCGGCGGAAGTTATCGATATTCCGGGCCGTGTTCTCCGCCGGATGGACGCCTTTCTTGATCGCCGCGTTCTCGGCGGGCAGACCGAATGCATCCCACCCCATCGGATGGAGCACCTGATGGCCGGTCAACCGTTTGAAGTGAGAGTACGCGTCGGTGGCGATGTAGCCGCGCGGATGACCGACGTGGAGGCCGTCGCCGGACGGGTACGGGAACATATCGAGCACATAGGATTTCTTCGACGGCTTGTCCGGTGCCCTGAAAACGCCGGATTCTTCCCAGTGCTTCTGCCACCTCGGCTCGATGGACTGCGGGTCATAGCGTTTCATCACCACTAGCGTACCGCGTACAGGCCGTGGCCTACAGACTCACGCATGCGTTAGGCTTGAATCGTGCCGAAACGAAACCACTACGACATCGTGATCCTCGGCGCGGGGCCGGCAGGCCTGGCGGCCGCGGTCTACGCCGCCCGCGCCGTCATCGAAGCAAACCGGCGCCTCTACGCTGAGCGGTTCGGAGCCAGAGCCCGATGAAGATCCTGCTCGTCGCCGTCTGCGTCCTGGAACATGAGGGGCGCATCCCGTTGATCAAGTTCAAGCGGAACTACCTGAAGGGATTCTGGGGCCTCCCGGGCGGTAAACTGGAGGAGCACGAGCACCTGAAGGAGGGCGCCGCTCGGGAAATCAAAGAAGAGCTCGGTCTGGACGCCCGGGTCGAGCGCTCGCTTGGCGTAGTGGACGAGCTTGCCGTGCATCCCGACGGGTCGGTCACCCGGCCCGTGCTATTCGTCACGCAGATGCGGCCGACCGGGGCGGTCTCCCGGCGGCGACGGGAACTGCCGGAAGGCACGATTCGCTGGTTCACTCCCGGTGAGATCGCAGGCCTGGAATCGGAAATGGTACCGTCCGATTTCCAGATTCTCAAGCAACTCTACCAAGCGGGCCGGAACGGCTACTATCGCTCCAAGCTGGTTTGGAAAGGCACACGGATGCAGCTCGAATACTTCGAACGGACCGGTACCGATACCGATACTACTTCTTCTGCTGTGTCGGCGGTTGCGCCTGCACGGCGGTAAGCTCGACCTCGGCCAGCTCCTCGGTCCCCGACTCGATCGTCAGGAAGAGCTTGCCGGCTTTCTCGATCCGGAAAGCGTCGAAGTTTAGGTTGAAGTTGAGATTGGCCGCCTCCTTCTTGGCGGGAGCGCCGGCCGGGCGCTTGATCTCGAACGTACCGGAGAACGGCGGCACCACGTCCTTGCCCTCCTCGGTACGGAACGAGACGGTTACCGGCAGTTCGTCCACCGTGGTCGCCAATCCGACCGCTAGCGCCAAGCGCGGGTAGATCGCCGGGAACTGGCCGAGGCCGATCCGGCCGGGGGTGTTCAGGCCGCCGAACATCCCGATCAGGTTGAGCTTGCCGCCTTCCGACGGGAACGCCTGGTCGGCGAGGTGGGCGTAGAGTACGTTCGCTTTGGCCATGCCCTAAGCTTCGCGGTGTTTGCCTCCGGATGCAAGGCAGCGCTGCTTGCATGATGCGCCATGCTCTTGTTACCTTGGGTATAAGGCTTTGAGCCGACACCTTAACTTCGTCCGCTGTTCCCTCACCGTTTCACCCGACGCATCGCCGCACGGCGCGCGCTGGCCATGGAACAAACAGGAACGGTCGGACAGGCGTGAGTCTGAGCCTAGAGACCAAAGGTACGCGGGAAAAACCTTCGGAGAGAAATCCGAGGGAGGAATAGAGCGATCAAGGACAGTACCTTTGTCTCCCAGCAGGACTCACGAAATTTCAAGACTTGAGAGCAGGAGGGCTCTCGGGGGGAGCAGGAGGGCTCCTAGGAGAACCCGACCGTCGTGCACGCCTCCATACGAGGAGGAGGGCCTCCAAGGATGGCACATGCACGACGGTCGGGGGAATATTTACAACTTTCTTAGAGAAGAGATCCGCCCGCCGGTCTCCGTACGCTGCAGTTTTCCGAACCGCGTACACTTCTCTGAGAAAAACGGGCGGTCGTCACACTCACACCATCAGTCAATCTCGCCGACTGACGTGACGACCGCCCAAATTTTTTTATCAGCAAAAAATCGCCCGGATATTCGGCTATGCCGGGCTCTTCGTTATAATACGGATGGCATGGGGCCATAGCTCAGCTGGCCAGAGCGCCTGCATGGCATGCAGGAAGTCGGCGGTTCGAATCCGCCTGGCTCCACAGTTTTTCCTCACCGCCGGTCGGTGGTATGCTTTGCGGCCATGAGCATAGAGCAGCCATATCCGGAGCTAGGTGAGGCCCCGCCTGAATATCCTGACTGGGTCGTCCGCCCCAGCGTCATTACCATCGAGGGTGAGCTGGCGACAGGCAAGGACGCGGTGTGCGAGATCCTTTGCAGGAATTACGGATATCGCTACTTGGAAGTCAGCGGCATCGCCCGCGGCCTGACGGTGGCGTTCCTGGAAGAACGGTTGCCGCGGGATGACGAAGCGGCGATCAGGCGTTTCTATCGCGACGCAGAGGTGCGGCTGGACACCGGGGGTGGCGAGGTGCGCACGATAGTGAACGGCGCCGACGTCACCGACCGGCTGCGCGATCCCGATACTTACGAGACGAGCTCGTACTTGATGCGCTATCCGATCGTGCCGGAAAGCGTGGTAAGGGCATCCCAGACGTTCGCCCGGGACGGTAACATCGTCATGAACGGCCGTCTCCTAGGGCGGGAAGTCTGGCCCGGCGCAGAATTGCAGTTATTCCTGATCGCGGACTTTCGCACACGGCTAGGGAGGCGCTTCCGCCAGCTGCAAGGAGAGAATCCGGACATCTCGAAGGGAGCGGTCGAGCGAACGATGCGCGAACGGGAAGGCCGGGAAGCGGCCGCCGGATCCAGCATCGCTTCCTCCTGGGCGATTATCGTAGACACCACGGAGCTCAGTATCCCCCGGACGGCGATTACCGCGGTCGAAGCACACAACGAACGGATGACACGCCTGACCCGGGCGCGGCGTTCGCGGAAATGAAAAAGACCGGTAAGTCTCGAGAAATCCACCGAACGATCAGCCGAAAAAACTTTCCACCCTTTCGACCTGAACTTCCCAGGTCTCGTCAGTCGCTATGCGAGAGGGGCGGGGGCGGCATGCATGGGGAGAGATGGGTATCTCTTTGGTCTATGCATGCCGGAATCCCCCTGACGTCTGTTGTTTCAGGCCACCTCGTGAGAGGTCAGACTATGGGGCCATGTTGCTGGTGTGGTTTGAGACGGTCAGGAAGCGAACGGTTTGCAGATCTTGGACTTGACGTTCAAGTACCGCAGCCGCACCGTACGGTGCTCGCGTGGCAGGTCCCGGTAGCTCGTCGGCTGCGGAATCTCACCGCAGGCAAGTAGCTCCAGACCTCGCAGATATGCCTCCTGGGCATTCTGCTCAGCAACCTCGCGCTCCTGCTCCCGCCGCTCCTTCCATTGCTCGATGCGAGCACCGAACAGCTCGAGGACCAACCACCGCAAGGCGAGACCGGCCGTCGCAAGAGCAGCGATTACCAGCGCGATAGGACCGATCTGTCCTACGGTGAACGCCGTCACCTCGTCCAGGACTCCGAACAGTGCCAGTACGCCCGCAGTGATGCCGAGCACGCTGAGCGTTGCCGGATTGATGAACCACAGAAGGAAGAACGTGCTACTGTCGTCCTTCTTGGTGTACCAGACCGAGGTGTGCCTGCCTATGTGCTCCCAGACCTCCCAGGGCGGGTGCTCGTGTGGACGGCGCACCGGGTCGTAGTTGATTCCACGCTTTCCGGCGATCAACAGGACCGCTACTCCCAGCAGGCTGACGATCTCCGCCACGACCATGAGGGCCATGAGGACCACCAGAGCCAACGGCACGAGCGGGAACGACAGGAGCAGTCGGCGACGGAAGTGGCACTGATCGTGCGGCTTCCGCTCCCGGAGGATACCGACGAACCGCTGGAGAATCTCCGGCGGAGCCTTGGCGAACATCTCCTTGGGAACCTCGACCTCGAGGACACCCTCCTCCGGCAACCGCTGCATCGACGTGAAACTATACGCGATGAGCGGCTCCTTGCGAGCGTCGGACTCCTCTGCAAGCTCGCGTTGAGTCCTGCCTAGGTCGTCGACGACCCGCTCCCATGAGAGTAGCCCGGACGCATCCCGATAGCTGTCAAGCATCGGATCGCGCTGGTCGACCACCTTGCAGCGGTAGTCGCCGTGGTCGTCCTTCTTGATGAGGACCTTCTTCGGGTTCTCATCGGTGCTCCACACCACCGCGGCGTGGATCCTGTTCTTGCCGGGACGTCGGAACTGGACGTAGGTCATCATGCTCGTCAGCGGGACCACGTCCCGTGAAACCTCCATACCGCCGTTCGTCACGACGATGAGAGCGTAGGGGTTCTCGACGCCCCGCTCCTTCAGTCGCTCCACGATATCCGGGGAGAGACACCAGCTAACGGGGACCGAGGAATGGACCTGTCCATCCGGATCCTGCTCGATCGCGAGCTTGATCTCCCCGGGTGCGACGAGTGCATCCGTGTCAGTGGGCATGCCCACTCCTTTCCTTGTCCGCCTCACAAACGCCTCATCGGCATCTGCCTCAATACCACATTGAGAACGGCAGTCCGTTGCCGATTGAATCCGCTCCGGGCAGCCGCTCTCAAGTTTTGTTAAGCTGCAACGGTCATTTATACCCTACGGTTAAGCAAAAAACAAGAAAAAGGCCAATAAACTTTAATGAAAAAGATTTACTGGCCTGAATCCGCACATAGCCGAAGCTACACGGACGACGCTCATCGATGGCGTGCGGATGGGTCCGTTAGGGTGGGGTCAGCTCAGGTTGCTCACGTTCAGGCCAAGGGCCAGGGAGACCAGGTACCCGAGGCCAAAGCCCACTAGTCCTAGCAAGGTAGCCACCAATAGCTCCAAAGGATCACTTAACTCAAGGCTGACTGTGGCCTTCAAAAGGAAAGGAAGGCTCGGTAGAAACACGACCATGGCGATGACTCGCTCTATAGAGCCATCACCGTCAAAGGTTGCAACGATCCCCGCAAGGATGCAGAACACCCAACCCACGATGCACTGCAACATGATGCTTTGGTTCCATACTTTGTCCCAAAGAACAGGCACTGACTACCTCCTTCTCCGAATCGAAGCGTTAGCATGCCAACTGTAAAGGAACAGCAGCTATTTATAGCACAGCCAGGTTAATGCTGATAGGTGGTCAGTCCGTAATAATCGCGCCCTTGGCGTGCCAGTCGGCGCGCGGGTCGTTGAGATATTCGTAGATGTCACCGGCGGCGATCGATCCTTCCGAGACCGCCGTGCTGATCTGGCGGAACATCGCGGATGCCGTCGTGTTGTCACCGGCTCCCCACACCCGTTCCGCGCTGGTGCGCTGGTGGTCGTTGACGACCAGGAACTGTCCATCGTCCACCCCCGCGTCGAGCATGTCGGGCACGGAGCGGTCGGGCGTGGAGCCGATTTCCACGAACAGCCCGTCCACGTCGATATCTTCCTTACCCTCGTGCGGCTTGCCGAGCTTCACGCCAGTCACCGTCTGTTTGCCGAGCACCGCCTCGACCGTGTTCGAGAGCACGAACGTCACGTTCGGCTTCGACTTCACACGCTCCACCCAGATCGGCTCCGCACGGAACGTGTCCCGCCGATGGACCCAGAAGACCTCGCTCGCGAATTCGCTCAGATGCAACGCGCCCTTGGCTCCGGAATCCCCGCCGCCGACGATCGCCACGCGTTTGTTCCTGAAGAAAGCCGCGTCACAGGTGACGCAGTACGACACGCCTTTGCCTTCGAATTCCTTCTCGCCGGGAATGCCGATCTTGTTATGCACCGTGCCGGTGGCGATCAGTACCGCTCGCGCCGCAATCTCCGCCCCCGCCCAGCCCTTCAGGCGGAATAGGTCGCCGTCGCGTGTCACTTCCGTCACTTTCTCCGCGACCAGCGTCGCCTCGTCGTACGTCTTGGCGTGCTCGCTGAACTGCTTGGCCAGGTCCATCCCGCTCACCGACTCGAAACCGAGGTAATCCTCGACCAAGTGGGTGGTCGAGACGTATCCGCCGAGTTCCGGACCGACCACCGCATTGGTCAGCCTGTAGCGCGAGGCGTAGACCGATGCCGCCAGGCCGGCCGGCCCCGCGCCGATGATGGCGAGGTCGTAGCGGGGTGCAGTCTTGGTCTTCTCCGTCACGTCATCCGTCCGTCGCTTAGAGATGCGGTTTGATCTTGGCTTCGAGTTCCGGTTTCGGCATCACGCCGATGACCGTTTCCACTGGCTCCCCGTCCTTGAAGAGGATCAGGGTCGGGATGCTCATCACGTTGAAGCGTTGTGCAAGCTGTTGCTGTTCGTCCACGTCCACCTTGCCGACGGTCAGCTTGCCCTTGAGCTCCTTGGCCAGCTCGTCGACGATCGGTTCGACTACCTTGCAGGGACCGCACCACTCCGCCCAGAAATCCACCAGTACGGGCTCGGCAGCCTGTTCGACTTCCTTCGCAAAGTTATCGTTACTGATCGTCTTCCCGGCCATCTGTCCTAGCTTACCAATCCCAGGCTGAAGAAAAGGACGATTCCCGCGGCAGCGATCGCCCAGAAGATCAGCATCGCCAAGATCAGGCCGATACCGAACCGGAACCCGTCGCGCACGCTGACGTTCAGCTCGGGCGGCAGCACGTACGGATCGCTCTGCCGGTCGAAGTATTCCTCGTCCGGGGTCTCTTTGACGGAGACGTCGCTGGTTTTCCCCTTCTTGTTCATGTCGGGTGGTTACCGTTCCACTCTAGTATCCGAAGTGGGCTTCGGGCAACTACCTAGGACTTCTTGCCCAATTCCTTGGCCCGCGCGAGAAGGTATTCCTTCGTGTTCCGCTTCGGGTCATCGAGCACGTCTTCGAGCAGGGCGTTCAGGATCTGGCCGATCCGCGGGCCGGGCTTGAGTCCCAGGTCGCGCATCAGGTCATTGCCGTCGACCTTCAGCATCCGGGTAGAAATCGGTTCCTTCTGCACCTCGAGCGAACGCTCCTTGAATATCTCCAGTTTCCGGGTAAGCCCGATCTTGCAGCCCGATCCGAGCCGGTCGCCGACCCGCAGCGCGATCAGGTCGTCGACGTTCTCCGGGCCGACCCGCCGGACGATCCGCCGGACCGCCTTGTCCGTGGACTCGAACTGGAAGAGGAACATGTGATGTCGGACCAGGCTCGTGACCCGCTTGAGGTCGTCGTTCGAGAAGCGGAGCCGGCGCATGATCTCCTTGGTCATCCGAGCACCGATCACTTCGTGGCCGTGGAACGTCCGGTCCGCCCCCGAGCCGCGGGCGCTGCGGGGCTTGCCGACGTCGTGCAGCAACGCCGCCAGCCGGACCAGCGGATCCTTGCTTGGCGTGTGCTCGAGTGAGCGCAGGTTGTGCTCCAGTACGGGATATCGGTGATGTTTCGGCTGGTCGAGGTCCGCCCCCTCGAGCAGCTCCGGCAGGAACTGTTCAAGGAGGCCGGTCTCCAGGAGCAGCCGCATGCCCTCGCCCGGTCGGTCGGAAGCGATGATGTGCATGAACTCATCGCGGATACGCTCGGCGGAAATGAGCTTGAGCCGCTCGGCGTTCGCCCGGACGGCCACGAGCGTCTCCGGGTCGATCGCGAAGCCAAGCTGCGCCGCGAACCGGACCGCCCGGATCAGGCGAAGCGCGTCTTCCTGGAACCGCTCGGCGGGGTCGCCGACCGCACGGACCCGCTTCGCCCGTAGGTCGGACCGGCCGTCGAACGGATCTACCAGCCGCTTCCCGTCCGTCGCAATCGCGTTCACCGTGAAATCGCGGCGCGCGAGGTCGTCCTCAAGCCGTTTCACGAACACGACCTTTTCCGGGTGCCGGGCATCGCGGTATTCCGTCTCGGCGCGATACGTGGTCACCTCGTAGACCGCGCCCCCCTGCCGCACGCCGACGGTACCGTACCGGTTGGCGTAGACGGCGTTCGGGAAGACCCGCTGGATCTCCTCAGGCGTCGCCGGGGTCGCCACGTCCCAGTCCTTCGGCGTACGGCCGAGTAACAGGTCGCGGACGCCGCCGCCCACGGCGAACGCCTCGAATCCCGCGCCGGTGAGTTCGTCGATCACCCACCGGACGCCTGCGGGAAGCCGGATGTCGGGATTAGCCATGCTCCCAGTGTACCCGTCAGTGCGGAAAAAGCCGGGATTAGCCGACGGTGACGTCGCCGAACATCACTCGGATATCGAGAGTTACGGCGCGCTTCGCGTAGACCCGGACAGGGTTGAGATCGATCTCCGTCACTGTTGGCAGCTCGGTCAGAAGCCGCGAGACCGCCTGGATGGCCTGCCGGATGCCTTTCCGATGATAGCCGGTCCGGCCGCGCGCCAAGATTCCTCCGACCGCCGTGCGGTCGATCAGCGCATCGGCCTCTTCCTCGGTGAGCGGAGCCAAGGCATGGTCCACCGCCCGCAACACCTCCACGTGGATACCGCCGAGACCGAAGGTGACGACCGGCCCGAAGACGGGATCACGGCGACCGCCGACGATCACGTCGAGCGCTTCGGACAGTTCGGGGCTGATCGCGACGCCGCGGATGCCGGCTTCCGCCGGGAGCCGTTTCGCGGACTTCATGAGCGCCGTATACGCTTGCCCGACCGCGGCGGCGTCCGTCAGACCGAGTTTGACCCCGCCGAGATCGGTCTTGTGCAGAGGCGCGGGAGAGTCGAGTTTCATCACCACCGGGAACCCGACGGCTTTCGCGGCGGCGACTGCCGCTTCGGCAGATCCCGCCGGGCGGATTTCCGCTGATTCCACACCGTAGGTTTCCAGCAAGGCGGCGGCTTCCCGGCCTCCGAACCCCTCCAGCCTGGCGACGCGGGCCTCCGTGAGCAGCCGGACCGCCGTGCGGTCGGGACGGCCGAGCTTCGGTGGCTTCCGGACCGGACGCGCGGCGACTGCCCCCGCACGGACCAACATGGCCAGGGCGATCGCGGCCTGGTCCGGCGTGTCGTACACCGGCAGGCGGTGCTCGGCGAGCAACCGTTTCCCGGACGCGACGGTGGGGCCGCCGATAAAGGAACTCACGACCGGTTTGTCGGAAGCACGGACGGTCCGGGCAATCGCCAGGGCGGTACCGTCCACTTCCGTCATGGCTTGTGGCGTCAACAGCACTACCACCGCATCCACGCCACGGTCTTTCAGGACCGTGGACAACGCCACGTGGTATCGGTTGGCCCGGGCGTCCCCGATCAGATCGATGGGATTTCCGGTGGCCGCGGCCGGTGGCAGGGTCTTGGCCAGCGTCCGACGGGTGCCGTCGGAAAGCACTGCCATTTCCAGGCCGGCGGCATCCAGTAGGTCACTGGTGATGACACCCGGTCCGCCGGCGTTGGTCACCACTGCCACGCGGCCCCGTTTCGGCGGACGACAGAGCGCCAGGGTCCGGATCGCGTCGAACGCCGGTCCGAGTGCGTCCAGGAGCAGGACGCCGGAGCGCTCGGTAGCGGCGGCGAGCGCCTCGCGCGTCCCGCTGAGCGCGCCGGTATGCGAACCGGCAGCGGCGCGTCCCGCATCGGACATTCCCGGGGCCACCAGGACGAACGGTTTGCGCCGGGTCAAGACCGCGGTCGTTTCTACGAACCGGTCCCCGTCCGAAATTGCTTCGAGATAGCCAAGTACGGCCCTGACATGGGGATCGTCCGCCAGCCCGGGAAGGAAGTCCGCTTCATTCAGGTCAGCTTTGTTGCCGAGACTCACGAACGGACCGACCTCCACGCCCGCGGACTGCGACCAGTCGAGGATGGCCGTGCCGAGTGCCCCGCTTTGCGCCAGTACCGCGACCGAGCCGGCAGACGGCAAGGCGCCGGGCATCGGCCGGATCGGTGCGGCGAAGCTGGCATTGAGCTTGACGGCGGGGTTGATCACCCCCAGACAGTTCGGTCCCAGCAGGCGCATGCCGTGTTCCCGGCAGACGGCGACCAGCGACCGTTCTTCCGCCGCTCCGGACGGACCGGTCTCTGCGAATCCGGCTGACAGTACCGCCAGGACCCGGACACCGGCTGCGCCGCACTCCCGGGCGACTTGCACGACGGCCCCGGACGGCACCGCCACGACCGCCAGGTCGACCGGTCCGGGGACCTCGCCGATCGAGGCGTGTGCCGGCGTATCCAGGATGACGCCCGGCTTCGGGTTGACCGCGTACCGTGCGCCCGGGAACCCTCCGGCGATCAGGTTCTTCAGGACGAGGTGCCCGACCTTGGAAGCGTCACGGGAAGCCCCAATCACCGCTACGGAGCGGGGCTTGAGGAGTGCGTCGGTGTCACGTCGTTCCATCGGCCACCCCTACACCAATCCGTATCCTTCCATGGCCCGCGGTGCACGTATACCCATGAGAGAAAGTATCGTGGGCGCGACGTCGGCGAGCAACCCCGTGGGGGGAGTCTGCTTCTCGAGCGTCAGACGAGAGGTATCGAACGTGACGCCCGCCTTTTCCGACTCGGGTATGTACAGGATGAACGGAACGGGATTCGTCGAGTGCTCCTTGTCCGGTTCGCTGCTCACGGCGGTCAGCATCTGTTCCGCGTTGCCGTGATCGGCGGTGATGATCAGGATCATTCCGGCTTTCTCGCAGGCGTCCGCGAGCTTACCGAGGTCACGGTCGATCGTCTCGACCGCCTTGACCGTCGCGTCGAAGTTACCGGTATGGCCGACCATGTCGGGGTTGGCGAAATTCACCATGATGAACCCGTAATGCTGGTCGGGAATCCGCTTCAGGAGCTCGGCGGTGATCTCATCCGCTCCCATCGCCGGCGCTTCGTCGTAGGTCGCCACCCGCGGCGACGGAATCAGCAACCGTTCCTCGAGCGGGTACGGCTCTTCGTGCCCGCCGTTCAGGAAGAACGTGGCGTGCGGGTACTTCTCGGTCTCCGCGATATGAAACTGGCGGATGCCGGTATCCGAGAGCACCTTCGCCAGGGAATCGTCGATATTCTGGGGATGGAACACGACATGGACGGGCAGGCTCGGCTCGTACTGGGTCAGCGTCACCAGGTACCCAGGCACGGTGTAGCCGGTACGCGGGAACCGCTCGAACTGAGTGTGGGTGATCGCCTCCGCAAGCTGACGCACCCGATCGGACCGGAAGTTGAAGAAGACCACCGAGTCCTTGTCGCGGAACGGCTGCGGCGACTCTCCTTCGCCGAGGATCACGGTCGGCTCGATGAACTCGTCGGTGAGACCGTGCTCGTACGCGGCAGCGATCGCTTCCTCGGGACTGGGCGCGGCCGGCCCCTTCCCTAGGGCGATCGCCTCGAACGCCTTCTGGGTACGGTCCCATCGGTTGTCACGATCCATCGCGTAGTAGCGCCCGGAAACCGTGCGAATCCGTCCGACTCCCTTGTTGGCGATCTCGCGTTCCAGTTTCTCCAGGTAATCGGACGCGGATTTCGCGGGGCTGTCCCGGCCGTCCGTGAAGATATGCAGGGCGACATCAGGGACACGTTCCCGCCAGGCCAGGTCGAGCAAGGCGATCAGGTGACGCAGATGCGCGTGGACGCCCCCGGGCGAGGCCAACCCGACCAGGTGGAGCGTGCCGCCCGCTTCGCGGGCATGGGCACAGGCCGCTTTCAGCGTGTCATTCGCAAAGAACGATTCGTCATCGATCGTGGCGGAGATACGCGGCAAGTCCTGAGGCACGACCCGGCCGGCACCGATATTGAGGTGACCCACCGAGGAATTTCCCATCTCACCCCATGGAAGACCGACCGCTTCGCCGGAAGCTTGCAATAACGTGTGCGGACACGTCTTCCAAAAGCGGGAATAGTTCGGAGTGCGGGCCTGGGCGATGGCATTGCCCTCGAAGGTCGGAGAATGGCCCCACCCGTCGAGCACCACCAACACCACCCGGCGATGCGGTTTAGGCGTGACCTGTTGCTGCCGGTCCGCGGAATCTGCCATGCGTTCCTTTATGTCAGGAACGGCCCTTCCGACCGTTCTAATAGGCTATAGCCCGTCATTGCCTCGGGTTTCGGGACGTTGAGCAGATCAAGGATCGTCGGAGCGACATCCGCCAGCATTCCCGAAGGCAGGCTGCCGTCCATGATCGAACGGTCCTGGCCGGAAAGTCCCACCCCATCCGGACTGGCCAGTACCAATGGTACGGGGTTGTTCGAGTGGTCGACATTACTGATGCCGGTACGGGTACTGGTCATCTGCTCGGCATTGCCGTGGTCGGCGGTGATCAGCAGGGTGATGCCATGCTCTTCACACGCCTGAACCACTTTGCCGACTTCCGTGTCGACTGCTTCGGCGGCCCGGATCGCGGCCTCGAAGCTGCCGGTATGGCCGACCATGTCGAGGTTGGCGTAGTTGGCGACGAATAAATCCGTTCCGCCGGCCGTTACTGCCGCCAGCAGCTTCTCCGTCACTTGTGCCGCGGCCATCTCCGGCTGCTCATCGTAACCGCGCACTTCCGGTGATGGTACTTTTTCATCCCGCTCGCCCTCGAACGGTTGGTCGCAGCCGCCGTTAAGGAAGGTAGTGACGTGCGCGAACTTCTCGGTCTCCGCCACGCGATACTGGGTGAGCCCCGCCTTGGCGACCGCTTTACCAAGAGTGTCCGGGATTTTCTCCGCTACGAACGCCGCCTTCACGCTCATGTCGTCGGCGAACGAACTCATGGTCACCAGATAGAGGTTCTTGAGCGGTTCGCCGTGCTCGAACTGGCCGAAGTACGGCGCCACGAACGCCTTCGCCAATTGCCGGCTGCGTTCCGGCCGGTAATTGAAGAAGATGATCGAATCGTTGTCTTCGACCGTGGCCGGATTGCCGATCCGGGTCGGCTCGATGTACTCCGTAGGCACCTCCTTGCTTCGCGCTTGCTCCAGGACGTCCTCGACCGCCGTGGCCTGGGACCCCTTGCCATCGACCATCAGGCTGTAGGCCCGGGCCGTGTGCTCCCATCGTTTCTCGCGATCCATCGCATAGTATTCTCCGGAAACGGTCGCAATCATCCCGACTCCGACCTCCCCGATCACCTGTTCGAGTTGTGCGAGGTATTTGCCCATGCTGTTCTCCATCTGCCCTTCCTTGTCGAGCAGGATATGCAGGTAGACGTTCTCGAAATCCTGCCGCTTGGCGAGTTCGAGGAGCGCACGGATGTGCTCCAGCCCCTTGCTGCCCTCCTCCGGGCTCAACGCCCCGATGAAGTGCAGTGACGACCGGTGTTTCTTTACGTGCTTGACCGCGTCGATGAATACCTGGTTCTGGAAGAACGAACCGCTTGCCAACGCCGTGGCGATCGCGGGAATCTCCTGGAAGACGATCCGGCCGGCACCGAGGTTGAGATGGCCGACCTCCGAGTTACCGGCTTCCCCCCACGGCAATCCGACCGCGGTGCCGGCCGCCTGGAGCGCCATCGCAGGGTACTCCTGGAGGAGGCGGTGCATGGTCGGGGTGCGCGCACCGGCGATCGCGTTACCTTCGCTGACCGGAGAAATCCCCCAGCCGTCGAGGATCAGTAGCATCACGGGACGGCGTTCCTCAGCCATGTCGCGCCCCCGTGGTTACCAAGGCGTCCCGGCCGCGGTAGACGGCCTGGCCGCCGAGTTCCTGCTCAATCGCTAGGAGGCGATTGTATTTCACTACCCGTTCGCCCCGCGCCGGAGCACCCGCCTTGATGAAATTCGCGCCCCAGGCTACCGCCAAGTCGGCAATCCAGTCATCCGTAGTCTCGCGGGAACGGTTACTGGCGACCGCCGCCAGACCCTGCTTCCGGGCGGCGTTCCGGGCGGCATCCGCTTCCGAGAACGTCCCGACCTGATTGGGCTTCAGGATGACGGCGGAGATTCCCGCCTCTTCGGCTCCCCGGACGATACGTGTCGCGTCCGTCACCGTGAGGTCGTCGCCGACCAGCTGGAGGTCGACCCGCCCCTGCAACGCCTGCCAGCCGGCCCAGTCGTCCTCGGCGTAGGGATCCTCGAGCGATACCAACGGGTAGCGCTGGGCGAGCGTCTCGTATTCCGTGGCGAGCTGTTCCGCGTTCAGGACATGGCGATTGAAGCGGTAGCCGCCGTCATGGTAGAAATCGGATGCCGCCACGTCGAGGCCGAGCGCGACTTGTTCGCCGGGCCGGTATCCTGCACGTTCGACCGCCTGCATCAAGAGGTCCAAGGCCGTCAGGTGCGAATCGATCCGTGGCGCGAATCCGCCTTCCAGACCGACACCGGTACCCAACTCCCGATCGGTCAGGATGCTACCGAGCGCCTGGTAGATCTCCGTACCGGCACGCAGGGCTTCGGAGAACGTGTCGAACCCGAACGGCAGGACCTGGAACTCCTGGATCGCGAGGTCGTTGTCCGCGTGGGCACCGCCGTTCAGGAGGTTCAGCATGGGGACTGGCAGGTGGCGCGGGGGGTCGTCCGTGAGGTGCCGCCAGAGCGGCCGCTTTGCGGCTGCTGCGGCAAGCCGGAGGGCGGCCAGGCTGACCGCCAGGAGCGCGTTCGCTCCCAACCCGGACCGCCTGGTGCGGTCAAGCTCTCTCAATAGGGCGTCAATCGCCGCCTGGTCGGCGGCATCGCGCCCCCGAAGGGCACGGTTGATCTCGACGTTCACGTGGCTGACCGCCTTGCGTACCCCTTGCCCGTTCCAACGGCGGTCCCCATCCCGCAGCTCCTTGGCTTCGTGGATGCCGCGCGAGGTCCCCGCCGGCACCGAAGCGGTACCGGCGCCGTGCTCCGCGGTCACCGTGGCCTCCACGGTCGGGATGCCGCGGGAATCAAGGATCATCCGAGCGGTGACGGTGCTGATCTTCGCGGTCATAACGGATCCTCGGCCAGTCGCGCTTTCAGTTCATCGATGACCTCGTTGGGCGTCGGGTCGACCCCGTTCAGTCCGGCGAGGTTGCAGCTCGCCAGGTCCCCCCAGAAGACCGCCGACACCAGGTGCCCCAGCCGGTTCGGGCCGGTACCCTGAATCGTCACGTGCGGGAGGTGGCGCTTATCAAGCTGTTCCTTCACGAATTCAAAGCGCAACGCATGACGCGCCTGTTCGAGGTCGGAACGTAGGAGCACGAATATCGCCTGTTCCCGGAGAGAATCCGGATATTCAAGCCCGACCAGCGCATTGTGGTTGTGTTCCGGCAGCACGTCCCACGCCGCCGTCTGTTTGGCGTTTTCCGCAAGTTGCCCCTTGAACCGGCGTCCCGCTTCGGCAAGGAAGCCGGCGCCGTAAATGATCGGTATCCGGCCATGGAACCGCTGTGCCAGCTCGACACTGAGATTCCGCTCCGTCGAGCTGACAGTCTTGGCAAGCTGACGCAGGTGATCGGCTGCCGCCGCCGTCTCCCCGGATTGGTCGGGGGCGAATCCCAGCACGGCAAGGACTTTCAGCAGGAGTCCGAAATCATAGGGAGTCGCCGCGCGTGGCGGCAGATCGCTAGCGTGGACGATTGATGGCTGCTTGTCAGTGCGGGCGCGTTCAGCCAGGGTGCCGCCAGTCGTCACGGCGAGGACGCGTGCCTTGCGCTTCCGCGCCTCAGCGTACGCGGCGAGGGTTTCCTCGGTATTACCGGAGTGGCTGATGCAGATGACTAACGTGCGCTCGTCGACGAAGGTCGGGACGCCGTAGTCGCGATGCACCGTACAGGGCACCGTAAGGGTATCGGCCAGGTAATCCGTCGCCAGCGAAGCACCGATTCCGGAGCCGCCCATACCGCACATCACGATCCGTTCGACACGCCTGAGGCGGGGCGGGAGCTTCACGGCCGTGGCGTACCCGGACGTGAATAATTCAGGCCACGCCAGGATGTGCCCCAACATATCTCCCGGATCGAATGTTGGTTGTTTTACTGTCATGCCCGTGTGGTGTTCGTTTTCGCTCCCATTCTACCTAGATTCAGCGAACCCGACACGCTGGCATGACTCACGAATGCAGCAGCTCGCCGTCGTCCTCTTCTTCGGCCTCCGAAAGCCGGAGATGGAGATACGCGACCGCATGGAATACGGCAAGCACGGAAAGTGCGGTAACGAAGGGAAGTACGATCTGTAGAACGTCGTTCATATCGGTTATCGGTATCTCGCAAAATTAGTGAATAATAACACAAAATTGCCGCCCCGTCAAGGCTTGGGGTAGCCGCCGGTCTTCGGCTCACTAAGCGGAAGGCTAGAACGAGAACGTCCGGATGACCTGGTCGTAGAGCGTACGGTTCGGCGAGTCCTGGACCTGTTGGAAGAGGAATGCCTTGTTCTTTCCCGTTACCACCGTCATCAGATAGGGCACGAAGCCGTAGGGCGTCTCGTATTGATATCCGGCGCGGCCGTTCACGGTAATCCGCCGCTGCGTGATCACCGATTGGTCTTCGTGTGGATACTCTTCGCGGGCCTTGTACCATGCCGCCGGGTCACGGTTTCCCGGATTGTCTTGGACGAGGATGGTCAGCGGCGCCGTGTGTTCACCCTCCTGATGGTTTCCTTCGCCAGGACCCTGTTCTTCTTCAGGACGAGGACCGGCGACCTCTAGGAACGTGACCGCCTCCGGGGACTGTTCGTCCGGTTTCCAACGGGACGGATAGCGGATGCTGTAGCCGTATTTCGCGTTCCGGTAGGTCTTGAACGCATCCACCGATTCCTCGCTCACCGTCTCACCGTCACGTACGAACGTATGCTCGATCACCGCGGGCTGGCCTTCGAATACCTCGATAGGGATTTCCGCGTCGTCGTAGCCGACAAGGCGCAGGGTGACCTCGTGCGTGCCGATACCGATCTCTATCTTGGCGTCGCTGCGTTCGCTGCGCTCCTTGTCGTCGATCAGGATCGTGGCGTTGTCGGGATCGGTATAAATCTCGATCGTGCCCGTCTTGGCGTCTTCGGCGTCCTTGACCGGCGATTGCTGCGCGAAGAAGAACAGGGCGACGCCCGCGGCGACCACCGCGGCGATGGCGGTCACTCCCCAAAAAGTACGCCGTTTATAAATCGGCGTGCGTTTCCTTTTTGCCGTTTTGGTTTCCATGCACGCCTATTCTACACGTTTCCCGGAAGTGTCCAGGGCCGACGGGAGGTTCGCACCCTATGTCCGGCCCGGCCAGGATACGGTACGCTCCGCGATGAAGATTTTCGCGCCCGGCGCGGCGCCGAGCTTTTCCAGCCGATTATCCAAGCGAAGCCGCCGGGCTGTCCACCAGAACCGTTCCACGGCCTCCGGACTCTCGAAGTCGGTCTGTTTGGCCAACCGTTCCAAGCGCGCACTGCGTACGGAGAAACCGCCGTCACGGGGTTCCACGCTCAGCGCGTTCGGTGCCAATTCCGCCAGGCCGATACGCGGCGGGGACTCGCGTTTCGGAGGACGGTACCGCTTCGCCAGCACGGCGGCCTCTTTCAGGAGTCCTTCCACGCCCATGCCGGAGACCGCGGAGACCGGCGTTACGGTCTGGCCGATGCGACGGGAGAGTTTCCGTGCCGATGCCGCGGCTTCGCTCGGCGGCAACGTGTCCGTCTTATTAAGCGCCACGACCTGCGGTTTCTTCGCGAGCGCCGCATCGAACGCCGCTAACTCCGTGCGGATGCTTCGGTAGTCCGCTGCAGGATCGTCGGCGGTCGCGTCCAGCAGGTGGATCACCGCACGGGTCCGCTCGATGTGACGCAGGAAGGCGTCGCCAAGGCCTTTGCCGTGATGCGCACCTTCGATCAGTCCCGGGATGTCCGCCAACACCAGCCGTTCACCGCCGATCGTCGCGATGCCGAGTCCCGGCACCGTCGTCGTGAACGGATAGTCGGCGATCTTCGGCTTGGCCGCGGTAACCCGGGCGAGCAGCGTGGACTTGCCCACCGACGGTACGCCGATCAGGCCGATGTCCGCCACGAGTTTCAATTCCAAGCCGAGATGCCCGGTTGCACCCGGCTCGCCCCGTTCGGCCAGCCGCGGCGCTTGTCGCCGGGAGCTGGTGAAGTGCGCGTTACCGAATCCGCCGATGCCGCCACGGGCTACCATCTGCCGCGCCCCCGGTTCGGTGAGGTCGGCAAGGACGCGCGCGCCATCCCGCACGACCGTCCCTACCGGGACCCGCAGGAGCAAATCGTCGGCCGATTTGCCGTGGCGCTTGCCCTTGCTGCCCGGCGTGCCGTTCCGCGCCGCGAACGATTTCTTACGCGCGTACTCCGCCAGGGTCGTCGCCCCGGGGTCGGCCACGACCACCACGCTGCCGCCGGCCCCGCCGTCCCCGCCGTCGGGGCCGCCCCTCGATTCACCGCGCTCCCGGCGGAAACTGATCAATCCATCCCCGCCGCTTCCGGCGCAGACGTCTATCTCGACCTGGTCCCAGAACGTTGCCATGTCTACAGCCTACCGGGACGTGCTGCCTAGCGCAGGTATTCCTCGACGTTCGCATTATGCTCTTCGAGCGTCCTGGCGAAGATCGTCGTACCGTTCGCGGCGGACAGGTAGAAGAGGTACGGCGAATCGGTCGGCTCAAGCACCGCCAGGATCGACTCGGTTCCCGGATTGGCGATCGGCCCCGGCGGCAGTCCCTTGAACCGCCGCGTGTTGTACGGGTCGTCCGAATCGAGATCGGATGCCGTCAAGGCATCGCTGGGTTTGTCGAGCGCATACCGCACCGTCGCGTCGATATCCAGCCGGATATCCTCTTCCAAGCGCCGGAACAGGACTCCGGCGACGAGTCTCCGGTCCTCTGTCGTGCGGACTTCCTCCTCGACGATCGACGCCAAGGTCACGATCTCGTGAATCGACCGGCCACTGGTTTCGACGGCGTTCCGGAAACCGGCCAGTTCCTCGCGGAATTGGTCGAGCATGACCTTCGCGACATCGTGCGCCGAGGTGCCGGGCAGCGGCATCGCATACGTCTCGGGGAACAGGTAGCCTTCGAGCGTCGCGCCGTCGGGAAGTACCCGCAGGAAGTCATACTCCGGAAAGTCCGCGGCCTTGAGCTCCCGGAATTCCGCGGCATCCGCCACCCCGAGCTGCTTGAGCCGCTCCGCGACCGCATATTGCGTCAGTCCTTCGGGGATCGTGAAACGCGTCGCGAGCGCGGACTCCTCGGTCAGCGCCCGGGCGATCTCCTCCGAGGATCGCTCGCCAGAGAGCTGGAACCGGCCGGACTTTATTTCCGGCGCCAATCCGTTGAGCCTCACGTGCCACGTAAAGGCCCGCTCTGAACGGATGAGGTCGTGTCGTTTGAGCGTGCTGGCGATCTCGTCGGGCGTCGTCCCTTCGTCGATCGTCACGACCGCCATGGCCGCGCCGGTCGGCTGGAGCCCGGTGCGATACCAATGCAGGACTCCGACGACAACCACGATCAGCGCCGCGACCAGGAATGCAAACCGGCGGCGTTTATGCGTGTTCATCGAGATACCCCTGAAGGATCACCCGGGCGGCACCGGCGTCGCTACCGTCCCCGGCCGCCGCGGCCTCGACGGTGCTGGCGGTCTCGTCCTCGTACACGAACGTGGCCGGGATGGACCGTTCGAGCTCAGTGACCTGTTCCTCGACCCATGCCGCCTGGCTACCCAACTCGCCGGAGAGCGTCCGCGGCCGGCCGACGACGATCGTCGAGATCCCGTCCGCTACCAACGCCCGGAGTTCCTCGGCCAGCCGACCGGTTTCGATCGTGGCAAGCGGACGGGCGGTGATACCCCGCTCATCGGAGACCGCCAGGCCGGTCCGTGCCTTGCCGAGATCGGCGGCGGCGACTCTCATGAGGCCGGCGTCACTCCGGGAGAGGGGCTCGCGGCCGGGCGGGCCTCCAGGCGGACCCGTACTTTCCCCGCGTCGCCCGGCACCGACCGCACCCAGAACGGTGACAGGTCGATCGTCACGTCACTCACCTTTCCGCTTTCCTCGATGATCCGTTCGGCCTCTTCCCGGCTCTTCCCGGCGATATCTTCGGCGATCTGGGACTCGGAAATGCCTGAGGCCGTGAACGTATCTACACGCAGCACGGTACCGAGCTGGGCCGCGGAGGTTTCCCGTACCCGGAACGTCTCGGAGCGCTGGTCCACCAGGTCTGACCCGCCGGGCACTTTCGCGGCCAGGTCGGCTTCGATGAGTTCGCGGAGCGTATCCGGTTCGTAGGAGAAATAGGTGATGCGCGCCTGGCCGCTGACCGTGAACCGCGGCGCCGAGGATCCGGCGTCCGGATCCGACTCGCTGGACACGATGTCGACCGCGGCGATTTCCGGATCAACCGTAAAGCCGGCAGTCAGTTCGCGTTTGGCTGCTTCCAGGCCTTCACTCGCCAGTTGCCGGCCGAGCCGCGTCCGCGCCCGGTCGATGTCTTCCTGGGAAATGGTCGTGCTGTCGGCATCGGTTCCGCCCCCTAACGGCCGGTCGATCGTGCCGTATACCGCGGTCGTACTCTGGAGGCCTGGAATCGAGAGCCGGGTGTCCGCCGGAAGGTTGCCGTCGGCACCGCCTTCGTCGGCGAGCACCTGTACGGTCGTACTGCCGCCCGCCGGTACGACGATGCCGGACTGGGCCCGGAAAATCCGTCCGTCCGGCGCTTGGAACCGCGTGCGGACCACCAGCGGCTGGTTCCGGTTCAGCTCGTTCACTACCGTGATCTGCCCGCGAGCCGGTTCGCCGCCGACTGAGCGGCCGGTGGCGCGGGCATCAATCGAGCCTTCCTGCCGTACTTCGATCGTCTTGGCCGGGACCACGTTGTCTTTCCCCTCGACCTCCGGAGCGGTGGCCGAGAACGTGACCGGGATCTCCACCTGGAACGGTTCGGTCTTCGGGATGATCGTCACGGTCGCGGCCGGAAGCATGACCGCGGCCGCGGTACCGCCGGTCAGCAGGACCGCGAGAGCCGCGACAACCGCGACCATCCGCCATCGTTTCGTCCCTTTCGCCAGGCCGCCGAGCCTCGGCAGCCGCAACCCGGGCCAAGAGAATCTAGGCAGTCTCGGTAAGGACCTGCCGGGCGTCGTGGCGGAATCCTCGGCGCCGTTCCGGGTCACCGGGATCGTCACGGGTTCGGGGGCCGCTTCGGCCACGTCGGCCGTTTCCGGTTCCGGAACCTCCGCCACCTCGCGTCTCACCAGCTCGGGACTCTTCCCTTTCTTGTAGTTGATGTCCGCTCCCGCTCCCGCTTCATCCGACGGCTTCTGCGGTTGTTCGGGCGGCTGTTTCTTGAATCCAATCCGCACCGGCTCGCCGGTTTCCTTGACCGCCGACTCCTTCACGGCCTGGCCGCCCTCCGGCAGCTTCTGGTGGACCGTCAGTCCGACCGCCGAGGCGAGGTTGCGCCCGGTCTTGTCGCTGGTCACGATACTGATCCGCTTGCCTTGCTGCTCGGCCTGGTACCGCAGCAGCTTCAGGTTCACGATGCTCTGCAGCAACGCCGCCCGCTTGGGCGCGATGATCGCCACGTCGTCGTCGTCGAGTTCCCGCAGGCGGTCGACGACGCTGGTGATCTCCTCATCCGGTTCCAGATAGATTGCTTTCATGTGTTCAGGTGGTCATCGCTTTTACGGCACGTCGCAATATCGATGGTAGCAGCTCCTCGGTACCTGCGAGGTCGAGAGCGAGGTTGGCGAGCGCCATCGGGGTCACGTCCTGCGGCCCCGTGAGGCTCCGGGTCTGGTCCTTCACGTTCGGGATGTCCTGCGGCCGGATGAAGTCGACCGTCGGCTTCTTGGCGAACGGCAGCTGCTTGTACCATTTGGCGCCGCCGAGCACCTTCGAGATCTCCGGCAGTTCCGAACCGCCGCCGCAGAGCAGGATCCGGGCCGGCAGGAGGTCGAGGTTGCCGAATTCCGAGAGCGTCAGTTGCACGCCGGACAGCCAGACATCCGCGTCGGCCGCGACCGCTTCCTTCACCAGCTTGGTCGAGGATTGATCGAGAAGCTTGCTGGTGTAGGCCAGCTTCACTTCCTCGGCCTTCTCGAACGGAGCGTTCAGCGACTGCGCCAGCCGCCGGGTGAACGTCCGGCCGCCGAGCGCGAACATCTTGGTACCGACCACGCCGCCGCCCTGGACCACCGCTACGTCGGTGGTGCCGCCGCCGATATCGATAAAGACCGCGGAGAACTCGGTCTGGTCCTCGATCCCGAGGCAGCGCGCGACGGCGTACGGCTCCGCCGCGATCGAGAGGAGATCCAGGCCGAGCTCCTCGGGAATCGCCTGTAGGGCGGTCAGGTGCACGAGCGGCGCGAACGCGTTGAAGATGCCGATCGTCACGTCCTTGCCTTGGAATCCGACGGGGTTGGTCACGCGGTAGCCGTCGATCCGTACGTCGACGATCGCGGCGTTCACCAGCTTCACGTCGATCTCGGCATGGCCGGTCTCCCAGGCGAGTTGCTGGCGCACCTGGTCGAAGGCCTTCCACTGCACCTTGTGCACGATGTTCTTGAGCTCGGTGAGATCAATCTTGGTGTTCGGCTTGGCACGTTCGTAGTGGACGGTAGTGGTGGCGCCTTTCACGAGCTCGCCGGCGATGCCCATCACGACCTGCTCCGGCATCACGCCGGCCATTTCCCGGGCGCGCTCCAACGCCTTCTCGCAATTCTCGATCACGCCGCCGATGTCGGTGACCGCGCCACCTTGCATGTCGCCGAGGCGCTGCCGTTGTCGGCCGGAGCCGATCACGACCGCCTTACCGTCGGCAATCTCGCAGATCAGCGCCTTCACGAACTCGGTACCGATGTCGAGCGCGATGAAGTAATTCGAGGGGGTCTGATTGGAACCCGCGAAGACGGAGCTGACTTTGTCGAGCAGTCCCATCAGGCAGTGTGGTGTCGATTTGTCACCTGTCTATTGTAGCGGGCGGGAGAGCTCCGGTCAGTGCGCGGTGCCAACCTGCCTGCTTATTGCACCATCGCGGCGCCCACATATATACTGATTCGTCATGGGCGATTTTCCCGAGTCGGGCAAACATTCGGCCGAAACCCTCGAGCAGGAGCTGCACTCGCGGACTGAGGCATTGCGCATAGCATTGCATAACCACCAGCACGAGCAGGCCAGGGAGATCGCTTTGGAATTAACCTGGCATAGCCGACCGGATGAATTCCGACTTGAAGGGTTATTTGCCCTGGGCCGGTTCGCCGGAGAAGACGGACAGGTTGAAGAAGCGCTTAACCTGCTGGAAGAAGCACGCCAACTGGCAATCGACACCGAAAGCTACGGCCGCGCCGCCGAAATCCAGCGGTCGATGGGATTGGTCCACCGCCACAACGACGACCGTGACAAAGCGGCCAAAGCATTCGCGGTGCGCCGTCTTTATGAAAAAGCCGCGGAGCAGTTTCCCACGCGACGGTTCCGCCGGTTTGTCCTCCACGACGATTAAGGGCTCACGACCGCCTTGATCCGCCGTACACCGGCGCCGACCGACTCTTGTTTCTTGATCTTGAACTCGCCGATCTCGCCGGTGTGCTCCACGTGCGGACCGCCGCAGAATTCCATGGACCGCGCGCTTTCCGGGTCGCCGACGAAGTAGACCGAGACCACGTCCGGATACTTGTGCCCGAATTCCATCTGCGCGCCGAGCCGCTCGGCTTCCTCTCGCGACATTTCCTTGCGGATGACCGGCAAGTCCTCGCGAATCCACTCATTCACCAACGCCTCGGCTTGGTTCAGTTGCTCCTCAGTGAGCTTTTCCGAATGCGAGAAGTCGAACCGAAGCCGCTCCGCGGTGATGTTGCTACCCCGCTGCTTCACGTCCTCGCCGAGCACGTCGCGGAGTGCGGCGAGCAGCAGGTGCGTGGCCGTGTGCTGCCGGACGACCTTTTCGGAGTGGTCCGCCAGTCCGCCCGCGAATTTCCGCTTAGCCCCGGAGCGGGATTGTTTCTCGTGCTCTTGTCGAGCAGTTTTAAATTCTTCCCACATTTTTTTTTCTGAAAATTTTGCACCAACCCGCTTCATTTCTTCAATGCTTAACTCGAAAGGAAAGCCATAGGTTTCATAAAGTCCGAAAAGCTCTTTTCCATTGAGCTTGATAGGGGTTATGACTGGTTTATCAACGTCAAAGTCAGGATCATCTAAATCGTAAAAGGTTCTTCTAAACTTTCTCAGTCCGGCCGTAAGAGTCTTATGGAATTTTTCTTCCTCTTTTAGAAGTTCCTCACGAATCGTCTTTGCTTCCCGGTCCAGTTCCGGATACGCGTCCTTGAACTCGGAAACGACCGTCTTCGCGACCGCTTCACTGAACGGATATTCTATCTTCAACAAGCGCGCCTGCCGAATCGTGCGCCGGATCAGCCGCCGTAAAATATAACCTTGGTCCGTGTTCGACGGACGGACGCCGTCCGCGATCATGAACGTCGCAGCCTTCAGGTGGTCCGCAATGATCCGCTCGGCGCGCTCCAGGTCTTCATTGTCGTTTTTTTCGACGTTGGAAAGTTTTTTGATTTTTTCGATTATCGGAAAAAATAAATCGGTTTCGTAGACGTTTCTTTTCTTCTGCAGGATCACCGCAAGCCGTTCGAGACCCATGCCGGTGTCCACGTTCTTCTGTGCCAGCGGCTCGAACGTCCCGTCCTTGGTCTTCTCATGCTGCATGAAGACGTTGTTCCAGATCTCGAACCAGCGCTGGTCATCCTCGGCCGGACCGGGCTTCAGCTCCGGCTTGCCTTCGCCGATCCAATAGAATATCTCCGTGTCCGGACCGCACGGACCGGTCTTGCCGGCCGGGCCCCACCAGTTGTCCTCCTTGTCGTAGTAGAAGATTCGATCCTCCGGGACGCCCTGCGCCTTCCAGAGCTTCGCGGCTTCCTCGTCCTTCGGCGCGTCCTTGTCCCCTTTGAACACGCTCACCGCTATCCGCGCCGGATCGAGCTTAAATTCCTTCGTCAGCAGTTCCCAGCTCCAGGCGATCGCGTCCTCCTTGAAGTAGTCGCCGAGGGACCAGTTGCCGAGCATCTCGAAGAACGTGAGGTGCGATTCGTCGCCGACCTCGTCGATGTCGCTGGTCCGAATGCACTTCTGCGTGTTCGCCAGGCGCTTGCCGGCCGGATGCGGCTCGCCGAGCAGGTACGGCACCAGCGGGTGCATCCCGGCGGTCGTGAACAACACCGTCGGGTCATGCTGCGGGACAACCGGCGCGCTCGGGACGATCGCATGGCCGCGTTCCTCGAAGAACTTCAGGAACGTGCTCCGGATGTCGGCGGCTTTCATAGTTATCAGTCTACTAAGCCTTGCCGCTTGAGTCGCGGCAGAACCTCGTGAGCAAATATCGACCCGACTGGAATCTCCTCGATTTGGGCGGTGGAAATCCACCTGATTTCCTCAACTTCACTGTTTGCAGCAGGTTCGCCCTGCCATTGCCCGACGATGAAAACATCCATTCGCAATTGCTGGTCCTCTTGTCCTGCCGCGGCAGCATGGAACGTCCCGAACTGCTCCAGGTCCGCGGCTTTGACGATAATGCCGAATTCTTCCTTGAGTTCGCGAATCAGGGCTTCAACAGCTGTTTCGCCTGCCTTGATTTTTCCACCCGGCGCAATAAAGAAACTTTTTCCCTTCGACCTCTCGACTAGTAGCCTGCGGCCGCGAATCAGGATTCCGGCTGCCTTGTGTATGTCAGTTGGGTTCATGCTTGGCTCAACGTCAACAGAGATCCATGTGCATCAGCCATGGATTCTTAATAAGACCGGCCGGGACACATACCGGTTTGGTTACTTCTTTCGGGGACTGTCCTTCAGGATCCGCCGCCGCTCCTTGGCGGCCTCCTGCTTGCCCTCTTCGGCGGCCGACTTAACGTCGGCGATCACGCCGTCCGCGGCTTTCCGGACCTGCGCCACGATGTCGTCCACCGACCGGCCCTGCGTCAGCTGTTCGAACTTCTGCTTAGCTCGCCTGCGGGTCTTCTCCCCCTTGTCCGGCGCCAGAAACGCGGCGGCGGCAGCACCGAGCGTCGCACCGAGCGCGAAGCCCGAACCGCCGCCGCCCGACCGCTGATGCGGACAGTCCTTGCAGTTGCATTCGTGCTTTTTCGCCATCGCCCCTACCGTATCACGGCACTGCCGATCAGTTCATCACCGTCGTACAACACCGCGAACTGGCCCGGCGTGGGGCCGCGCTGTTCCTCGTCGAACTCGACAGTCAGGCCCGTCATCGAACGACGCACCGTCGCCGGTTCCGGCTGCATCCGGTAGCGGATACTCACCTGGCAGTGCCATTCGCCGGCCGTGAGCTCGACCGGCTCCTCGCCGATCACCCAGTGCGGCTGCTCCGTCGCGAGCTTCTGCTTGTACAGGTCGCGTTCGTACCCGACGGTCACCGTGTTCGTCTCCACGTCGGTCTGTAATACGTACATCGGGACCTGTTTCACCACTCCGACGCCGCGCCGCTGACCGACGGTGTAGAACGCCGCGCCCTGGTGCCGCCCGACCACCTCACCGTCCGGCGTACGCACGTCGCCCGGCTTGGCCGGGATCTTCTGCTCCAGGAACTCCTTCATCTCGATCTGTCCGACGAAACAGAGTCCTTGGCTGTCGGGTTTATCCGCCACGTGCAGACCCAGTTTCTCGGCCTTGCGCCGGACTTCGTGTTTCTTCCAGTCACCGAGCGGGAATTCCGCATGCCACAATTGCTCTTGCGAAAGCTGGGAAAGGAAGTACGACTGGTCCTTCTCGGGATCCAGGCCCTTCCGGAGATGCGTGTGGTCCTCGCAACGCTCGATCCGCGCATAGTGTCCGGTCGCCACGGCTTCGAACCCATGCTCCTTGGCCCAGGTCAGCAGCATCCCGAACTTGATCTCGCGGTTGCAGAGCACGTCCGGATTCGGCGTCCGCCCGGCCGCGTACTCCGCGAAGAAGTAGTCCAGCACGGACTTCTTATAGCCCTCCTCGAAGTTCACGATCTTGAACGGGATGCCGAGGTCCTTCGCCACCCGTACGGCGTCGCGCCGGTCCCTCGGCCATTGCGCGCAGCCTTTCTGGAACCGGCCGTCCGTCCAGTTCTCCATGTAGACGCCGGTCACGTCGTGGCCCTGCTCCTTGAGCAACGCCACCGCCACGGAGGAATCCACTCCGCCGCTCATGCCGACGACGATTTTCTGGGGCTTATCCACGTTTGTATATTACCGCGTCCGGGATGCGGCGGGTGCTTGGTCGGCGGGCACGCCGGCCTTGTCCTTGAGCTTACCGCGCGCTGCAGCCGGATCCGCGTAACCGTGCCCTTTCAGCACATCCGCCAGCTCCCGGTTCAAGCGCGTGAATACGGCGGGGCCCTCGCTGACCAGTGCCGTCCCCACGCCGACCGCACTGGCCCCGGCCAACAGATGTTCGAACGCGTCCATCCCCGATGCCACCCCGCCGACCCCGATGATCGGGACCCCCCCCAGCAATTGGTGGAACTTGTGCACGTTGGCGAGCGCCGTCGGCTTCACGTAGCCGCCCCCCAGTCCGCCGAACCCGCCGTTCGGCGCGATCACCTTCTCTTCCTTCTCCGGATCGATCACGAGCGCATTGCCGATCGAGTTGATCGTCACGATGAAGTCCACGTTCGTCTCCCGCAGCACCCGCGCCATTTCCTCAAACTGGCTGCCGTCGAAGTACGGCGGAAGCTTCACGCCGAGCGGAAGCTTGGTCACGGCCCGGCAGCTTTCGAGCATCTTCCGTGAAGCCGCGAAGTCATACCCGAGCTGGCCCTTACCGGCAAGGTTCGGACACGACAGGTTCACCTCGATCATGTCCACGCCGGCCTTGTCATAGGCCGCGATCATCTCTTCGTTGTCGCCTTCGCCGATCCCGGATACCGACGCGATCAGCGGCTTGTTCCACCGCTTCAGCACTGGCATCAACGTGAGGTAACGCTCGATGCCGAGGTTCGGCAGGCCCATCGAGTTGAGACTACCCCGCGCGTCCGCATGCCAGCGCGGCAAGTCGTTACCCGCCCGGAAGGCAGCGGTTGTCGTCTTGATGACGATCGCCCCGGCTTCAGCTTGCCCAAGCGCCTCGAGGTCGTCGGCGCTCACGTCTTTCGCCCCGGCCGCGTTCATCACGGCCGAGGGGAACCGCACCCCGCAGATTTCGGTGGCGACCTCGCTCATTACCCGTATGGTATCAGGCGGCTACGCCGGCGGACACCCTAGGCGGGCTCAAGCGCGATGTATTGGACCACTGCGCCGGTCGAGTAGTAATTCTCAAACCGCCGGTTCGGACCTTCGATCGAATCGTGCATCATGTAGTGCCCGTTCTTCTTCTCAAGGAGTACGACGTAGTGGTTGTACTGGCCCGGACGGTCGACCCAGACGATCACCGGGTTGCCGCGGGAGATCTGCCGGTCGATCACGCTCCAGTCCACCCCGCCGTTCGGATCCTTGTTCACGAGGTCCAACGCTCCTCCGGAAGCGCGATGGACGCTGCTCCAGTAGAGCAAATCGCGATCGAACGCACCAACCCCTTTGAGCGCCGCGTTCAGGCGGATCGGATCCGTGTCGATCCCGTGCCGCTCGAACACCATCGCTGCGGAAGCGACCCCGCAGCCGAAGTCGCCGATCGTCGAGTCGCTGAAACCGAGCATCGCGTCGGCCCACCGGCTGTCGCACTGGTTGAAGTAGCCGGGGACGTCATCCCGCACCGCGTCGCCGACGCGGCTGCATCCGGACCGTCCGAAAATCCCGAGCTGGACGAGTTTTTCCCGAGCCGTCTCATACTGCCCGCGGAAACGGTCCTCTTCCCCACGGGTGGCCCGGAGCAGGTCGGCCTTCACTCCCCGGACCGCACTAAGTTCGCGAACGTGGCGATCGGCCGCGGTCTCGAGCTCTTCCAGGTGACGCGTGCGGGAAAGCAGGGTCCGGCGTTGCTGCTCGATCTTCTCGCCGGATTCTGCGAGATCGTCAGCCAATGCCAGGGCGTAATCGCCGAGTGAGCCGGTCGCCGCCTGTTCGGTCAACAAGCCCGACGCGCTGCCCGGACCGGCCAGTACCTCCCACGCGCCCGGTGAGCCGCCAAGGTAATCGACCCGGACGACCTTGCCGAGCGAACCCATCGTATGGTCACGCCGATCGGACAATGCCGTCAGGGCGTCGGTGGCTTCGGTCAGTTCGCGGCGGATTTCCGTAATCTTGGTCCGGATGTCCGCCAAGGCTTCGAGCCTGGCCTCGACCGTCTCGTCGAGCAGCGTGAGCTTGTCCTCGAGCGACTCGACCTGGGCCGCTTTCGCATTGAGTCGCTTCTCCTTCTCAGCGAAGTCGGCGAGCGGGTCGGCGGAAGCGCCCTGCGGCCAGATGACGGCTACTGCCGCGACCGCGGCGAGGAACGCCCCCAAAGCCAGTTTTCGTTTCGGTATTGGCATGATCCGGCCCCATCGTACCGCCGGTCGCGATGCGCGACAACGCGTGCCGGACGGGTCAATGCGGTCTAGCCGTCGAGTCCGAACAGCCGTTCGGCGTTCGCGGTAGTTACTCGCGCTACCTCCTCGAAGGGAACACCCTTCACGGCAGCGATGTCTCGCGCCGTCTCCACCACGAAAGCCGGTTCGTTCCGCTCGCCACGGCGATCCGCCGGCGGCAGGAATGGCGCGTCGGTCTCCACCATCATCCGCTCCAGCGGTACGGCCTTCGCGACGGCACGCAACGCGTCGTTCTTCGGATAGGTTATCGGTGCGGTGAATGAGATCAGGAACCCCAGCGCCAGTACTTCATCCGCGAATTCCTGTGATCCGGTGAAGCAATGTACCACGCCGGGACGTTCCGGCAGGTCGCGCCGGGCTGCGGCGAGTGCGCGGACGGTCAGCCGCTCCGCGTCACGGGAATGGATGATCAGCGGCTTTCCGACGGCTCCGGCCACGCCGGCCTGTGCTTCGAATGCCGCTCGCTGGGCGGCCTCGTCCGGACCATCGCCGTAGTGGAAGTCGAAGCCGCACTCCCCGACCGCCACGACACGCGGACTTCCGGCGAGTCCTTGCAGCTCGGCTATGGCTTCGGGCGTGACGACGAACGCCTCGTGCGGATGGATCCCGACCGCCGCCCAGATGCCAGGGAACCGTCCGGCCAGTTCCACCGAACGCCGGCTTCGCTCCAGCGTGGTGCCGACGTTAACCAGCCGGGTGACCCCTGCCTCCCGCGCCCGTTCCAGTACCGCCGCCTCTTCCCCGGCGAACTGTTCGAAGTCGAGGTGCGCGTGGGTGTCGATCAAATCGGCCATGCCGCCCCTACCGGATCCATCGCACTCCCAGGCTGAGCGGTACGCCGAGGAACACGAGCGCCAGCAGCGCGTCCTTGTCAGGTATCGCCTGGAGTAGGAGCAGTAGGAGCGACAACTGACAGACGAGCCCGATCACATGCGCGATTTCCATGGCCAGGACATACTCAAGGCGCGGCTCCTCGTCGGCGTGCTTGTAGTACCGGCTGAGGTACGCGGTGGTAAGCAGTGATTGCCCCAGGCCGCTGATGAGATTCACGCCGGCGACGTGGCTGGTGGACGAAGCCAGCAGGCGGAACGTGTTCGTGCCCGACATGGCGACGGCGCCCCCTTTCAGGTAACGTCGCTCTCCCCGCTTGTCCTCGCGCCGGCCGACGGCCAAAGATACCGCCGCGGCACTGAGTACCGCCACCGAGCTGAGGACGCCGACGCCGGCATAGGTCGGAATGATCAGGAAGATCAGGATCGGCCAGACCACGCCCTCCACGACGTAAAAAGTGCTCTGCGAGAAGTTCGCCGCGAGGTCGGGGAGTATCCGGCGGTGCAGGAGCCGAAGATTGAGGGGCCGGTGCCTGACGACGTTCGGGGAGCGGAACAGGATCAGTCCGGCGGATAAGAGCAGGCCGCCGGCGATGCCGTACACCCAGCCGATCCCGAATACCGTCGCGATGACGCCGCCGGCCGCGGGTGCCACGCCGTGCGCTCCGATCACCAGGGCGTTCATCAATCCGACCTGACTGCCTCGGCGGCGGTGAGCCTCGGACTTGGAGAAGCTTGCGTGGAACGCCGGCCAATAGAGCGCCCGGTCGGCGGCCTTGAAGAGCGCCGCCCACCAGATCGGCCAGTCCAGGAGCGGCAATACGAACAGGCTGGCCAGGAAGAGCGCCATGCTCACTTCGGCCAATGCCATGACCCGGTTCGCGTTGACCTTGCTGACCAACCACGCCGCGAGGAAATACAGCGGACCCGACACGGCGAAAGCGAGCAGGAAGAAGAGGACGACCTGCTCCACCGAATACCCGATCTTCAGCAGGTAGACGGGCGCCAGCACCTGGACCGAGGCGGCGCCGAGGGCGGCGATCCCGTGGGACCAATAAAGGTGACGGAGTTCCGTCAATCGGGGCGTATGGTAGTGGCTGTGGTGGGCGAAATTGAGCATGTATTTGCCTTCACCTTACCGGATTAAACGGATCGCCCACGTAACCGGCACGATCAGGGCAAGACCGGCGATCAGCACGGTCTTGTCCTCGACTACGCCGGTCAGTACATAGAGCAGACCAAAGAACAGACTGTCCATGATGGCGCAGGCCATCATCATGCCGTACATGTATGCAAGTCGCGGTTCCCGGTTGCCCTCCCGATAGTACTCGGTCACGTACGGGGTGTTCATCAGCGCGTGTCCCAGTCCACTGAACATGTTAACGGTAGCGATCGAGGTGACGGTATCCGCCGCCAAGCGACCGGCATTGGAAACGGCTGTCACCGCGACACCTCGGTTCAGATAATGGTGGACGCCGCGGCGCTCCTCGCGCTTGCCGACGTACAACGAGATACCGATTCCGCTGATGACGGCGAGGGAGCTCAGAATCCCGACGCCCGCATACGTCGGAATAATCAGGAATATCAGGAGCGGCCAGACGATCGAGAGCGCGACGTCATCCACCTCGGAGGCGGCGTTGGCGACGAAGTCGCGCGCCACCCGGCGCAGACGCAGGGAGGAAAGCTTGAAGGGGTCGTTCTTGATGATCTCCGGTCCGCTCAGCAGCGGGATCGCCGCCAGGACCAGGATCGCCATCGCCGCTACATAGACGGCTGTGATGCTGAAGACCGTCGCGACGATCCCTCCCACCGCCGGCGCGATCCCGTATGCCACGGTCGTGAGGGCAGTGGCGACGCCTACGGAGCGGCCGGGATGCTTACCTCCCAGGCCTTTTGCGAAACTGGCCCGAAAGCAAGGATAATAGGCAGCGACGTATATCGCCCACGACAGTGATAACAGCCACAGAGGCCACCCGGCGGATGGCAAGGTCGCCAGCAGTACCAACTGGGCGAACTGGAAGAAGAAACTGATCGCCATCGACTTGTTGGCACCGATGCGATTACCGAACCACAGGATCGGATACTGCAGCGCTCCCCAGAACACCGCCATCAGCAGGTAGAACAGGACGATCTGACCCAGGTCGTACCCGAGGTTCAGGAGGTAGATCGGGATGAAGACGGTCACCAGGTTGGAGGCGATCAGCTTGAGGCTGTGCGACCAGTAGAGCCGTCTGACTTCCGTAAGGCGGATCTCATGCAGATGGAAGTGCGCGTGGAGATGGGTGGCCTTAAGTCCGAGCATAGGGGGTTTGTTTTCGCTCTTATCTTAGGCTATCGCCCGCTCGCCTGCCGCGGAAAGAGCGGGTCACCACGGCTCACCGTGGTACCGGGCGGCACCTTTTCCCACTCAAGCAATGACTCGGCATCCCAGCCGGTCGATTCCAGCCCGAGCCGCGCCTGCAGCTCCCCGGCTTTGCCGGGAATGAACGGCGCATAGAGCAGGCTGAGGTGGCCGAGCACCTGCGTCAGCGTATAGAGCGAATCGGCGAGCGGTTGCCCTTCCTGCTTGAACGGCTGGGTCTTGTCGACGAACTTGTTCGCCTGCGAGACCAGTCCGTTCAGGTGCTCGAGCGCTTCCGCGAACTTCGGTGCATCGAGCAGGTTGGCGAGTTCGTGATGCGCTTGGCCGACGTGTTCCTTGAGCTTCGGATTGGCGGCACCCGCTGGAATTTTGCCGCCGCACTTCTTCTCGATCAACGTGAGTACGCGGCTTGCCAGGTTGCCCAGGTCGTTGGCCAGCTCGGCATCGTACAGTTCAGTGAAATGGCGCTCCGAGAAATCGCCGTCACCGGCATACGGAAGCGCGCGGAGGAGATAGTAGCGGACGGCGTCCGCTCCGTGCCGCTCCACCAGCTCGAACGGATCGATCACGTTACCTTTCGACTTGCTCATCTTCTGCCCGTCGATGGTGAAGAAGCCGTGGATGTAGAGCTTCAGCGGAAGCGGCAGCTCCGCACCCAGCAGCATCGCCGGCCAGTAGACGGCATGGAACTTCCAGATGTCCTTGCCGATGACGTGGAGATCCGCCGGCCAGTACCGGTCATACTTCGCCTCATCCCGGCCGTACCCGATACCGGAAATATAATTGGTCAGCGCGTCGCACCAGACGTACATCCGCTGCGAGTCGTCGCCCGGGACCGGCACACCCATCTCCAGCTTCTTCGCCGGGCGGGAGAAGCTGATGTCCCTGAGTTCGCCGTCCAGGAACGCCAGCACTTCGTTCCGCCGGGACGCTGGCTCGATCGCGTATTCGCCGGATTCGATGACCTTCCGGATCCGGTCACCGAAGGCCGACAGTTTGAAGAAGTAATTCTCTTCCTCGAGCCGCTCGGGCGGCGTGCCATGGATCGGACATTTGCCGTCCCTGAGTTCCGCCTCGGTGTAATAATGCTCGCAATCGACGCAGTAGAGGCCGCGGTACGTGCCCTTGTAGATCAGGTCCCGCTCGACGAGCCGTTGCCAGACCTTGATGGCGGCCGGGTAGTGGCGCTGCTGGTCGGTCGTGCGGATGAAGTCATCGTTCGAGAGGTCGAGCGCGGTCGCGAGCTTCCTGAATCGCTCGGCGTAGCGGTCGGCGACCCGTTGCGGCGTCGTTCCTTCCCGCTCCGCGGCCTTGATCAGTTTCTGGCTGTTCTCATCGGTGCCGGTCAGGAAGAACGTGTCATCACCGCGCAGCCGGTGCCAGCGGGCAATCACGTCGGCCTGTGCCGCTTCCGTGGCGTGTCCGATGTGCGGGTCGGCATTCACGTACGGAATCGACGACGTGACGTAGAACTTACCCTGCGCTTGTTGGATTTTCGCCATACGGAGCCATTGTACAGCGGGGTTCTCAATTGAGAACTTACGGCCGGACCACGACGACGATCTCGCCTTTCGGCGGATGGGTGGCGAAGTGTGCCGCGAGTTCCGCCGGTGTCCCGACCCGGATATCCTCGAACTTCTTGGTGATCTCCCGGGCTACGGAGATCTGCGCTTCGGGATGGCGCAGGGTGAGCTCCCGAAGGAGTTTCTCGAGCCGGTGCGGGGACTCGTACAGCACGACCGGCGAGACCATGCCGCCAAGCTGGTCCAATTTTTTCTGGCGGCCTTTCTTGTTCGGCAGGAAGCCGAGGAATGTGAACTGGTCGCCACCGAGCCCGACCGCGGACAGCGCGGTAGTCACCGCTGACGCCCCGGGGATCGGCACCACCGGTACGCCGCTCCGCCGTGCCAGCTCCACCAGCCGCCCGCCCGGGTCCGCGATCGCGGGGGTGCCGGCGTCGGTCACCAGCGCGAGGTCGAGGCCGCCGGCCAGGTCCGCGACGATCCCATCCTCCGTACGGCCCCGGGTGTGCTGATGGTATGTCCGGACCGGCGTCCTGATGTCGTACCGGGTGAGGAGTTTCCTGGTCGTCCGCGTATCTTCGGCGAGAATGACGGTGACCCGCCGGAGCGTCTCGATCGCCCGGAACGTGATGTCGCTGAGATTACCGATTGGCGTCGCGACGACGAATAACGTTCCCGGCTGCCGGTCTGCCGACTCAATCATGGAGTTCCTCCCGAATGAGCGGCAGGAGCTTGCGCGGTGCCAGGGCGACGGCGTGATGGCTGCCTGGCACCCGCTTCACCACCACGTTTGGGAATTCCATCGGCACGCGTCTCCCGTGGGCGTGTGGGATGATCTCTTCTTGCTCGGGAAACAGGATCGTGGCCTGGCGCAGCCGGGGAAGGTCCGTACTGAGGTCGATCGTGTCCACGAAGTCATACAGCTTCCGGGCTCGGCCGCCGGCAGTCCGCCGTCGGATCGTACGCAGGGCATGGAGAACGTGCAGCGGATGCCCGCCCGTAAGGGCGAGCAGGGCATTGCGGGTACGTTCCCGGGCGCGGTGGCGCTCCCGCTGGAACGGGAACAGGACCGGCGCAACGGTCACGACCCTCCGGACCCGTTCCGGATGACGGGCAGCGTACCTGAGCGCGATCGCCCCACCCATCGAGTGACCCACCAGATATCCCGGTTCGCCGCCTAGTGCCCGGTCGATCGATTCGAAGAAAAAGTCCCAGGAAAGGCCGTCCAGTGGAAATCTGAGCGAGTGGTCGGCCGAACGCACGTCGAAGTCGCCACGGAGCGCGTTCAGGAGCGGTGCGTACACCGACCCATCCGCGCCAAGGCCCGGCACGAACACCAATACCGGCTTGCGGTCTGTCCCCGGCGTAGCGGTAACCTTGGCTGGCATGCATCCAGTGTACGACGCACGCGCTATACTGTCGGCATGTGCGGTATCGCCGGTTACGTGGGACGTGACGCAGCGCGCCCGGTGCTGATCGGAGGATTGAAGCGCCTGGAATACCGCGGGTACGATTCGGCCGGCATCGCTGAACTGGGTGGCGACTCGCTACAGGTGACGAAGTCGGTCGGCAAGGTGGCCGAGCTGGAAGCGAAGCTTCTCGCGTCACAGGCCACCGTCGGCATCGCCCACACCCGCTGGGCCACGCACGGGGTACCGAGCGAGGCCAATGCCCATCCGCATGTCGCCGGCCGGCTCGCCCTGGTACACAACGGGATCATCGAGAACTACCGTTCGCTGCGGGAGCTGCTGGAAGCCGGGGGCGCGGTTTTCACCAGCGAGACCGATACGGAGGTGCTTACGCATCTGGTCGCGCGGGAAGTCGGGCGGGCCGTGTCGAAAAAGGCCAAGCGGCCCCTGGTCGCCGGAGTACGCGCGGCGTTGCGTGAGGTCCGCGGTACGTTCGGAATCGTCGTCCTTTCGGCCGACTACCCGGACATGCTTGTAGCCGCCCGGCGCGGAAGCCCTCTGGTGATCGGTTATGGCGATACCGAACACCTGGTCGCCTCGGACACCTCGGCGTTGCTCGGCCGGACCCGTCGGGTGGTCTACCTTGAGGATGACGAACTCGCGGAGATCACCGCCGATGCCGTGAAGCTGGAGACGCTTGAGGGCGGCCCGGTCAGCCGCCGGATCACCAAGATCAGCGGGAGAGTGGACGACGTGCAGAAGCGCGGTTTCGCCCATTTCATGCTGAAAGAGATCCACGAGCAGCCGGAGGCGCTCCGTGACGTGTTCCGCGGCCGGTTCCGCCCGGATGCCGGTTCCGCCAAGCTCGGCGGCATCGGCCTGACCGACAGCGAACTGCGGGAGATCGACCAGGTGGTCCTGATCGGCTGCGGCACGGCGCTTTACGCCGGACAGGTCGGTGCGTACTGGCTGGAACGGTTGGCGCGGATCCCGGCGACCGCGGTGGTCGCCAGCGAGTGGCGTTACCGCAACCCGATCGTCGGCCCGCGGACGCTTTGCATCGCGATCTCACAATCCGGAGAGACGGCCGACACGTTGGCGGCGATCCGGGAGGCCAAGGCGAAAGGGGCGCGGACCGTCGGCATGATCAACGTAGTGGGCTCGACCATTGCCCGCGAGGTCGCGGACGGTGGAACGTACCTGCACGCCGGGCCGGAAATCGGAGTGGCATCCACCAAGGCCTTTATGAACATGCTCGGCGCCCTATTGCTGCTGGCTGTCCAGGTCGGCCGGACCCGGGACCTGTCGGAGGAGGAAGGCCGCGCGCTCGTGGACGAAGCCGGACGGCTGCCGGAGATCCTGGCCGCCCAGGTGAAGGAACGGGCGGCAGTGGCTGAGGCGGTAAAGCAGTACGACCGGATCGAGAATGCCCTTTATCTCGGCCGCGGTTCGGCATATCCGATGGCACTCGAGGGTGCGATCAAGCTCAAGGAGATTTCGTACGTGCACGCGGAGGCGTATCCCGCCGGCGAGATGAAGCACGGTCCGATCGCGTTGGTGGATCCGAGCCTGCTCGCGGTATTCCTGGCGCCGCGGAACGCGCTCTATGAGAAGACGAAGTCGAACCTGGAAGAGGTACGCGCCCGGGAGGGGTCGGTGTTAGCCGTCACGACCGCGGGTAACCGGGAGCTGGACGCCCTGGCGGGTGCCGTCATCGAAGTACCGAAGACACACGAAGTCCTGGAGCCGTTCACGCTGGCGATCCCGCTCCAATTGCTCGCTTACGAGATGGCCGTATCCCGCGGTAAGAACGTGGACATGCCGCGAAACCTCGCCAAGAGCGTCACCGTCGAGTAGCCTGGCGGGCCAGCGTCGTCCACTCCGCGATCGTCAGGGTCTCCGCCCGCCGTGTCGGGCTGATGCCGGCGCGTTCCAGCAGCACCGCGGACTGCTCGTGGGATAGGTCCAGGTTCCGCGCCAGGCTGTTGTGGACCTGCTTTCGTTTTTCGGCGAAACCGGCCCGGACCACGGCGAAGAGCGCCGCTTCCGAGACGCCGCCAAGCGTCGTTTCCAGGTCCTTGCCGATGCCATCGACGCGTAGGATCGCCGAGTCCACTTCCGGCGGCGGGGAGAAGGCGGCGGCCGGGATCCGTCCGGCGATTCGCGGCCTGCCGTAGAGTTGTACGGACACCGCCAGGACGCTCATCTTCGGCGGGGCGGCACAGATACGCTCCGCGACCTCAGCCTGGACGGTGAGCGTCATCGTTTCCGGGCGGGCTGGCGATCCGAGGAAGTGCCGGATGATCTTCGAGGTGATGTAGTACGGCACGTTCGCCACGACTTGGTACGGCCGTGGCAGTTCCGCGAGGTCAGTCTGGAGGATGTCGCCTTGCCGGATCTCCAGGTTTCCGCACTGCGCGGTATGTTCCTTGAGCTTCGGAATCAGCCGTTCGTCGAGCTCGATCGCGATCACCCGCTTGGCACGCTCACACAGGCCCGGCGTGAGCACTCCCGGCCCCGGTCCGACCTCGACCACGGTCTCCGCGCCGGTCAACGCAGCGGCATCCAGTACGTCACGGACGACCGCGGGATCCGCCAGCCAATGCTGGCCGAGCGACTTCCGGGCGTGGATCCGTTCCACGGCCCTTACGCTTTCTTCAGCATCCCCGCGAACGCCGAGGAAAGCTTCTTCACCGAACCGTCGAAGTCCACCGTGAGGACCGTGTCACCGACCTCCCGTACCGTCCCGCGCCCGAACTTGGGATGCACGACGATGTCGCCGGCCTCCAGGTAGACCGGCTCCTGGTTGAACTCGTCGGCAGGATGCGGAGTGTCCGCCGGGCCCGCCGGTACCCCGGTTCCCGGCAAGCCGGTACCCTGCAGCGACCAGCCACCCCGGTCCTGTCGGGGCGTACCGGTCGGGGTGCCGATCATCTCTAGGAGGTGCTCGGGAATCTCCGCCAAGAACCGCGACGGCAGGTTGGACTGGATGTTGCCGTAGAGCACCCGCGAGGACGCGTGCAACAAGTAAAGCCGCTGCATCGCCCGGGTCATGCCGACGTACGCCAGCCGGCGCTCCTCTTCCATCTCACTCGCTTCGAGCAAGCTCCGCGAGTGCGGGAAGATCCCTTCTTCCAACCCGACGATCATCACCACCGGGAACTCCAGCCCTTTGGCCGCATGTAGCGTCATCAGGGTGACGCTGTCCGCCTGCTGGTCGTACTGGTCCACGTCGGTGATCAGCGAGACATCCTCTAGGAATACGGAAAGTCCTTCCTCACCCTTGAGGTGATCGTAGCGTTTGGCGGCGGTAGAAAGCTCCTTGAGGTTCTCGAGCCGTGCCGCCGCCTCGACGGTCCCGTCGTCGATCCACTCGGCGTAGCCGGTTTCCTTGAGTACCGCGACGACCAGCTCATCCACCGTACCGCCGTCCTCGACCAATTTTCGTAGTTTCGCGTGGAGTCCGGCGAACCGCTCGACGGCCTTGCGGCTTCCCGGTGCCAGCTCACCGAGCTCACCGGCCCGCTCGACCACGGCCTTCAGCGAAAGGCCCTGCCGATCGGCCGTCTCCAGCAACACTGCCAGCGCCTTGTCGCCGATCCCGCGGGTCGGCACGTTGATGATCCGTCTCCAGCTGAGCGTGTCGTTCGGGTTCTGCAACGCCCGCAGATACGCCAGCACGTCCTTGATCTCCTTCCGCTCGTAGAACCGGACGCCACCGACCACGCGGTACGGCAAGGAGGCCGCGATTAACCGTTCCTCCACGACGCGGCTCTGGGCGTTGGTCCGATACAATACCGCGAAGTCACGTAAGGCGAACCCCTCCGCCCGCAACCGGCGGATCTCCTTCACGATCTGGTCCGCTTCGTCCCGTTCGTTGCGCGCCTCGAAGAGCCGGAGCTTCTCGCCCGGGCCGGCCTCCGTCCACAGCGCCTTTTCCTTCCGGCTGCTGTTCTTCTCGATTACCGCCTGGGCGGCATCGAGGATGTTTTGGGTTGAGCGGTAGTTGCGCTCGAGCTTCACGACCGTCGCGTCGGGATAGTCCTCTTCGAACTGCAGGATGTTCCGGATGTCGGCACCCCGCCAGGAATAGATACCCTGGTCCGGATCGCCGACCACACAGAGGTTGCGGTGCGCCTTGGCGAGCAGGCTCGTGAGCACGTACTGCACGTGGTTGGTGTCCTGGTACTCGTCCACCATCACGTAGCGCCAGCGGCGTTGGTACTTTGCAAGCACCTCCGGCTTGGTCGAGAAGAGGCGTGCGGCCTCGACGAGCAGGTCGTCAAAGTCGAGGGCGTCGTTCCGCCTGAGCAGTTTCTGGTACTCGCGGTAGATCGCGGCGATGGTCGCCTGCGGTTCGCCTTGCGCGAGTTCGCCGTACTTCGCGGCATCCACCAGTTCGTTCTTGGCCGCGGAAATCGCGTGCCGCACGAACCCGGGGTTGTACTGCTTCTGGGAAATCTGGAGGTAATCCATCACCGTCTTCACCGCCACCTGGGAGTCGTGGGCATCGTAGATGGTGAAGCCGGGCGCCAGGCCGATCTGCGCGCCGTCCGCGCGGAGGATCCGCACGCAGACCGCATGGAACGTGCCAACCATCGGGAGGTCGGCGCGCCCTTGGCCGTGCGTCTTGAGGATGTCGCGGACCCGCTCCTTCATCTCACCGGCGGCCTTGTTAGTGAACGTCACCGCGAGAATCGCCGCCGCGGGCACGCCTTTCTCCTGGATCAGGTGCGCTACCCGGTACGTCAGCGCCCGGGTCTTGCCGGAACCGGCGCCGGCCAGGATCAGCACCGGGCCGTCCGTGGTCGCGGCGGCCTTCCGTTGGTCTTCGTTGAGTTCGTCGAGGAGGGTCACTGGTCCATTTTAGCGGTTATACGAAAAACAGGAGCGCCGCATACCCTCCCCCGGCTATTACTGGGTAACTGAAAGTGTCGGGTGTCTGGCCACGGCCCTGTGACACGTCAGGCAGGTAGCGGGAACCGGCCAGTCAGCTCGCGAACTTCTTTGCGGACGGCATTCTGCACGCTTTCATCTTGAGCTCCCCTGAGCGTCCGGGTAATTAGTTCTCCGATCTTCCGCATCTCAGCCTCCTGCATCCCCCGTGTCGTCACCGCCGGCGTCCCGATCCGCACGCCGCTGGTTACGAACGGACTTTCCGGATCGTTCGGAATCGCGTTCTTGTTCAGCGTAATTCCGGCCGCGTCGAGCGTTTCCTCCGCCACTTTACCGGTCACGCCGAATGGCCGGAGGTCGACCAACATCAGGTGGTTGTCGGTACCGCCGGAGACAAGCCTGAAACCGTCGGATGTAAGCTGTTCCGCCAGTGCTTGGGCGTTCCTGATCACCTGTTTGGCATATCCCTTGAATTCCGGCCGTAGGGCCTCACCGAAACAGACCGCCTTGGCGGCGATCGCGTGCATCAATGGCCTTCCCTGCATCCCGGGAAATACCGCCTTGTCGATCTTCTCCGCCAGTTCCTTGTCGTCGGTCATGATCATCCCGCCGTTCGGACCGCGCAGCGTCTTGTGGGTCGTAGTCGTGATTACATGCGCCTGGCCGACCGGACCGGGATATTCGCCCGCCGCCACCAGACCGGCGATATGGGCGATGTCAGTCACTAGGTATGCCCCGACTGAATCCGCGATTTCCCGGAACTTCGCCCAGTCCAATGCGTGCGAATAGGCCGAGTAGCCGGCCATGATCAGCTTGGGACGATGCTCCTTGGCCAGCGCGGCGACCCGCTCCATGTCTACCCGTTCAGTCTCGGAGTCGAGTCCGTACGGCACCACGTTGTAGAATTTCCCGGAAAAGTTCACCGGCGAGCCGTGGGTAAGGTGACCACCCTCGGCCAGCGATTGACCCATGATCGTGTCGCCCGGTTCGACCAGTGCCAGATAGACTCCCATGTTCGCCTGTGCACCGGAGTGCGGCTGGACGTTCACGAATTTTACGCCGAACAGCTCTTTCGCCCGCTCGCGGGCCAGTTCTTCGACTTCGTCCACGAACTGGCACCCGCCGTAGTACCGCTTACCCGGATAGCCTTCGGCGTACTTATTGGCAAGGATCGATCCGGTCGCCTCCAGGACCGCTTGCGAGACGTAGTTCTCAGAGGCGATCAGCTCCAGGCCATCGCGCTGGCGCTTGGCTTCGCGCTCGATCGCGGAGAAAAGGTCGGAATCCCGTTGCTTAAGGCTCATGACCCCAGCTTACCGTATGTCCGCTCGCTCAGTCCGCAAGCACCGACTCGATTTCCGCTCGTGCGATCGCGCCTTCACGAAGCACCTCCACGCCGTCGATGACACTGACCACCGTCGAGACCGGCCGGATCGGGAGCGTGCCGGCGTCGACCACCAGGTGCGGCAGCCCGGCCTCTTCGGGCAAGGAGCCGAGGAATTCTTCCACGCTGTACGCCGGCGGCCGTCCGGAGAGATTCGCACTGGTCGCCGCATACGGCCGCTCCAAGCGTTCGGCCACCTGCACGGCGAACGGGTAGTCGGGGTACCGGACGCCGACCGTCCGTTCCTTGCCCACGCACTGCGGCACCAGCCCGGCGCCCAAGGATACCGGCAGTACCAGCGTCAGGGGGCCCGGCAGGAACCGGTCCCACAGCCGGACGGCGGCCGGATTGAACGCCGCGATCGCCTCCGCCTGTCGGCGGCCGTCCGTGATCACCGCCAGCGGTTTCCCCGAGGTATCCTGCTTGAGCCGGAGCACCGCCGCCACCGCCTCCTCCCGCGCCGCGTCGGCCGCCAAGCCGTAGCTGGTCTCGGTGGGAAGCAATACTACGCCGCCCTCGATCAGGAACTCGACCGCCGTAGCGACGGCTTCCTCAAGATTATGGCTGCTCAGCTTGATGGTTTTCATGTTTTTACGCGCTTTTATCCAGCCGCCCTGTTACCATGCATCGTAGCATGACCCAACCGAACTACGCCGCTATCTTCGGCCGCAACCCGGCGCTTTCCACCGCGGAACTGGTCGCGTTGTCGGAAACGCATGGCTTCACGATCAGTCCGCTCGGGAAGTACGCCATGGAACTCGCTGGATTCGACCCGGCGCTGGCGGAGCGGACAGGAGCGGTCACCAAACTGGTCCGGCTCTCCGCCCGAACGTACCCCGACGCGACTACCGCCCTGCAGGCCGAGATCCCGGACGTGCCGGCCGACGGCAAGCTCGCCTTCGGCGTAAGTTCGTACGCCAGCGACCATGCCACGCCACTGGCCACCGCTCTCAAGCGGCATCTCAAGGAACGCGGCGTGCCGGCGCGGTTCGTCGGACGGCCGAAGGGCCGCTCCGGGCGCTTCCCGGACGGCGAACTGTCCGCCGTGCAGGTCCGCCATAACGGATTGATCAGCCCGGGCGCCGACTTCTGCGTGTTCGAGACGCCGGAGGGGTACCGAAGCGGCCGGACCGTCTGGGTCTATGATTTCGAGGGTTTCGGCGCGCGTGATTACGACAAGCCCGCGGCGGACGCGCGGCGCGGGATGCTCCCGCCGCAGCTCGCCCGCACGATGGTCAACCTGGCGACCCGCGGCGACACGAAACTCGCCGTCTACGACCCGTTCTGCGGTAACGGGAACCTGTTGATGGAGTCGGCCATGCTCGGCCACCGGACGTTCGGTTCCGACATCACGGCCGATGCCGTGCAGGCCGCACAACGGAACCTCCGCTGGCTCGCGGAACAGCATCCGGGACTCCCGAAGACGGAGGTGGCCACCCATGATGCCACGACCGCCCTGCCTGCCGGCCGGGTCGCGGCGCTCGCCACGGAAGGCTACCTCGGCAGCCCGCTCAAGCAGGGGGCGGATGCCGCCGACATGGAGCACGAAGCGAAGTTCGTCGAGACACTGATCGGCAAGTTCCTGCAACGCGCCGCCGCGTTCCTGATGCCCGGATCGCGGCTCGTGATCACGCTTCCGGCCTGGCGGACGCCCGGATCGCGGAAGCCGCGCCGCCTCCTGGACGTTGAACGGATTTCCCGCCTTGGTTACACTGTAATCCGACCCACTCCGCAGGGACATTCCTATCCGGAGCTCACCGACCGCGGCTCGATCGACGTCGCCCGGCCGAAACAGCGGGTCATCCACGAACTATTCATTTTCCAGAGAACCTGACACATGGCACATACTAAAGCTGGCGGCACTACCAAACTGGGGCGCGATTCGAACGCCCAGCGGCTTGGCGTGAAAGTAGGCGACGGCCAACAGGTCCATGCCGGCGCGATCCTCGTACGGCAGCGCGGCTCTTGGATGCAGGCCGGCGTGAACGTCGGCCGCGGCAAGGACGATACGCTGTTCGCCACCGCCACCGGCAGGGTGAAGTACGGCAAGCGTCAGAAGACCACGTTCACCGGAGCCCGCGTCCGGAAGACCACGGTCTCGGTCGAAGCGTAGCCCGGTCAGGCGCTTTTCGCCCGTGCCGGCTTTTTTTGCGTAACCCCCGCGACCGCTCCCACGAACGCCGCGAACAACGGGTGCGCGCGGTCGGGCCGCGACCTGAATTCCGGGTGGAATTGGCTGCCGACCATGAACGGATGATCCTCGATCTCGACGATCTCCACCAGCACGTCGTCCGGCGTAGTGCCGGCGATCCGCAAGCCCGCCTGCGAGAGCTGGTCGCGGTATTCGTTGTTGAATTCGTACCGATGGCGGTGCCGTTCGGTGATTTCCTCCGCGTCGTACGCCTGCCGGGCCAGCGAACCCGCGGCCAGTTTGCACGGATAATTCCCGAGCCGCATGGTACCGCCTTTCACGTAGACCGACTTCTGTGATTCCATCAGGTCGATCACCTTATGTTCCGCGTTCGGGGCGAATTCGGCGGAATGCGCCGCGTCGTCGCCGAGCACGTGCCGTGCGAACTCGATCGTCAGGATCTGCATGCCAAGACACAGGCCGAGGTACGGCACCTGGTTCTCCCGGCACCAGTGGGCGGTCATGATCTTGCCTTCGATGCCACGGTCGCCGAACCCGCCGGGCACCACCACGCCGTCCACGCCGTCGAGCAGGCGCGGGCCCTCCTTCTCGATATCGCCGGAATTCACCCAGCGGATCGTCACGCCGCGGCCTGCCGGCGGCTGCTCCAGCGCCGCCGCCTTCACGGCCTCGGACACGGAGATGTATGCGTCGTTCAACTCCACGTACTTCCCGACGATCGCGATCTCCAGGACGTCCTCACGCTTCAGCCGCTCGGTCCGGTCCACCATCGCGGCCCATCCCTGCAGGTCGGATTCGGTGCCGCCCAGGCCGAGTACGTCGTCGATGTACTGGCCGAGCCCGCGCTGCTCGAACCGCACCGGCACGTCGTAGATGTTCTTGGTCGTGGTCATCGGGATCACCGCGCGGCGGTCGACGTCACAGGTGGCGGCAAGCTTGTCGAGGATCTCTTCCGTGATCGGCTGGTCGGCGCGGGCCACCAACACCTGCGTCGGCAGGCCGTAGCTCCGAAGCTCCCGCACGCTGTACTGCGCTGGTCGTGTCTTGAGCTCCTTGGTGGTCCCGAGGTGCGGCAACAGCGTCACGTGGACAGAGAGGACGTTGTCCCGGCCCAGGCGGTTCCGCAGCTGCCGGAACGCCTCCAGGAACACCATGCCCTTGATGTCGCCGATCGTCGAGCCGAGTTCGACCAACAGTACCTCGGCACCGGTCTTTTCCGCCGCCGCGGTCAACCGCCGGATGATCTCGTCGGTCACGTGCGGCACCTCCTCGACGGTCTTGCCAAGGTAATCGCCGCGCCGTTCCGCCTCGATCAACGATTGGTAGACCTGGCCGGTGGTGAAGTTCGATTCGCGGACCAGCTCCTCGTCGACGAACCGCTCGTAATGGCCGAGGTCCTGGTCGGTCTCCGCACCGTCGGCGGTCACGAACACTTCGCCGTGTTCGTAGGGATTCATCGTGCCGGGGTCGACGTTGATGTACGGGTCGATCTTGAGGATCGAGACCTTCACGCCGCGGCCCTTGAGCAGCCGCCCGAGCGCCGCCGTGGTCACGCCCTTGCCGAGCGAACTGACCACGCCACCGGTCACAAAGATGAACTTGGTCCGCGGCTGGCGAGCCGGTGCCTTAGCCACCCTGAACCTCCCTCGCGCGGAGAGACTCCTCCCCCGTCAGGTGGCGGAGGGCTTGGAAAGTAGTCATCAGGCGGTGGTCGGTTGCGGGGCGTTCTTCGCGGCCTTTACCCCCGTGACCGTCGCGGGAATCAACGCCGTTACGCCAAGTCCCAGTTTAACAGACACCTGGGCCGGCCCGAGCGATGCCAGGGGAAGTCCTGAGAGCTGCTTGGGGTCGACCGTCAGCTTGCGTTGTTCCTTGACCGCTTTCGCGAATTCCGTGGCCGGGACCGAACCGAATACCTGGCCACCGGGACCGACCTTGAGGGTGAGTGCGACCGGAGTCTCGGCGAGCGCGCCAGCCAGTTCCTCGCGATCGGCCGTCTCCTTCGCCCGCCGCGCTTCGGCCGTGGCGATGTCCTTTTCGCGCTCGGCGACCCGGGCGGTCGTCGCGACTACGGCAAGTTCCTTCGGGAGCAGGAAATTCCGGGCGAAACCGGCCCGCACACGGACAAGTTCGCCGGCGAACCCGACGCCGTCGAGGTCCTCATGCAAAATGACCGGGAGCTGCCGATGGCTGCGCTTCATACCGCCCCATGCTACCGGTTCCCGCGTCCGGAAACCAGTCTACAGCGCCTCAATCGCCCGGCGGAGCTGGGCGGCCGGGTCCTTGGAGGACACGGTGATATCCGGTTTAAGGCCGTGTTTCGAAAGCGACTGGCCGTTCGGTGTCAGCCACTCGGCGATGGTGAGCTTGAGGACCGCGCCGTCTTCCAGGCCGATCAGGTCCTGCACCGAACCCTTGCCGAACGTCTGTTCGCCGACCAGCCTGACGTCACGGTTGTCGCGGAGCGCCCCGGCGAGGATTTCCGCGGCACTGGCGGTCCCCTCGTTCGTCAGCACGACCACCGGGATACCGGCCAAGCGGCCGTCGTTCGAGACGGAACGTTCCTCGGTCTTGTCCTTGAAGCGTTCCTTGACCACCACGCCGTCCTTGAGGAACACGGAGGCGGCATCCACCGCGCCATCAAGGAAACCGCCCGGGTTGCCCCGCAAGTCCAGTACGATGCCCCGCGGGTCGCGGGCCAGGATCCGATCCGCCGCCCGCTTGAGGTCCGCCGTGGTCTCATCGCCGAAGCGGGAGATTTCCAGCACGGCCACGGCGCCCTCGAACCGGACGCTGACCGACGGGGCCTTCAACTTCTCCCGCGTGATGGTGAGCTCCCGCGGCCGCTGCCCGGGCGTCTGCACCGTGACCCGTACCTCGGTGCCGGCCGTACCGCGGATCCGGTCGGCGACTTCGTCGACCGTCAGGCCGACCGTCGGCCGGTCCCCGACCGCGACCACGCGGTCCCCGGCCTTGATGCCGGCGCGTTCCGCCGGCGAGTCCGGCAGCGGGGCGATCACCACGGCCTGTTCGTCACGCACGCCGATCTCGATACCGATACCCTCAAGCTCCCCGGAGAGCGAATCCTCAAGCTCCCGCACCTCCGGCGCGGTAAGGTAATCGCTGTACGGATCGTCCAGGCCGTTCACCAGGCCGTCGGTCGCCGCGTCTATCAACTTCTGGGCGTCGACGTTCCCGACGTAGCGGTCCTCGACCAATTGCTTGGCCTCATAGAACTCGGTGTAATCGGCGAGCCGGCCGGTGTCGCCCGCCGCGTATTGCCGGGGCGGGATACCGTATTTGCCGGCGTAGAACCCAAGCGCGTAGACCAGGATTCCCGCCGCTACGGCGAGCAGGATCTTGCGGTGATTTCCTTTGAAACGGCGTTTCTTTTCCGGCACGGAGCCATTGTACCGGAAAAACGGGGCGCCACCGGAGGGATCAGGCGCCTCTTCGCTCACCTGCTTGCCCGATAGTATACAAACGTATACTATTCACTCCTGCCATGGGTGGAACCGAACTACAGGAACGCGTGACCGTGCTGGCCAAGTTCGAAGGCGGCCGGGCGCTGCCCGTGCTACTGCGCTGGCAAGGACGCCGTTACTGGATCCAGAAGCTGAACCTCCACCACGCCGAGCCGAAAGGCACCGACACGCTCCACTACTACGCCGTCACCACCGATGCCGGCGACTGCGTACTGTCCTATTCTCAGCAACGACTGTCCTGGACGCTGGAGGAAGTCGGCTTCGGGGTGGCGTAGGGGGAACGATGACCGTCCTCCATCTCGACATGGACTCGTTCTTCGCGACGGTCGAGCAGCAGGCCTGGCCGTCGCTGCGCGGCCGGCCGGTGGGTGTCGCCCCGGTGGATTCGCCGGGCGGGACGATCGTCGCCGCCTCCATCGAGGCGAAGCGGTACGGCGTGAAGACCGGCACCAAGGTCGGCGAGGCCCGGCGGCTGATCCCGGAGATCACGATCCTGCCGCCGCGACCGCAGCGGTACCGGACGGTGCACCGCCGGTTCCGGAAGATCATGAACGACTATCGCGGCGAACTGAAACCACGCTCGGTGGACGAGGTCGCGCTCTGGCTGGAGCCCGCGGAAGCCATGCGTGCCCGTGAGATCGGCGCCGAGATCAAGCGCCGGATCCGGCGCGAGGTCGGCGAGTGGCTCTCGTCCTCCGTGGGTATCGGCCCGAACTGGCTGCTCGCGAAGACGGCGTCCGACTTCCGGAAGCCCGACGGCCTCTTCGAGATCACCCACGAGAACCTCCGGGCGGTGCTCGACGAGCTCAAGCTGACCGATCTCTGCGGTATCGCGCACCGGCTGGCCGCGCGGTTCCAACTGGCCGGTGTCGCCTCGCCGCTCGACCTGTACGACCTCCCGCCCTGGGAGCTCAAGCGACGGCTCGGCATCGTCGGTTACTACTGGCACCTCCGGGTGCACGGCTATGCGATCGACCGCCAGGACTGGGGGACGAAGACGCTCGGCCACTCCTCCGTGCTGCCGCGAGCGACCGCGGACCCGGCGCGGCTGAAGCCGCTGTTACACAAGCTCTGCCACCGGGTCGCCCGACGGCTCCGCCGGGACGGCTGGCGCGCCGGGGCGCTCACGATATCCGGCCCGACCGCGGAGTGGGACCGCTGGACGGCTGGCGCCCGTCTCACCCCGACCGACCGGCACCACGACCTCTTCGCCCATGCCTGGCGACTGCTCACGGCCGAACCACCGACAGCGCCGCTCCGCAAGCTCGCCGTGACCACCCATGCCCTGCGTGCGGCCGATCCGGAGCAGCCTTCGCTGTTCGACCCCGTCCGGCGGCGTACGCGCCTGTCGGAGGGCGTGGACCGGGCGAACGACCGCTGGGGCGAGTTCACGGTGATCCCGGCCGGCATGCTCGGCAGCGAGGGCGTGGCGAACGACGCGATCGCGTTCGGGCAGGACCTGCGGCTGCAGCGGGAAACGCCCGGATGACGAGTGTCAGCGGAACCCGCGGATCATGCTGCGCGGGAAGCGGTGCTGCCCGCCCCAGTAGTTCTGGTGCCGGACCTCGATGTCGCCGTTCCGCCAGATACCGGTCACGACGCCTACGTGGTTCCAGGTGAACACCGCCGTGGCGCCGACCCGGGGCACCTGTGAGGTCACCGGCCAGTCGGACGGGTTCCCATAGCCGGGGTTGTTGATACCGGGCTCAGCCACGCAGTTACCGCCTGCCACGGCGTAGCCGGCCGTGCCTACCAGCTCAGGGCGTATAGGAGCCTTCTGAGGCGCTTTCTTCGCCGCACGCGACTCGGGCGCAGCCGGTGGCGGCGAGGGCTCAGGGGTGGCTACGAGGGAGCGCTCCGCTTGTATCAGCTTGAGCACGTCTGCCTGGGAACCGTGCGCCAGCGGGGCGCTCTGGGCGCCCAGGCTGTGACCCGGATGAAACTGGGCCGCGAGCACACCCAAGACCAGGACCGCCAAAGCGGCCAAAAAACGAATTCGAGACAAAATAAAAAAGCCGGAGCTGTTTTTTCTCATGGCTTTGGGAAAATCCTTCCTTTTTTGCTACAACCTGCGGAATTATACGGACTTGTCCCGTTTAGTCAAATTTTTAGTCAATAAAGGAAAAATAACCCTCTTCTTACGCATGAAACGCACAGCGGCATGCAAAAACGCCCCCGTATAGGGGCGTTCAAGGACGCAAGAGGGATATCAGAAGTAACGGTAGGAAGAACTCTTGGGTACGGTGTGGGTGCTGATTACCCCGAGACCGAACCAGTTCGAATCGCGGATGGTGACACCGCTCCCGCTGACACTGACGACCACTCCGACATGCCCGGCAGAACCTGCCCCATTGACACCCGGAGGCATGATCAGGATGGAGCCGGGGCCGCCGCTGGAGCCGCCGCCCCAGGATCCGGCGTTGCCGTTCTGCCCACGGCCGGTCGCCTGATAGACATACCAGGTGCACTGACCCCACGGATACGGGTTGTTGCCCCCGGAAATCTGCTGCGGGGAGCCGCTGCCCGGGCTGCTGCTGGGGCTGGATTGGGCGATACCCTCGGCCTGCGTTTGCGTATTGGCTTCCTGCGCCTGCTGGAACTGCTCCTCGGAGAGCGCTTCCGCAGCCCGCTTGGCCTCTTCCTGAGCCTCGGCAGTGGCGATACGCTCATCGAGCTGGCCCTTCAGCGTGAGCAGTCCCTGACGCTTCTCCTTGGCCGCTCCCAGCTTCTCTTCGATCTGCTGCGTTATTTCTTCAAGTTCCTGCGCGGCCCGATCCGTCTTTACTTGGATCTCCTCATGGTAATGCTGCTTACTGACGACTTCGGAGAATGTCGCCTCGGAGGCAAGCACCTCGACCGCGCTTTCGTCGCCGGTAACATACGATTCCTTGATCGTCTCGTTGAGCAGCGCCTGCTTGCGCTCCTTTTCCGGAACGAGCTTCTGGTACTCCGCCTCAAGCTCGCCGATCTCGGCATTCAGACCCGTGACCTGCCCGCCGAGCTCTTCGGCCTGCGTATTCAGGGAGTTGAGATTCGCGTCGATCTTCGCGATCGTCGAATCCCTGGTGTCGGACTCTTCGGCGTAGCCGGGAGTCGGCGCGACGGTGACGATTCCCGCCACCAGCGTCGTGGCAGCAACAAAAGCCGTAAGGGTGCGTCGTGATCGGATGCTCATTCTGTGTAGGATTCCGCGTGGGGTGTTTTCTGGATAACGGGAGTTATTATAGGGAGTCTCCAGCGCCTGTCAAAAAGCATGTTTTTTGCTTAACGGAGAGTGTTTTATAAAATCACGAAGTCATTCCCGGGCGGCCCGTCCACACTGCGGGCGGCCTCGCTGGCCCCATCCTGGCTTGTCAAGCGCGACCATATCCACGCCTGAGCCGTGCCTAGGCGCGCAGGTGGCGCCGGATCGCGATATAGCTGGAGAACACGCCCACGCCGATACCCGTCGCCAGTTGGATCGCCACGATCAGCGGCAGGTTCGCGCGGAAATAGGCAGGCACGTCTTCGTTGATGTCGCGCAGGTAGCTCGAAAGCGCCGGGCCGAACGCCAGGACGATCAAGTAGACCACGAGCAGCGCGATCAGGGTTCCGACCAGGCCGTAGAGCGCCCCTTCGAGCACGAACGGCCCGCGAATATACGCATTGGACGCGCCCACCAGCCGCATGATCTCGATTTCCTCGCGCCGCGAGAAGATCGCGATCCGGATGGTGTTGAACACCACGAGCACCGCGAACGTGAGTACCACGAGGGAAATGAACAGGCCGACGCTCCGGATGAAGCTCACGATCCGCTGCAGGCGCTGAATAATTTCTCTGTTCTCTTTGTCGGAGCGGCTGGCGATCAGCGGCTCCGCGAAGTCCGATTCCAGCACCGGGTTGAACGCATCGAGATCATCCGGATCCTGGGCCTTGATCTGGATACTGGCCGGCAGCGGGTTGTCTTCCTCGGAGATCTGCTCGACCAGGCGCTGGTTGCGTTCCGACTGGCCTTTGTATATCTCCAGCGCCTGCGCTTTCGAGACGTAGGTGACCCGTCCCGCGTTCGGGTGCTTCTCCACCTGTTCCTTCAGCGTGAGGATGTCGGCCACCTTGGCGTCGTCGTTGAAGAACACCTCGACGTCGATCTTCTCCTGGATCGCGGTGATCACGTTGGTGCCAAGCAGCAGCAGCAGCGCGAAGATCGAGACCAGCACCAGCGAGAACGTGACGATGCCGGTGGCGGCCACGGAGAGCCAGCCGTTCCGGTAGAAGCTGGTGAATGCGGACTTGAACAGCCGCGGGCCGGTGACGAGCAGGCTCATTTTTCCTTCCTCAGCGCGTATTTGCCGACCTTCTGGTCGCGGACGACCTGGCCGTCCTCAAGCGTGAGTACGCGTTTCTTGAGCGCATCCACCACCTCGCGGTTGTGTGTCGCGAGGATCACAGTGGTCCCGAACTGGTTGATCTTGAGCAGGAGCTGGATGATCTCCCACGCGTTCACGGGATCGAGGTTGCCGGTCGGTTCGTCGGCGATCAGGAGCTTCGGCTGGTGCACCAGCGCCCGGGCGATCGCCGTCCGCTGGATCTCCCCGCCGGAGAGCTGGTGCGGGAACCGGTCGGCTTTCTCCAAGAGCCCGACCATCTTCAGGATCTTCGGGACGCTTTTCTTGATCTCGATGCTCTTCATGCCGGAAACCTCCATCGCGAACGCCACGTTCTCGGAAACGGTCTTGTGGTCGAGCAGCTTGAAATCCTGGAACACCACGCCGATCTTCCGGCGGTAGAACGGCACCTGCTTGTGCGAAAGATGCGAGATATCGCGGTCGTTGACGAATATCTTACCCTCCGTCGGCCGTTCCTCGGCGATCAGCATCCGCACCAACGTGCTCTTGCCGGCACCCGAAGCCCCCACCAGCGAGACGAACTCGTTGGGGTTGATGGACAGATTGACGTCTTCCAGCGCGACATTCCCTTTCGGGTACGCTTTCTTGACGTGCACCATCTTGATCATCGGCGCCCCCGGTACATACAGCAGTGCATACGGGATTAACGGTACCGCCTCGGGTGGGGCGGGGTCAATTTCCAGAGGTTCCTCGCGGCCCTACGGGGAATCGAACCCCGGTTTCCAGGATGAAAACCTGGCGTCCTAACCACTAGACGATAGGGCCGTGGCCGGTGTTTATGGCTGTACCAGCGTACCGCGGCACGGGCGGGGCGGTCTACGCCCGGTCACGGCAGCGCGATGCGGTAGACGGTGGATTGCCCCGCCGCCGCGCTCTGGAGATAGAGATAGGTTCCGTCGGTGACCGGACCGACCAACGGCCCCGGCAGGCCGGTCAGCAATACCCGCGATCGCTCGCCCGTCGCCGTAAAGAGCGTCAGGGCACCATGGCCGTCCACGGTATGGCTGATCAGGAGGTTCTTGCGGTCGTCATAGAGGAGGCTCTCCGCGTCGGCCAGGCCTTCGACCACCGTGGACTGCTTGCCGTTATCGAAGATCTGGACGACCGCGGCCGCGCGGTCCGCGAACTGGGCCACGCGGATGATGTTGTCATTGTCCACCACGATCCCGGCCGGCTCCTTCAATCCGGTGGCGACCACGCGCGTCTTGCCCTCCGGCGTGAGCTTGATCACCGTGCCGTCGCGGTTGTTCGAGACATAGAAGTTGCCGTCGCGGGCGCGGACGATGCCGTTCGGTCCGGCCAGCCCGTCCGCCAGCTCGCGGACCTCTCCGCTGTCCGGATTGATCCGCACCACGCGGCCTTCCTCGAACAGCGGCGTGACGATCCACCCGTCGCCGTCCATGACCATGTCGTGGGCGCCGCCGAGCTCGTCCGCCAGGAGGCGTTTGTGACCGGTGTCCGGATCCACGGCATAGATCTTGTCGTCGCCCCAGTCGGAAACGTACAGCTTGCCGTCGAAGAACCCGAGACCGTGCGGCTGGTCGAATCCGTCGGCGACCGGCTCGAGCGCGTCCGCCGACAGCGTCCGGCCGGCCAGCGGCGCGAACAGCGATCCGCCCGGCGCGGCGCTCGGGTTCGCGTCCAGGCCCTTGAGTTGGTCCTGGGCCACGCGGCTGGCCGTCGTCCCGACGATGAAGAAGAGTCCCGCCCCGGCGGCGATCAGCGCTACCATCGCCAGCATCAACGCGACGCGGCGGCGGCGCTTAAGCACGCCTTCTCCCTATGCGGTGAAGTCGCGGAACCAGGCGATCAGTCGGGTGAACCATGTTTCTTTGGGTGTATCCGGCACGACGGCCGGTTCGGGTGACGGGCTCGGCGCCGGAATCGCGGCCGGCCGCGGGGACGGAGCGGCGCCGTGCCGGACCAGCCAGTCGTTCGGATTGTACCATTCGGCCAGCAGCCGCTCACGCGTCTGCTCGTGGCCGGCGACGTCGAGCGCCGGACCTTTATGGATACCGAAGTGCAGATGCTTGCGTGCCCCGCTGGTCTCGGCGGAAAAGCCCTTCCCTAGGAGCGCGATCGTCTGGCCGGCCGCGACCCGCTGGCCGGACCGGACCGGAGCGTCGCGCAGCCGGACGTGGCCGTAGAGCGAGGTGACCGTCTCCGGCCCATGGTGGCGGACGATCACCAGCCCGCCGTAGCCGGGTACGTCACCGACATAGATGATCTCGCCGTCCGCTACGGCTTTCACGGGAACGTCACGGCGGCCGTCCGCCGCCGAACCGAACTCTACGTCCGCGCCGGCATGGATGCCCGTGAATTGATTGCGGAAGCCGTTGTGCGGAAAGAGGTCGCGGTGGCGTTCGTGATACGCCCGATCCACCAGCACGTCGAATCCCTTGAGCGTCTGCCGCTCGAAATAGCGTTCGACGGGGAGGACGACCTCCGCGGCGGCGGCACGGGTGGGCCAAGCCGGTAGTGCGACTGCCAAGACGACGGCGAATAGGATTATTCGGGCGGTGTGATACACGGTACGTCATTATCGCTCGCACCGACCTGGCGGCAAGCGGGCGACCTTGCTACTCCAAGGGGTAGGGCGTGCGGGTTACCGCTGTCGCTGTATGGCGCTGCGGAGCGTGTCCGGATCCGCCGTCTTGATAATCCGCAGCAGCAGTCCGTCTTTCGTTTCGCCCTCTTCGAGCTGTGCGGCTAGGTACGCCGCTTCTGCTAGCACGGCGGAGTCATGCAATTCCTCACCAATCCGCACGAGGCTTTCCACATACAGTTGGGCGGTGCTCTCGCTCAGTCGCGAAAAGGATTCCGTATCGATGATGGAACCGGGTACGGATTCCGCTTCGGTAGCGGAAGCAGGATAGGTGCCCTGTTCCAGCTCCTTCGCCTGCCAAATCAATTGCCCGAGCTCCGACCTACTCAGGCGCGGAAAGGTTTTGTCGGGAGCGGGAGTCGGGGAAGGTTCCGATGCTTGCCGGCGTGCCTTCGCCTGTTCCAGCGCTTCCCTGGCGAGATCCTTGTCTTCGCCGTCTCCCATCAGCTGTATCGTTTCCGCGGCGAATTCAGGGTGCGCTTCGGCAGTCGACTCGACCAAATCTTTCAAGTGCCGCCGCTCCCAAGCATCTCCTTCCAAGAGAAGCGGCCGCAGTTCTTGAGCAGCCTCGAGGTCACCGCTCGCCTCCACTACTCTCCAAAGCGCACGTTCTTTCTCCCATTCTTGACATGAATCATGCACAACCTCCGTCGCATAACGTGGGTAAAATCGGGCTATAGTGCTGACCAGCTCCCCAATGGCCTTCTCCCTGCCTTGATAAAACATGCCGCCCTCCTTGGAAACTTCATTAGCCACTTGGAATATCACCGCGTCGCCGCCAAGCCGTTCCCCGAGTTCGCCAAGGGCCCTTACCCGGGAGGGAGTGGTACCGATAGTCAGTGCCGTCTCGATGGCAAAATCGCGATCAAGCTCCGACGCTTCCAGCGCGATCTTACGAAGCTGCGCGTTGCGACTACGCTGCCCATAATGGAGAGGCTCGGATAAACATTCCTCCCGACGCGCGTGGAGAGCCTCCAGGCGACGACTCTGCTCTTCCGGGGTACCGGTTCTTTCGGCGCTGTGTGTGCTTGATCCCATATACTATCCGCGCTTATGTTCCAAAGCATAAGAGAATACCTTAACAAGGGTATTTTTGCAAGATACATTTCTGCAATATAACGCTTCGACTCGTTGACAAAACCGCAAAAATATGCTTTAATAACACAATTTTGCCGGAACCGGACACCGCCTAAGCCATGCAGCAGAAACAGAAACGACAGCTCGACGCCTACCTCCGTGCGGCCAACTACCTGGCCGCCGCCCAGGTGTACCTGAAGGACAACTTCCTGCTCGATCGCCCGCTCGTGCCCGAGGACATCAAGCCGCGCCTGCTCGGCCACTGGGGATCGAGTCCGGGGATCAACTTCATCTACGCCCATCTCAACGAACTGATCCGCCGCGAAAGCCCGGAAGTCCTGTTCGTGATGGGTCCCGGCCACGCCTACGCCGCCCTGCAGGCCAACCTGTTCCTCGAAGGCTCGCTCGAGCGATTCTATCCGAAGGCGAAGCGGAACGCCGCCGGCGTCGGCTACATCGTGCGGCAGTTCAGCTGGCCGTACGGATTCCCGAGCCACTCCAACCCCGGCACGCCGGGCGTGATCCTCGAAGGCGGCGAGCTCGGCTACGCGCTCTCCACCGCCTACGGCGCCGCGCTCGACAACCCGGACCTGATCGTCGCCGCGGTGATCGGTGACGGCGAGGCGGAGACCGGCCCCACCGCCACCGCCTGGCATCTCAACAAGCTGCTCGACCCGGCCACCTGCGGGGCGGTACTACCGATCATCCACCTCAACGAGTACAAGATCTCCGGCCCCACGATCTACGGCCGGATGTCGGATGCCGAGCTGCGGAGGCTTTTCCGCGGCTACGGCTACGAGCCGATCGTCGTCCGCGGCAGCGCCGGCGAGGGGCCGCACGACCGGATGCACGAGGCGCTCACGGAAAGCCACCGGAAGATCCGGAAGGTCCAGCGGACCGCGCGCCGCGGCACCAAGGGGGCCGTCGTGAGACCGGCCTGGCCGATGATCATCCTCCGCACCCCGAAGGGCTGGACCGGCATCAAACGGCTCGACGGCGAACCGATCGAAGGCAGCTTCCGCTCGCACCAGGTCGTGGCTCCCGATGTCCGGGAGAACCGGGTCCACCTGGCCGCGCTCGAACGCTGGCTCCGCTCCTACCGGTTCGATGAGCTCTTCGATCCGCGCCGCGGGTTCGTACCAGCGGTGCGCGCGACGATCCCGGCCGGCGGCACACGCATGGGCCTGAGCCGGCACACACACGGCACGCGACGGCGCGCACTCAAGTTGCCAAAGCCCGCCTCATTGGCCGTCCGGCCCGCCCACCCCGGTGAGCTCGCGGACGGCGAGATGCGCTACGTCGGCGATTATCTCAAGGAAGCCTTTGCCAAGAACCGCCGAAGCAGGAACCTCCGCCTCTTTTCTCCCGACGAGACCTACTCCAACCGGCTCGATGCCGTCTTCGGCGAGACCGCCCGCGCCTGGCAGTGGCCGATCAAGTCCACCGACCTGGACATGGCTCCCGACGGCCGGGTGATGGAGATGCTTTCCGAGCACTCGCTGCAGGGGATGCTGCAGGGCTACCTCCTGACCGGCCGGCACGGCGTGTTCGCTTCGTACGAAGCGTTCATCCAGATCGTCACCAGTATGGTCGACCAGTACGCGAAGTTCGTGAAGGTGGCCCGGACGATCCCTTGGCGGAAGCCGAACCCCTCGCTCAACTACCTCCTGACGTCGTCCGCTTGGCGACAGGAGCACAACGGCTTCTCCCACCAGAACCCCGGTTTCATCGACGACATGCTGCAGCGGCACGGCGACTTCATCACCGTCTACTTCCCGCCCGACGGCAACGCCGCCCTGGCCGCGCTCGACACCAGCCTCCCCTCGACCGACCGGATCAACGTGCTGGTCGTCGCCAAGAAGAACCGGCACGTCTGGCTGCCGTACGCCGAGGCCAAACGGGCGATGGCCAACGGCCTGACCACATGGGAGTTCGCTTCCGATTCCCGCCCCGACCTCGTCTTCTCCGCGACCGGCGGCCACCTCACTACGGAAGCGCTCGCGGCATTGGCGATCGTCCGCGGCGAGGTACCGGTGGCCCGGCTGCGGTTCGTCTCGATCACGGCGCTCTCGGACGGCGGCTTCGGCCCGGCCGGCAGACGGATCGGCGAGGCCGCGTTCCAGCGGCACTTCACCAAGGACAGGCCGGTAATCTTCAACTTCCACGGCTACCCGGAGACGCTCAAGTCCGTGCTGTTCGATTATGAGCGGCAGCGGCCGCGCTTCTCCGTGCACGGCTACCAGGAGTCCGGATCGACCACTACGCCGTTCGACATGCACGTGCGTAACGAGACCGACCGTTACCACCTGGCGATCGAAGCGTTCGGGCGGCTCGCCGACCACGGCGTCCTGGACCGGCGCACCGCGAACGCGCTGCGCAAGCGGTATGCCGGAAAGCTCGCCGCGGAACGCGGCTACATCAGGCGGCACGGCACCGACCCGCAGGAAATCGAGGAGTGGCAATGGCCGGATCCGTCCTGATCATCAACCCGGGAAGCTCGTCCAAGAAGCTGGCGCTGTACCGCGGTGCACGACAGGTCGCCTGCGTGCATGTGGAACGTGAGGGTAACGGCCTGACCGCATCGCTGGAGGCCGCGGGCACGCGGTCGGTCCACCGGTTGTCGCAGGATGTCTTCGCCCGCGCGACCGACTGGTTCCTCGGCCAAGCCGAACGCGCCGGGGTGATCCGCGGCGTGGGGGACGTGGCTGCCATCGGACTCCGGATCGTCGCTTCCGGCGAGGCGTTCCGCCGCGACCGCGTGATCGACGAACACTACGAACGCCAGCTCCGTACCGCGTATGAGCGGAGCCCGCTCCATCTCGGTCCGGCGCTCGCGGAACTCGACCACGCGCGGCAGATCCTCCCGGACGTGCCGATCGTCGGCGTCTCGGACAGCGCGTTCCACCGGACGCTGCCGGAGACCGCGCGCCGATACGCCATCCCCGCCGGGGATGCCGAACGCCGCGGGCTGTTCCGCTACGGCTTCCACGGTATCTCGGTCGGGTCGGTGGTCCGCACGCTCCGTCGCGGACTTGGCACGATGCCGGCACGCACGATCGTCTGCCATCTCGGTAGCGGTGCCAGCGTCACCGCGCTCAGCCGCGGCAAGAGCGTGGATACCTCGATGGGCGCGACGCCGATGGAAGGGCTGATCATGGCGACCCGGGCCGGTGACGTGGACCCCGGCATTCTCCTGGAGATGGCCGCCGAACGGTCGGCGCGCCAGGTCGAGACCGACCTCAACCGCCACTCCGGCCTGCTCGCGCTCGGCGGCAGCGATGACATCCGCGAGCTGCTGCGCCGCGAACGCACGGGTGACGCACGGGCACGGCTCGCGCTCGACACTTACGCGTACCGCGTCCGGAAGTACATCGGCGCCTACGCGGCCGCGCTGGGCGGACTGGACCTGTTGGTATTCACCGGGACGATCGGGGAACGCTCGGCGCCGATGCGGAAACGCATCTGCCGTGACCTCGGCTACCTCGGCGTCCGGATAGACCCGCCCAAGAACCGCCGGGTAGATACGGCCTTCGCGCCGATCGGCGTCTCGCGCACCAAGGCCCGCGTCTTCGTCGTCCCGACCGACGAGCTGAGCGAGATGGCACGGGCGACCCACACGGTCATGACGCGGACCTGAAGCGCTTGCGTGCATATCATGCTAGTACTAGCATGATAGTCGTATGGCTTCCCGTTCCATCGGATCGCTGCTCCGCGCCCACCGCCGTCGTGCGGACCTGACGCGATACGAGCTCGCTCGGCGGAGCGACGTGCCGCCGTTCACCATCGCCGCCATCGAGTACGGCCACTCGGCGAACCCGCGCATCCTGACCATCGCCAAGCTCGCGAAGGCGCTCGGGGTACCGCTCGAAGCGTTCGTGCCTGAGACAGCCGTCCCGCAGCCCGGCAAGTGAAGAAACGCCCGGCGGTCACATCGCGCCGAGTGCCAGCATCGCGGCGGCCATACCGGCCATGCCGAGGTCTTCGACCAGGCTGACGGTCGTCAACGGCAGACGCACCACCGTCCCTAGGCAGGCGCAGCGGATCTTGCTGCCCCGGAAGAGTTCCCGCAGCACACTGATCGAACTGACGGACATCACCGCCAGGGTCGCCACCAGCGTGAACCCGGGCGCGAACCAGAAGACGAACAACAGTCCCAGCGTGAGCTCGATGAAGGGGTAGACCGCCGCGTAGGTCGGGAAACGCTTGGCGATCACGTCGTAACCGATGTAGGCGGAAACGAATCCCGGCAGGTCGGCGAGCTTGAAGGCCGCAAAGACCAGCAGGTACAGCCCCATGAACCAGCGCATGAACGCCATACCGTCGAACGCGCCGAAACCGCCGGAAATCCCGAGCGCGCCGAGCGCGATCAGGCCGATCACGCCGAGCAGCTTGGCGTATTCCGACGCATCGTTCCCCGGCTCGAGATGTCGGTGCGCTTCGTGCGGGTCCATATCCTTACCGTAGCAAAGCCGTCAACCGGACGGCCGGGTCCCTTTCCCTTTCGACCCGAACTTCCCGGGTCTCGTCAGTCGCTATGCGAGAGGGTGCCGAGTAGAAAACTGGAGTTACCAGAAACTATTCTCGGCGGGCAAGCAGGCAGGATGGTATGTCCTGGTTCTTGCCGTGGTTTTTTGGTGTAACGCTACTGAGTGCCTGCGGCGGACTTGAGTGCAAGGCGCTCCATGACTCCGGCCACCCACGTGTAGTCCTCGTCGAACGACGCCAGCATCTCCTCCTTGTCGCTGAAATCGCCGGAATCGATCCAGTCGCGGAACCGCTGCTTGTCCTTCATGGCCTTCTTGTTACCTCCCAGCCAGATACGCCAGGAGTCGTTGCTGACCTCGTCGGCAACGACGATCCGGCCGTCGGACGTAAGCCCGCACTCGATCTTGAGATCGACGAGCGTGATGTTCTCACTCGCCAATGCCCGCTCGAGCGTGAGGAATGTCCACCCCCCGAGCCGTTGGAGCTCGAAGACCTGATCCATGGTCAGGCTGAACGGCAGGCCGACCTCCTCGCCGATGAACGATCCCGGATCGCCCATCGGACGCTTCGGCTTGAACAGCAGCGTCCGAAGCGTGACCGGATCCACCACCATGAGCGGGTCGTTCTTGGTATCCGCACCGGCCTCGGGCGGACTCAGGGTGTCGTTCTTCATGAAGAACTCGACCCGGACCGGCTCGAAGCGGTCCTCCTCCTCGAAGTCCGGATGGCGCTTCAAGAACGAGCCGGTCGCCAGCCGCCGCATCACGACCTCGATGGGAATCATCTCGACCGCGTGGGCTCGGAACGTTCGGTCGTCCACCCTACCCAGGTAATGGGTCGGGATGTCCGCATCCTCGAGGATCTCGAATGCCGCGCCGGTCGTCGTAGTCGACGCCACTGCCTTGCGGGCGAGTTGCTCGTGCCCCAAGCCGTCATGGGCGGTGATGTCGTCCTTGGCCTCGAGGAGCACGGCGCTGGGATTATCCGGATCTCTCCAGACTTTCTTGGTCTTGCCCTCGGTAACCAACTCTCTCTCTTGCGTATCCGTCATGCAATCAACTCCTTTGATGTCAGTAGGTCGATTTGGGCGGGTTTGGAGGTACTGCGGTAGTGCTCTAGGAGCTGGACGTCTTGGGTCGGGCTCAACCGAAGCATCTGGCAGGCGAGCCAGCCGGCGTTCTTGAGCCCCGGCTTGTCCAGTCCGGCGAACGCCACCGGGATTCCCGGCGGCATACGAGTGATCGCCAACAATGCATCGAGGCCGTCGAGGATGCTGCTGGAGAGGCCCACCCCAATCACGGGCGTGCTGACCTTGCCTTGAGCCAGCAGGTTGGACGCGATCGCTCCCGGCAGCGCCGCCGACAGGCCAGCGACAGCGATGTAGACCCCTGCCGACTGCTCCTTGACGTACTCCTGGAGGTCAAACGGGTTGCGATGCGCCGAGATGGCGGAAACGGCCCAGCTCTCGCCGATGGCATCGAAGACGTCGGTCATGGCCGACTTCTCCACGATGTCCAGGTCGCTCTCGCTCCCGACGATAATGGCAACGTCTGGATGTATCATGCGTTCCTTTCTCTGGTGGTTGGCAGTCAGGATTATCAACGGTGCGCGATAACCCGTTCCTGCCAACCGGACATGTGAAGGTGCGACCTATCAGGATACCCTTTCCGACGGGCAAACCAAACCACCGAAAAAGCGGTTGTGCCTTACCCGGCGGCCGTGAGCCCTTTCGAGGCGATATGACGCATCGCCGCCGCGACCACTTCGTCCGGGGTGAGGCCGGTCGTGTCGACCACGAGCGCGTCGGGCGCCGGACGGAGCGGGTCATGGAGGCGGTTGGTGTCGCGAGCGTCGCGATCCCGGACATCCGCGAGGATCTGCTCGTAATCGGCGGTGATGTCGCGGCGTACCAGCTCCGCCACGCGCCGCGTGGCGCGGACCTCCGGACTGGCGGTGAGAAAGAACTTGCAACGGGCGTCCGGTACCGTGACCGTCCCCACGTCGCGGCCGTCGATGATCACCTCCCCGCTCTCGGCGAATTCACGCTGCAACCGGTGGACATGGTCCCGCACACCACGGTGCACCGATACCCGGGACGCGGCGCCGCCGGCTTCATGGCTGCGGAGCGTGCGGACGTCCGCGGGACGGCCGCCGATCAGCAGGCGGTCGGGCGGATCGATCGTGAACGACAACCGTTCGACGACCTTGAGACACGCCGCCTCGTCGTCCGGATCCACTCCCTGGTCGGTCACCGCCAGGCCGGTGGCACGGTACATCAGGCCCGTGTCCAGTACCGGCCAACCGAGACGCCCCGATAGCGTCCGCGCCAGGCTGCCTTTGCCGGAAGCGTTCGGCCCGTCGATGGTGATGATACGCCGCATCGTACCAATAGTACCCGGAATCCTACGACTCTCCCTTGATCGCACGTTGGAGCGCGGCATACTGCCCTTCGACCTGGGCGCGCGTCTCGGAATCGATGACTCCACGCGGGGTCTCAAGGAGCGTCCGGCAGCTTTGCAGCCGCTCATGCAGCCGTTCGCGATTCTCGAAAAGCGCGAGGGCCGGGTCGTTCTCCCACACGACCGGCGGGGGTTCAAGCAGCGGTGCGCCGTCCTTCCCCTGTCTCCGCACCTTGAGACGCAAGAGGTCGGGCTTGCGGCGGTCGGGATTCGCCCACCGTGCGTCCAGGGACCCTGCGTACGGGATATCCCCGTCCCGCCACGCTATGTCCGTGCAGTCGGTGATCGCCACCGCCTCGAACGGAAGCGTATCCGCGTGTTCGATCTCCGTACCCGGCGGCTTGGGCTTCAGCCCGTGCAGGGCGGCCCGGCGCTTCGATTCGGCATCGGCCTGGTCCAGCGACAGCCAGGGGAAGGTCCGCATGACCTCGGTCAGCGAACCACCCTGCTCCGGGCCGGGGCGTGACGTGCGGTCGGGACTTTTCCGGCCGGTCATCGTGCCGCCTTCCGTCGGGCCGCCCGGTGCCCGGCCTCCCGGCGGGCTTCCGTCCACAAAAGATCCGCGGCCGTAGTTTCACCCACCGCCAGACGGTCTATGCGGGCCTGCATGATGTCGTTGATCTGGCGCAGTTCGCAGTCGGACACCTCCTCGGGCGGAACGCCGAAGAGCTTCGCGGTGTCGGCACGCAGGTCCCTGCCGCCGAGGATACGCATGCGACGTTCCAGCGCCATTTCCCGGATGGCCGCCGCTTCGGCTTCCGCGCGGGATCCGGCACGGCCGGAGCCGAGGAACCGTGCGGTTTCCCGATCCAATTCGGCCCGTACGTCGGCCTGCTCCACTGTGTTACCCGATGCCATAACGACCCAGTATAGGGAGGCACGGCACGAAGCGCCATGTGGGGTGCGGAGAAACTACCCGAGGTCGATCCGGAAGACGTAAAGCTACTCTGCTCAGCTCTCGGGTTGGGTACCACCCCAGCAAGACCGTTGAGGGATTTCAGTGTCTCTATGTTCGAACCAAAATCTCAGAACTCGTAGGTGTGGGTTGAGTGATTCCGAACCGGTACAGTGTCTGATTTAGTTTATTTATCTAACTTGCTCAGCATTGCGCTTGTTGATTCGGTACATTCCCCAGGAATGCATCACGATTCCGACTACCACAATGACCGCGAGTAGCGGATCTGAGAACGATTCCCCAAACCAGGCTCCGAGACCAAAGGAGACAAAGCATGCCCCAAATAGGGATGCCAGCCATTCAGAATACTTTGCGGTACGAAGTGCGTTCATGATGTTAACCCTTGTATTAATGCATAAATAAGTATAGCCGCTAAGATAACCCAACAAACGCGGTAGAGAACTTTAGGAAGGTTCAATGTGGTCCCCAATCTTGTCTTCGCTAATGCGGAGACGCTTTAGACGGGCGGCGTTCAAAACCACGCTTACTGATGAGAATGCCATCGCACCAGCCGCCAGGATCGGGTTGATCTTACCGATCATAGCTACTGGTATGAGAGCGGCATTGTAGAAAAATGCCCAGAAAAGATTCTGCTTTATATTGGTGAAGGTCTTTTGTGACAACTTGATTGCCGTCGCCGCTTTACGGATGTCTCCTCGTACGAGCACCATGTCCCCTGATTCGATAGCCACATCGGTGCCGGTCCCAATCGCAATGCCGACGTCCGCCTGCGTCAACGCCGGGGCGTCGTTAATACCGTCACCGACCATCGCCACGAAGTATCCTTTTTCCTGAAGTTCGGTAATCACCCGCACTTTATCTTCGGGCGCGACTTCCGCCTCGACGTGCTCGATGCCGACTTCACCGGCAATTACCCTGGCTACCGTCCGGTTGTCGCCAGTGAGCATAACGAGGTGCAGGCCGCGACGGGTAAGGTCCGCCACGACCGTCTTCGATTCTGGACGCGGAGTATCCTTGACCCCGAATGCGGCGATGATGCCCTTGGTATCCCCGAGCACCAGTACCGTCATGCCGTCAGCTTCCATCGCGGTGATTTCTGTTCGAGCCTCATCATCCAGTACCTTCCGCGCCGTAGCCAGCTTGGTACTGCCCACGAAGTATTCAGCTCGTTTGATGTGGCCGATAACTCCTTGCCCCACCACGGCCTTGAACCCGGTGACGTCCGGCAGCCGGACTTTCTTTCTTTTCGCATACTCGGTAATCGCTCGGGCTAACGGATGTTCAGAATGCGATTCGAGGCCTCCGGCATATGCCAGGGCGTCCCGCTTCGACCCTCGCCTGATTTTCACTGCGGTCACCTTCGGCTTGCCGACCGTAATCGTTCCGGTCTTGTCGAAGACAATTGCCGTAATCTGTTTCGATTTCTCAAGCACCTCGGCCTTCTTGATAATGATGCCAAGCTCCGCTCCCTTGCCGGTGCCTACCATCACCGACATCGGCGTTGCCAAACCGAGTGCACAGGGACAGGCGATGATCAACACCGAAACCATATAGATGAAGGCGGTCGCCAGCGGAACGTTCCCGACCATCAGCCATAAGACGAGCGTTAGCACCGCCAGGGCCAGTACTGCCCAGACAAAGTAGCGAGATACGGTATCAACCAACCGCTCAATCGGAGCTTGGCTGGTCTGGGCCGCCTCTACCATCTTCACGATTTGGGCTAAAACCGTCTCGATGCCGACTTTCTCGACCCTAACGAGTAACGAACCCTCCTGGTTGATGCTGGCACCGATTACGGCATCCCCGACAGTTTTCTCGACTGGGATACTTTCACCGGTCACTAAAGATTCGTCGATCGCTGACGTCCCTTCGACAATAATGCCATCGATGGGAATTTTCTCGCCTGGACGAACGCGGACTATATCACCCTTCACGACTTCTGCCACATCGACCTCTGTCTCCGTGCCATCACGGACCACCCGCGCCTTCTTCGCGCCCAGCTCTAAGAGCTTGGTAATGGCATCCCCGGCACGCTTCTTGGAGAGTGCTTCGAGATAACGGCCGAGCAGAATTAGCGTCACAATCGCCGCCGCTACTTCATAGTAGACAGCCTCACCTCCGGTAAACGTGACGTAGGCGCTGAAAAGTAAAGCGGTTGAGGTGCCAATGGCAATTAGAGTGTCCATATTCGGGCGAGCCCTCTTCACGAACGCCGGGATACCCGCGATGAAGAATTCTCGCCCGATCCCAAAAACCACAACTGCCGTCAAAACCAGCATCAGGTAGTGTTTGCCCGGCAACTCAAACGGTAATGACAATATAATCACCACCAGCGTCAGAAGTGCCGAACTGGAAAACCGGACCTTGCGGCGGCGAATCATCGAGTCTCGCTCTTGCGCTGCATGTCCAGCCTGCTCGCCGGTAATTACCGGTTCCAGGTCCATGCCACATATTAGACACAGCCCCGGCTTCTCCGACTGCTGATCGGGATGCATCGGGCAACGGTAGAGCATAGGTGGTGGGGGTGAGGCGGTTCGACCTAGTGGCTGTTGTGGCCGCTCACGCTTATACTCCTGACCCGTACCATGTTCGGTACCACTGACGCATCTGGTCGATTTCCCGGTTCTGCGCCTCGATGATGTCGCCGGCAAGCTGGCGCACTTCATCATGTCGCGCAGTCTGCTGCACCATCTGGGCCATCATCACCGCCATTTGGTGGTGCGGGATCATCTGCTCGATGAACGCCTTGTCGAACGGCTTGGCGTCCTCAAGAGATTCTAAATCCTTGGAGTTGCCCATCATTCCGTTTTGCATTCCAGACATGTCGTGATGGTCGCTCACGCCACCGGTAGCCGGATCCTTTCCGTACCAATCTCGGTACCATTCCCGCATTTCTTCGATTTCTTTCGTTTGCGTGATCTCGATATCGTCGGCTAGATTCTTGATTTGGGGGTGCTCCGCCCGGGTCTGTGCCACCCGAGCCATCTTCACCGCATCGTCGTGGTGCGGGATCATCTGTTCGATGAAGTGCCGGTCGGAAGCCATACTCCCCCGCTGCATTCCCATCATTCCCATCATTCCGTTATTCTCGCTGTTAACCGCGATGGTAGCGAAAACTCCGCTCAGGGTCATTCCGATCACAAAGCCGAGGACAATATAGAGGGCAGGTCGATTCTTCATCTCTATTATTGTAAACCTTTATAGTGCTCGGCCTTTTTCTGGTTGCTGGTAATGAAAGTAATATCTAAGGCGTTGGTGCTCATGACTCAATAGTAAGGCGCCCTCAGTCGGGTTGGGAACCAGTATGTCAAGACCGTTACGGACTTTATCGAACCTTGGTACCCCAGACAAGCACTCGGGTTGGTAACTAGATTTCTGTTTTATTCAAGGCCGTTGAGGGGTTTCTTGATGATGGTTCTAACCCATCCCTATTGGCTCAGCAGTCGGGTTGGGTGCCATTAGTCGTCATTTCTGCCAATACGTTACGGTCGGAGCGTCCCCGCGAATACCTGCCAGGCCAAGGCTGATTTGGCGAACAGGCTGAGCAGGATGTAGACGCGCTCACCATAAAGGTAGTCTGCCCACTTCCCCGCCTTCTTGTACTGCAGCAGCATGTTGATCGCGAAGCAGTTGAAGAACAGGAACATGCTGAAGAAGATGCCGTAGACGAACGTCGGTGCGGCCGAGCCGTAGGCTGCACCAGACCCGAGGTAGAGCGCGACCGCGACCCAAGGTGCGATTCCGGCCAGGCAGCCGATCCAGAAGGGCAACCAGTTGGTCCTCTGGGTGGTTTGGTTGAGTACTTCCATCGTCAGGCCCATCAGGTTCATTACCGCCGTCACGATGAAAAGAACGGTCAACGTCGCCAGGTCGTAAATACCGACCAGCATCGCGATCGCCACCATCATCGTGCTAGCGGAAACGGCATACTCGACCCACCGGAACCGGTTGATGCCTTTGGCGAGGTCGCGTTCATATCGGGCACGGCCGGTCGTGGCGATAATCAGGTGGGCCAGCGCCGACGTGAGCAGGAACGCGATCACCAGCCAGGCCAACGGAACATCGACAATCGTGCGGGCAGCCGGTTCAAGCGACTGGGTAGTCGTGTTGAATTGCAGAAAATTGAGATTGAGCGGCAACTTAAAATCAGTCGCCAAAAGAAGAATGACAATCCCCTGGATTGCGTGCAGGGCAGCCGCTATGAGGTTGAGACGTCTAAACTTTTGGATTTTTGTATTCGGCATTGCTTCCAACTATACGCTCTCGGTCATTCTGAAGTGAAGTTAGTCGGGTTGGGAACCAATGGTTTGAAGGCCGTTGAGAGATTTTCGGCGTTAGTTTAAAAAAACAGCACTCGGGTTGGTGGCTGGATTTCAGCTTATTCGACACAGTTGAGGGGTTTCTGAGGGCGGTTCTAAACCTTCCCTATTGGCTCGGCGGTCGGGTCTGGAACCATTCCAGCTATTGCGTGATGAAAATTAAGGAATAATCTGCGTGCGGCAGCCAGGAAAGCAGGCTTTGTACTGCGCCTGGAATTGAAACGTTTCCACGGGTGGTTTCTCATTACGAGTGAGCCACTTTTCAAATGCGTTCTTCTTATTCCGAGCGCTTTCCTGAGCGAGATGAACTAGCCTCGAATAATTCTGCTCATACTTCTTAATAAGCGGATCACAAGTAGCCTTCACGGCCTCATATCGAGCAATAGTGCGATCTACTGATGAAGCACGGAAGGTAGCTGGTAGTGTTCCGCCGTTTTTAGTTATAGCCTCGCCCCGGGAACGCCCCGCGAGTTCAGCAGATTCCTTGAAGCCGATACACTCCTCGACCTGAGCTTTGACTTTTGGCATGTCGGCCTGTAACTTCTTCTGCTCGCTCTCTGCCGACGCATCATACGTATAGCTACTCCCCCACAGATAGATGCCAAGGCCGGCAAGTACAGCAAGGCCGATCAGACCCATGACTGCGTAGCCAAATACCGCCAATAGCTTTTCTTTCATGGCTCGCCGGTCGGGTCTAGAACCTTATGGTTCCACTACCTCCTATTGCTAAAGGTAATACAAACTTCTTCTTTCATTCGCTTATCTAATGAATTTTTTCCCTTGGTTGGAGGGGGTAAATACCGGCGCGAAACCTCTAGGGGCCTAACAAACCTGCCAATCTCTTTCCACGAGTATCTGCTTGCCAATCCGCAAACTATTTCGCTAACCTTGACGGAATTCCCGCAAATAGTAGCTTCCGCCACCACGAAGGTAATGTGGCCGTTCTTTTTGACCACCCGAGACATTTCCTCAATTACTTTGTCGAGATCGAATATGTACCGCAGCGCGATTCTAGTAGACCTGCGATCTAGTTCGGTTGTTACTGAGCGGTTTAGAACCCTTTGATACTGATCGGAACTGTAGCCCCTTTCGCTTCCAATACTACTCGAACGAATTTTTCTAAGCTCGGGTATCGTATGGCCCATCCAAATAAGAGCTAGTTTGTGGCCTCTTAAATAATCAATGGCCTGCAAATAAGGCGGTGAAGTTAATACAACGTCAACGGATGAGCTTGGCAATGGCAGCTTCCTCGCATCTGCGCGACGCAGAGATATAGCAGGCGATCTCGATTCCCCCAAGTCCACATGACGCTTCAGAACCGCTTTTGCTGATTTTAAATACTCATCTCTTGGATCGAAGCTTGCGAATTCTCTTACTCGGTGTGGCCTACTATGTGAAACATCTCTAGCGCGGGAAGCGCCCGCATTCTTAGTGATAATGAGCTTACTGAATGCACACCAAAGAGCAGAGAGGAGACTTTTTGGCTCGTTGCTTATTGCAACTGATAAAGCATGGAGTCTTTGTTGCACTTTTGCGTCAAACCAGAAATTCGCATACTCCTGAGTTTCTTTGTCCTCAAACTTGTATTTCTTGCGATCTTTCTTTGAGCTATCGATCACCCGCTTAACTGCCGCAAGATATTTCCTGGAGTTCAGCGATTTTCCCCAAGCATTTGAAACCATTACAGCTAAGGGGTCGACATCATAACCAATCGCGCGATGACCGGTTGAGGCCGCGATGACCGGAATCGTTCCCGAACCCATCATTGGGTCAAGGACAGTTAAGCGCTTTTTTCTGGTTTTACGACTAAGGTGCTTGAGGGCAATCTCAGGGGCCATCCTTGCTGGGAATGGATGAACAGGCAAGATTCTAGAAGACACTTTTTGAGTTTTTAGGCTTTTCATTGTTGGAAAATCTTATCTGGGAAATGTGAATTACCGATTTTGTACGCTAATTTCCCATCGCTCCCCGTCACCTTGTATTTCTCATTTCTGAGACGCGAAATTCGAATCGATTTAGTGTTATCCACGTCATCTTCATGAATCACTTTTCTGTACTCATCAAGAGAAAGGCAGCAGATTCCATCGTCGTAACAAATAAGCGCAATAAAAAGCTTTTTGCACTTATTTTCAAGCTCATTAACTCGATCTGTATGTTCTTGATGAAATGAGAATTGCCAAGGACTTAACCGACTGGTGCTATGCTTCATGTAAATAGCGGTGTTCTCGTTGATTAGGTAAGTATCGTTATCGTAAAAGAGACTCGCTCCTTTTGTCCTAGAATCCTGAACTATTCGCACTAAGGCGGAACCGTGAAAAAAGGTGTAGTTAAGCATTCTTTGTGTTCTTGATGAACTTCGCCGCTCCGGAAGCCTTGTATAGTATGCGCGCCTGCTGATTCTCGTTAACTAAGATTTTTATGTAGTGTACTGCATCAGGGTATCTGCTGATTTCGTCACCGCCAATGAAACCTTTGCGTCGAGTTAAAGTGTCGTGGCCCTGAGTTTCTTTGCCAATGTTTCGCGTGCCGAGAAAAGCTACGTCCTTCGATATATTCCTGCTTCTAACTTTTACATACCGGACCAGGTACTCAGGAAACGCCTTTTCTCCTACTAGTTCATGTAAAAGATTTAATTTTTGATCGTTTCCGTAATTAGATGAGTGAATAATTTCTTCTGCCTTAGGGTTGTACTCAAAAATTGCAAACGACATTTCTCCTTGATCGGTCACAACGTGCCGTTTATCAATACTTGGGCCGGCCGCCGGCTGAATGCGGCTATCAGCTAGCCAGATAGGAGCACCATCGTCATTCCGAATACTTTCGAGCGAAAGATGATGATATACAAAACACCTGTGCCAATCGTCGTACAAACTTTCGGGAATTGTAAGCTCAAAGTGAGACAGGTACTTCTTACGATTTCCGAACATACGTGCTCGTTGAATATACGTGTCTTGCTGTAGCTTGTGCTTAGAGTCGCGAGTGAAGAACATACCAAGCAAATTATTAAAGGTCACACCGCGAGAAACTATATTTCCCCCAATTGTGACGCTAAACAATGCTGGAGGGTCAGTGGGATCAACGGAGCTTTTCCTTTTACTGTTTAGCACTGTCACCTTTTTGCGGTTGATGTTATCTATCACAAAGAGGGTGATTTGCTCCGCAAACTCCTCGTCACCGGTTTTCTTGCTTGCGACTTCGTACAACTCTCTTGCATACTGCTCAAACTTTGCTGATTCCTTATCAGACAAAACGTCAAACACTTTATTCACGTCTCTTGCATCATCAGCGTGATCGTCTTTCTTCCCGCTAGTGTGGACTAAAAATGTGAACGGGATGTCTTCTTCGAGTACGCCATCACTCCAGCGCTCTCGTGTTTCAGCATGAAGATTAATATAAGCAACATTTACTAAGAAACTAAGCAACGCCGTTCGCAGGTGCTTGGCGTCAGCGTAAATGTCGGGGAGGATTTCCAGTGAATACTCTACGTTGCCGCTGGCGCCCAGAGGAAAGAATATATCTTTTCCCACATAGTGTTCATGGCTTCCGAACTCCACCCACTTTTCCGTCAGATTATCAAAGGTATTATTTAAGTCTAGGCGCGCAGGTGTTGCCGTAACCCCAATATACGTTCCTTTTTTACGTAACAATTTTCCAATCAATGTGTTAATTTTTGTAGTCTCGTTTCGATTAATTTTTGAGTTAGGAGAAGCGTAATCCGCCTCGTCATCAACCACCACGAGTCCCTTGTAATGCCCTACATGAGAGATTAACTTCGATAAATCGTTCGAATTCTTTTTACAAAAGACGACCCATTGTTTCTGTCCAACTTTTTCCTCAAGAAAATCTGCTATGTCTATCGGCGTCGGGTTAAGGCCCGACTTTTGAAAACGTTCTAGATTTTGGTCCCTAAGCTGAAGGTTATCATTCAGTAGTTCCACTACAATTTGCCTACCCTCATCTAGCAGCTTCGCTGTTAAGGCAATCATCATTTCTGTCTTGCCGCTTTGGGGTTCGCCATAAACAACCAGGGATTCAACGCCCTGGTTCACATTCCCTACAACACCCTTTACCGCTTCTTCGATGTAGTTTGTAGAAATTCCATTACGCTTAAGCGCCTCGATCCTTGACTGGTATCTATTTGAGGGCTGCTTCGCGTTGCGAAATTTTGAAATACTAAACGGCATACAGAAATTCGTTCATTGTCCTCTTCTGTTGAATGGTAACAAATTGACACTTCGCGCAGTCATTCATGCTCCGGGACAGGGATTCGAACCCCGATTACCAGATTCAGAGTCTGGCGTCCTACCATTAGACGATCCCGGAATGCGGCCGTGCATCCGACCACCATCCAGTGTAGAGAATTACCGCGAGTTCTTCAGCCGGTAGCCGGCACGGGCGGCCCGCGCCGCCTAACCGAACACCGCGTGCAGCAGCTCGGCCTGCAGCTCGTCGAGCGAGCCGATCACCGCGTCTGCCATCGAGTGGTCGATCGCGTACGTCGGGTTGGAATCGAACGCGACCGACTTCATCCCCGCCCGTTCGGCGGCCAACAGGCCGTTCCGCGAGTCGTCCACGACGACGCCGGCGCCGCGCTTCAGCGTGAGCCGTTCGAATACCAGGCTCAACAAGTCGTCCAGTTCGTCCGCCGGCTGGAGGTCGTCGGCCGTCACCACCGTGTCCAGCAGCTCCGCGATCCCGAACCGGTCGAGTGCCGCCCGCACCGTCTCCCCGGTCCGTCCGGACATCACCGCCACATAGAACTCATCCCGCAGCCGCGTTACCGCCTCGACCGCACCTGGCATCAACAGCAGTTCCTTATGCGCCCGCTCGTTGAACAACGCGACCTTGCGCTTCGCCACTTCATCCGGCTTGGCGGCGGCACCGGCTTCCTTCACCAGCACGCGGGCCGTGTCGAACGAGCTCCACCCGATCGCTTTCCGGATCGCGTCCTCCGGCAGCGACGCGCCGAGGTCGCCCAGCACCTTCTGCCAGCACGACAGGTGCAGGGCGAAGCTGTCGGCGATCACCCCGTCAAAATCAAACACGACCACATGCTTCTTGGCAGCCATCGGTCTAAGGCCTCGCGTATCCTGTGGAATTCCGGATGGAAATCAGCGTCACCTTGAGCAGGCCGAGCAGCGGCGTCGCCAGCAACGCCCCGGCGATCCCGGCCAGTTGCACCCCGACCAGCAGGCCGAAGAAGACCATCAGCGGATGCAGTTCCACCGCCCGGCCGACGATCCGCGGATACAGGATCTTGTCCGTGAACTCGTTCAGCAGGAGGAAGAAGGCGATGAATATCGGGATCAGGATCGGGCTGACGAGCGCCGCGATCAGGATCGGCACCACCATGCCGAGCAAGGCGCCGATCACCGGGATCAGGGCGGTGATGCCGGCGACCACCCCGACGATCACCGAATACGGCAAGCCGATCAGTTTGGCGAACAGCCCCACCGCCACCGCCACGATGAGCGCGATCAGCAGTTGGCCGCGGACGAACCGGCCGAGGATGCGGTCGTAATCATGCGCCACTTTCCGCACGAAGCGCTGCCGCCGTTTCGGGAACAGCTGGATCAGCCGGTCCACGAACCGGCTCCCCGAATGCAGGAAGTACGCGGTCACGAAGAGGACGAAGAACACGGAAGAGATCGTCCCGAAGAAGCTGGCGAGGATCGAGCCGGTCCGGCTGACTACGCCGGCCGCGCTGTCCTCCAACCGGTCCACGAACTGGTCGGCGGAGGTCTGGAGGTCGTAATCGACCCGCCGGTCTTCCAGCCACTGCTGGGTCTCCGGGATCCCTGACTCGAATTGCGCCTGGTACTGCGGATAGTCATCCGCGAATTGCTCGATCTGGTCGGCGAGCGGCACCGAGATCAACGCGACGAATACCGCCAGCGCGGTCGCCATGCCTACGTAGACGGCCAGGATCGCCAATGCCCGCGGGATATACCGGAACGCGCTCAGCCGGTTCACCGCCGGCAACAGCGCGTAGGTCAGCAGGATCGAGAACGCGACGATCAGCGCGATCGAGGCGAACTCGGACAACAGTCCGGCGGCGAAGTAGAGGATCACGCCACCGGCGATGACCGTGAGTTCGATGACCAGGAGACGGGGTAGCTGAATCGTCATGCTGAGCCCAGTATAGCGGGAAACGGAGCGGATTTCCGACAAACGCGAGCGAGGGGGAGCGCGAGGGGACTTGTGGGTGCAGAGGGACTCGAACCCCCAACCAATTGCTTAAGAGGCAACTGCTCTACCGATTGAGCTATGCACCCGCAGTAGCACAGTATAGCCGACGGTTCGCGAGCGGTCAGCCCGATTGACGGAAGCGGGAGGCGGTCGTAGCGTAAGAAAGAAACAAATGGCCGAAACCACCCTGAAAACGCTGGTTCGCGCGACGGAACGATCGGATATCGCTCCCGCCCTTGCCACGGTGCCGCTCACCCTCGCCGGGGGCCTCCGCACGACCGTCCACATCGCCACGTTTCCCCGTCCCGGCACTGCCCTCCGCGTGGATGCCGTACGTACCCCGGAACGGCTGGTCGACTACTGCCGGCGCACCGGGGCGGAACACGCCGTCGTGGGAGGGTTCTTCTGCCGGCGCTCAGGACGGCCGCTCGGCACCGTGCGCATCCCGGGGCGACGGGTCGTCACCGCTCCGTTCGGGAAACACTGGGCGGATCGGCGCGGAGCGCTGTATGCCGACGGCAACGACATACGGATCGGCGCGGTCGGTGATCTTCCGCGCCGGGGCGGGTACCTGCTGACCGCCGGACCGGCGTTGGTCGCGGACGGCGCGTCACTCGTCGGCCCCGGAAGCACCTACGAAGGCATCCCGGAGACCTGGCGGGAGGAACTGGACGACGACTGGACCGCGGAGCGGGTCCAACGTACCGCTATCGGGTATGACGACAAGCGTATCTGGACGGTGGCGGTGGACGGCCAGTCGTCGCAATCCATGCACGGATTCCATGATGCCACCAATCCGGACACCGGTATCCGGCTGGACGAGCTGGCCCGGGTCTTCATCGGGCTTGGCGCACGGGCCGCGCTGAACCTGGACGGTGGCGGCGGCACCTCGCTGGTGCACGGAAGGAAGTTGGTCAACCGTCCCAGGGCCGGCGGACACGACGTCGAGCCGGTCGGCGAGGTGATGCGGAAAGGCCGCCCCGCCTACAGCATGGTCACGTTCGACACTGCCTAGGCAGCCGGACGGATCTTTTCCGCTTTGGGAAGCGAGGTCTTGCGAAGATCGCCGGTCCGCTTGCTTACCTCGTGCAGGAAGCGGAGTTGGGGAGATTGCAGCTTCCCGCCACCTTGGAGCAAGCGGACGGTACCCACCAGATGGCCGCGACGCATCGCTTCATACTCCTGGAGGTCGGGAGTCAGCTCCACCGCCCCGTACCCAGCGACCGGCCGGCCGGCCACCCGGGCTCCCATCTGGCTTTCCGGCGCGTTGTAATGCCACCACTCACTTTGGAACGGCTGCATACCTGCCGCTTTCATAACGTTATAGAGCAATCGCCGATTGTCCCGGGCCTGGGTCTCGGCGCCGTCCAGCGGTCGCTCGGCCGCGAGCCGTTCGAAGTAGTCCGCTGCCGCGGGAGCATCCCCGTGGTCGCGTAACGTTCCGAAACCGAGCGGTTCGGCATGCCGGGTCAGCATGGCCAACCGTTCCATCTCCAACTCATACACTTCTGAGGCATGGTCCGGATCTTCGCCGATCGTCCTGATGCGGCTATCGGTCTCCTGGACACGGCCCTCGACCGTTTCCGGAAGCCGGAAGATGTCCACGTCCACCGCACCGCCGGTGTTGTGCGGGGAAGGACGATCGGGATCGGTCGAAGGAAGGGAGACGTACCGCTGCGTGTGTTCCGCCAACCGGGTTTCGGGCCAGTCCGGATGCAGCCGGTGGAGCTCCTGGTAGAACGCTTCGTAGAGCGAACCCTGGAGTTCCAGCGTGCGCTGGGCGTCCCATACGGCAAGATGGTGTCCTGGCGGCAATGACGCCTCCGCCTGCACCAGGCGATCCGCGACGCCTTGCCTGGCATAGACGCCAAGCAGGCTGCCCTCGAGAGCACCTCGTTCATACGGGGAATTGTCTCGCTCCCTCCAGTACAGGGAATCCGTCAGCAGGCGGTCGTAGGGACCGCCGCTGAACGGCCCGAGCGCGACGAGCGGCTCGCCGTTCTCCTGGACCGGTATCTCTTTCCAGCCTTCGACCTCCAGTCCCTCCGTCGGGATGGGTTCATGGAAATCGACCGGTTCGTGCTCGGTACGATGATGCATGGCAGGCTAGCATAAAGCCTAGTGCTCCCGCTGTCTATAGTGCGCGTAATCCGCCCGGGCGTCCTCGAGCAGCCGGTTGAGCAGATCGGCGAACCCGACGCCAGCCGCCTCCATCAGCTTGGGGTAGACGCTCGTAGCCGTGAAGCCGGGGATCGTGTTGCTTTCGCTGACGAGCACCCGGCCGTCCTCGACGAAGAAGTCGATCCGGGCCATGCCGCTGCTGCCGGTCACGCGGAAGACGCGGGCGGCAAGGTCCTGCACCCCGGCCGTCTGGTCCTTGGTAAGCCCGGCCGGCACCTGCAGCCGCATCCCGCCCTCCGTGTACTTCGCCTCGTAGTCATACCAGTCCGCACCCTGCAGGATGATCTCGCCCGGCGGCGAGGTGACCAGCTCCTTCGTGCCCAGTACCGCCACTTCGACCTCGCGGCCCGGCGACGCCGCCTCGACCAGCACGACCGAGTCGTGACGGAAGGCTTCCGTGAGCGCCGTTTCGAGCTCCTCGGATGAGCCGGCCTTGCCGATGCCCACCGACGAACCGAGTCGCGACGGCTTCACGAAGACCGGCCACCCGAGCTCCGCGATCCGCTGCCGGTCGTCCGCCTCGACCGGATGCCGAAGCGTCACGTAGCGTACCTGCGGGATATCGTGGTGTGCCATCCACTCCTTGAATACCGCCTTGTCCATGCACACCGCGGAGGCGTGCGATCCGCTGCCGACGTACGCGACATCCAGCAGTTCGAGCATGCCCTGGAGCGTGCCGTCCTCGCCGTACGGACCGTGCAGTACCGGGAAGACGACCTCCGCATCGAGCAACCCCCTGCCGGGATGCAGGGCTACCTCCTTGTCCCCATGGCTCCAGGTGCCATCCTTGCCGATCTCGACGTAATGGACCTCGTGGCCGGCCTCGCGGAGCCCGTCCCGCACCGCTTTCGCCGAAGACAACGAGACCTCGTGCTCGCTCGAACGGCCGCCGCCGAGGACAACTACTTTCATGTGTTCCAGTATAGCCCGTCCTGCCTGCGCGCCCGGAAGGATTCGAACCTCCGACCCCCTGGTCCGAAGCCAGGTGCTCTAATCCGCTGAGCTACGGGCGCGTACGTGGAATTATACTGTTTCCGCTCAAGCCCGCACGTCGCGGCCGCGGAACACGAGGAGCGACAAGCCGAATCCGACGATGGAGACCGCCCCCAGCACGAGCACGTTCTCCGCGGACGGGAACTCCGCCAGGACGGTACCCGGCTCGAAGTAATGGAACAGGCTCAGCCATCGGTACGGCTCGAGCGAATCGACCAACTGCTCCATCACGTACAGCAGGTACATGCCGAGCCCCAGGGCACTGGCGATGCCGGTCGCGGCGGCCCGGTTGCCGGACAGCGCTCCGACGAGGAACGCGATCGATGCGAACGCCAGGCCGATCAGGAATGTCATGAAGGAGGCCGTCGCCAGCTTGGCCAGGTCCAGGTTGTCCATCTCGAACAGCGGGGCCAGTACGGCGATACTCACGAAGACAACTACCGCGATCACCAGCAAGGCGACTTTCATGGCGGCATACTTCTCGTATACGATCCGGCCGCGCGAAACCGGATTGGCCAATAGGAGCGGCAGCGTCCGGCGGCCTTCTTCCCCGGCGATCGAGCCCGCCCCCAAGCTGATCCCGTAAATGATCAGGAACAGCGGCGCCATGATCGAGAAGATTTCCTGGGTCAGGAACCCGACCGGCGTGGTGATGTCCTGCTGTCCGACCAGCGCCACGATTTCTTCGGACGACTGGTAGAGCTGGGTCAGGCTGGTCGTATCCTTGAACGTCGGGTACAGCGCGACCACGAACAGGATCAACGCGAAACTTCCCAGCGACCACCAGAACATGCTCTTCCGATAATCACGGAGGGCCTTCCGCATGATGCCGCGGGACATCATGGCGCACCCTCGTCGTACTCCTCGAAGAACAGCTCCTCGAGACTGGCCGGCTCGATCACCAGGTTTTCCACCCGGTGCCTTCCCAGCGCCCGGACCAGCGGATCCATCGGACCATGGATGTTGCAGCGGAGCGTGCGGCCGTCGAGCCTGCGTTTGCTCACGCCGGCCAGGGATGCGAGGACGTGCTTGGGTGGTCGCTTCGCGAATACGACCTCGATGTGCCGGAGCGCCCGCTTGCGGAGCGAAGCCAGCCTCTCGAGTGCCACCAGGCGGCCCTCCTTGATGATCGCCGCACGGTCGCAGATGTGCTCGACTTCCGACAGCACGTGCGACGAGAGGAACACGGTCACGCCACGCTTCTTGGATTCGTGCACCAGTTCGTGGAACTCCTGCTGCACGATCGGATCGAGGCCGCTGGTCGGCTCGTCGAGGATCAGCAGGTCGGGCCGGTGCATCCAGGCCTGCACGAGCGCGACCTTCTGCTTGTTACCTTTCGAAAGGTCCTTGATCTTCTTGCTGGTGTCGAGCGTGAACCGTTCGGCCAGCTCGTTCACATAATCCTTATCCACGCCGCCGCGGAGATTCCCGCAGTAGGCCAGGAAATCCCGGACCCGCATGTTCTCGTAGAGCGCCAGTTCACCCGGCATGTACCCGATCCGGCGGCGGACGGTGACCGCGTCCGGGCCGGCCGGGATCCCGAGCACGCGTGCGGTGCCGGCGGTCGGCCGCCGAAAACCCATCAACAGGTTGATCGTGGTGCTTTTGCCGGCGCCGTTCGGCCCGAGGAACCCGAAGACTTCGCCCCGCTCCACCGTGAGGTCAAGTTTCTCGATGCCGCGGGTCTTGCCGTAATACTTGGTCAGCCCGCGGGTGCGGATCGCCGGTTGTGTTTTTTTCGGCACGTTCGCATCATATCGTATTCAGCATGAACGATACGAAGAAACCGGCCACCGTCGCGAACGCCACGAGCGGACCACCGTCGCGGTAGGCTTCCGGCATCACGGTGTCGGCCAGCGAAGCCAGGACGGCCCCCGCGGCGAATCCGAGTGCCATCGAAAGCGTCCCGGGAGGTGAGGCCGCGAATAACGAGGCGCCGCCGGCGACCGCCCCTGCCAGAAGCACCGCCGTCGCCAGCCAGATCAGGTTGATCGCCCGCACCGACTGCCCTTTTTGGCGCATCTTCGAGGCACCGACCAACGCTTCCGGGAAGTTCGAAACGAAGATCGCCACCAGCAGGGCCAGGGACCCTGCGTCGGTCACCAAGGTGGTACCGAGCGCGAGATTCTCCGGAATGCCGTCCAGCGTGACCGCCACCAGCAGGGCCAGGCCGGTCGCAAGTTTCCGGAACCGGTCCAGGAGCAGCTCGTCCAGGGCGATGAAGGCCGCGGCACCGGCCAGGAGCGCTCCGCCGGCCGTGACCGCCCCGCCCTGGCGGAAGGCTTCGTCGAACAATTCATAGGACAGGGCCGCGATCAGCGCCCCGCCGGCGAACGCCAGCATGACGGCGAGCAATCGCTTCGGAACCCGCCAATGCGTACCGATCAGGCTGCCGGCGACCAGTGCGCTGGAAGCGATCAGTCCGAAGAGCAGGGCGCGGGTCATGTGCCGATTAGACGCTATCGTCCCCGGACGGCAGGTCCGCCGCCGAGCCGAATTTCTGAAGCAGCGGCGTCACCACCGTTCCCAGCACGTCCAGGATCGCGAATACGCCGAGCAGCCGGAAGTAGGAATCTGCCTCTCCGATCTCAGTATCCAGGATCAGTAGGATGAGCATCGCCGCGACGATCGCGATGCATGCGTTGGTAAGCGTGAGCGACCACCGCACCGCCGGGTTCTTCGGCGCGATACGCAGGAGCAGGGCGGCATGCGCCATCCCGACGGCGGCCACCAGGGAAGCAAGGGTCAGCTTGAGGAGCCCCTCGCCGGGGTCGCTGCCCCAGATACTGATCAGGCCGAGGACGAAGGCGGCGACCGAGGTGCCGATCGCGGCCGCGGCATATGTCTGGTACCGGCCTTTTTCATAAAGCGTGGCGGAGCACAGGCCGGTCAGGCTGTACAGGCCGAACATCAGCGTCGTGAGCAATACCCGGACCTGCAGCTCGTCGAAGTCGCCGACCAGGAAAATCATGATGCCGATGAGGGCGCTGACGCTCAACGACCCGATCAACGAGACGAGGAAGATTCTTTTGATATCCATGCTTGCCTTGAGGGTAGCATGCCGCCCGATACCGGGATAGGCTCAGGGTTACACACGGTGAATCCCCTATTTGGTGACTCGGAAGTCATCCAAGTCAACGATTTGGAACTCGTTGGTTTCCGAGTCATAAATCCCGAAGCTTGGCTGACCACTCTTGAAGCCAGCTAGTTCGCCGGGATTAGCCAGCAAAGTATCTCCCACCACTTCTGAGTGCTTGGTGTGGTTGTCGCCATAGAACGCGGCTCTGTACTTTCCTGACGCAGCCGCATTCTGAGCGAGAAGCGGAAAATGAGTGATGAAAATCAGACCCTCGGATGCTTCATATTCCCGAAAAGATTCGTCAACTATGTCAAAGTTTTCCCGAGATCCGAACTGCAATAGGGTTTTTGCTTTGGCTCCATCGACATTTCCCCAAACACAAATCCACCGGAGGTCAGCATAGTCAGTCATCGCCTTCACGAAACCCGGGGCACAGTAGTCACCTAAATGAAAGCAGGTCTTGATTCCTTCTTCTAGAATCCGCTTAACGGCTTGGTCGAGATTGTAGAAGTTGTCGTGGCTGTCTGAAATAACGGCGTATTTCATAGATGATTAGTATGGTTACTTACTTTGGGGTGGCTGATGGGGCTCGAACCCACGACCTCCAGTACCACAAACTGGCGCTCTAACCAGACTGAGCTACAGCCACCATGCGTTGCATATCGCAACGGCATTGTTCATTATGCCGGAATCCGCGCGGAGTAGTAACGCGGACGACGGACGCTTCTGTGCCCCGGGTAGGAATCGAACCTACAACCTTCGCCTTAGAAGGGCGCTGCTCTATCCGTTGAGCTACCGGGGCGCAGCCTCATTGTGCCGGTTCGGAGGTCAGGCGGCCACTCGACGGAAGGCCTGGGACCTACGGACTGATGATCGTCACGACGCCGTCCCAGCCGACGACCGCGGTGATGACCGCGAGCAGTATCGCTGAGACGAACGTCGTCACCCACGGCCAGCGGCGGCGGTAGAGGTTCCGCGCGAGCGCGAGTCCCGTGACCGCGAAGTTCGGTAGCAACAGCAGCGCGGCGACATAGGCCAGCGGCAGGAGCTCGGCCGGGAAGCGGACGAAGAAACGGACATCGGGATTGGCGCGCTGTGCCATGCCTTCTTGGATGAAGTAGAGCGCGAGCGCGAGCAGCGCCACGTCGATGATCACCAGCAGGACCACGATCGGAAGCTGCTGGTCGAACGCGCCGGTGGGGCGGCGCGGTTCAGGCTCCGGCGTCTTCACTGCCGGCCGCGGCGCCGGTCCCGTCCGGGTCCGTCGCGAGGAACTGGACGATCCCGCGGTCTTCTCTCGAGAGCCGTTGGTAGACGAACTGCGCGCACGATTCGACGTCTGCTTCACTCCACTCAGGATAGCAGTCGTGGACGATCTCGTGGAGCAGCGTGAGGGCCCGGTCGTTGGGGGAGAGACCACGTCTGATCACGATGCGGTCGTTGGCGGGATCGATGTAGCCGTTGGCCTTGGCGTCTTTGTGCCCGAACGTCGGTAGCCGGTCGCGGAACGTGATGTCGTATCCGGTTTCGAAGACGCCCTGGTAAACGGTTGAGATCATGTTTGTTTCTTTTCAGCACGCGGGACACGGCGTGTCGCTTTTGTGGAAAATTAGAGAATACTAACACGTTTTCGCGCCTAAGTCAATGAGTTGAGGGGTACCGGGACAACCGAAAAGCGCCGCGGGAAGGCGGCGGAACGGTGCACAGGACCCGGCCAATCAACCGAAAGGTGGTGCGGGGGAAAAGACAGCCTGCGGCTGCTTGACCAGTGAGCGAAATCGAGTTGGGGAGGACGGAGGAAATCGCGGATTCAGTCGAAACTGATGCTCTCTCCTCCGTCCATAGTGCAGCTGCGTTACGTGTCCCGGCGCGGTACTTCCCGGATGAAGTCCGGCTCGACTGGCTCGGGCAGCAGGTAGCCGAAGTTTCTGAAGGGAAACGTGGGGTTTCTCTTGCGGCTCAATGAGACCATATCCCGGTGAGCCTGAGCAACCATCGCCTCCGCATCGGTGATCGGCGTGCTGAGCAGAATGCGCCGCGGCGCAAACGCCCGGATCATGCCCCACAAGCGGGTCATGTGGAAACCTCCTTGCGTTGTCGTGGACTGCGGATTGCAGCCCGTAACTCCGAGGGCCAATAGGCGAAGAAATCGGAGCTAGGGGGCTGCGCCTCAGCACGACAGGCGAAGGACTATGAAAGAACAGCCCGTCACTATGCGCCTTTTCACGCATATCTGTCAATACCTAGATCAAGGCTTATGCCGTGACGGCTCGTGCGCTTCCGCCGTTGGCTGTATTGGCAACTGCAAGCGCTGCCAGGACGTCTCTAGCGGGATCTTGTGTTCATGTACCTAAATGGCGCAGGTACGCGCCCCTATTGGGGCCTACTCGCCGTGCCACTCGAAGTGCATGTAGTCCTTCGTCCTGCTGAAATGCCCGCCCCAGTAGAATCCGTACCGTTCGAACGTCTCGACCCACTCCTTCGGCAGGTCGTACGGCTTGTCTTCGGCACACCGGCTCAGGGGATCGACACCGATCCGCGTTTCCAGGCACTGCGGATTCGTGGAGGGATTGATGTCCACCGCGCCACCGTACTGGTGGAACCAATAGGGACGGTCCTCCCGCTCAGGCCGATACGCGCCGATTTCCTCGATGACATATGAGGTATCCTGCGCCTTGAGGTCACGCTCGACCGCCGTAAGGCACGGCGCCACCTTCTTATGCACCTGCACCGCGTAGTCGAAAAATGAGATATCCACCAGGTTCGACGGATCGTCCGGCCGGCCGAACACCTTCTTCCGTTTTTCCGCATCCATAGCGGAACCCTTGTAGGCGGGGCCATACGTGGTACACGTTCCCTTGAACAGCTCGAATCGCGGATCGGGCGGGGTGGGCGTCGCCGCCGGGAGAGACAACGGGGACCCCTGCACCTTCACCGTGTGCAGCAAGAAGACGCAAGCGATCACCAGGAAGGATGCTAGCACCGCTCTGGAAGTACCGAATATTCGATTTCGTATGCGGCCTATCAATTTCTTATGGTTGCTGTATATCATGATCAACTGAAAAAGCAGCTGATAAAGTGCCAATTTGACCGACACGGAGGCCACACTGAGCGGGTGGGGGGGGTCGAACCCCCATTACCAGCTTGGAAGGCTGGTGTAATAGCCGTTATACGACACCCGCACGAATCCTATTCTAACTCACCGTCCCTCGACCGTGCGCTGCCGGTCGCCAGGGCGAGTATGGGCGGTGAGATCATTGTACCGGCGCACCTTCTCGTTCGCTTCCGCGACCAACGCATTGTATGGCCCCACCAGGCCGTTGTAGCCCGCGATATCTCCGGCGGCAAGCCGCGTATCCGCCTGCGCACCGAGCCGGTCAAGCTCGGCCTTGAGCCTATCGATCTCCGCTTTCAGGCCGTCCAGTATGCGCTCGTAGGCCAGGTGACGCTGTACGATCACCGGCCGGTTCCGCAGGAAGCGGTCATAGTGCCGTTCGAGATCCGCCTCCAGGCCCGGAAACTCGGTACCGGCGATCGAATGCAGTTCGTTGATCCTGGTCTCGTCCGAGTAGGATCCTACCCGTTCCCGCAATGCCCCGTTTTCCCCGGCCGCATTCTCGAGCAGCCGCGTCACCGCCTCCCGCTCCTTTCCGGGAAGCCGCTCCCAGACCGCATGTAGCATCTCGTGCGCCGCCGTCACCGACACTTCCGGACGGATCGCCTGCTGCGGTAAGTCGATCAGGTAGATATGGTCGCCGGTGTAGCAGCCCTGCAGCTGTCCCTCATCCACCGCGGCGGCGCACTCGCGCTGGATGAACGATTTGGAGACCAGTGCCGGTCGGGTCTCGAGGTAACGGTCCGCGCCCGCCGGCGTCATCTGCGCATCGAGCACATAGCCGACCGCCACCGGGTCGGCGGTCTCGGCACAACTCGGGGCCGGGCCGGCGAAGGTCCCCTGTCCGGTAGCGTAGTAAGCGGAACCGTCCTCGAGCTTCGTGCAGACGAGATAGTGGCGGGCCGCGTCGTCCACGGCGTAGACGACCGCGTCGGATGCCGCCGGCGGGGTCGGCGGTTTTGACAGTTCCGCCAAGCCGCCGGAAGCCGATGCCTGGGTAAGCGACCCGTCCGCCGCCGGCAGTCCGGCCGGCCGGGCATCGAGCGTCCGCTTAAGTCCCATCACCACCGCCCGCCGCGTATCGTCCCGTTCGGCTGCCGCGCGATCCGCGGCGTCGATCCAAAGCCAGGTCCCGGCCAGGGCCACGACCGTCAGCAACGCCACGACGGCGTACGATTTCCGTTTCCTTTCCATTCGGGGCGGTCAGATTCGAACTGACGACTTCCTGCTCCCAAAGCAGGCGCGCTACCAGGCTGCGCCACGCCCCGTGTCGTGTACCGTCCGTTCCATTATGCAGCGCCCGCGGGGACTTGGGGAGCTGGCCGTCTTCCGGGGGACACCAAAACCCTCCCGACGACGCCGGGAGGGCTAGTATCCAGAATCAGTCATTTACTTGCGGACAGCTTCTTTGAGGTTCTTGCCCGGGGTAAACTTCGCCACCGTGGTCTCCGGAATATGAATCCGTTCGCTCGTCTGCTGCGGGTTCACGCCCATGCGTGCCGCCCGGGTATTCGCATACCATGCGCCGAAACCGCTGATCGATACCTTGCCGCGGCTCTGCAGCGTCTTCGTGATTGACTCGGTCAGCGCTTCCAGCGCCACCGTCGCGGACTTCTTGGAAATCTTGGCGCGGGTCGCCATCGTTTCGATGATGTCCTGCTTGTTCATCGTTGCACCTGCCATATGCGTCACCTCCTCTCGTAGGGAATAGGTTAACCAAGCCTTTGCTTTGGTATCCCCAGTATGCCGCCGCGCAAAAATATGTCAACGGTGCGGCTGTGGATTCAGGCACGAATCACGCCTGCGGGCCGGGACGTGTCGAAAGCCGCGTGATTGACTTCGATTTCGTCGGTCCGGCAGTTTCGATCAGGACGGCGTCGCAGATGAACGGCGGCAGATCGGCAGGATGCGGCGACGTCTTCTTGACCGGCTCTCCGAGTTCGCGGCGTAGCCAGGTAGTGGAATTCTGGATATTGAACCCGATTACCGAGTCGAGTCCGCCACACATGCCGAGGTCGGACTGGTAGGCGGTGCCCCGCGGCAGCAACCGCGTGTCGGCGGTCGGCACATGGGTGTGCGTCCCGACGAGCGCACTGGCCCGCCCGTCGAGATGGTGTGCCAGGGCGTTTTTCTCACTCGTCACCTCGGCGTGAAAGTCGACGATGATCGCGTCCGGCGACTCCGCGGCGATGTCTTCGAGCATACGATCGGCCGCGCCGAAGTACGGCTCGGTCTCCGGGCCGATGAACACGTTGCCGAGGATCGAGATGACGGCGACGCGCCGGTGCGTGGCCGTCTCGAACACCCGCGCCCCGGACCCCGGATGGTTCCCCTGGAGATTCCCCGGCCGGACCACGGGATATTTTTCCAGCGGCGCGAAGTCCTTGTCAAAGAAATGATCCCCGACCGTGAACGCGTCCACGCCGGCGGCGGTCAGTTCGTCGAGGTTCTTCGCCGTCACGCCGAGGCCGTGCGCCGCGTTCTCGGCGTTGGCGATCACGAAGTCGGGTCGGTGCCGCGTCCGCCATTCCGGCAACGTCTCGGCAACGGCCGTCCTCCCGGCCTTGCCGACGACGTCACCGAAGAACAGGATCTTCACACCGAAGGCTTACTTCGCCAGTTCGGTCGCCCGCGTCTCGCGGATCACGTTCACCTTGATCTGTCCCGGGTACGTCAGTTCCTGCTCGATCTTCTTGGCGATATCCTTGGCGAGTTTCACGGTCGAGAGGTCGTCGATCTCCTGCGGTTTCACGAGGATCCGGATCTCGCGGCCGGCCTGGATCGCGTAGGTCTTTTCCACGCCGTCGAAGGCGTTCGCCACGTTCTCCAGTTCTTGGAGGCGCTTGACGTACTGCTCGTAGCTTTCGCGCCGCGCGCCCGGGCGGGCACCTGAGATCGCGTCGGAGACCTGGCAGATGATGTCGAGCGTGGACTCGATCGGCAGGTCCTCATGGTGCGCGCCGACCGCGTGGCAGACGTCCTCCGGCAGGCCGTACTTCTTGCAGATGTCGCGGCCGATCAACGCGTGCGGCCCTTCGACCTCGTGGGTCACGGCCTTGCCGATGTCATGGAACAGGCCGACCAGCTTGGCCTTGGTCGCGTCCACGCCGAGCTCGCCGGCCAGCATCTGCGCGATGAAACTCACCTCGACCGAGTGCTTGAGGATGTTCTGGCCGTAGGAAGTCCGGAACTTCATGGTGCCGAGCAGCTTCACCAGGTCCGGATTGAGGCCGCTCAGCTTGAGTTCGTAGACCGCCTCTTCTCCGGCCTTCTTGGCGATCTGGTTCACTTCCTTCTCGGCCTTGCCGACCACTTCCTCGATCCGCGACGGGTTGATCCGTCCGTCGGATACCAGCTTCTCCATGGCGATCCGGGCGATCTGCCGCCGCACCGGGTTGTAGCCGGAAATCACGATCGTGTCCGGCGTGTCGTCGACGATGATGTCCACACCGGTCGCCTTCTCGAACGACTGGATGTTCCGGCCTTCCTTCCCGATGATCCGACCCTTGATCTCCTCGTTCGGGATCTGGACGGTCGTCACCGTGAGCTCCGCCGACTGATCGGCGGCGTAGCGCTGGATCGAAGCGGCGATGATCTTCTTCGCCCGCTGCTCGCCCTCTTCCTTGGCCTGTTCCTCAAGGTCGTGGATCTTCCGTGCGAACTCTTCGGAGAACTCCTTCTCAAGCATCTTGAGTAGCACGTCCTTGGCCTTGGCCTGGGTGAGCTTGGCGACTTTCTCCAGGTTCTGTACCTGGCGCTCCTTGACCTCGGCGATCTCCTCCTTCAACGTCTTGGCTTGCTCGCGGTCCTTCTCAAGTTGTCCGAGCCTTTCCTCAAGCTGCTTTTCCTTGCGATCGAGGTTCTGTTCTCGGGAAGCCAGCCGCGACTCGGTCGCTTCCAGCTGCTTCCGACGGTCCCGGACGTCTTCCTGGGCGGATTCCTTGGCCTTCAGCGAATCATCCTGCGCTTTGAGCAGGATATCCTTGGCCTTGGTCTCCGCCTCCGCGAGTTCCTTCTCAGCCTTGGCGTGCGCGCGTTCCTGCTGTCCTTTGCCGCGATTTGAAAAAATCGCGTAACCGAGACCAGCTCCCGCTGCCGCAGCCACGATCAGTAACAATACCGTATCCATGGGATGGTTCCTTTATCATTGCCATCCCACTATACCACCTCGACCGCGGGGCACCGGGCGAGCTAGGCTGGTAAGTATGTTGGGAATATTCTTCCTGCTTTCGACCGTCGCGTTCGGGTTTTCCCTCGCATGTCTGCTGCCGCTCGCGCTCCGGATCGAGGAACGGGTATTCGCCGGCGTGCCGATCGGACTGGCCGCCGGGGGCCTGACCGGTTTCGTCTACGCGTTGCTGTTCGGCATGGATGCCGGTGCCCTGCTGGTACCGGCTCTGCTCGGAGCGGTGGGAACCGTGGCAATCTGGCGGCGTGCCGCCGTCCGTCGGCGGATACGTGAAGAATTCGCCGATGTGCGTGCCCGGCTGCGGACGTGGCCGTTCCGGGTGGGAGCGGTGCTGTTCGGCGGTTTGGCCGCAGCGCTCGGCGTGATCATGTGGCAGGCGCTCTTCGCCGAGGGCGGCACGATCTACGTCGGATTCAGTAACGTCTGGGGCGACTGGAACCAGCATCTCGCCCAGACCACTAGTTTCGCGTACGGCGAGAACTTCCCGCCGGAACAGACCGTGCTTAGCGGACAGAAGATAACCTATCCGTTGCTCACGAACTTCGCTTCGGCACTGCTAGTCACCGGGGGGTTCGGGCTACTGACCGCCATGAAGATCCCGGGAGTACTGCTGGTGATCTCCGGACTCGGCATGCTCACCGCGTTGCTCCGCTTGACCGCCGGGCCGGGAACGATGCTCGTCGGTGCCGTACTGTTTTATGCGTTCGGCGGCCTCGGTTTCGTCAACTTCTTCACCGACCTTTCCGCCTCCGGCATGCCGCTCGGTGAATTCCTCCGGAATCTCCCGCACGAATACACCCTGACCTTCGGGGAGGTGCCGGTGTCGAACATCAACTTCATCAACCCGATCTTCGCGTATATCATTCCGCAGCGGGCATTCCTTTTCGGCCTGCCGATCACCCTGACCGTCCTCTGCCTGCTCTACGCAGGATTACGCGACCGGGCGCCCCGCGAGCCGTTCCTGGCCGCCGGCCTCATCGCCGCCTTGCTGCCGTTGGTACACACCCACTCGCTGGTGTTCCTGGGGCTCCTGACCCCCGGGTTGGCACTCCTCACCTGGAAGCGGCTCGCGGGGCGCCGACGCAGACGCTTCCGCTGGAAGTACCTCAGGCCGTGGCTCTATTTCGTCGTACCGATCCTGCTGCTTGCGTTGCCGCAGGTACTCTGGCTTTCCGCCGGCGTCCAGGCGACCGCGTTCCTGCGTCCGCAATTCGGCTGGACGGCACACGGGGATTTCCTCCCCTGGTTCTGGCTGAAGAACCTCGGACTGTTCCTGCCGCTCCTGCTGATGGGTTTTTTCTGGCTGCGCGGACGCGATTCGCTTCTGCTCCGGTTCACGCTCGCGGCCGGTATCGTCTGGGTGCTCACGAACCTGCTCGTATTCCAGCCGTGGGACTGGGACAATACCAAGTTCCTGGTGTACTGGTTGGTCCTGAGCATTCCCGCGGTCAGCGCGTTCCTGGTCTGGCTGTTCGGACGGGGCCGGGTTGGCAAGGCGTCTGTCATTGCCATCTTCCCGTTCCTGGTCCTGGCCGGGTTGGCGGATGTCACCCGGACGCTCCCGCCGAACCATTACCGGGCGGCGATGTTCGATGAGCGTGCCCAGCGGATCGCGATGGCGGCCCGCGAGTCGGCCGCGCCGGATTCGATCTGGCTGACGGCCCAGCAAGTGAACAATCCCTTCGCCTCCCTGGCCGGCCAGCGGCTGCTGCTGGGCTACACCGGCTGGCTCTGGAGCTACGGCCTGGAGTATGCCGAGCGGGAGGACGACGTCAGGCGGATGTACGAAGGGGTACCGGAAACACCCGCCCTGCTCCGGCACTACGGCGTGGACTTCGTGGTCATCGGGCCGGCGGAACGGGGCGATGAAGGCTTTACCGTCAACGAGCGGTTCTTCGCCCGTCGGTATCCGGTGTGGGAGCGGTTCCCCGCCGGCTCCGGACAGACGGACGGCCCGGTGACGGTGTACCGCGTTTCGGCGGAGTAATCGACGGTTCGCGGCCATAGCTAGGAAGGACCGCCCGGGCAGTCTTGCCGGCCTCCAGGCGTTCCGCCACCAACGAGGCGAAGGCCGGCACCGACGCCACTTCCGGCTTCTCCGCCGGGACGATCGGGATACGGTGGGCATAAGCCAGCGCGTTCGCTATGGCCACCCCGATCCGCAGGGCCGTGAACGGTCCGGGACCGGTCACGATGCCGATCGCCGCGATGCCTGCAAGCGGTTGCTGCGCCTCCCGGCTCAGGGTGTCGATCCGGGCCAGCAGCTCCTCGGATAAGCGCTTCCGGTCCGGTACGGTCGCCTCCGCCAGTACCGACCGGCTGGTGGCAATCGCCGCCACAGACGGCTCGGCCGCGGTATCGATCAGGAGAAAGCGCCTCATGTCGGTATCCGTTTCCGTAACCGCTCCGGGAGCTCGATCTCCCGCACGTCGGCATCGGCGATCGAGAGCCGGACGACCCAGGAGCGGGCGTCCTGCCGCGATTCCAACCTGTCTCCCCACTCGATGACGGTGATGACATCCCGGTCGTCCAACCGCTCGGGAAGTTCGATCGAACGCAGCTCGGCGGCCGTGGGACGATCCGGTAATCGGTAGAGGTCGAAGTGCGCCAACCGGGTCGACCGGTTGGGAAGCGTATATTCGCGCAGGTAGGTGTACGTCGGACTCTTGACCGGCTCCGTGACGCCAAGCCCGGCCGCGATGCCCTGGACCAGGGCGGTCTTGCCGGCTCCCAGGTCACCGACCAGGAGCAGATTCTCGCCCCCTTCGAGGGCGCGGGCCAACAGCTTGCCGAAACGGCAGGTCTCTTCGACCGAACGGGAAATCATCGGAGTATCCGTAGTCTCTGACACCCGTAAAGTGTAGCAAGGGCCAGCGGTAGCGCGTATGGCCAGGCGCCGGGACCGGACTGGGGCAGCTTGCCCGCTCCAGCGGTCCGCGCATTGCCCAAAGCACGCGATTCCGCCGTGACTGCACGGGTGGCGGCAGGAGTGTCGGACACGGCGGTGGGTATCGGGGTTGGTGTCCCGGCGGATGCACCGCCGGCGTTCTCCGCCCCGGGCGTGCCGGGCTTGGTCCACGACCCTTCGGTCGCCGTCCGGCGTGACCATGAGGCGTCCTCGTCACCCTGGTCGTAGGTAATCCGATCCAGTTCCAACGAGTCGAGCATGAGCACCAGGGTGTCGCCGCCATTGACGATGCTGCCGGACAGGTCGTCGAGCAAGATCAGCGCCCCGCCGTCCAGCAGTGTCCCGTCCGGGACTTTCGCCAGTAGTAACCCGGATTCCCGCCTGACCGTAACCCCGCTGATGTCCCGCGCCTGGTCACCGACGTTCTTCAGCTCGATCCATTCCTTGCCCGTGTCAGTACCGTCCGGATTCGGCAGGACCTCGTTGATGCGGAGCTCGCCCGGCATCGGCTGAGACACGGGCTGCACGCTCGCCGAAGGCGACGGGATGGGCGAAGGTGGCGGGGTCGCCCCCGACGCGGCGGCGGGGAACAGCGTAAGCACCGACAGGACTGATAGTAATCGCTTCATAAGACAGATGGTTACCCGAACCCGATGGCCCTCCTCCCTCCGGCAACCGTATGGTCGCTCGCTATTCACTATAGTCGGTTGCTGATGCGCTTGTCAATGCGGTCCGCATGCGGTATCGTCAAAAGCTGTTAAAAGCTCGACGTATCGCGCTTTTATCGCTAAGCCGGGCGGACTGCGCTACACTACCAAACACGATGAACCCACTTTCACCGCCACAGGTCCCCAACCCCCTGATCGACTTCGACGCCTCGTCGCTGTTCGGGCAGGTGATCGGTACGCTACTGCTCTGGGCCGGCGCCATCGCGCTGCTCTTCATCATCATCGGCGGTTTCCGGTTCATCATCTCGCTAGGAAACCCGGAAGGCGTCGAAAAAGCACGCCACACCGTGCTCTATGCGATCCTCGGCCTGATCATCATCTTCCTGGCGTACATCATCGTCGCCTACCTACTCAGCGACCTGCTTGGCGTCCGGCCGGCCTACCGCATCGGCGGCTGAGTCCGCTATTCTTTCTTTTCCGAATCGCTTCCGGTGCCGTCGCCGGAGCCGTCGGTTGGGGATTCTCCTTCGCCGGGCTTGCCTTCCTCACCCTCCGCGTCTTCGCCTTCGACCTCGACGTCTTCCGGCGAGACTTCCTCGGTGTCCTCATCGAGCGCCTCGATCTCATCCTGGGTGCGCGGCGGCGTGACGGTCGCCACGCTCGCCTCCGGTTCGGCATGGATCTCCACGTTCGCGGCGACTTTCAGGTCGGCCACGGTGATCGTATCCTCGAACGTCTCTAATGATTCCACGTTCACCACGATCTCCGACGGCAGGTCGCCCGGCAGACACTCCACCTCGACCTCGCTGAGATTGGTGAGCAGGGTCCCGTCGAGTTCGCGGACCGCCGGAGCGGTACCCCCGAACGTCAACGGCACGGTCGCCTTGATCTTCTCGTCCATCTTCACCTGGTAGAGGTCGGCGTGGAGGTACCGGCCGGTGGTCGGGTCGTGCTGGACCTCGTGGATCAACACGTTTTCCTCGCCATCTCCCAGCTTGATCCCGACGACCGTCGAGCCGCCGGCCTGATGATATACACGCTCCAGTTCACCGCGTGACAACGTCAGGTTCCGCGGCGTGACCCCGTGGCCGTAGAGCACCGCCGGCACCTTGCCGTCGCGGCGCAACTGCCTGACCCGCTTGCCGGTTTCTTCGCGGGGTTCCGCACTGAGCGTGTAATCAGCCATACGATACGTAAGTATACGGAAGGAACCGCGGCATTGCCACGTATCCGGCGGCCCGGGGTGCGGCCGTTACTTGAAGAACTTCTCGAAGTTCCCGTCGAAGTCCTTCAGGAACTGGTGCGTGTCGACCACGTGGTCGCCGGTGACAGGTTCCTTGGCATGCTTGCCCTTGAGATCTTCCTTGCTGATGTCGGAGAGCAGTTTCGGGGCCTGTTCCTTGCCATTGGACACCACGATCGTCGCCATCACCGGCAAACCGCAGCTCTCACAGTCGAGCTGGATCAGCGCAGCCATGTCGAGCTGGCCGAGGAAATGGATGTGATTCTCGCCATAATTCGCGCCACAACTGGGGCAACGCATCATGGTCTGCACGTTTTTGATGAGCTCTTGGAGCTGGTAACTGTTCATGGGTGGTTCCTCAGGTTGAGGCATTGTAGCGCACGAGAACCTTTCCGTCAATGCTTTTATGTCTAATCGAGGCGCGTGATGAGGCCCCTCGGGCTCATCGTACCCGCTGGGCGTGGAGCGTCAAGAAGCTTATTTCGCCGCGGATGCCGCGGCGATCTCCGCGATCTCGGTGGTGATCACCTGCTGGCGGGCGCGGTTGTACGAAAGCTGGAGCCCTTCGAGCAGGTCCTCGGCGTTGCCGGTGGCGTTTCGCATCGCGAGCATGCGGGCGGAATGCTCCGAGGCCTTGGTCTCGAGCAGGGCCGTGAACAGGCTGATCTCGATCAGGCGCGGGAGCAGCGCGGAGAGCACCTCTTCGGCACTCGGTTCGAAGCTGAGAAGCGCCGCGGATCCCGATTCCCGTTCCGGCAGGTCGGACGGCAGCAGCCGCTCTGTGACCGGCTCGTTCCGGAGCGTCGAGACGAACCGCGGGTACACCAGGTCGATCGCGTCGAACGTACCTTTCGTGAATTCGCTGATCAGGAGTTCCGCGATCGGCAGCACTTCCTCGTAGCGCGGCGTGTCGAGCAGCCCCATAAAGCTAGCCGCCAGTGGGAGGCGCCGGGCCGCCAGGGCCTGTTCCGCCTTCCGGCCGACGGTGATGAAGCTCGCCTGACCGGGTGAACCGGCCGCGGTGAGGCCGGCCTTGAGCACGTTCGTATTGAGCGCTCCGCAAAGCCCGCGGTCGGTCGAGATCAGGACCACGGCGGTCCGCTTGACCGGCCGGCGTACGAGTAACGGCTGGTCATGACCCACGTCCTCCGCCGCTACCGCGGTGAGGAGCTCGCGGGCTTTCTCGCCGTACGCGCGCGCGGCCAGCACGCCGTCCTGCGCGCGGCGCATCTTGGTCGCGGCCACCATCTCCATCGCCCGGGTAATCTGCCGGATGTTGTCGATCGAGCCGAGCCGCCGCTTGATGTCGCGGGTATTCGGCATGTTACGCGAGCTTCTTCTTCACCGCCGTGATCGCGGCATCGAGCTGCTGCTTACGATCGTCGGGCAAGGTCGGGTCCTGCTTGAACGCGTCGACGAACTTCCGGTCCTTCTCGAGACTGGTGCGGAGACCTGCTTCGAATTCGCTGATCCGTTCCGGCGCGAGGTCGTCCAGGGCGCCGCTGGTCACCGCGTAGATCGCGGCTACCTGCGCCCACTCGGGAATCGGCCGGCTCTGGGGCTGCTTGAGGATCTCCGTGACCCGTTTGCCACGTTCGAGCTTGGCCTGCGTCGCTTCATCAAGGTCGCTGCCGAACTGCGCGAATGCCGCAAGCTCGCGATATTGCGCAAGGTCGAGCCGGAGCGTGCCGGCGATGCTCTTCATGCCCTTGTTCTGGGCGGCACCGCCCACGCGGGATACCGAGTTGCCGACATTGATCGCCGGACGGATACCCTGGTAGAACAGGTCGGTCTCGAGATAGATCTGCCCGTCGGTGATGGAGATCACGTTGGTCGGGATGTAGGCGGAGAGGTCACCGGCCTGCGTTTCGATCACCGGCAATGCCGTGAGCGAACCGCCGCCTTCGTCCTTGTTCATCCGCGCCGCGCGTTCGAGCAGCCGGGAGTGCAGGTAGAAGACGTCGCCCGGGTACGCCTCGCGCCCGGACGGACGGCGGAGCAGCAGGCTAAGTTCCCGGTACGCTGCGGCATGCTTGGAAAGGTCGTCGTACGCCACCAAGGCGTGCCGACCGTTGTCGCGGAAATATTCGCCCATGGTACAGCCGGCATAAGGTGCCAGGTACTGCTGGGCCGCCGGATCCGTCGCCGAAGCGACCACGATGATCGAACGGGCCAGCGCACCCTGTTTTTCCAGCGTCGCCGCGAGGCGGCGGACCTTCGAAGCCTTCTGCCCGACCGCCACGTAGATCGAAATCACGTCACTGTCCTGGTTGAGGATCGTATCCACGATGATCGCGGTCTTTCCGGACTGCCGGTCGCCGATGATCAGTTCGCGCTGTCCGCGACCGATCGGGACCATCGCGTCGATCGCCTTCACGCCGGTGTGCAGCGGCGTATCCACCGATTGCCGGGTAATCACCCCCGGGGCGATCTTCTCGATCGGCTGGGTCGTCTTGGTCTTGATCGGCCCCTTGCCGTCGATCGGTTCACCGAGCGCGTTGACCACGCGCCCGACCAGGGCGTCCCCGACCGGCACGCTCATGACCTCGCCGCTGCGGCGGACTTCGTCGCCTTCGGTCAGGCCGCGGTCATCGCTGAGCATCACGGCACCGACGGTACCTTCCTCAAGGTTCAGTGCCATACCGGTCCGGCCACCCGGGAAGGTCAGTTTTTCCGCGGCCTGCACGCCGGACAGTCCCGAGACGATCGCGATACCGTCCCCCACCGAGATGATCCGGCCGGTATCGGCCAGGCCGGAAGACACGTTCGCCCGGCTTACCGCCGCGCCTAATGATCGCGCGATCTGGTCCGCGGTCTTGCTCATATGGCACCTCCTATCGCTTCAGCCACGCGGTCGAGCCGACCGCCGAGGCTCGCGTCGATCGCGCGGCCGTCCACGGTGGCCCGGACGCCCCCGAGCAGCCGTTCGTTCCGTCCATGGGTTACCAAAGCACGGCGGGGGTCGACCTTGAGCGAACGCAGGATGCCCCGTTCCGCCGAGGCGGTGAGCGGTTCCGGCGTTTCCAAGTGCACTCGTACGAACCCTTCGCCAGCCAGTTTCCGGGCGAACGCGTCGGCCAGTTCCCGGACCGCGCCTATCTTCTGTTCGGCGAGGAGCAGTTCCACGAGCTTCGTGACGGGACGGCTGCAGGGCCGCAGCAACGCCGCCAGGCGTTTGCCGCGGGCCGGCTCCCGGCGGGCGGCGGCGTCGATCAGGCCCCGCTTGAGCTCGGGTTCCGTGGCCAGTGCTTCCGATAGTCCGGCAAGTTCCCGCCACGCGGCGGCCGGATCGGCCACGGCCTGGCGCAAGCCCCCGGCGTATGCCCCGAGCTCAGCCACGCTTCCTCCCGGCCGGTTTCTTCGCGTGCGCCGGCTTGGCTTGCTTCGCCAAATAGCGCTCCGCGGCCGTGACCAGCCGCTTCTGGTCTGCGGGCTTCACCACGTCGGTCAGGACCTTGCGGGTCGTCTCGACGGTCAGCACGGCGAGCTCCCGGTGCAATTCGCTGCGAAGCGCCTCGCGTTCCTGGCCGAGCGCCGCCTCGGTCCGGCCGCGGAGCGCGGCCGCATCCCGGCGGGCTTCTTCGAGGATCTTCCGGGCGGAGCCGGTGGCGATATCCTTGGCTTCGGCGACAATCCGCTCCGCCTCGGCGCGGGCTTCTTCCCGTTCCTCGGCGCGCTTCGCTTCCGCCGCCGCCAGGTCCTTCCGGGCCTGCTCGGCCTGTTTCAGCGAATCGGATACTTGCCGCTCCCGGTCGCGCATCAGCGTGGTCAGCCGCGGCAGGATGAACTTCCAGATGACCAGTAACAGGATCGCAAAGTTAACGAACTGTACCAGCAGCAGTTTTCCTTCGATCCCGAACTGTTCAAGTATCTCCATTGCTTACGTATCTCGTGTGATGATGCCGTGCGGGTTCACTGGGGAACACGCTGTTACCGACAAGCCAAATGTGCAATCCGATCTCAGGCATATCCGGCGGCGTGTTCACGGTGAATCCGCGCGGCCGGACGCACGGGGAAGTCAGATCACGAACGTCATCATGATCGCGTAGAACGCGATCGTCTCGGTGAGCGCCGCACCCAGGAACATGTAGACGATGATCCGGCCGGCGGCCTCGGGGTTGCGCCCGATCGCCTCGACGGCCTTACCGGTGACGTAGCCTACGCCGATACCGGGCCCGAGCAGGGCGATCAGCGTCAGTCCTTTGGCGATTGATTCGGCAGCTTCTTTGTCCATAGCTTCCCTTACTTAGTTAATTACTCGTTTCGTCGGTTCAATGGTCATGCGCCAGCGACGCGATCTTGATGAACACAATAGTCAGCATAGCAAAGACGAACGCCTGAATCAGTCCCACGAAGATCTCCAGCAGATAGAACGGCGCGGAAAGCGGGATGAACACCGGCAGGAGCGTCCCGAAGACGACGAGCAGTACCTCGCCCGCGTAGATGTTGCCGAAAAGCCGGAAGGACAACGCGATGAACTTGGCGATTTCCGAGATCAGTTCGGTGAGACCGAGTAGGAACGTGGGGATGACCATCAGGAGGTTCCTGGCCTTGAACGGGCGTTTGAACAGGTGGCTCAGGTTGACGAACTTGCCGAAGTATTTGAAGAGGCCGACCACGACGATGCCGGTCGTCTGTACCACGATAAAGGCGACACCCGCGATCGCGAACGTCAGGTTGAGGTCCGCCGACCCGGCCCGCAGCAGTGGTACGAATTCACCGTGGGCGTCATGCCCGCCGACCGTGCCGAAACCGGGCAGCAAGCCGACCCAGTTCGAGAACAGGACGAAGAGGAATACGGTCACGATCAGCGGCGTGAAGCGCCGGGCCAGTCGCTCGTTGTCCATCACCGTGTTCACGATGCCGGACAATTGCTCGTACAGGATCTCCAGCAGGCTCTGGCTGCCGCGTGGTACCGTCCGGAGCCTGCGGGTGGCAAGCCCCAGGAACACTAGCAACAAGGCCATCGCGAGCCAGGTCCCGAGGATACTGTTGGTAATCGGTATTCCCCAAAGTTCGAAGAGCGGCTCGGCGTGAAGCGCCGGCGTGTGGAGTTCGACGGCCATCAGCGCTTCCGGTTCTTCCCGTCCGCGTCGCTACTGATGTCCGCGGAAAGCTTATAGACCTCCCGGACGACCACGATGGTCGCGGTAACGCTCCCGATAATGACGGTGCCGGCCAGTCCGAACGGCGCCGTGTCGAACGACGTGTCGATCACATAACCGGCGAGCGCGGTCAGTGCGAGCAACGCCGTGACCTGCGCCAATAGCGAGACACCAATCCAGAATCCTTTGTTTGCCGTAAGTTTCTTGGCCATAGGTCTTCAGCTTACCGTCTTCCTGCCGCTCCCTGTAGGGGGCTCCCGCGGGATGAGCGCGGTCCGGCTCAGCCAAAGGAGCAACCCGCCGAGCAACAGGACCAGTAACGCCGCCATCAGGACCTTGCGCCTCGTGGTGCCGGCCAGGAGCGCCGTCACGCCGAAGACCGCGGAAATACCATATAGGAACAGGACCGCCCGGCGCACGCTGAAGCCGCGCTGGAGCAGGAGATGGTGGAGGTGCCGGGTGTCGGCCTGCCAGGGAGCGGCGCCGACGGCCATCCGGCGGATGACGATGGTCAACGCGTCGAGGATCGGGAACCCGAGCACCAGGAACGCGGTCGCGACCTTGCCGCCGGAGATCACGGCCAGCGTCGCCAGTACATACCCGGTGAACGTCGAACCGATCGTGCCGAGGAAGATCCGGGCGGGATGGAAATTATAGAGCAGGAACCCGGCCAGGCTACCGGCCAGCAGCAGGGCCAGCAGCGCGACGTGCGGTTGGCCGACCACCGCGGAAAGCGAAAGCAGCGCGACGGTCAGGGCCGCGATCCCACCGACCCCGGCCGCCAGCCCGTCGAGACCGTCGAGCCAGTTGATCGCATTGATCACCAGCACCACCCATACCACGGTGATCAGGTCCGCCGGCAGGTTCAGCGTCCGCCCCCCGACATCGAACGGCGGCACGAACTGGAACTGGTCAAGTGGGATCTTGCCGCCGAACGGGTTCGTGACTTCCTCGATCGCCATCCCGGCCGCAGCCAGCGAAAGCCCGGCAAGGACATGCGTTCCCAACTGCACGACCGGCGGCAGGCCGCGCCAGTCGTCGACGAAACCGGCTGCCAACAGGAACAGGGCCGTCAGGGAGAATACGAGGAGCTGCCCGGGCCGGAAGTTCGGCGCGAGTTCCGGAAAGAAGACGAAGAATCCGACGAAGAACGCACCGAGGACCGCGGCACCGCCGAGGCGGGGCGTCACGCTGCGGTGGATCCGCCGTCCACCCGGCCGGTCGACGATGCCGACGCGCCGGGCAAACCGGCCGACCAGCGGGGTCAGCAAGATCGCGGCGGTAAACGCCAGCAGCGGAGCGAGCCAAAGGGCGGCGGACGGGAGCATGCCCTCAGTGTACCCGGCCTGCGGGAGCCAGCCGAACGGGCGCGGGCCGTACCGGCCCCGAAGCAACCGTGCACAAGATATGACCGGCACCCCGCTTCGGCACTTGACAGCAGGGCGAGAAATTTGAAAGGTGCGGGTTTTCCCCATCCACGACCGATATGGAAAATCCGGGATGTATGAAGTAAAGCATTTATTCCTTAACTAAGTCACTTTTTAGTTGGCGGATTATTTCCGGTAATACGACCCGGGGCGTAGACTGGTAATGAAAACAAAAACACGGCGGATTGATCCGTCTGTGGCATTTATCGGTTCCTAGGGACCGTCAACAAAAAAACCCCGAGAGGGAAACAGGGCCTTGGCGCGTGCGCCGGGGCTCTGTTTTGTTCCCCGCAATGTACGGGCTGGTTTAAAAACCGCTTAAATGAGCCAAAAACACTTGACAAAGCATCCTTTTTTTGCTAAGATAACACAATTTTTGGGGTTCGCGGAATACACAAATGCACAGCAGCTACACAGCCAGGCTTTTGATTGGAATCACTGCGGTCGCCGCCGTTCTGGTCGGTATCGTCGGCAGCCCCGCACGCGCCGAGGCTGCTGCCACCAGCTACCAGTACCCCTGCAGTCCGTACCAGCTTTCCGGCTATAATTTCGGCCAATACGTCTCCGGCTGGGGCTACCACGCCGGCCAGGACATCGGCTGCAGCGCCGGCACGCCGGTCCATGCGATCGCCGACGGTACCGTGGTCTACTCCGCCCTGACGCCGGATTCCTGGCGATGGGGCAACTTGATCATGATCCAGCACACCAATCCGGACGGCTCGAAGGCCACCAGCCTGTACGGACACCTGAGCAATAACCGCCGCGTCAGTGCCGGCCAGCGGGTCAGCAAGGGGCAGCACATTGGCGCGATCGGGCCGAGCAATACCCGGGAGAACGGACGCTGGGGAGACCACCTCCACTTCGCGGTCCGGCTTGGTGCGTACGGGGCAGCCACCGGTACCTACTGGTCGGCGATCCATGGTTATGAGCCGGCGAGTAAACTGGGAAGCTACGCGCACCCCAGCCGCTACATTACGTCCCGGCAGAACTACTACAGTTACCAGTACGTCGGCCAGAGTGGCGGCGGCACCCGGGCGAAGACGGAAGAACATTATGTCGAGTTCCGCCTGAAGAACACCGGGCAGGTGACCTGGCAGGCCAACGGCGAGAATGCCGTCCGGCTCGGCACCTCACGGCCGCGCGACCGGAACAGCACGTTCTCCAAGGGCATGGGCGGACATGGCTGGCATTCCCCCAACCGGATCGCGCTGCAATCCGACACACCTCCGGGGCACATTGGAGTCTTCCGGGCACGGTTCAACAACAGCCACGTCGGCCCGGGAAGCCACCGCGAGTACTTCACGCCGGTGGTGGAGGGCGTCGGCTGGATGCACGATATCGGAATCTACGCCGGCATCAAGGTGCAGGGCTACACGTATCGGGCGCAGTGGCACGGCCAGAGCGCCCACCTCGAACTGTCGCCGACCTCCCGAGCGACCACCGACCAGGATGATTACCTCGCGGGCGGCAGGAAAATCAACCTGAAAGCTTACATCAAGAATACTGGCGACTTCGCGTGGCACAGCGGCGGGTCATCCCCGCTCCGACTTGCTACCGACCGGGCACGCGACCGGCGGAGCGGTTTCGCGACCACGTCGCGTGACGGGGTACCGAGCGGCGAGAGCTGGATCAGTGCCAGCCGCCCGTCCGGGCTGAACGGGCGGCTCGACCCATCCAGTAACCAAGTCCTCGCCGACCCGAAGATCGATCCGGGCGAAATCGCGGTCTTCTCCTTCACGATCAAGGCACCGAGCAAGCCCGGCACTTACAAGGAATACTTCCGGCCGGTACTCGAGGGCGACCGCTGGTTGAACGACCTCGGAATGTACTTCTCGCTACGGGTACTGCCGGGCGGCTACCATTACGCATGGGTCAAGCAGGAGAACCCGGATCCGGTCGCTTTCGAAGGTGGTGATGCCACGGCACGACTGTACCTCCGGAACACCGGCCAAAAGCCGTGGCAGGTCGGGGGCAACGTCCGGCTCGGCACCGACCGCGCCCGTGACCGCAGTTCGGCGTTCCGGGGAGACGACTGGGTCGCGCCGAATCGCGCCAGCACGATCGACGACGTCGCGGATGCGCCGGGCGAAGATGCAGTGGACCCCGGCCAAGTCGCCCGTTTCGACTTCGCGGTCGAGAGCAAGACCAAGCCGGACGGAGGCTATCAGGAGTATTTCCGGCCGGTCGCGGAAGGCGAAGGCTGGTTCCCCGAGGATTACGGCATGTACGTACCCGTGAAAGTGGAATCGCCGGCATACGACTATGCCGTGGTCGAGCAGCATTACTCCGAAGACCCGTCCGACGCCAAGTACGGCGACGTGATCGAGGCAGTCCTCCGGGTGAAGAACCTCGGACAGACCGCGTGGCCGGTAAACGGCAACAACGCGGTCCGGCTCGGGACGTTCCGTCCGCAAGACCGGCCCTCCGGCTTCGCGGTGCTCGAGGATGGCACCGGCTGGCTCAGTGCGAACCGTGCCGCACAGATCGGCGGCAAGGTGGGTGCGAGCGACCAAGTCCAGCCCGCGGATGAGATCAAGCAGGGCGAAGTCGCGCAGTTCACGGTGCCGCTCAAGGTCGACCCGTCACTCAATCCGGGAAGCTACAAAGAATACTTCAATCTCGTGCAGGAGGGCAGGACCTGGTTGCCGGACCTCGGCATCTACCTGCCGGTGACGATCACCTCGGCGAACTATGATTACGAGGTCCTGGACAAGCGCTACTCCCGGGATCCCGGACAGTTGTCACTGGACGACCAGGTCGAGGTACGGGTCGCCGTCCGCAACACCGGGCGTTACGCCTGGCCGGTCACGGGTGCGAACACCGTCAAGCTAGGGACGGCCCGTCCGCAGGACCGCGGCTCCGCGTTCGGTACCACTGCCGGCAGCGACCCGTGGTCGGCCACCAACCGTGCCAGCGGCATCGACGGCAAGGTGACGGACCTCGCCACCCTGGCGATGGTTCCGGCCGACGAGATCAAGCCGGGCGAGGTCGCGCTCTTCCGCTTTACCCTGACGGCCGCGCAGGTCGGCAGCCACCAGGAATATTTCTCGCTCGTCCAGGAAGGCGTAGCGTGGTTCCCCGACCATGCGTTGTTCATTCCCTTGAACGTCACATCGTCAGCCGGCACGTCCGGGTCTCCCTCGCCGACTCCCGGGTCGTAGCGGCGAATACTCGCCTTTTTGCAGTACCGGCGGCGATTTGATACTACGGAGGTAGTGGGGATACGACATAAAATCACATATTGCGTAATCGTCTTCTGTGTCGGGCTCATGCTCGGCCTGTTCGGCTTGGGCAGCGGCGAGGCCAAGGCCGCGGCGACCAGCTACCAGATTCCCTGCTTTCCCTACAACAAACCGAACTACGCCTTCCGGCAGTACGTCTCCGGATGGGGGTACCACGTCGCTGAGGATTCCTGCCACCAAGCCGGGCGGGCCGTCTTCGCAGCCGGGAACGGCGTGGTGAAGTATTCCGCCCGCACGCCGGACTCCTACCGCTGGGGCAACCTGATCATCATCGAGCACACGACGACCTCCGGCGGCAAGGTGCTCAGCCTGTACGGCCATCTCGGCAACGATCGCAAGGTGAGGGCGGGACAAGCCGTACTTAAAGGGCAAAGGATCGGCACCGTCGGACCGCGCGGTGGCCAGAACGGGAATTGGGATCCGCACGTGCATTTCGGCATCCGGATCGCCCGATACAACGCCTCGACCGGCTCATATGACCATTCGATCCACGGCTATGAGTATCCCTGCTGTGCGGCGTGGACCGGACCGTCCGCGTTCGTGAATGCCCGCCGGGCTGCATATGATTACGTGCCGCATCAGGTCGCCGGCGCGCGGGAGATGTGGTTCACCGGAGATACGGAATTGCACTTCCAGGTATGGAATACCGGCAAGCAGACGTGGCGGCGCACCGGCGACACCCCGGCGCGGATCGGCACGATCCGTCCGCAGGACCGTGGCAGCGGTTTTGCCGACGGCGGAAGCGCCGACGGCTGGGTCGGGACGAAACGGATCGAACTCCTGAACGACACCGGGCCCGATCAGCTCGCCACGTTCCGGGCGACGTTCGAATCGCATGAAGTCGCCGGGCGATGGCCGGAATGCTTCGCGCCGATGATCGAAGGCGTGGTCTGGATGCGGGACCGGGGGCTCTGCGCCACGCTGACCGTCCGGCCGCCCGGCTGGCGCGGCGAGTGGGTCGGGCAACGGATTACCGCGGATTCCGATCCGGCGGACATGACGGAAACCGACGCGGATAACCTCCTCCCCGGAGACACCCGAAGTCTCAAGCTCTTCGTAAGGAATACCGGTGAGCTGCCATGGACGGCGGGCGGCGGTAATCCGACCCGGCTCGGGACCGCCAACCCGACCGACCGTACCAGTGGGTTCCGGACGACAGGCCTGACCGGCACCGGCTCCTCGGAAAACTGGATATCCGGCAACCGCGCCTCGGGACTCGACGGACGGTACGACCCGGGCAGCGAAACCATCGTCCCGGACAGCGAAGTCACCACCGGCGAGATCGGCGCGTTCTCGTTCACGGTGACCGCGCCGGACAAACCCGGTTACCACAAGGAGTATTTCAACCCCCTGGTGGAAGGTGAGGTTCATATGCCGAACCTCGGCGCCTGGTTCGGCCTGAACGTACTCGACCGCGGTTACCACTACCGCTATGAATCCCAGTCTTCCACCCCAGTCACGGTCGGGAGCGGGACGACCGAGCAGCAAGCAGTCCTCCGGCTCCGCAATACCGGCCGGGAATCCTGGCCCGTCAGCGGGGACCTCCGGCTCGGTACCGATCGGCCCCGTGACCACCAGTCGATCTTCCGCTCCACGGGCGGCAGTGAGCCCTGGATTTCCCAAACCCGTCCCTCTGCCCTCGATGCAAACGTCACCGACCCGGGCGAGACCACGGTGGATCCCGGCGAAATCGGCGAGTTCCGCTTTACGGTTGACGTACCGCCGACACTCGACCCCGGCACTTACCGGCTTTACGTACGACCCGTCCTCGATGGCGTGCAGTGGTTGCCTGAGGACTACGGTATCTACTTCCCGATCCGGGTGACCGCCCCACCACATGCCTATGAGTACGAGAAACAGGACGTTTCCGGAAACGCTGCCTCCTTTCCTCGTGGTTCGACGATGACCGCCCGCTTGGCGGTGACCAATGTAGGGCGGGCAAGCTGGCCGGTCGGCGGAAGCAATCCGCTCCGGCTCGGCACCAGCCGCCCCAAGGACCGGTCGTCCGCGTTCCGGACGACCTCGGGCAGCGACCCGTGGCTGTCACCCCGACGTGCCAGCGGCATCGACGGCCGCGTCACCAACCTGACTACCCTGGCGACGGTCGCGGACACCTCGATCGACCCGGGCGAAACCGCCCTGTTCTCCTTCCCACTGACCGCGAGCCCGGCGCCGGGGAACTACAAGGAGTACTTCAATCTCGTGATCGAGGGCACCGCCTGGTTCCGGGACGTCGGCATCTACTTCCCACTGACCGTCAGCGCGCCTTAGACCCGGCGTCAGGCCTTGGTCCGTTTGGCGATCGGCCGGAGCGCCTGGCTCGCTTTCCGAGTGACACGGAAGTCGAGTGACCGGCCGAAGATCAGCCGCGTCTGGCTTTCGATCGCGGGCAGGCTCGAGAACAGGATCGTCGTCAGCGGCATCAGGATCCATTGCGCGACATGCATCAACCGGTGGCGTTCCTTGTACCCCGGCGGCTTCGGCGGCAGCAGCAGCATCGAGATGAAGATCGTCACGATGATGCCGGCCAGCGCGAGCGTGAGGATGGCGCTGGCCGTCGGTGCCAGGGTCTGGCCGAACAGGGTCTCCCGGAAGCTCGGTGAGAGAAGGATCGGGAGCCACCCGACGAAGGTGATCAGGATCGGTGCGGCGGCCCAGGTCACGTGCCCTTCAACGAAACGGGCCAGATGCAGCGTTTTCTCCGGCCAAGGGATCCGGCGGTTCCGAACCGCGTTGACCACCGCGTAGGGGAGGTCGGACGCTCCCCATGCCCAGCGACGGAGCTGCAGGTATTGTTCCTTGAGCGTCATCGGGTAGGTATCGCCGAGCACGGCATCCTGGTAGACCGGCACGTAGAGCGGCTGCACGAAGTGCCGGCCGTCGTAGCGGAAATAGGTCCGCCAGTATTGCTGGCCGTCTTCGACGATCGTGTCCACCGACCAGAAGTCCGTATCCACGACCGTCTGCAGCCCCTGCGCGTGCGCCGCGAAATTGCGCAGCCGGTACGGCCGGGTGGACTCGATCATATGCCAGAACGAAGAGCCGGTGGCGATCACGCGGTTGATCGCCGTCGTGTGCCAGAGGTTGTTATGGAAGAGCGGCGTGGGCTGGAACGTCCGGTAACGGCGGTCCGGCGTGAGCAGGTACTGGTAGGTCAACGCCGCGAAGTACTGCGGATGCGGCCGGTGGTCGGCGTCCAACGTCGTCACGATCACTTCTTCGTGCGGGATACCGAGCGCGTCGATCTCCTTCACCGCCTTCCGGCCGGCCCAGGTGATGTTCGAGCCCTTGCCCTTCACCTCGCCGGTGATGTTGGCCGGGTGTTCAGTGACGATCAGCCGCTTGAACCGTTTCCCGAATTCCCGGCGGATCACCCGCGCGTTCGCCCGGGCGCGCGTCTTGTCCCGCTCTTCGGTCGCCAGCACGACGATCATCCGCTGCTGGTCATAGGCGGCGTCGGCAAGCGCCTGGAAGCTCGGGCGCAACGTCTCCAGGTCTTCCGTATACGTCGCGACGACCACCAGGTGATGAATGCGGGACGCCCGCGGCAGTGGTTCCGGAGCGGCGATCGCCTGCTCGACCTGTTCCAACTCCTCTCGCAGTTCACGGTAGTCCTGCGCCAAACGACGGTTAGTGAAGCCGAGCTGGCGCAGCCAGAGCCAGCGATCGAATCCCTCGCATCCGTCGTCGAGCCGGCGGATCACCCGCCGGAGCGTGGCGGCGTAGGTGTCGATACTGCGCTCAAGCGCCTGGATCCGACTCTGCCAGTCCACGCGGGTATCGCGCCGGAGCCGGCGGTAGGCCCGGATCAGGTTAGTCGAGAGCGTGACCGAACGGACCAGCCAGTAGACGTCGAAGAGCAGGATCGCATAGGCGACGACCGGCGGCAGGAAGATCGAGAACAGCACGCTGCTGATGAAGATTGACCAGGTAATGGACCCCGGCACCATCTCCAGCGCCCGCCAGATATCGGGCGGGACGGTGCGACGCGTCGCGCTCGCCGAAATCCGCGGATCGGTAAATCCGGGATGCTCGACGTAACGATCGATCTGGCGCTGGGTCAGCACGCCCACCAGTATACCGCGCGAACCCGCCAGTGGCGCGAACTCGCCGATTCGTCAGCGGCGGCCGCTATAGTTCGGCGATTCCTTGGTGATGGTCACGTCATGCGGATGCGACTCGGCCTGACCCGATGCGGTAATCCGCACGAACGTGCCTTTCTGTCGAAGTTCCGGCACGGTCGATGCGCCGACATATGCCATCGCCGCCTTGAGGCCGCCGATCATCTGGTAGACCGTCTCGGCCAACCGGCCCTTGTAGGGCACGCGGCCTTCGATACCCTCGGGAATCAATTTCTTGATATCCTCCTCGACGTCCTGATAGTAACGGTCGGCCGAACCCTGCTCCATCGCGCCGAGCGAGCCCATGCCGCGATACTGCTTGTACTTGCGGCCTTCATAGATGACCGTCTCGCCGGGACTTTCCTCGACGCCGGCGAAAAGGCCGCCCATCATCACCGTCCCCGCGCCAGCGACGAGCGCCTTCGGGATGTCACCGGTGTGCTTGATACCGCCGTCCGCGATCACCGGTACGCCGCTGCGTTCGGCGGCCGCGGCGCATTCCATCACCGCGGAGAGCTGTGGGGCACCTACGCCGGCGACCACCCGCGTGGTACAAATCGATCCCGGTCCCACGCCGACCTTCACGGCATCGGCGCCGGCGGCGATCAGGTCCTTGGTCGCGGCGGCGGTCACGACGTTCCCGACGATGACCTCGAGTCCCGAATGGTTCGACTTGAGCTTCTCGGTCAGCTTGAGTACGGCGTCGGTGTGGCCGTGTGCGGTATCGAGCGAGATGAAGTCGACCTCGGCGGCGGCGAGCGCGGCCGCGCGCTGCTCGGCATCCGCGGACAGGCCGACCGCCGCACCAGCCATCAGCCGCCCTTGGAGGTCCTTGGCGGCCGTCGGGTGGTGCTTCTTTTGCTCAAGGTCCTTGAACGTGATCAATCCCTTGAGCTTCCGCTTGGCATCAACTACGGGAAGCTTCTCGATCTTGTGCTTCTGGAGCAGTCCTTCGGCATCCTGTAGCGTCGTGCCCTCCGGTACGGTCACCAGCTTCGTGGTCATGATGCTCGCCAGCGTGCGGTTGTTCTCCAGCTCGAAGCGAAGGTCGCGGTCGGTCACGATGCCGGCAAGCCGGCCGTCCGCATCGATGATCGGGATGCCGCCGATGCGGTGCCGGGCCATGGTCGCCCGCGCTTCGCTCACCGTCGCGTCCGGCGTGAGCGTGATCGGGTCACGGATCAGGCCGGATTCGGCGCGTTTGACCTTACGGACCTCGTCCGCTTGTTGCTCGACGGTGAGGTTCTTATGTAATACGCCGACGCCGCCTTCGCGCGCGAGGGCGATGGCGAGTTCGGACTCGGTGACGGTGTCCATCGCCGCTGAAACCAGCGGTACCGCCAGACGGATGTTCCGGGTAAGACGGGTCTCCGTGGACACCGCCCGTGGCCGTACCGTAGAGAGCCCGGGCAACAGCAAGACGTCGTCGTAGGTCAAACCCTCCCCGACGACTTTTTCGTGTGCCTCCATGTACTTACGCTACCGGAGCGGTAGTGCACGGGCAACCAGGTCACGCAGAAAATAAAGCGACCGTCCGCGCGACTTCGTCGTGGATGCCGTCGATACAGTCGTACTCGCGGACTTCCTTCTCGTTCACCCAGGCGTGGTCGGTGAACGCGCCTTCCTCCGGCGTCACGTCGCCTCCGGCGTAGTCCGCTCCGAACTGGAGCAACACCACCGGGATGCCGTCCGGCCGCACGAAGACTACATCGCCGAGCAGCTTGAAGTCACTGCCAAGCTCGATCCCGGCCTCTTCCTTCGATTCGCGGCGGAGCAGGTCCGCCACCATGCCGGGAAAGTCCGCGACGTCGCCGTTCATCCGCGGCGGATTGGCAAGGTCGAGGTCGCCGTGCTCGAGCTTGCCGCCCGGTACGGCCCACTTGCCGGGATGCACCTTCTCCCGTTCGTCGCGCTTGAGGATCAGGCAGCGTCCGTCGCTCGCGCGGTACGGGATGACCGTCGCCACGAAATAGAAGAGCTTGTCGGGCTTGGCGGCGTCGGTGCTGATCTTATCGGCGGGCATGTGCTCAGCTTACCTGCTGAATGCCGGCGCCCCAAGCGGAGGTCATTTCGCCGTTTTGGCTTCGTGGATCGCCTCTGACAGCAGGCGTTTAAGTTCGGTATCGCTGGCCGCGCGGGATGACTTGGATAGTGCGTCCAAGCAATCCAATGCCGCCGAGCTAATCCAAGTATCTGATTCGTCTCTGGCAAGCAAAGATAAGGCTGTAATCGCTTCCTCGCGTTCCTCGGGTATATCCACGATCCAATCGTTTAAACGATATACGGCACTTAGTCGTAAACCGGGATGCTTACCTTCCGCGGATGCCACATCCAACAAGGCTCCGACCGGATCCCCGGAGTATCGTCCACTGTATAGAAGGTGTTCAGCGTCCATGATTAAGCAATAATAGCTTAACCATAGTACTAATTCAAATTACGCTGCAGTGCAGTATAGCTGCTGCGGAGGCACTCCGCGGCAGCGTGCCAATGCCGCTCCGCTTGCTCCGGATCCACCCCATCATCTTCAGCCCGATCATGCTCCACGGTCGCCTGCGCTTTCAGCTCGCACGCCTGCCGGACCGCGTCCACCGGGGCACCGAAGACTTCCGCATACAACCGGGAGAACGCATCTACCAATGGCCCTTTGTCCGCCTCGTGCTCCAGTTCGTCATGGATGCGCCACCAAGCTACCTCAAGCTCCCCCGCCTGGCGCGGATCGAAAGATAGTCCGGAATGCTTTTCGATGACCGCATAGTATCGCGCGGCGTGCTCGACTGCCGCGTCCCACTCGCGGGTATCATGGGCCGCGACCGCGCCAAACAGATGCCCGACTGCTTCTGCCGACACGTCCGGTTCTAATCCATACAGTTCGCCCGTCCAGCGCTCCAGCGCGGAGCGGAGCCGACTCGGGTCCTTATCGTCATGCGCCCGCCAGAATTCGTATTCGGCACGGGCGGTGGATTCGGGATTTAACGTTAGCTCGGGCATATTGAGCGGGTAAGGAGAATCGAACTCCTCTTTCGTGCTTGGGAAGCACGCGTAATGCCACTATACGATACCCGCGTACCGCTCCATTATATGACGACGAGCCGCTTCGGTGTGCGGGTGAGGTTACGTGCTCCGCGCGGGGTAATCAGCAACATGTCCTCGATCCGGATGCCGAACTGACGCGGCACGTAGATGCCCGGCTCGATCGTGATGACCTCGCCGGCCTTGAGCCGTCGGTTCCACTTGGGTGAAATGCGCGGAAGCTGATGCACCTTCCGTCCGATCCCGTGACCCAGCGCGTGGATGAACCGCGAGCCGTATCCCGCGCGATCGATGATATCCCGTGCTACGGCATCGAGTTCGCGGCCGGTCATGCCGGCGCGGGCGGTCGCGATGGCTGCCTCCTGGGCTCGGAGCACAACCCGGTGCGCGTCCCGCAGTTCCGGCTTCGGCCGGCCGATGGCGATCATCCGGGTCATGTCCGCGCAATATCCGCCGAAACGGCAGCCGAGATCGATCATCACCAACTCGCCCTTCTTCAGTTTTCGCGCGGCCGGCACGAGATGATGCGGATTGGCGGCGTTGCTACCCGCCGCAACGATCGGGTCGAAGGAAAGGCCGCTCGCCCCGTGGACTCTTGCGCGGTCGTGGATCAGTCCGACCAGCTCCCGCTCCGTCACGCCGACCCGCAGCGTCTTTACTACGTCCGCGAACACCCGCTCGGTGATCCGCTGGGCCCGGACGATGTTCCTGATCTTCGTTTCCACGATGGATTCCTTGAGCCGATGGGCGGATTCGAACCGCCGACCTTTCCCTTACGAAGGGACTGCTCTGGCCAGCTGAGCTACATCGGCCTCGCTATCGATTATATCGTGCTTATGGGCTCCCGGCGCGTTATCATACAAGCATGCCTCAAGTGAACGTGACCGAACGGAAGGTCTCGCCCAAGCTCGACCAGGGACTGGTTACCGGCGTCTATGCCGGGGCGGTGGTCTGGGTCTGGATGCTCCTGATCGGCGCGCTCGGCGGCGGTGCCGCGGCGGACTTCGGCGTGTTCCTTTCCGCGGCCGTGCTCGGGCCGGACGCCGTCGGGAATCCCGGTTTCGGCGCCGATTGGCTGATCGGATCGGTAATCCACTTCGTCGAATGGGCGATTCTCGGCGTAGCCTGGGCGCTGCTCTGGCCGACTATCCGCAAGTACGGCACGCTCACACCGGCGCTTCTGTTTTCGATCGCGGCCTACGTGATCGTCGTGCAAATCATCATGCGGCTAATCGAACCCGCGGCGACCGATTCACTCGGTGTCGCCGGCTACCTGATCGGGTTCATCCTCGGCGGATTCACCTTCGCCTGGCGGTACCGGAAGGCCTGAGCGACGGTCAGAAGGTTCACGACCGGCACGTCCTTGCGGTATGCTGGTCCGTTCATGCCAGAGACACCTGAGCCAGCACGGTCCGTACCGAACCCCGAACGGGAACCCGCGGGGTACCGCGTGGCGGTCGTCGGCGCGACCGGCCTGGTGGGTATCGAGATGCTGAGCCAGCTCGAAGCACGAAACTTCCCCGTCCGGGAACTGGTCCCCTTCGGCTCCGAGCGTTCGGCCGGGACGATGGTCGCGTTCCGGAAGGAATTGATTACGGTGCAGGAACTCACCGCAGGAAACTGCCAGGGTTTCGACATCGCGCTCTTCTCGGCCGGCGCGGACGTTTCCCGCGAGTGGGCTCCCCGGTTCGCGGCCGACGGCTGCTACGTCATTGATAACTCCAGCGCCTGGCGGATGCACCCGGAGGTGCCGTTGATCGTGGCGGGAGTGAACGACCATGCGCTGGACCGTCACCTGCGCCGGGAGGAACTGATCCACGAAGCAAGAGGGGTGGGGAAGCAGCTTGAGCAACGTGGTATCAAGCCGTGGGCCGTCCTCGAACATCCGGACGGCACGATCGAACTGCGTATAGGCGACGGTCAGGAGGCCGATTCCTGAAGCGCCGTACGCTCGGCGACGGTCAGTATCCGGTGCTGTCCCGGTTTCAACCGCCCCAGCGATAACGGGCCGAGCTTCGTCCGGACCAACGTGGTGACCGGATGCCCGACGGCGTCACCCATCCGCCGGACTTGGCGGTTCCGTCCTTCGCGAATGATGATCTCAAGACGCGTACCACCCGGCACGTCACCAAGCCGCCGGACGGTCGCCGGACGCGTGCGGCCGTCCCGGAGCCGGACGCCGTCGCGCAGCTTCCCAAGCGTCCGCTCCGTCACCGCCCCTTTCACCACCGCACGATACGTCTTCGGCAAGCCGTAGCGCGGATGGGTCAGGCGGTTGGCGAGCTCGCCGTCGTTGGTGAGCAGCATCAGGCCGGAAGAGTCGGCATCCAGCCGGCCGACCGGATACACCCGTACCCCCCGGGGTACGAAATCCGTCACCGCTTGCCGACCGTGCGTGTCCGCGGCGGTCGAGATCACGCCAAGCGGTTTGTGAAGGAGATAATAACGGAGCGGATCCTGCCGAACGGCTTTTCCAGCGACCATGACCGCGGCTCCCGCCGGCACTTCGGATGCCGGATCCGTCACGATACGGCCGGCGACCCGGACTTTCCCCGCCTTCACCAGCTCGACCGCCCGGCGACGCGAAGCGACCCCGGCCGTCGCGAGATACTTGCCCAGTCGCAGCGGAGCGGCGGTCATTCCAACACGAGCGCCAGCAGCGCCATCCGTACGTACAATCCGTTCCGGACCTCGCGGAAGTACGCGGCCCGCGGGTCGGTATCCATCCGCGCGTCGATCTCATCCACGCGTGGCAACGGATGCATCACCGTAAGATCGTCCTTCGCTTCGGTGAGCGACTCCGGACTCACCACATAGCTGCCTTTCGCCCGATCGTAATCGGCCTTCCGAGCGAACCGCTCCCGCTGCACGCGCGTCACGTACAGCACGTCGGTATCCGGCAGCACGGCAGCGAGCGACTCGTGCGCGGCGATCGGCACGGAGAGGTCGTCCCGCACCGCCTGCGGGAGCCCCAACGACTTCGGCGACACCAGGTTCAGGCGGATGTCATATTGCGAGAGCAGCCGGGCCAGCGAGTGGACGGTACGGCCGTATTTGAGATCACCGAGCAGCGTGATCGTGAGACCGTCGGCGCTGCCCTTTTCCTCGATGATCGTGAAGAGGTCGAGCAGCGCTTGGGTCGGATGCTCGCCGGTGCCGTCGCCCGCGTTGATGATGGGGATATCGGCGATCTGGGAAGCCCGTTGCGCCGAACCGGCTTCGGGATGCCGGAGCACGATCACGTCGGCGTACTGCTCGAGCGTCTTCACCGTATCCTCCAGTGTCTCGCCTTTCGAGACCGACGATGACCTGATCTCGGTGATCGGGAAGACCTTGCCGCCGAGCCGGAGCATCGCCGCCGCGAATGAAGCGGACGTCCGGGTGGACGGTTCATAGAACAAATTCATCAGGACCTTCGACCCCAAGCGGTCGAGCGAGCCATGTTCATCCACGGCTTTCCGCATACGACGGGCCTCCGCGAACAGGTGCGAGCAAAGGTCCGGGCCGAACTGGGATGCGGTCAGGACATCGGTGCCGGTAAGCGGATTCATCAGAGGGACCTCACCCGACGAACGCCCCGTTCTCGATGACCGTCCTGCCGCGGAATACCACTTTCTGCGGCTTGCCGTACGCCGTCCAACCGCCGAACGGCGACCACTTCGCCTTGGATTGGAACGCAGCCGGGTCGACCTCATACGCCTCGTCCGGATCCAACTCCACGAACGTGTCGGGCTGTTCCGGAATGGCGAAAATCTTCCGAGCCGCGTCGTGTAACAGGCGCGGCACGTCGCCGGCCTCGAGCTTTCCGTCGTGTACCGCCTTCCAGAGCAACGGCGCGGCCGTCTCCAGTCCCGGTACGCCGAACGGTGCCGGGTCTGCCTGCTTCTCCTCGAGCGTGTGCGGCGCGTGGTCCGTCTCGACGAGGTCGACCGTCCGGTCGGCAAGGCCTTCCCAGAGCGCGTCCTGGTCCACGGTCTCGCCGAGCGGCGGTTTCATTACGGCGTGGGAACCGTGGGTCTCCCGCGCCTCCCCGGTCAGGAAGAGGTGATGCGGACACGCTCCGGCGGTCACCGCCTGTTTCTTCCGTTTGGCCGCCCGGACCAGCTCGACCTCGACCGCTTGGCTGATATGGCATACGTGCAGCCGTTTGTCGTAGTAGTGTGCCAGCGACAGCGCCGCGGCGAGCTGGACGCCTTCGGCGTGTACCAGTACCGGTTTGTCCGCCGGCCAGGTTTCGAAGATCGCACGGAGCACCGCGATGTCTTCGATCAGCATCTCGCCGGTGGTGTGATTGAGGTAGACTTTCAGTCCGAATACGCGGGGATGCTTGGCGGCGGCCGTGAAGCTCTCCAGGTTCTTCCCGTCAGTGCCGTAGTGGAAACCGAGACCGCAGGCGGCCTTTTCCTCCCCAAGCCGTTCCTTCTCCCGTAACCGTGCAAGCGACACCGTGGGCTGGGGGTTGTTCGGCATATCACAGACGAACGTGAACCCGCCGGCCAGCGCCGCCCGGGTGCCGCTCGTGAAGTCCTCTTTCTGAGTGGCGCCCGGATCCCGCAGATGGACGTGTGGATCGATGAAACCGGGAAAACGCTTGGTCGCCATGCGGGGTCAGTATACCCCGGCACCCTTGCGCAAGACACCGGTGACTGTCCGGCCGGATGCAGTATGGTAGGGGTATGCGTACGTGGATCGGTACCGGTTTGGCGCTTCTGATCGCCGCGGCCGTGGCAACGGTCGGGGTGGTGCTGACTCGCGATACCGAACCGTCGGCGGTCGTCACCCCGACACCCAAAACCCCGGCGACCGAAACGGTCGCGGAGGGGCTGGAAGTGCCGTGGGATATCGCGTTCCTATCCGAATCGCGGGCGCTGATCACCGAACGGCCGGGCCGGGTACGGTTGCTGGCGAATGGCAAACTCCGCCCCGAGCCGGTACTGACCGTCGAGACCAGCCAAGGCGGCGAAGGCGGGCTCCAAGGCCTGGCACTCGATCCGGACTTCGAACGGAACCGGACCGTGTACCTGTATGTGAGCGAGGGATCTGGCGACGGCCTGACGAACCGGGTCGCGCGCTACCGGCTGGACGATACCGACCGCCTGGTGGAGCCGCGTATCCTGCTCAACGATATCCCCGGTAACAACAACCATAACGGCGGACGGCTCCGCTTCGGTCCGGACGATAAGCTCTACGTAACCACCGGCGACGCGCAGGATCCCGATCAGGCCCAGGAGCGGGACTCCCTGGCCGGCAAGATCCTCCGGCTCGACCGGGACGGCTCGGCGCCGCCGGACAACCCGTTCGGCAACCGGGCCTGGTCGTATGGCCACCGCAACCCTCAGGGGCTGGCGTGGAGCGAAGACGGACGGCTGTTCTCCACCGAGCACGGCCCGAGCGGCGAGTTCGGCCTCTGCTGTCGCGACGAGCTCAACCGGGTCGAGCGCGGCGGTAACTACGGCTGGCCGCTGATCACCGGCAAGCAGACGCGGTTCGGCCTCGGTACGCCGATCCTCACCAGCGGCAACACGGAGGCCTGGGCACCGGCCTCGTTGACGTTCTGGAACGGGAAACTGTACTTCGGAGCGCTGCGTGGCGAACATCTGCATGAAGTGACGCTCGAAGACGGCGGCGTGGCTGCGGATCGTGAATACTTCCAGGGCGAGTTCGGCCGGATCCGGACGGCGGCGGTCGGGCCGGACGGAGCGCTCTACCTGTTCACCTCGAACCGCGACGGGCGGGGCAAGGCGCGACCCGGGGACGATAAGCTGGTCCGCGTGAACCGGCTGGAGTGACCGTCCCTCGGATCGCTTTCGGAATCGCGCTGCTTCTGGGTCTTGGCGTGTGCATGTCACGACCGCGACGCCGGCCGGGAACGGAACTCACCGAGAATACTTCTCACCGATCCTAGAGCGGTTCGCGTGGCTGAAAGATATCGGAATCTATTGGCCGCTCGTAGTGAATTAGCCAGCGCCCCGAATCACCGCTCTCAGAAAAGCTGGTTGTCGCCCGCGAAGATTTCGGAGACCGATCCGTCGGTGCAGATCGACCGGATCGAGTTGGTCAGGATGTCCGAGACCGTCAGGCGGTGGATGAAATCGGGCGTGTTCAAGCGGGCCGGGAGCGTGTCGGTCACGATCACCTGCGAGAGCGGCGACTTGCGGAGGTTCTCGTAAGCGCCGCCGGAGAACACACCGTGTGTCGCCAGCGCGAATACCTCGACCGCTCCTTCGTCGATCGCCGTCTGCGCACCAGCCGCCAGCGTGCCACCGGTGTCGATCATGTCGTCCACGATTACCACGGATTTGCCGCGGACGTCACCGATCACGTGGCCCATCTTCACCTTCTGCTGCTCCGGCCGGTTCTTCTCAAGCAAGGCATAGGAGACGCCGAGCTTCTGGGCGTAGCGCCGGGCTAGTTTGGCCCGGCCGGCGTCAGGCGCCATGATCGCGATCTCCGCCTTCGGCTTGAACTGGTCGGACAGGTACTGCGCCAGCACCGGCATCGCCGTCATGTGGTCCACCGGCTTCGTGAAGAATCCCTGCACCTGGCCGGAGTGGAGGTCCATCGTGACCACGCGGTCCACCCCGGCGGTCTCGAGCATCCGCGCGACGAGCCGTGCGGTGATCGGCTCACGCGGCGCGGACTTCTTGTCCTGACGGGCGTAGCCATACCACGGCGTGACGGCGATTACCCGCCGCGCCGAAGCACCCTTGGCCGCCTCGACCATCACCATCAGCTCCATCAGGGCATCATTGACGGTCAGTTTTTCGCTTTCGTTATCACAGATTGACTGAACGATGAAGAGATCGGCACCCCGGATCGACTTGGTGTACCGGCAGTAGACTTCCCCGTCAGAGAACGTCTTCAGTCCCGGATCTACCAACGTGACCCCGAGCTTGCCGGCGATCGCGTTGCCAAGTTCACGGCTGGCGCGGCCGGCGGTCACCATCAACTGCTTGGAATCGTCGTCTACCTTCAACGCCGAGGGCAGGCCTTGCGCAATCGGGGCGGTGTGCGTGGTGTCCATTCGGCCTCATCATAGCAAAAGCATCCGGCGGACCGGTGTACAGTGAAAGGCAGATGGACGATGTGATCATCATCGGTGCCGACCACGGCGGGTTCCGGCTCAAGGAGGCGGTGAAGCAGGTGCTGGCCGGGCACGGATACGCCGTACGGGACGTCGGTACCGACAGCGAGGAGTCGGTCGACTATCCGTCGATCGCGCGTGCGGTAGCAAGGCACGTAGCTGCCGGCGACGGCCGGGGAATCCTCGTGTGCGGCTCGGGCAACGGCGTGGCGATCGCGGCGAACAAGACAGCCGGCGTGCGGGCGGTCAACGCCCATGACCCGGAAGAGGCCCGGCTGGCCCGCGAGCATAACGACATCAACGTCTTGACGCTGGCGGGCCGCCGACTTTCGGCCGAGGACGCCGGGCCGATCATCACGGCATTCCTGGAGACGGATTTCGGCGGCGGCCGCCACGACCGGCGCGTGCAGCAACTGGAGCACCGGGCCCGCGGCACCCGTTAATCCGCTGCCGTAGCCTGATCTCCCTCCCGGGTCGGTTCCGTCCAGCTACAGACGAACGCGCGCTCCCGATCGAGCTGTCCGCAGTCCGCCCGATGGATCGTCAGGGCCCCGCGACGCTGGCTCGCGGCCGCCATGATCTCCGACGTCCCGGGAGTAGGAGCGCAACAGCCGGCAAGGTGATACTCACAGCCGTGGATTCCGGTAATCGCCACTTCGCTGGCTTCCTCCCGAACGCCGCTTACCTGCTCGAACAGATCAGTGGCCGTCTCAGGCGGCTCGCCTTGCTGCTGCTCGAGCCGCCGTTGGACTTGATTGATCACCCGCCCCGGCGCTTCTTCACCGGCACCGATCTTCTGCAAGACCATATCGAAGTCCCGCACGGCATATTTCCGGGCCAGTCTCCGCTCGTCTTTGTCAGTGAGGATATTGAGCGGATTATCGATACCAAGCCGCTCGAACACCCCCTCGACATCCGTGACCGCAACCTGCCGGAATGCTTCGGCGTGTCTTTCACGATGCGCGCGACGCAGCCGCTTGCGAGCCCGGTCGGACTGTACCTTGCCAGACCAATCGTCGGTCCACCGCAGTTCCCGGTCATAAGCGATCTCGACGCAGTCACCCATCCGGACCGCGCTGTCGAAAGCAGCCTGGGAGCCGTTGACGACGATCCGTTCGGTGCGCAACGCCCGCCGGTCATGGACGGCGAACGCGAAGTCGAGCAACGTGTCGCTCGCGGCCATCTCATAGAGATTACCGTCCGGCGTGAACGCCAGGACCCGGTCCGGGCGATGCCCGACCAGCGAACCGTCATCACTGGTGCGTATCCGTTCCGCCGTCTCGTCACGCCACCGTACGACAGCAGGAGGTTTGGCCAATCCCGGCTGGAACAATCTCCCGGGGGTAATCTTCGTCCAGGCTTCATAGGCCATGTGTGACGTATCCGCATCCGATTCGGCGCGCCGGTGCATGTCGGACGTCCTGATCTGTACCTCCAGGCGCGATTCTCCCTCTTCCAGGTCCAGGTGGATGCTCTGGTACCCGTTCGGCTTCGGCCGGGTGATGTAGTCGCGTTGCCATTGCGGCGCGGGCTCGAACAGCTCGCCAAGTACGCCCGCCGCCGCATAGCAATACTTGACCGCCTCCGGCTCGCCGATACCCGAGTCCACGATCGCCCGTACCCCGAAGAAGTCGGGCAGGCGGTAATCCGGCCGGCCCTCCTTCATGGACCGGCGCCAGATATTATAGTAACTTTTCCGCCGTGACTGCACGGTCAGGTGTCCTGTCAGCCCGGGAACCTCGCTTTCCAACAGGCTGCGGACGAAGCTGCCGTATTCCTCCGCCGCGGCGTCGATCGCTTCCTCACCACCGAGGAATTCGTACGTCTTTTCGATCTTCCGGGTCTCCTGCGGGTAGAGTATCGGGAAAGAAAGGTTTTCCAGATCGATCTTCGTCCGGTAGTCCCCGATGATCTCCGCGGCCGGTGCCCAGAGCAGCAGGGCTTGCCGCGCCAGTAATTCCTGTTGCGGCCCTGGTCGAGATTCCAGCCGTGCCTTCACGATTTCTAGAAACGTCTCCAGGTGCGGCTTGGAACCGGCGACCTCCAACGCGAGCTTGATGTGGTTCTCTACCGTCCGGTTGTGATGGTGCTTGTGGACCTGCTGGTTGTTCCCCGGGACGGCCACCTTCACCCGGGCGAGCTGCTCAAGCACCTCCGCGGGAGTACGTTCCGACTCCAGGCTCCGCCAATCCGCCGTGGCCGGAGACGCTTCGCTTTCCAGCGCCTCCACGATACGTTCCCAGTCCTCTCGGCCGATCGACTCGAACGCCTCGATAGCCGCCGCCCGCCCCTGCGCTTCGTCCGGCGCGGCTTTATCAACCATCAGTCCTGACCGGTTTCAGTTGCCCGCTGCATAGCTACCGATAGTACCATGCGGGCCGATCTTTTGGCTTCATAAACGAAGAAACCCTGAGGATCAGGATGACCCAAAGGGTGTCTTCGACATATCAGCGGGTGGTTGACCAGCTAAAGCGGTCACACGCTCGACGGTAGGTACGGGGTGCCAGGCCGGTTCCTGACCGTAACCAATCGACGATCCGCCACATCAGGTGCGAGTAGGACTTGAGGACGCGACCCAACAGGAATGCAATCACGATGAGGATGACGACGTTCCTGGTACCCAGCAGGTCAAGGAACGGTGCCATGATCGCCCCATACACAGCGTACGAAACGGTGCCGCCGATCGTCACCAGGATGACCTGGGTCACTGCTCGGAACTGCCAGATCGCCATCAGGGCGAGAGCCAGGAGCGGTCCGAGCGGCAGCAGGCACAAGGGGATCACCACGACGCCCCGCCAGCGAGGTCGCACGACCCGGACCACGCCGCGTCCCCAACGAGACTGCTGAAGCTCCCGTATCCTGCGCGCGAGCGGAGGCAGATGACTCAACCCGGTCAGCACACATGCGACGGCGAAGAAGAATGCCGCCGTCAGGACGAGGGTGTGCCAGTAAGGCATCCCGGTCGCGTCTGCGACGACGACTGCGTTCTGCCGCCCGATGAGCAAGGCAATGAGGAACGGCACGACCGAATCCATCCGGCCACCCCCTTTCTGATTGTTCGAGGTGCGTTTGTCTTACGTCGGGTTCATTGTGGCACAACCGAACGGTTGAGGGTAAGCGGGGCGGCAGGCGGGACGCTGAGCACCCCCGAAGGGAAGCGGTGGGTAATCAGTCGCTTACCTGACGTCCGAGCAAGGCGGATATTCGCCCAGTCCTGGCTCAATCGGCACTATGGAATAAGCCTCACAAACCGATCAGGGGTTGTCAGGGCATTGCGACAAGGCTCGAGGCTAACTTGGCTAACCGGCCATCACTAAAAGTGGATGGCAGCCCGAATATCTAAAAAGAAAATCCGGGCTGCCGATGCCACCATTCACTACCAGTCGTTGGGGTTGGAGAGGTTTGTGGCGCTGCTGGGATCGTAGGGTTTCGGATCGGGTTGCTTGCCGCCAGGAACCAGACCGTTGAAGAAAGCGAGGTCGCCGGTGGCAATGCACTTTGTCGGAACCCACCGATGGTCAGGCCGGTGTCGGGGTGGTGTATGCCGCATGACCTTTCGCCAGGCCTGAACCTGACGATGCCGTACGATTCCACACGGATCGGCACTGAACCGTCGCTTGAACGCTACGGAAGCATCTTTGCTGACCGTCATCGCGTATACGCACGGACGACCCCGTGAATAGCACTCACGGTCAAGGGTGTTCAAGTGACGGTATCCGCCCGCCTCGAATGGATTATCGCTCCCGCAGCTGTAGCGGCCGGATGGATCTCCCACTACCGCTCCCGGTTTGATGGGTCGGCAGGCAGGGTCGTTGACGACGTCCGGGTACTCCTCTGCGCTAGTGCCCAGGGGAATCCGTACGCCCTTTACCGTGGACAGCTCCCCGGTCGCGGCGGTGCCGGACGACTCACGCGGCGAGTCCCCGTCACCGGAGGGGAAAGGCCACATCACCGCAAAGACGAACGCGATGAGCAGCAAGGCGCATAAGGCAGCCTTCCATATATTGGCCATGTTTCCTCCCGGATCGCTTGATGGATAAAAGAATGGTGGCCGGTTAGCCAAGTTGTTAAGGCGGGATATCATAACATCAAAAAGTGCCTCTGTAAAGACACTTTTTGATTCGTGGCGGGGACGACCGGACTCGAACCGGCGACCTCCTGCGTGACAGGCAGGCGCTCTAACCAGACTGAGCTACGCCCCCAGGCGTGTAGGCACCGATACGATGCGTACCGTACCAGTATATCGGGATTTCCCCTTCGGAAGCGAGGCTGCCGCGGACTAGGAGGCGGGCGAGGCTGCCGGCGGTTGTGGAGAAGCTGCCCCCGCCGGCGCGGTCTGCACGGCACCCGGCTGCGGCTGCGGCTGTTCCGTCGGCTGGACCGCGAAGAGCGTGTCGTCCCATTTCAGGCCGTTCACCAGCACCCACACGGTCGTCTTGGGAAGGATCTCCTGGAAGTATGTCGCGACCGACTTCCCGACCACGGTGATCTGATTGAGTTCGACGGAACCCTCATCACGACTCTCCACTTGGATAATCACGAAGCCCTGCTGGGTCCTGATTACGTCACTCACCGCGCCGACCTTAAGCTCGAAAGCGACCTTCTCGATCGCAGGATCCATTTCCCCACGCTTGAGTTCGCCGATCGACCCGCCTTCCTTGGCCGTCGGATCCTCGGAAACGTCCTTGGCGACCGCCGCGAAGCTTTCCTTCTTATCCAGCCGCTGCTTGGCCCCGTCCGCCTTCTCCCGCGCATCGCGGTTGAGGTCCTCGTCGGACGAGATCTTTTCGTTCAGCGCCTCCTGGATCAACACGTTGTCGCGAAGCTCTTCCTTGTACTCCCCGACTGACCAGCCCAGACGCTCACGGAGCAGTCGCTTGAGCTCGTCCTCACCTTGGACCTTCTCGGCCTGCTGGTCGTACGCTTCCTCGACCTTGCTGTCCTTCACGGACACGCCGAGTTTGGTGGACTCCTGCTGGGTGATCGCGGAGGCGACCTGCTGCTGCAAGGCCTGCGCCTGCAGCGCTACCTCCGGTACGGACGGAAGCCCCTGTGCCTGCTGCTGGGCACCTTGGATCTTCTCCAGCGTCTTGGCCCGCTCGAGATACGAACCGTAGCTGACCGACACTTCGGTCACGGGCGGCAGCCAGATCTGCGAAAGGCAGGCCAGCACCGCCACGACCCCGAGGATGACCGCCTTCTTCGGTGCCATCACCTTGCCGGCGAGGCCGTACCACGCGAACTTCAGGACGGTACCCACGAGCACCAGCGTCGAGAGCAGGCCGCCGAGGAACCACCAGAGGTAGTCCGGCGTGAACGTCTTGGCCGCCGGATAGTAGGCGAAGTGCGAGACGAACCGCGTAAGGCCGTCGCTGCCGCCGGTGGTGTAGAGGATGATCGCGTAGACGAAATAGAGCAGTACCAAGCCGGCCACTACGCCTGCGGCGATCTTGCCGGAACGGGACTCAGGAATCTTCACCTTGGGAACACGGGGTGCCCGGCGGGTGCGTGAGATGCTTTTTTTGGTCGATTTCTTCGGGGTCACGAATTGCCTCGTTGCCTTGAGTATACGGCTGCCTGCGGTCCGGCTGCAACTAGCGCCGCGTTCCTCCCGACGCACGGCGTTTGATCAGGTCGGCGAAGACGGCGGCCGTGCGCTCGGCGGCGGCCGGCCAAGTGTACCGTCCGGCCCACTCCCGCCCTTTGGCGACTTTCCGCTCGTCCGGTTCCCGGGCTGCATCACGTACGGCGGCGGCGATCTCCTCGACATGGTCGGGGCGGAACGGTTCGTAGGCATCGGCGAACAGTTCCCGTGTGGTATCGATGTCGGACGCGGCCACCGGCGTCCCCGACGCCAACGCCTCCAGGACCGGCAACCCGAACCCTTCGGCCAGCGACGGATAGCAGAACGCATCGGCCCCGGCGAGCAACGCCCGCTTTTCCGGCTCGGACACGAAACCGATGGCGCGGACCTGTTTGGTGATCCCCGCCTGTGCGATCAGGATCGGCAGCTTATGGAAGTCCTCGTAGAGCGCTGACGCCGGCGCCGTCAGCGCTCCGGCCAGCACCAGGTCGTGGCCCCGGGGCAACCCGGACTCCGCGAATCCGCGGATCAGGCCGCGGACGTTCTTCCGGTAATCGTACCCGCCGAGGTAGAGCACGAACGGCCGTGTCAGCCCGAAGCGTTTGCGGGTCGCCGTGATGGCGGCGGCGGGCGGAGGCTTCCGGAATTCCGGTTCGAGCCCTTCGTACGTCACGGTGATGCGGTTGCGGATGCCGCTCGCCCAGGTAATCCCCTTGGCCGAGGCTTTGCTCACCGTAAGCAGGTGGTCGGCGGCGCGGATGCCGCGGAGCACGCCGCGGAGCTTGAGGCGCGAGCGGAGCGAGCGCCGGTAGCGGGGCAACTGCCATGGAATCACGTCGTGGACGGCCATGGCTACCGGCACGTCGAACGGGTTCCGGACCGGCGGCGTCGGATACGGCTGGAAGATCAGGTGCGCCTTGAGTTGGCCCGCCGCCAGCCCGATCCGGTTCCGCTCCCAATCGTCGAGCGCCTTCCCGCGGCCGAAGAGCGATCGTTTGGGCGGTACCACGACGGTGCGGACCGCGGCCGGGAGGTCGAGTTTCACCTTCTCCGGTACGAACGTCACGAACTCCGTACCGCGCATGGCGGCCGGGAGCGCCTTGAGCAAGCCGATCGTGTAGCGGCCCATCCCCGTGTGCGGCCGGCTGAGGAACAGCCCGTTGACGGCGATCCGCGCCTCTCTCATCGCTTTTTCTTCTTGGCGTCGTCCATCTGTTTCTCCACGGCGGCCTGCCGGACCTCCTTGTCCGCCTCCGCGATCTTCTCCAGGTCGCGACGATGCTTGCCGAGCAGTTCGATCAGCTCCTGGGCCGTGAGATCATGGTCCTCGTCCTCCAAGTACGCTTGCTGCGCCTTCAGTAAGAACAGCGCTTGGGCTTGGGGCTTCGCGATGTCGTTGAGGCCGATGTTCGGCAGCGAGCCCGCCGTCTGCACCAGCACCGTCCCGAAGTCGAAGACGGTGGCGAAGACCCCGGAGACTTCGTGGCTGATGTCCTGGATCTTACCGAGCGTGGCTTCCGAGAACTTCCGGTGGAAGAAGCCGCGCTGCTCCACGTCGATGATCCGGTAATTGGTGAGGATATAGACGTCGCCCCACCAGCTGACCCATTCATAGGCGGCATAGGTGAGGACCAGCGCCAGGATCACCACGTAGACGACGAACAGGAAGGGGCTCGAGAACATCGCGAAGCCGGCGATGAACAGGAGTACCACCGGAATCAGGGCGAAGGCGATGACCTTCAGGACCGGGCCGACCAGCGTGATCGGATGGTGCCGCCAGGTCCGGACGACCTCCTCGTCGTCCGCCTGGTTCTGGATCGTGACTTCGAACGGATTCTGCATGGCACGGCGCGGTTACGGCCCTGGCGTGGCAGCGGCTTCCGGAACGGTGACCGTCTGTGCTCCCGTGCCGGGGTCTGTCACCGGAACCGCCGGCGCAGGCGTCGGCTCCGGTCCGGCGACCGGCAGGTACAGGAGGAACGTACTGGCCCCGAAGAGGATGACCAACGCCCAGATGATGATCAGGTTGATACGCTTTTTCGTTTTCGCGTGCACGCCGCCATTCTACCGCAGGCTTTATGAAAGCGCCCGACTCGGTATGGTGAGGACATGGGAGACCAGAAAGTCGCCGTCGTGACCGGAGCGAACCGAGGGATGGGGTTCGCGACCGCGCGGGCGTTGGCGGAAAAGAAGTATCGGGTCGTGCTGACTGCCCGGCGGGCGCAGGACGCGGAGCAAGCCGTCAAGCGCCTGACGGCCGACGGGCTCTTGGTCATCCCTCACCAACTCGACGTGACCGACGAGCGGTCCATCGCCGACCTTGCAGCATTCGTGGAGAAGGAACTCGGCCGCTGCGATGTGCTGGTGAACAACGCCGGCGGCGTATTCGAGGAATTCGACCACGACCACCCGGAACAGCACGCGGCGGCACTCAAGGCCACGACGAAATCGCTGCGGGACTCGTTCGAGACGAACGCGCTCGGTGCGTTCCTTACGGCCCAGGCGCTGCTCCCGCTGATGCAACGCGACGGCTACGGCCGGATCGTGAACGTTTCCAGCCGGATGGGCCAATTGTCCTCGATGGGCGGCGGCAATGCCGGTTACCGCGCATCGAAGGCGGCGATGAACGCCTTCACCCGGATCCTGGCCGCGGAGACCGACGGCGACGATATCAAGGTGAACGCATCCTCGCCCGGCTGGGTGCGGACCGGCCTCGGCGGCGAGAACGCCGAACGCTCCGTCGCGGAAGGGATCGATACGACCGTCTGGCTGGCGACCTTGCCGGACGACGGCCCGACCGGCGGCTTCTTCCACGATCGCAAGCCGATCGATTGGTAACACTGAGGCCCTGGAGGGAGTCGAACCCCCGACGCTCTCCTTAGGACGGAGACGCTCTGTCCGCTGAGCTACAGGGCCAGCTTACTTATTGTAATCCCGGAGCCAATCGACCGCTTTTTGTACGGCAGCCTGGCGATGGGTCAGAACGGCCTGCTCCGGGGCATCTTCCAACTCGCCGAGAAACTTCCCGGCTTCGGTCACGAAGAAGAGGCCGCGGAACGGGAAGCCCGGCATGCGGAGCGGCAGGGCCTCCTCGGCGATCTCCCCGCGCAGGGTGCCGTCGAACAGCCGTTCGCTCCCGTCCGGCGGGATCAGGGCGATCACGGTCCGGAATTGCGCCGCGCGCTCGCCCTTCGGAATGCCGCGCATCCGCTCCAGGCAGTGCGTGATGATCTGCTCGTCCGTCGCTTCGGTCTTGCCATCCAGCCAGCGCCGGACCTTCACGCCGGGTTCGCCCCCCAGCGCGTCTATCTCCAGGCCGGTATCATCCGCCATCACGATAATCTCCGGCGGCGCTTCCGCCCGGAACGCCCGCGCCTTGAGTAACGCGTTCTCCTCGAGCGTCGCACCGGTCTCCTCGACCTCGATCCGGATCCCCAGGCCCTTCGGCGACTCGATCGGCATCAGGTCACGCAGGAACGTCCCGACCTCGTCCAGCTTGCCGGGGTTGTTGGTCGCGTACAGCAGCTCAGGACTTTCCGACATCGTCCGGTTCCTCCTGTGCGGGCGGTTCTGCCTGCCAATCCCCCGCATGGAACCGGTTCTGGCCTTTCGCGTGCCAGTCGTAAGGGTCGGACGCATAAATCTCATCCCACAGGTCCGTCGCTGCCTTGGTGTGAAGCTTTTCCCGGACGACCTTGCGACGGTCTTCCTTCCAGAGCCGCTCCATCGGGACGCCGAGGGCCGTCTGCTCACGCATCTCCATGTCCTGGTCCAGGAGATCGGCATCCTTCACGATCTTCGCTTCGATCGTTTCCCGAACCTCGTATTCCTTCCAGAGCTTCGTGAATTCATCAGCCAGGGTAGTGTCCTGAAAGATATCCTTGGCGGCTTTACCCTCGTTCCGATCAACGTACTGTCGACTCAGATAGTCCACGTCGGTCGAGCGGCTCTCCACTGCATCGTGCACCAGGGCCAGTTTCACGACCTTGCCGGTGTCACCGGCTTTTTCGCGGGTCGCCAATACCAATGCGATCCACGCGACCCGGAACGTGTGCTCCGTGATGTTCTGTAAGTCGGCCGCTCCGAAGAATCGGAACCACTGCCGCGGCATCCGGCGCAGCGCGCCCATCTCAAACAGAAGTTGAGTATCGCGGTTCATACGGCTTACTGCACAATGCTTTTCTCTAGCAGATCGTCGATGTAATACTGGATCGACTTGTCGATGACATCGATATCCTTGACCTGTCTCCGGCGTTTTCGAAAGTACGTCGCGAGATAGTCTCCCACCGCCTCAATGTCGTCCACGATGGCATCGCAGGGAAGCTTCACGAAAGGATGAACGTAATCGTTGTACTTTTTCCCTCTGATCTCAGCCTGTGCCTTGCGGAATTTACCGTCCACCGGAGCAATGCCCAATAGCAGTTTCTTGAAGTACTTCGCGATGAGCATCTCCTGGGATCCCCCGACGCTGATGTCGTCCGTAAGGTTCACCACCACCACATCCGATTGTTGGATCATGAAGCAGTCACGTCCGAAGACAGCCCGGGGATCGCCTTCATCCACCTCGTAGGTAACGGTGCCGCGCGACGGATTAAGGTTCTGGATGTCCAAGCCGGTACGGTCATTCAGTATTCCGCAGTATTCCTCCCGCCATGATTCGCCCACGTGTGGCGATCCGGGACTCACTTTGCCAGCAAGATATACCTTGATCCGCTTCATTACCCTTGCAGTATAAACCTACTTAATCCACCCGTTCGCTTTGATCGCGTCCACGAAATAGATATCGGTCGGATCCAGCGGCAGCTCGTCCCGAGAAGCCCAGCGGTGGTCGACGTGCTCGTCACTCAACTGCACGTCGCCGGCCGCACGCACCAGGTAGGTGATCCGGACCACGTGCAGCTTGGGGTTGAAGAGGATGTCCTGTACGTGGAAGATGCCGTCGATCGACCCCAGGTCGAGCCCCGTCTCTTCTTTCACTTCCCGTTCCAGCGCATCGGCAAGTTCCTCGCCGGCATCGATCCGGCCTCCCGGAATGTCCCACTTCAAGACATCCTCGCCATGGAACGGCGTGCTCCGCTTCAGCAGCAGGATCCGCCCCCGATCGTCGGTGATGACCGCCTTCACTCCGACCTGGAGTACGCGATCCTGATCGGCGGTATCCGACATCTTAAAACATCGCCGCTTCGTCGGCGCGCCGGTAGGAGTGGAGCTCGTTCTTTTCAAACCAGAGATCGATCTCGTTCTTCGCCTCTTCCGGCGTTTCCGAGGCGTGCATGATGTTCTTGATCGCCCGCCCCTCGACGTTCGCGATCGCCGGCGAGTCCACGGAGAAGTCGCCGCGGACCGTGCCCATGTCGGCGAACACCGGCAGCGTGTTGCCAGCGAGCTTGCGCACCATGTCGATGGCGTGGAGCCCTTCGACCACCAGCGCCACGATCGGGCCGCTCGCCATGTATTCGAAGAGGCTCTCCTTCACTTTCTTACCGATCTCCATGCGGTCGTCCGTCCCCATGTGTTCCTTGGGATCGATCTTGTATTCGGCGAAGGTCTTGAGGCCCTTGTCACCGAGCCGCGCCATCCATTCCGGATCGTCCGGGAAATGTCTTTCCAGATGTCCGCGCTCCACGTGCACCATCTTCAGCGCGACTACCTTGAGGCCGCGCCGCTCGATCCGCTGTAATACCTCGCCGGTAAGCCCGCGCACCACGCCGTCCGGCTTTACCAGTACCAATGTCCGTTCCTGCTTGATGTGTTTCATACGCTCCAGTCTACCCGAACGCCAGCGCGCCCTTAAGCTTCCGCTCCTCGTGCGGACCGATCACCGCGGCGCTGAGCCCCTCGCCCACCATGATTTCCTCGGCCAGGCCGATCACCTGGTCGCGGCCGACCGCCGCGATTTCCTTCAGCCATTCCTGGGTCGTCCGGACCTCGTCGAGCAGGAGCTGCTGTTCGCCGTAGAAGTCGGCGAGCGCCATCGAATCCTCCCAGCGGAGCGCGAGCCGGCCCATCTGGGAATCCTTGTGCATCGCGAGCTCGTCTTCGGCGAGGTCTCCGTCGCGGAGCCGCTTAAGCTCGTGCATGATCGCCTCCATCGCTTCGCCGACCTGTTCGTTCTTTACGCCGGCCGCGACCACGAGCGTCCCGGCGTCCGTAAGCTGGTCCGGCATCGCGCGGACATAGTACGCCAGGCCGCGCTTCTCGCGGACCTCGGTGAAGAGCCGCGAGCTCATGGTGCCGCCGAGCAGCTGGGCAAGTACGCTGAGAACCGGCGACTTTGACCGGTCGGCCAGCGACGGCGCGCGAAGGGTGAGGCCGATGTGCGTCTGCTCGGTCGGTTTCGACTTCACGCGGAGCCGGGGTGCGGACTGCGTGAAAGCCGCGGGCTCCGGCCGCACGTCGCTCGTGCCGGTAAACCGGCCAAGCAGCTTGTCGAGCTTCGCCTCGTCGAGACCATCCACCTTGCCGGCGATCACCAGCACGCAGCGGTCCGGCGTCTGGTGCTGCCGCTCGTACGTCCGGAAGTCATCCGGCGTGAACCGCTTGATATTCTCCTTCGGCCCAAGCGTCGCGCGGCCGAGCGGATGATCCGGGAACGTCACGGCTTCGAGCACCTGGTAGAGGTCGGAGGCCGGATCGTCCTCGTACATGTTGATTTCCTCGATGATCACGCCGCGTTCCTTGTCGAGCTCGGCCGGGTCGTAAGCGGTGGCGGTCAGCACGTCGGAGAAGACGTCGGCCACGTCGAGGATGTGCGTCGCCCGCGTCTTCGCCCAGAAGCCGGTCACCTCCGCGCCGGTAAACGCATTGGAGATCGCGCCGATCTTGTCGAACGCCTGGGTGACGGCGCGGTAATCAGGGTAGCGCTTCCCGCCCTTGAAGACCGCATGCTCGTTGAAGTGCGCAATGCCGTTGGTTCGCGGCGTCTCGTACCGGCTGCCGCCACGGAACAGGAAGCTGACCGTCGCGGCCTCGGTGCCGGCACGCGGCACGGTTATCACGGTCAGGCCGTTCTTAAGGACCCGGGTCCGGAACGTCTCCGGTGCACCGCGCTGCGCCTTACTCATCGCCGCCCTCCGGGATCACGATGATCTGCCCGACGGCGAGGTTGTACGGGTACGGAATGCCGTTGTATTCGGCGAGTTCCTCGAAGCTCAGGCCGTTCGCCCCGGCGATCGAGCTGATCGTGTCGCCGGGCTGCACCTCGTACTGCCGGCCGGGACGGACGGATGCCTCGGTGTCGGACGGCAGGGCATCTCCGTCCGCAGCGGGGGTGCCGCTCGGCGGCGGCGCCACGTCGGCCCGTTCCTCCGACCGCGGGAAGACCTCTTTCGAGAACAACGGCTGCTCCGAGAACCACGCCAGGCCGTAGCCGATGACAAAGAGTGCCACGGCACCTATGAAGTAATAGAACGAAAGCTTATTCCGGGAAGCCACGGGAATTAGTGTATCATCCGGGCGCATGGTAAGAGTCCCGAGAAAGCGCGAATTCGGCTTGGTGAAGCGGCTCCGCCAGAGCCGTGTGAACCACCGGCGCCGCAGCAAGCTGGTCCGAGGGCTCACGATCATCGCCGGCGTGGTCGTGACGATCTGGGGACTACTGCTTTTGGCGCTGCCCGGCCCGGCGTTCGCGGTGATTCCGGCCGGACTCTACCTGCTGGCGCTCGAATTCCACTGGGCCGAACGGTTGCTGGAACAAGCGCTTGAGCACGCCGATCGCGCCAAGGACAGTTCGTTCACCAAGGCCGTGGTCCGATTCGTACGGCGGCGGCCGCGGCTTTCCGCGTTCCTGCTGGCGCTGTTCCTCACGTTCCTGGGAGCATTCGTGGCGTCGCTGTTCGCCTTCGACCTGGTCCCCGACCGGTTCCGGCGCTAGTATTTGAAAAAGCGTCTTAGTTATGCTATTTTTCTAGAACCTTCGCGCTCCTTACGAATCCGGTCGCCCAGCCCGCGCGGGAGTGCGAGAACCGATTTCACATCATGTTCTTCACTCCCGCCCTGGCTGAATGACCGGATTCGGACCGTCGCGACGCCCTTAGCGCCTGCCGACGAACCACTTGCCGCGGTGCCGCCGAGGAATCACCTGGATATCGAAGTGGCGGCCGACGTACCACAGTACGAGCAACACCAGGAGTACGCCGATCAGCAGGTCGAACTGCTTGAAGATCGGACGGATCTGCTCCTCGTAGTTCTCGCCGAAGTAGAAGCCGAGATACGCCAGGAACGCCGACCAGATGAACGAGCCGAGGAAAGTCAGGACGATGAATGGCAGCAGCCGCACTCGCGACACCCCCGCCGGGAACGAGATGAACGTCCGTACCACCGGCAGCAATCGGGTGAAGAACACCGCCGCCAACCCGTACTTCCGGAACCACCGGTCGGCGAGGTCCAGGTCCTTGTGATGGACCAGCACGTACTTGCCGTACTTCTCAAGCAGCGGCCGGCCGCCCTTGGCACCGAGGTAGTAGTTACCGACCGAACCGATCACGTTCCCGACCGCCCCGGCCAGTACCACCAACCAGAAATCGAACCTCCCCTCCGCTGCCAGCGCACCCGAGAACGTCATCAGGACCTCTGACGGCAGCGGGACGTTGATGCTCTCGATCGCCATGCCGAGCACGACGCCGCCGTAGCCAAGCGCTTCGATCAGCGCGACGGCCAATCCGGAGACCCATTCGATGAAATCAGTGACCATGTATCCAAGCTTACAGCAGCGTCAGGATGATCACGGCGGCGAGCGCCAGCCGGTACCAGGCGAACACGTCGAGCCGGTGATGCGCCAGGAATTTGAGCAGGTATTTGATGGTGGCGTATCCCACGATCCCGGAGACGACCAGGCCCACCAGCGTGACATCCAGCCGGTCCGTGGAGCCCGGCTCCTGGATAATCTCGACGAGCTTCTTCCCTCCGGCCGCGGTGATGATCGGCACGGACAGCAGGAAGGCGAACCGGGCCGCGGCTTCACGCTTCAGGCCAAGCAACATCCCGGCCGAGATCGTCGCGCCGGAGCGGGAGACGCCCGGCACCAGCGCCAACGCCTGGGCGAATCCGATCGCCAGGGCGTCCTTCCAGGTGGCCTGGCCGACGCCGCGGCGCTGCCTAGCGACCCGTTCGACCGCGAAGAAGACGAACGCACCGATGATCAGGGCCGACACGATCACCGCGGGATCGCGGAAAGGTCCTTCAATCTGTTTCTCAAGGCCGGCACCGATCACCAGGGCGGGAAGCGTGGCGACGGTCAGGGAGAGCAGCAGCCGCTTCTCTTCCGGGCGCCGCCAGTGACGGATGAGGTTCCAGAAGTCCTTCCGGAAGAACCAGATCACCGCGACGGTGGTGCCGAGCTGGATCGCGGCGTCGAACTGCAGCCCGAACACCGCCTGGTTGAGGTTGAGGTAGTCCTGCGCCAGGGCCAGGTGGCCGGTCGAGGAAACCGGCAGGAACTCGGTGAGTCCTTGGATGATGCCGAGGACCGCAGCGTACAAATAGTCCATACGGATTCCAGCGTACCGTATGCCACGGCGGCGCGCCCACATAAAAAAGACGGCCACCCATCACCCGGTTTCATTCGAATCGTAAGAATCGAAGAAGGGATGATGGATCGCCGCCTCAGGAATGGTCGATGCCGTGGTTCATGCGGTCGCGTCCGAACCAGATAATCAAGGCAACCACGTAGATCGCAAGGATCCTGATCATATTAAGGGTGAACGAGGATCCGGTAGCCACCGAGACGACCCCCGCCAAAAACGCGACCCCCAGGGCGACCAGGATCAGGATGCCGAGGATTGCCGGCCAGTCACGCATGGCTCTCAGTCCTCCAGATGATCATCCGAGATACCGGTCACGCTCATCCTCCTCGAGGACGATCCACGCCAATGCCGCCAAAAAGGCAAAGACGAACAGGGAGCCTCCTCCGACACCGATAAGTACTTTCTTCTTAACGCTCATACACTTCCTCTCAGACCGTCCGGACGATTTCCGTCCGGGGTTTAGGCGGCTTATCGTTCCCGTCCTTGACGTCGCTCTGGATGAGCAGCGTGAGAAACAGAACGAGCACGAAGGCCAGGATGACGAACCAGAAGATGCCGAGCAGGCACCCTTTGGCGAGGCGCGACCCGAGCAGGGCCAGCACGACAAGTATGATGATCACCCACTCCACGGCTGCTCCTTCCGTCGGTTTCGTGATGTAAAAGGTCGGGTGGGACGACTAGTCAGTGTACGCCTAGCGCATTTCCCTCGCCAGCCAGCGGCTCTGCCAAGAGACGAGTTTGGCAAGCGCGAGGCCGATCAGGGCGCCGGCGATCACGTCACTCGGATAATGGACGCCGGCGGCGACCCGGGCGACCGCCACGACCGCCGCGACGGTCAGTAGCGCGACGCCCCATTTCCGGTGGTTCCCGATGAAGTAGATGGTACCGGCGAACGCGAAGAGCACCATCGCGTGGCCGCTTGGGAACGACTGTTCGAGCGGATCCACGAGATCGAGGTGGTGGAGCTGGTGCGTGACGAACGGCCGGTCGCGGTGGAACACCTCGCCGATCAGCCAGCGGGTGCCGATCGCCAGCAGCACGGCCCCGATCGCGGCGAAGACCGCGTCGTGGCCCTTCTCCTTCTGGCGCTTGGTCCGGCCGCTGAGGAATATCCAGACCCCGGCAGCGGTGAAGAAGTAAGGCAGCAGGTCGGCGGTCGCGCCCACGACGCTGTCACGGAGCGGCTCCTGCCCGCCGAGCTCCGTGGCGGCACGGGTCAGCTGGTAGTCGATGTTGTCGAGGAAGCTCATATGTCCAGCTTAACGCGTGTCTGAAAACTTATCGGCTAAGCATTGATAAAGCGCCCTCCCTATAGTATTTTTTATTCGGACGCTAAGACCGTTTCTTAGCACCTTCAAAAATTGGAGGAGTAGATGAGACGCAAGTTATCGCTGCTGATACTCGCGCTTCTCGCGATGATGGTCTTCCTGACCATCCCGTTGTCCAGTTCCGCAAGTACGGGGCAGACCCTGACGGGCGTGACTGGCGACGCGGCCGGGACATCCATCACCTGCGGCATGACGGTGACCTGCCTGACGGCAGAGCCGATCGCTGCACAACTCACCGCCATGGCGGACCAGGCCGTAGCGGCCCTGTCCGAGCGGGCAAGCCCGTTGAGTATCCTGGCGGTGATGATGGCCTGCTTGGTCCTTGCGACTGGTCTGGCGCTCAGCCTGACCAGGACGAGGTACCACACCGCGACTGACGCCACGTACGACGGCACCCTGAACAAGAGACCCGCGTTCGCGAAGATGAGACACACAGCGCTCGCTACGGTCAGACACGTGCTTTCGGCGATCACACCAGCCAATTCGACCAGCCATCTACGACTCGGAGTGATGCGCGTCTAACGTAGACGCTTTCACGACCCACCTACAGGCCCACAACCCCGTGCTTTGCAAGTCTTGAGCGGCCGCATCGCAAGATGTTCCGGACGGGGAAAAGAGAGGAACCAAACGTTACCTACCGTAACTTTTATCCTCTCTTTTTTGTTTTTCCGCCGGCGTCCGGCCGGGCACGCCGGTACGTACTGCCGGACACCCCTGCTCGCTTTCCGCGCGTAAATGTCGCACAATATAGAACATGCCGAAAAAAGCGACATCTGGGCAGCTGGCAGCGACGCCCCGCCCCAAAACCGAACTCGCCGAATACATCACGCAATTTCTCGAATACTGCGAGGTGGAGCGGCAACTTTCACGGCTCACGCTTCGCAATTACGAACACTACCTCGGCCGGTTCATGCGCTGGGGAGCGCGGAACGGCGTCGCCACGGCGCGGGACATCACGATCGACGCGGTCCGGAGTTTCCGGATCTGGCTGAACCGCCAGCCCACCCCGCAGGGCGGCGAACTCGGCCGGCTCACCCAGAACTACCACGTGATCGCGATCCGGGCGCTGCTCAAGTACCTGGCCCGCCGTGACGTGATGACCCTTTCCGCCGACAAGATCGAACTCGGCAAGACCGAACGACGGAGCGTCGAGTTCCTGACGCCGGAGGAGGTCGAGCGGCTCTTGGAAGCCGCCGGCACCAAGGACACGTTCACGAGCCTCCGCGACCGCGCGATCCTCGAGCTCTTCTACTCCACGGGGCTGCGCGTCTCCGAGCTCTGTTCCCTCGACACCGACCAGGTGAACGCCGAACGCGGCGAGTTCATGGTGCGTGGCAAAGGCGACAAGCCGCGGATCGTCTTTCTCTCGGTACGGGCCACGGAGCACCTCGCGGCGTACTTGGACAAACGCGGACGATCACAGATGGCGCTGAAGCCGCTGCTGACCCGCTCCGCCGAGGTGAAGGAAGAGCCCGACGGATCCGACCTCCGGCTGACGCCGCGGTCGGTGCAGCGGGTCATCAAGAAGTACGCGGCGGCGGCCGGCCTGGTGAAGGACGTGACCCCGCACACGCTGCGGCACTCGTTCGCGACGGGACTGCTCCGGAACGGCGCCGACATCCGGAGCGTCCAGCAGATGCTCGGCCACGCCTCGATCACGACCACCCAGGTCTACACGCACGTCACCAACCCGCAGCTGCGGGAGGTGCATAAGAAGTTTCATGGGAAAGGTTAATACCGCCCAATTTTTTTTACAAAACGTAGAATCTTTATAAATACGAAAATAACTGGAGCAATGAATGCTAAGAAGTATACGTCTGGAACATACACAGAAGGTGGGCATTTGATGCACTCGCTTAGTTCGACTAGAACTCCAACTGAAGACAACAATAGAAACCCAAATGGAACGAGCAGTATAGACGCTGGAATCCAATCTTTTGTCTTTCCAACAGAACTTTCGTAACCATTCTTGATCAACTCCCAGGTAAGCTCCCCAAGAAAAATTATTAGCAAGAACCAGATAGCCAACTTCATGCTGTAAAGAATTCCTAGGTCTACGGTCTGAACATTCTCTTGAAAAAGAAATGATTGGATCGCAATCAATAATCCAACTGCCACCAATGAATGCGACTCCGTGATTACAAACCTATTGATGTACGAAGTGTTACTCATTTAAGTCCATTCTTTAATGGTCCTACTAGGAACGATTGTTATTTCAATAATTCCATTCACAACCGATTCCATCACCGTCACCGTCAAAGCCATGGGGGTCGCCCTGACCTATTGATTGTTGTGCTTCTTCATAACTGACATCCGCACAATCTAAATCCTCCGAATACCCATAATCATCATAAGAATAATCGTGGCCACTATATTCATACGAATCGTATGTGTTCCCTGAGGCTTGCCCACCATTTACAACTGGGACAGGCGTGGTCGGTTTCGCTAGGGAAATCACAACATATTTATCAGTGATACCAATGCCTACATATTTGAGCGCAGCATCGGTGAATGTTCCCTCTTCCCAAACAGCGATTAAATCACAAGTATCAGAGTATTCTGTCGTATCCGAAAGCTCTTGGTATTCCGCGAAAGCCGGAGCAACAATCGGTTGGCTATTATTCCGACCTTCTTCGGTGAATACACCTGTGCCGAATTGATCTCGCCACCTGTAGTAACCTTGTCCTTCGCCGGTTCCGTACTTAGCACTATCCTCAGCAGACTGTCTTTCATAATTTTCATATGAACGCTCCTCGGAATAGGAATCCAATGCAGGATCAGGAGTTACCTCAGAGCCAGCGGTGCGTTTCTGATTAATGACAGCACGAATATTCTCTTCGTTAATTTCTGGATAAGCACAACTTTCTGTCCCAGCTAGTGCTTCCGATTCTGAGTGGCCCGAACTACCTGATGAAGAATCATCCTCATCGGCAGCAGCACCCACGAAAGATAAGCCTCCCACAATTACCAGTATCCAAAGTAAGACTTTCATCTTCACATAAATAAAACACCGCCTGCGCGGTGTGTTTCGTATCTGCAGCTTGCTACTGATTGCCTGCTGCCGCAAGCAGATAACTATAAACCCTAATACACCTTCCCGCCGAGCGGCACGTCCGCGTCCGGGGTGAGCAGGACGCATTCGCCCTGCGCGTCCGGCACGCCGAGGGTCAGCACTTCCGAGACCGCCGGGCCGATCTGCCGCGGCGGGAAGTTCACCACCGCCAGCACCCGCTTGCCCGCGAGCGACTCCCGCGGGTAGTTCGCCGTGAGCTGCGCGCACGACCGTTTGGTACCGAGCTCCGGCCCGCAGTCGATCGTCAGCTTGTAGCTGGGCCTCTTCGCTTCCGGGAATTCCTCCGCCGAAACGATCTCGCCGACGCGGATGTCGAGCTTCTGGAAGTCGTCGAAAGTAGCCATGTATTCAGCGTACAATAAACCCGCTGCTTCACATTCCGTCTTGTTCCCGACCAAGGAGCACCCATGCGCTCGCTACCGCTGTTCGCCGTGCCGGAGTACCGTGCGGTGCTCCGGAACGGTTGCTACTGCTTCGGACCCCTGCTGGCAAGCGTGCCGGCAGTCTTGATCCTCAAATGGATCTGCCCCGAGACGCCGACGGGCGCCGGATTCCTGCTCGTCTTCGGTTTCCTCATCGTCGTCGGCTGCCTCGCGATTTCCGTCCTGAGCTTGTTCGCACTCGGTGAGGCAATAGGAAGCGCGATAGGACGTTACCGTCGGTACGGCTATGACCTGCGGGAATGACGAACCTTACGGGCCGGACCCTTCCTCGAACCCATTCGATGAAGACCGGCCCGTTTTACTATCCTGCGACGTTGCAATTTACCGCTTAGTGGCGCAATAATAAACGGTCGTTCTTTTACACGACCACGTTGTCTTACGATCCCGTACCCGACTAAGGAGGACGTATGCGGCTCGCTCGAAAGCTATTGCTACTGGCACTGATGGCAGTGGCCGCACTCGCGCTCGCCATCTCAAGCTCACCCGAGCACGATGAGGATTCCGAGCCGGAGGTCCACATCATCAAGCTCGGTCCGGACAAGTCCCCCGGCGAGTACGATTGCCGGGTCTTCGTCCCGACCCGCGACTTCGGTGCCGCTTTCCAGGTGGAGGCGGCTGCCGCGTGCAAATCGCTGCGGGTCAGCACCAAGGAGCCTCCCGCACTGAAAGCCGAGCGGTGCCACATCCAGATCACGGCGATCCGGGTGCCGGCGGTGCCACCCCCGGTAGTGCTCCCGCTCAACAACGCGAATCCATTTCAGGGTTCGGGGTGCAAACGGGCGGTATGGTCCTTCCGGAGCAAGTACGACTTGATTCTCGACGCGAGAGCCCTGCGCGTGGACTTCAACTTCCGGAACCGCGGCAAGATGTACGTGAGACCACCGAAACGGATACCACTCGATGGGCTCGAGAACGGAAGTCAGGAGCTCATCCCGGTGCCGTCGTAGGAACATCAACTCTTCCGTTCGTGAAGCAATCCGCTTCCCGGCCGGCGCTGATCAGAGTTTCCCTCACGGGTTAGGAAATCAGCAGCAGTACCATGGTTAAAGCCCGACGTTCCCCCGTCGGGTGTTTTTGAATAAGAAAAAGGCCACCAGATACCGAAGTATGTGATGGCCGCTCCCGCGACATGGCTTGCGCCACACGGACTACTGCGCGCGGGTTCGAAGTCCGTTGTAGTGATTCAGGCAGGCTCGGGGTTAGCGCGCCAGCGCTGCCAGCCGGTAATCAAATCGCCGATACCGGCAACTAACGCAACTACTCCCAGCGTGGCCATCATGCCGGTCTCGTAGTACCCCGCCGAGAGGATCGCGACCAGGTTCAGGACCAGCGCCAACGACCCCCAGAGACACTTCCAGAACAGGAGCATCGCCAGAGGCATGGTGAGGAGCAACAGCACGGCGGTACCAGTGCTGATCGCCAGGGCGATCAGCAACGTGATCAGCACGAGAATCACGGCCTGTACGTCGTTTCCATCAGAAAACAGGAACTTCATCATGGACACTCCCTTAATCGCCGAATGGAATCGCGTGGCCGTCGCGGCAGATGACACTTCCGACCGGATTGCCCGGAGGGAACGGATCCGTCTCATCCACCCTGCGGACACCACCACGCGTATCACAGCCGTCCTGGATCGCGGTCTGGCGTTCCTGCTCACGCGCCTGGTCGTAGTCGACGATCGCGTTCGCGGAGAACGTGCCGATCCCGACCCCCGCGGCGACGGCTACCGCCACCACGGCCAGGGCCAGGGCCAATACAGGATCGAATGAGATCCTTCGTTTCACGCCTCCTCCTTAAGGTACGTTGTCGGGAGACCGTCCCGACGCGGACTCCGAAGAGCATGCATCCTCAGACTAGACCCTTTCGACCTGAACTTCCCAGACCTCGTCGATCGCTAAGCGAGAAGGCTTCCCGCGCAAGGTGTCTTGAGGAAAGTCTTTTGTTATACTGAATTGTCTTTTCAATCGAAGAGGCGTTAACAACTTTTTTCCTCCGATCGGGACGGGCGCTGTGGATATTCCGTATCCAGAGCGCCCAGTACCCGACCGAAGGAGAACGACATGGGCATCACCCGCCGGATGGTGACAGTACTCATCCTGCTTGCCGCCACCGCAGTGCTCGCAGTCAGCTGCGGGAACGAGGACAACGGTCCCGTGATCACCAGCATGGAGGTCGAGCATCAGGGAAAGCCTCCCGAGCCGATCAAACACCGGGATCCCGAGACGGTGCGCGGCATCGTAGACAACTGCCGAGTCACCAAGGTCTACGCGATTTACTCGGACCCGCCATACCCGAAACCGCCGGGAACTACCGAGGGACCCTACTTCTGTTATGAGTACGAGTCATCCCCCGTCCTGGATTACCCAACGACCGTACCGTTCGGCAGCAAACGATGCGAGAAACGAGTGGAGTCCGTAGATCCGGAGAGCGCAGACAGTTTTCGGACGATCGGCGACCTCTGGATAGTGCTTTCCCTGTCCAAACAGTGCAAGCGGATCCACTTCATCTACACGTTGAATTAGCTGGAAGCGGCAAAAGCCCATGCAACATGCTCCCGTCCGGAACCTTTCCTTGATAGGAACCGGACGGGAGCAACAGTTCTTGCGCTTTCTGTATTACCCTTTCAACCTGAACTTCCCGGGTCTCGTCGGCTACCCATCGCGTACACTGGATTCATGTCCCTCTCCATCGGCATCGTCGGGCTTCCGAACGTCGGCAAGTCCACGCTCTTCAATGCCCTGCTCGAGCGCGCGCAGGCCGAAAGCGCGAACCGGCCGTTCACTACGATCGAACCGAACGAGGGCGTGGTGGACGTCCCCGACTCGCGGCTTACGAAGCTCGCCGGGCTGGTGAAGCCGGAACGGACCGTCCCCGCCACCGTGAAGTTCGTGGACATCGCGGGACTCGTCGGCGGGGCCAGCAAGGGCGAAGGGCTCGGCAACAAGTTCCTGGCCCACATCCGCGAGACCAGCGCGATCGCGCTCGTGGTCCGCTGTTTCGAGGACCCGCAGGTCACGCACGTCTCCGGCAGGCTCAATCCGGTGGACGACCTCCGCACCGTCATGCTCGAGCTGATCCTCGCTGACCAGCAGACGTATGACAAGCTCCTCGGCCCGCTGGAGAAGGAGGCGAAGGGCAGTCCCGACGCCGCGGAGCGACTGGGACTGTTCCGGCGGATCGGCGCGGCGTTCGATGCGGAGCAACCGGCGCACTCCGTGACGTTCACCGCCGATGAGCGGAAAGCGCTCGCGGCCGGCGGCCCGCTCCCGTTCATCACCGCGAAGCCCATGCTCGTGGTCGCGAACGTCGGCGAGGGGGACGTGGCCAAGCCCGGTACCAACTCGTTCTTCCAGGAAGCCGAGCGCTGGGCTGAGCAACAGAGCTTCCGGGTCGTCGCCGTCTCCGCGAAGATCGAGGCGGAGATCGGGGCGTTGCCGCCGGAGGAGCGCGCGGAATTCCTCGGTTCGGTCGGGCTCACCGAGCCGAACCTCAACCGGTTCATCCGCGCCGGATACGAGCTGCTCGAGCTGATCACCTTCTACACCGCCGGCCCCAAGGAGGTACGCGCCTGGCCGATCCGCAAGGGCAGTTCCGCGCCGCAGGCGGCCGGCACCATCCACGGCGACTTCGCTGACAAGTTCATCCGCGCCGAGGTAATCGGCTATGACGACTTCGTCGCGGCGGGCAGCGAGGCCGCCGCCCGCGATACCGGGAAGCTTCGGGCTGAAGGCAAGGACTACGTCGTCGTCGATGGCGACGTCATGCACATCCGGCACGGGGCTTGAATTGACAAGCAAACATAAACAAGCTACCATATTGATAACTCGCTCCTTGACGCTCCGAGCCGGCGACCGTAGACTCTTAGCTACGAGCTTTTCTCCCGGAGCACCGGGACGATAGTCCACGAGAAGCATGAGAGAATACGAACTACTTTTCATCGTCGCAGGCGATAAGACCGAACCGGAGGCCGCCAAGGTGGCCGACGCGGTCGGTGCCGCGCTGCTCGAGCTTGGCGGCAAGGCCAAGGAACAGAACTCCCTGGGCCGCCGTCCGCTCGCCTACGAGATCGGCAAGGAAGACCACGGCTGGTACACGCTGCTGCACTGCGAAATCGAGGCGGAGAAAGCCAACGAGTTCGTCCGGCAACTGAACGTGATGGACGCGGTCGTCCGCACCGTCCTGCTCAGCACCGACGAAGTACCGACCCCGGGCGAGATCCACCAGGTTGCCACGGCAGTGGAAGAGAGCAAGGAAGAAGCGAAGGTGAAGGTTCCGGAAGCCATGCGGAAGACCGCCGCGCCGGCCGCGAAACCGGCGGCGGATACCACGACCGGTACGCAAGAAGAGCAGCCCGCCGCCAAGGCCCCGGCCAAGAAGGCGTCGAAGAAGGAACTCGAAGCCGCACTCGAAGAGCAACTTAAGGATTAAGAAGATTAACTAGGCGGAGGCACCATGGCCAAAGATCTCAACAAGGCGATGATCATCGGGAACCTGACCCGCGATCCGGAAATGCGCACCACGCCGAACGGGCAGCAAGTGGCGAACTTCGGCGTCGCGACCAACCGGCAGTGGAAGAACCAGCAGGGCGAGACCCAGGAGCAGGCCGAATTCCATAACATCGTGGTGTGGGGCAAGCTCGCGGAAATCTGCAACCAGTACCTCGCCAAGGGCCGTCGCGCCTATTTCGAAGGACGGCTCCAGACCGACACCTGGGAAGCACAGGACGGTTCCAAGCGCTCCAAGACCCAGATCGTCGCCGATGACATGATCCTGCTTGATTCCCGCGGTGCCGGCGGCCAAGGCGGCTCGGCTGGCCCAGCTGGCCAAGCCAACAGTGGCGGCAGCCAAGTGCCGGCGCAGCCGACCGAGGCAGAAGCGTCCCAGGCCGGCGCACCGTCCGGCAAGGACGACAAGAAGAGCGACAAGAAAGACAAGGACGCGCCGGGTGAAGACCCGTCGCTGGATGACATTCCCTTCTGATGGCAGTCGAACGACCGAAACATAAACGCTGTCTGTTCTGCAGCAAGCACCTCGATGTCATCGATTACAAGGACGTCCGGCTGCTGTCGCGGTTCGTCAGTCCCTACGGAAAGATCGACTCGCGGCGGCGCTCCGGTAATTGTGCCAAGCACCAGCGCATGATTGCACTCGCGATCAAGCGCTCCCGCCTGGCGGCGCTGATGCCGTACACTTCCCGCTGATGCTCGGAATCACCGACCTCAAGACGAATACGAAGATCGAGCTCGACGGCGAGCCGTATGTAGTGCTGTCCTACCAGCATTCGAAGATGGGCCGCGGCGGTGCGATCGCGCGGACCAAGCTCAAGAACCTGAAGACCGGCGCGACGCTACAGAAGACGTTCCAGGGCAGCGAGAAGGTGAAGCCGGCCGCGCTCTCGACGCGTTCCGGCCAGTTCCTCTTCCGCCAGGGTGACGCCCTTACGTTCATGGACACCGGATCGTATGAGCAGCATACGGTCCCGGTCGACACGCTCGGCGGACAAGCCGGATTCCTCACGGAAGGCATGGCCGCGGAACTGCTCGTGCACGGCGACGCGGTGATCGGCGTGGAGTTGCCGATCAAAGCGGTATTCAAAGTGGCCGAGACCGACCCGGGGCTCAAGGGCGATACCGTCAGCGGCGGGTCGAAGCCGGCGACGCTCGAGACCGGCGCGACCGTCAACGTACCGCTGTTCGTGCAGCCGGGCGACCAGGTACGGATCGACACGCGTACGGGGACCTACGTCGAGCGGGTGTAGTCCCGCCGACGCCCGCGTATGATGGGGACACAGTGACACACAGGGAACTATCTCGTAAAAAAAAGGCCGCCTACATAGTCTTGGCGATCCTGGTACTGGCGGCGGTCGTCGCGGCGATCGTGTACCTGCGCGACCGCCAGCCGGAACCTTCGCCAAGCCCGAGCCCCACGCCCGAAAGTACCGAGACGCCGCGCGGTCTCTCGAACGAGCACTTCGGCCAGCGGTCACGGCCGCTCAGTACCGCGAATATCGACGTTGGCGTGCTGACCGTCCGGGTCGACGAGGAAGGATCGGGGCAGAGCCCGAAGCCGTCACCGCTCGCGCGTGCGGCGCTCCGGAGCCGCCTCGGCCCGATCGCCCAGCTTTACGCGGCAAGCCCTGTTCCAGCCGCAAGCTCGTCTCCGGGAACGCGCGATGTACCGACCGCCTTGCCGTCGGCAGAGCCGACGCTGGAACCCCTGCCCTCGTTCAAGCCGCTGCCTCCCGCCCCTGCTCCGGAGACGCGTGAGTTCGCGCTGGTATATGCCAAGGGCGAGACCGGCAAACGCCAAGTCTACCTTCGCTCCGTGGAACGCGACCGCGACGACCAGTTGGTCAGTTCGGTCTTCGATGACTACGGAGTGGCGTTTTCCAGCGCGAACCAAAAAGTCGCCTTCTACTCCAACGAGGAGGGTGCCTCCGACGAGACCAGGAACCGCACCACGCTGAAAGTGGTGGATATCGCCACACGGAAAGTCGAGACCATCGCGGAGAACCTGCCCGGAACGTGGCCGGTAGCCTGGTCACCGGACGGCACGCACCTGGCGATCCCCGCCGAGGGATCCGTCTTCATCGCGAACGTCACGGACGGGAAGACCAGCCGCATCAAGACACCGGCGCCGGCGGGAGGGCTGGTGTGGGCGCCGACCGGCGTAACGCTCTACTTCCAGGCCGAGGTCTCCGAGGGCAACCGGGATATCTTCGCCGGTAACGTGGTGACCGGCGACGTGGAAGCGGTCGCCGATACGCCACGCAACGAGTATGACGTTTCCATATCCACCGACGGCGCGCGGCTCGCATTCCTACGGGAGCAGGACACCGGGGGTGCGCTCGTGGTCATCCGGACGCTGGAGAACGACGAGGAAAACAGCTTTAGCGAAACCCAGCCGGCACATTCCTACCTGCTGAACCGGGAGCTGACGGAGACCCTGCTGGTGCGCGGCAGCAGCAAACCGATCCTGTCGCTCTTCAAGGACGAATCCGTCAAACCGCTCGGCTCGCTCAAGAATCCCGTCCTGGCCGGTTGGGACCGCGATTACGGCCATGTCCTGGTGATCGCGGACGACGACCGGGGCCGCGCACTGTTCTCGGTCGAGCTCGGCAGCGGCGACACCCAGAAGCTCAAGGCCGGCATCTCCGATACCGTCCCCGTCTCGAGCCGATGACGAAGCGGCGGGCGGACGAGCACGTCGCGGATGCCCTCGGCGTCAGCCGCACCAAGGCCCAGGCATTGATCATGGCCGGTACGATCCGGGTCGGGGATGCGCCGGTCCGGAAGTCCGGCCAGTCCGTCGAGGTGGAGGCTGCCGTGTCCGGCGCCGCAGCGAAACCGTACGTGAGCCGGGCGGCTGGAAAACTCGCGGCGGCGCTCGATGCCTGGCCGGTCACGGTCGCCGGGCGGACGGTGCTCGACGTCGGCGCCTCGACCGGCGGGTTCACCCAGTTGGTGCTGGAGCGTGGTGCGCGAGCGGTGATCGCCGTGGACGTCGGCACGGGACAGCTCGCCTGGGAGCTCCGGAACGACCCCCGCGTGACGGTCCTGGAGCGGACGGACATCCGGAAGCTCCGGAAGCTCCCCCTGCCAGCCGACCTCGCGGTCGTGGACGTAAGTTTCATCAGTCTCCGCGGCGTGCTGCCCGCCACGGCGGCACTGCTCCCCGGCCGCGCACCGGTCATCGCGCTGTTCAAACCGCAGTTCGAGGTGGGACGGACCGAAGCAAGCCGTGGCAAGGGGGTGATTACGGACCGCGGCGTGGTGGCGGACGCCCTCGACCGGCTCCGTGACTGGCTGCTGCGGAACGGTTGGAGCGTCGAGGGGTCGGTCGCCTCTCCCGTCAAAGGGACCAAGGGTAACCAGGAGTACCTGCTCCGACTGGAAACGCCGGCAGCCTGACCGATCCGTCCGAGCCGATACAATGGAAACGTGCTGATACTCCTCACCAACGTCATCGGACGACCGGTCGTCTCTGGACAGGACGGCGCGCCGGTCGGAAAGGTCGCCGCGGCCGTGTTCGACGGCGCCCGGGGCAAACTCGTCGCCTACCGGCTGGCGACCTCGCGGCACGAACGGTTCGTCTCGACCGTCGACGTGACCGCGTATCTCGAGAACGCCGTGACGGTCACGAACGCGGGGGTCGCCCAGGCCGCCGAGGACCTGCCGGTGCTCGGGAAGGTCCTGCTGGAGCGTACCGATCCCATCGGCTGCCGGGCCGTGACTGAATCGGGGAAACGGCTGGGGCGGGTCAAGGAATGTACGTTCGAGACCGACGGCCACTACCTCGTGAAGCTGCACGTCTCGCCGCCGTTCTGGCAGCTCACGCGACGGGACCTGATCATTCCCCGCGAACGGGTCCTGCGGTTCGGACGGCGGCAGGTCGTGGTGCGATATGATGGAAAGGTCCGGTCCGCCGGACTCGAACCGGAAACGGCGCCGTAAAAATGAATATCGCCACGCTTACCCAGGATCGTCACGCCCGCCAGTTCGTGAAGTTCACCTTGGTCGGGGCCATGACCACCGCGATCAACTTCGCGGTGTACGGCGTCCTGCTGTGGCTGGACGTGTTTTACATCACCGCCGCGGTCTTCGCGTTCGTCTTCGCGACCCTGAACAGCTACACCTTCAACCGCATCTGGACGTTCCGGGCGGGGAAACACCGCACCCGGAAGCTGGTGAAGTTCATACTCGTCCAGACGACCGGCCTGACGCTCAACCTGATCGGTCTGGCGGTCCTCGTGGAGGTCGTGGGTGTGCACGCCTTCCCCGCCCAGGTCATCGCCAACGGATTGGTGGTGCTGTCGAATTTCGCCGGCAATAAGTTCTGGACGTTCCGCCCATGAGCCTCTGGGTGCGCCGGGTGGTCGTGGTCCTGGTATCCTTCGCTGCCGCGATACTGCTGCTTGTGATCGCCCTGGGCTGGTTCATCGCCCCCCGCGACGGACTCCGGAAGGCGGATGCGATCATCGTGGTGTCCGGCGGGGAGACGGAATCCCGCGTGGAAACGGGCGTGGCGCTCTGGTACGACGAGCTGGCCCCGACCCTCGTCTTCTCCGGGGCCGCCGCCGACCGGGGCACGTCCAATGCCGAAGTGATGCAGCGGTTGGCCCTGCAAAGCGGCGTGCCACTTTCCGCGACGATCATCGAGGAACAGTCGGGGACGACCAAACAGAACGCGGAGTTCCTGAAGCCCACGTTCGAAGCGCAGAACATCCGGTCGGCGATCCTCGTCACTTCCCCGTACCATGCCCGACGCGTGAAAGTGACGTTCGAGAAAGTCTTCGGTGAAGACGTCTCGTTCCTGGTGTATCCGGCCACCGATGCCCGGTGGGCGCGCAGTTCCTGGTGGCAACAGCCCGATACGATCCGGTTGACGCTCTCGGAAGCCGGCAAGACATTCTATGCCGCTTTCGTCGACTAGCCGCCGGGCGGTTATAATCATAGGGACCGGGGCAATTAGCTCAGTCGGCTAGAGCGCCGCGTTCACATCGCGGAGGTCGCTGGTTCGAGTCCAGCATTGCCCACCCGGAAATCACCATGCATAAGGTACTTCGTAATCCAGTGTCCGCGACCGGCCTCATCCTCCTGTTGGCGGCACTGGCAACGGCGATCATCATGACCATCACCACTCCTCCCGAACTCACCGACGACGCGAACGTGACTGTCCGGATCGACCGGGCCGAGGTGGCTGCCGAGGTGGCTGTTTCGCCGGAGAAGCAGGCCCGCGGCTTGATGGGACGGGAACCGCTCGGTGGAGAAGCGGGGATGCTGTTCGTCTATCCTGAGCCGGCGGTCCAGGCCTACTGGATGAAAGGCGTCTCCTTTCCAATCGACATCATCTGGATATCCGGCGAGACGGTCACCGGGGTAACCCGGGATGTGCCGCCGCCGAAGCCGGGCGTTCCGGAGGCCGACTTACCCCGCTACCGGCCGGACGGGCCGGTAGACCGCGTGCTCGAGGTCGCGGCCGGGTGGGCCGGGCGACACTCCGTCCAACCGGGAGATCCGGTCAGGATTTCCCGGTAGTGACGAGCTCCGACACCGCCGCGCGGGCCGTCGCGTAATCATATCCGCGGCGGACCAGGAACGCTCCTAGTTTTTCGGTAACGACCTCCGGGGGCGCGTCCCGGAAGCGTTCGAGTCGCCGGCGGGCCAGGGACTTTGCCGACGTCAGTTGATCCCGTTCGCCTTCCGCCAGCGCTTCGGTGATCACATCGTCCGCTACACCGCGTTTCCTGAGTTCCATGCGGAGCAGCCGGTTACCACGCGTACCACCGCGGTACGTGACCCATTGTTTCGCGAACGCACGGTCGTCGAGATAGCCGCGTTCCCCGAGATGCTCGCAGACCGCCACGGCCAGGGCTGTGCCGAATCCCCGCTCCCCCAGCTTTCGAGTCAATTCGCTGACGCTGTGCGACCGGCGGGCCAGCAGCTGGTAGGCTTTCGCCAACGCCTTCGCAAAACGTTCACGTTGCAAGAGCGTTGCCAATTCGACGTTGGTGAGGATATCACCTTCGGAGAGTCCTGCTCCGGCAAGCACGCCGGCATCGAGCGCCGCCACGAACTTCCCGTCCGCGTGCACGTTGTAACGATCACGCTTGGCTTGTTTTTCAATCTTGGTGATCTGCATCAGACCACTTGTCGGGCTATACGGCCGCCGCTTCGCGGACTTTCTTCTCGACCTCCGCTGCGACCTTCGGATTGTCCTTGAGGAACTGCTTCGCCGCTTCACGGCCTTGTCCGAGCTTTTGGCCCGCGTACTCGAACCATGAACCCGATTTCGCGACGATTTCGTGCGTCACGCTCAAGTCGAGGATGTCTCCCTCGCGGGAAATCCCGGCGCCGTACATGATATCGAACTCAGCCAATTTGAACGGCGGGGCTACCTTGTTCTTGACCACTTTCACCCGCGTACGGTTGCCGATGACCGCGTCCCCGTCTTTGATCTGGGCGACCCGACGGATATCGAGCCTGACCGATGCGTAGAACTTGAGCGCGTTGCCGCCGGTGGTGGTCTCCGGACTGCCGAACATCACGCCGATCTTCATCCGGATCTGGTTGATGAATACGACCGTGGTATTGGATCGGGAGATCACGCCGGTCAGCTTCCGGAGCGCCTGGCTCATCAGCCGGGCATGGAGGCCCATGTGCGAATCGCCCATGTCGCCCTCGATTTCCGCGCGCGGCGTCAGCGCTGCCACGGAATCGATCACGATGATATCGATGCCGCCGCTCTTCACCAGCGTTTCGGCGATGTCGAGCGCCTGCTCGCCGGCATCCGGCTGGGAAATCAGCAACTCGTCCACGTTAACGCCGAGCTTCCTGGCATATTCGGGATCGAACGCGTGCTCCGCGTCGATGAATGCCGCCTGTCCTTTCCGCCGCTGTACTTCGGCGATCATGTGGCTTGCCAGGGTCGTCTTACCGCTGGACTCGGGGCCGTAGACCTCGATGATCCGCCCTTTGGGAATGCCGCCGACACCGAGTGCGAGGTCGAGCGAGAGCGAGCCGGTGGGAATCGTCTCGATGACCATCTTGGAGTGTTCGTCGAACTTCATGATGGCGCCCTTGCCGAACTGCTTTTCGATCTGCGCCAACGCCATATCCACCGCCTGCGCCTTCTCCTTGCGCAGGGCGTCGTCCGCTCCGGTCTTGGTATCTTTCATCCGTGTGGTGGTTGGCTTTTCGACAGTCACTGTTGCCATGATAGCGCGCCCCTTTCGATAGGTTATTGTTGGTTTCTAGTCTATTATGGTTGCTCGCTTTTTGCAATACCCGAACGAACAGGGAGCAACATGGGTAGATAGTATACATCTGTATACTATGTGTCAAGCGGCCCGGAGGCGGGGAATCAGGGATTCCGTGGGCGGGGGGACGGTGAGGGAGACGCGAAATCGCTTACCAGGAACTGGACGCCGCGACGGAACTGCCCCTCCTCACCCAACACGCCCTGGTCCTTGCCGCCGACCGTCAGACGGGTACTGCCGCCGTTAGAGGTCGTCACCAGCACCCGGTCACGGGCGGTGAACGTCTGGGTGGTGTCCGGAGCCATCAGCCCTGCGAACGTGTTCTTACCGTCCACCTGGAGCTCGACGAACGCGCTGTTCGGACCGACGCGCAGGATGAAGAGGGCGCCGGCGAGCTCGGGAGTTCCGGACGGGCTCGGTCCGGGCGACGCCACTTCGACCACCACGGAGCGTTCGATCGTCCGTTCGCGGCCGTTCTGGTCGCGCGCCACGATCCGGAGCGAGTTCGTGCCGGCCGGCAGCGTCACCGTCTCGTTGAACGAGCCGTCCGTATCGGTCGGGATCGGCTGGTTGTTGATGAAGACCTGAGCGTCCGATTCGGTACGGCCGCGTACTTCCACCCGGTCGTCGTCGGTGCGGACGTCGGCGACCGGTGCGATGACCTCAAGGTCCGGCGGGGAGGCGAATCCGGTGATCTGGGAGACCAGGTAGCCGACCACGGAGAATAGCAGTACCGCCGCGGCGGCGAGTCCCATCGTCCGCGGGGTAATCGTGAGCCGCGGACGTTCGACCGAGCGTTTCGGCAGCGACAGTTCCGGCGACGGGCGGCCGGAGATCCCCCGTTCACGTTTGTATTGCGTGAGTACCTCGTCTTCCGGAAACCCGAGGAACTTGGCGTAATTCTCCAGGAAACCGCGGACGTACACCTCGGCGGGCAACTCCTCATATTTGCCGTCCTCCAGCGCCTTCAGGTATTTCCGGGGGATCTTCGTCTCCCGCGCGATCTGCTCGAAGGTCAGCCGACTCGTCCGCCGGACGGCCTTGAGCTGTTCCGCCAGGGACTTGTCGCTTTTGAGTTCGCGTTTCTTGAATTGCGGCATACATCCCTAGGATATCGCATCCGGACAGGAGCGGCGGACTAAGCCGCCGCACAAGCATGGGACGTACCGCTGTCGAGCCGAAAAGAAGAAGCGCCCGGAGAGAGTCGGCTGCGAATCGAATCGCAGGGACGTTCTCCGGGCGCGTCTCAGGGGTGAATGGTGTGAATCGAGGACGGTCGTCGTTCGGATGCACGCTGCTCGAACGCATACTCCAGATCGTCGAGCAATCCATGGAGGTTCCCGACCATCATGACGACCAGGTGTCCGTCACCACCCTTCTTCCGAAGAGAGCATGACAGCAAGCGCTATCAGACTCATCAAGCCAAAGAAAATCAGACAGAAAGCGCTAATCCCCTCTCCCACACTTTTCGGCGCGATGAGAAAGGTACCTACGCAAGCCGCTATGGCGGGGACGAAGATGACTGCGGCGGAAACCCAGGGCCAAAGATTCTCTCCGAAGAGATCGATCTTCTTCTTATCGCTCGGATGACGACTCATCGCTACTCCTTGTTGTCGAAGGTTCGGTAGGTCAGTAGACCTGACGTGTCATTCTATTCCGGATCATCGGAATCCACCAACACCTGCCGCGGCTTCGCGCCTTCGCCGGGGCCGATCACGCCGTTCTCCTCGAGCGCATCCATCAGCCGCGCGGCACGGCCGTACCCGATCCGGAGCCGCCGCTGGAGATACGAGGTCGAGGCCTTTTTCGCACGGATCACTTCTCCCTTGGCTTCCTCGTACATCGGGTCGTCCGAGCCCTCGCCGGCGGCGCCGCCCTCGGGACCGCCGGCCGGCCGCTCCGTCACCGATTCTTCGTAGACCGGTTCGCCCTTGCCCTTCAGGAAGTCGGTGAGCTGGTTGGCTTCCCGTGTTTCCACGTATGCGCCTTGCACCCGGATCGGCTGCGGCGTGCTGGCCGAGGTGACCAGCGAGTCGCCTTTGCCAAGGAGCTTTTCCGCCCCGCCGGAATCGAGGATCACCCGCGAGTCCGTGTTGGAGCTCACTGCGAACGCGATCCGGCTCGGGAAGTTCGCCTTGATCACGCCGGTGATCACGTTGGTGCTCGGCCGCTGCGTGGCGATGATCAGATGGATGCCCGTTGCCCGCGCGAGTTGTGCGACCCGCGTGACCGCGCCTTCCACCGTCTTGCCGGAGACCTGCATCAGGTCGGCGAGCTCGTCGATCACGATCACGAGATACGGCATCTCTTCCTTCCTATGCGCCTTGTTGTACTCCACGAGGTTCCGCGCGCCGCTTTCCTGGAATGCCTGGTAGCGGCGCTCCATCTCGGAGACCACCCATTTCAGGGCGTTGACCACCTTCGGCGGTTCGACGATCACCGGCGCCAGGAGGTGCGGGATGCCGTTGTAGTTAGTGAGCTCCACGCGTTTCGGATCGACCAGGAGCAGGCGGAGATGTTTCGGTGAATGCGTGAAGAGCAGGCTCATCAGGATCGCGTTGATCGCGACGGACTTACCGGCTCCCGTTTGCCCCGCGATCAGGAGGTGCGGCATCGTGGAGAGGTCGGTCACCACGGGCTGACCGGAGACGTCGAGGCCAAGCGCCAGCGGCAGGGCGCCGCCCTTCTTGAACTGGCTCGATTCGAACAACTGCCGCAGCCGGACGATCGCGGCCTTCCGGTTCGGCACTTCCACGCCCACCGAGGACTTGCCGGGAATCGGCGCTTGGATCCGGATCGGATGCGCGGCGAGCGCCAGTGCGAGGTCGTTGCTGCGTTGGGTGATCTCCGTGACCTTCACGCCCGGCGCCGGGCGGAGCTCGAATTGCGTGACGGTCGGGCCGACCCGCGCGCCCTCGACTTTCGCCTCGACGTTGAAGTTCGCCAGCGTTTGCTCGATGATCGTCGCCATGTGCCGCGTGTCGCCGGCGTCGGCTTCGGAGGTGTCGTCGGAGAGCAGGGAGATCGGCGGGGGCTCCCAAGCCGTGTCCACCACTCGCGGGGTGAAGTCCGGCGCGGCCGGGGTGTCGGCCGCGGAGCGGCTTTTCGGCGGAGGCGCGGTGGCGGGTATCGGCCCGCGGCGCGGCGCGGCCGGAGGGCGGTCGGGAATCACCGAATCATCGGTGCGCCGACGGTTGGTGAGAACCAGCAGGCCGACCGCGAACAAGGCCGCGAAGATGATGAACGTCACCACCCCGCCGACGGCATACGTCGCGGTCGCGGTGAGGACGTATCCGAGCAGGCCGCCGAACTCGCCGCGGAACGCGGCTGCTTGCTCGTCTACTTTCACGAACAGATGCAGCAAGGCGGTGAGTGCCGCGAACGAGATCCCGAACCCGACCACGATGTGGCGCGGAAGCTGTTCGTGGCGGTACAATCGGTAGCCGGCGTATGCGGCGGCGGGCGGCAGTAGCCAGGCCGAGACGCCGGTCGCCTGCGTCACCCACAGCGCCACGGCCGATCCGGCCGGTCCGCCGAGGTTCACCAGGGCGAACGCCAATACCGGGGCGAGTGTCATCAGCAGCACGCCGGTCACGCGCCGGGCGGTCTCCGGTTCAAGCAGCGGCGGGCGCGGTTCCGGTTTCACCTTCCGGGACCGCGTCCGGGCCGGACGCCTGCTTCGTGTGCGTTTTGAGGTTTTTCGAGCCATACGTGCTACTTCCCATGGTAGACGAAAGGATAGCACCCGCCGAATGCCGGTTACTGATCGTGGCTGAGCCGGCGGATACCTATCGGGCGCCGAGCCACAGGGGAATCGCTGCGCCGTACCGGAGGACCTTCGTATGCCGCATACGTCCGGATCTTTTGGCCCAGGCGCCTACTTTCCCGACGATTATAGAAACCGCCTGACGTGGTCCAATCCGGCAACAACGCCGGTTGCTCCCGCAGCAGGTCGAGTTCTTCGGGTTTCAGCAAGCCGGGCGATCCGGGCCTGACCTTGACCGTATTCGTCCGGGTTTTGGGCAAATCAGTCCTATTGTGCATGAGGGGGATTCCCCGCGCCTTACTAACGAGTTCCACCACCACGGATCCCATCTCGGTATGTTCTATCACGGTTCCCACGCTCAATTCGAACTGACTATGACGCATTGCGTACACGATGACTTCCGTCGTTACGGGAAAGTCCGCCGGAGTCCGGCCTGTGGGCAGGAACGGTTTTTCAGCTGCTTCTTCAGCCTTGAAATCCCGAGCCCCCAATCCCTCGCTGTTTTGTTCCGCACCCATAACTACGCATTCTAGTGCGTGATGACGTGAAGCATCAAGCAGCTGGGCTTAGTCTTCCGCCGAAAGCGGGTGGCGGGCGCGGGCGAGCAGGAGCCGCGCTTCCGGCAGCTTCAGGGTAAAGGCCAGCATGAGGTATACGCCGGCCCCGACCAGTCCGGCGAGGACGGCCTGAATCGTGAAGAACGCGACGGTCTGGGTGGTCTGGATGTCCTCCAGCAAGTACGCCACGCCGTACAGCGTGCCGTAAATCGCTGCACCCGCCACCAGCGATGCGAACACGATCCGGGTGATCGCGGATAGCATCGCACGGTCCTCGATCGCCGGGATCTTTCCGGACAAGAAGAAGAACAGCAAGGCCAGCTGGATGATCGAGGCGAACGAGAACGCGATCGCCAGTCCGATCACGCCGAGTTGCGCCGAAAGCGGGATTGCCAGGGCGACGTTCACCACCATCGAGACGCCGGCGATCACCACGGGTGTCTTGGTGTTCCGGATCGCGTAGAACGCCTTCGACATCAACGGGATCAGCGCCTGTGCGAACAGGCTTACCGCCAGGATGCCGAGCAGGCTCGTGACGAACCGCGTGTCCTCGAAGTCGAACTGTCCGGCGCCGTAGACCAACCGCACGATCTGGGCGCGCAGCAGCATGATCGCGATGCTCACCGGGATGATCACGAAGAGAATCTTCCGGATCACGGTCACGAGGTTCTCCACGTACAGCGGGGTCTGCCTGGTGGAAGCCGCCTTGGCCAGCACCGGGAAGACGGCGGTGGCGAAGCTCGCCCCGACCACGGAGACCGGGACCATCGAGAGGCCGGTCGCCAGGAAGAACTGCGAGAGCGAGCCATGCTGGAGCGTCGAGGCGATGACCGTCTCGATCAGCAGGTTGATCTGGAGGATCGCCGCGCCGATCGTAGTCGGGATCATCAGCCAGAAGATGCGGCGGACGCCGGGATGGCGGAGGTTCAGCGACGGCCGGAACGAAAAACCGGTACGGAGTCCCGCGATAAGCTGGATCAGCATCTGCAAGAAGGCGCCGGCCGCCACGCCCCAGGCCAGGTAGACCAGGCCGAAATCGGGTGCCAGGATCGCACCGCCGATGATGCCGAGGTTGTAGAGAAGCGGCGCGGTGGCATAGGCCAGGAACCGCTGGTGTGAATGCAGGACGCTTCCGAAGATGCCGCCGATCCCGAAGAAGATCGGTGAAAGCAGCATCACCCGGCTGAGCTCGGCGACCTGCTGGAGCTGGTCGGCGGTGAATCCGGGTGCGATGAACGGTGCGAGCTGCGGGGCGAAGATCCAGGCAAGGACCGCGGCGACCACCAGCAACGCCGTCGCCGCGGTCAGTACTACCGAGCCGACCCGGTCCGCCACGTCCTTCTGCTTGTTCGCGAGATAGCCGGCGAACACCGGGATGAAGGCGGAGGAGATCGCCCCGAAGATCAGGACATTGAAGAGGAAGTCGGGGATGCGGAACGCGGCGAAGTAGACGTCGAGCTCAGCCGAGGCGCCGAAGCCGGTGGCCAGGATACGGTCACGGACCAGGGCCAGCAACCGGCTCACGAAATAGGCGATGCCGAGCAGCGCCGCCGCCCCGCCGACGCTTGCGGAGAATCCGAAGAAGCGGCGGATGATGCCCTGGGCCTGGCGGCTGACGCGACTCGCGGGGTGTACTGTTTCTTTAGCCATACGCTCCAAACGCTGGCCTTAGTATACCCTTGCCGTGACTACGTGTTGCGAACGTAGCCGACCAATTGTTCGAATATCGAGAGGCCGGGGGTCAGCGGCCCCGAGCCCCCGCTGGCCCTGATGCGATTGTAGTGGGGATGCTGGCGCGGTTCGACGGAACGTTCAGGATGCGGCATCAGGCCTAGGATCCGACCGTGTTTGTCGGTGATGCCGGTGATTCCCTCCGCCGATCCGTTCGGATTAGCGGGATACGATTCCGTCGGCTGCCCTCCTTCGTCCGTATACCGGAACACGACCTGCCGGCCCTCCTTGAGTTCACGCAGCTCCTCGGAAGGAACGACCAGCTTGCCCTCCCCGTGCCGCACCTGAAGCATGAATGAATCCGGCATCTCCCCCAGGAACACACAGTTATTTTCGACCTCGTAGCCGATGCGCACCCAGCGGCATTCGAATCGGTTCGAGTCATTATGGGTCAACGTGATGCGCTGCTCCGCGTCAATCGAACCTTCCGGCAGCAGGCCTGACCTGACCAGTACCTGGAATCCGTTACAGATACCGATGACCGGTTTCTCATCCCGTTCCGTGAAGTCGCGAAGCTGGTCAGCAAGTTGGGTCTCCAGCTCGACGGCAAGCACCTTGCCGGACGCGATGTCGTCGCCGTAGGAGAAGCCGCCGGGAACGACCAGCGCTTCATAATCTTCCAGGTCCTGGCCGCCGGCTTCCACTTCGGAAACGTGAACGCGCTCGGCCGTGGCGGACGCGGCCTGCAACGCCTCGATGGTTTCCCGGTCACAGTTCGTGCCCTCGGTGAACAGGACGCCGATTTCCGGTCGGCCCTTCATCCCAGCGCCTCCGCAAGCGGGCGCTTCCACGCCGCCTTGAGTTCCCTCGTCTCGGCGGAGAACTCGTGCCTACCGTCCCGGCGAACATGAAGCCATCGGTACGGGATGGTATGGCCGATCGGCCGTACGTAGCGGGCGCCGTGGGTACCGAACACATCCCGTGGATCAGCGCCTCGTGGCAACTCGACGACGAACCGTCCGGCCGTCTCGTTGAACAAGACGTTCAGCAAATCCTCCTCCGGATCAAAATCCAGCAACGCGCCGTTGTCTCCCCCGAACGCCATCTCGCTCACCGCCACCGCCAACCCGCCCTCGCTGATGTCGTGGCACGAGAGGACCTTCCCCGCCTTGATCCCCTGATGGACGATGCGAAGTACGTGCGGCAGCTCCTCAAGATCCGTCTTGGGAACGTCGCCGCTCCGTCCGCCTCGGACATCATGTACGACCGATCCGCCCAGGCCTCCTGCGGGTTCCCCGACCATATACAGCACCGAGTCGTGGCGCTTGAAGTCCGTCGTCATGGCCCGCTCCACGTCGGGGATCTTCCCGAACACCGACATGCAAAGCACCGGCGGAATCTTGATGACCACCTCCTCGCCGGCCAGCCTGCCGCGGTACGTCGAGGAAAGGCTGTCCTTGCCGGAGATCGCCGGCCGCTTCAGCGCGGTCAAGGCATCCGTCAGTCCTTCTACCTGGAGATGGAGGGAGCCCAGTGATTCCGCGTCCGGACTCGGGGAGATGAAGTTGTCGATCAACGCGCAGTCATCGGGATCGCCGCCCGCGGACACGTAGTTGGCCATTGCCTCGGCGACCGCCCACTTGGCGCCTTCGTAGGGATCGAGCCGGTTCAGGATCGGGTTGAGCCCGTGCGCCTGAACGATGCCGTACTCCTTATCGGGAAACGGACGCATCACCGCGGCATCGTTCGGGGCATCGAATTGCACACCGCCGTACGGTTCGATGATCGTCCGCCCCTGCACGCCATGGTCGTACTGGCGGACGACGGGTTCCTTCGAACAGACGTTGTCATGCCCCAGTACCGACGTCAACACGTCGACCCATGCTTCTTCCGTCTCGGGAGACGGCGGCTGCCGCTCCTCGATCCGAGGCGCCTCCCAGCGTGCCTCGATCGTCCGCCGGCCGAATCCTTCGTTAAGGAACTCGTAATCGAGGTCGGCGACCATCGTTTCGCCGTGCAGGACCGTCAACCGGTTGCTGCCATCGAATTCGCCAAGGTCGGTCGCCTCCGTGCGGTACTTCGCGCAAATCTCACGGAAACGCTCAAGATGCTCCGGCGCGACGGCCAGTACCATCCGCTCCTGTGATTCGGACAGGAAGATTTCCCAGGGAGACAGCCCTTCGTACTTGAGCGGAGCCCGCTCAAGATGCACCGTGGCCCCGGTCTCTTCGGCCATCTCCCCGATCGCCGAAGAGAAACCGGCGGCACCGCAATCGGTGATCGCCCGGATCAACCCTTCGTCACGGGCTTCCAGGATCGCGTCCGCGAACCGTTTCTCCTCGATGGGATTACCGATCTGTACCGCCTGGGCGTCCACCGTCGCTGTCCGCTCCGTCATGTCCACCGAGGACATCGTCGCGCCATGCAGGCCGTCCCGGCCGGTCCGGCCGCCGACGGCCACGACCCGGTCGCCGGTCAACGGCTCTCCCTTCTCCGCCCGTTCGATCGGAATCAACCCGTATGCGCCGACGATAACCGTCGGCTTCACGAAGTCGGGGTGTCGGTGTTCGGAGCCGTTGTTCGTAGGAATGCCCATCCGGTTGCCGTAGTACTCGACGCCGCGGTACACGTTCCGGGCGATGTAGTCCGGTGGAAGCACTCCTTCAGGGACCGCTTCGGGGGGCGTGTCGTTCGGCTGAAAGCAGAACATGTCGGTCGAACTGATGACTTCGGCGCCTTGGCCGGTCCCGATGATATCCCGGAGGACGCCGCCCGTTCCGGTCGATGCGCCGCCGAACGGTTCGATGCCGGACGGGCTGTTGTGCGTTTCCACCTTGCCCAGCACGGCCCATCGGTCATCCAGGGCATACACTCCGGCGTTATCCACGAACGCGGATACCACTTCGTTACCGTAGAACCGCTCCGATGTCATCCGGATCCGATCCATCAGGGACGGCACTTCGGTCTTGGCTCCGGTCTCCGGATCTTCGACGATCATCCGGGCCTTGAACGTCTTGTGTCCGCAGTGCTCGCTTTCGCGGCCGGCGACGATCTCCAGTTCGCAGTCGGTGGGTTCCCGCCCTTCCTTCCGGAAGTACTCCTGGATGGTGCACATCTCGTCCCGGTCCAGCTGGAGTGCCATTTCCTTGGAGATTTCTTCGAGTTCTTCGGGGGACTTGTCCCGCACCGGGATGTTCCGGACGGGGCCGGTCTCGCCGGTGATCCGGAGCGTCTCGGGGCGGGGAGAATTGGCCCGCTGCACGGTCTCGTTGACCAGTTCCCGCCGGACCAGCCGGTCGACCGCTGCGGCGGAAACGTCTCCCCGGAAGTGATATTCCGTGCTAGAGTCCGCGGCGACCGGCTCCACGCCGAGGTCACCGGCCGCTTTCAAGAGCGAAGCGACCTCGGGATTCATCGCGCCGGGCTGCATCGCGACTTCCACCACGCGGCGGTCCTCGGGATCCCGGTAATGATCCAAAGCACAATCCTCGGTAATCGGATCGCTCAAGAGCCGTTCTGCCAGCAGCATCGCATCTTCGTCGGAAATACCCTCGAAGCGGAAGATCCTGCTCGTTTCTACGGCCTCGATCCCTTCGATTCCCAGCCGCGCCGCTTCTTCGCGGACGGCCCGTCCTTCCGGGCTTTCGCCCTCGGCACTGACTCTGATTTCATGGATTCCCATACGCAAACGGGGGCTGTATAGCCCCTTGGCCCAATTATACATGGCCGGCAATGGCTGTCCCTGCTGCTACGCGCGGCGCGTGGTTTTCCGACGTGCCTTTTTCGCTTCTTTTATGCGCGGCGCGTCGGGAAAGAGCGCGTCGTACTCCTTGCCTTCGATCGTCTCGTCCTTGATCAACTTCTCGGCAAGCATGTCGAGTTTCCCTCGGTACTTCCGAATCGTCGACTGGGCCTTGGCATAGGCGGCATCGAGCAACGCCTTCACCTCGGCATCGATTTCCGCGGCGACCTTCTCGGAATAATGCTTCTGCTCGTGGAGTTCCCGGCCGAGGAAGACCATCTCCTCTTTCTCACGATACGCGACCGGACCGAGCTTATCGCTCATGCCGTAATCCACGACCATCCGCCGTGCCAGGTCGGTCGCCTTCTGGATGTCGCTGGACGCACCGGTGGTGATCTCCTTGAATACCTCCCGCTCTGCCGCATTTCCGGCCAGCATCGCGGCGAGCTCATCCTCGAACTCCGGCTTGGAGCGGAGGAAGCGGTCCTCGTCCGGCAGATACCAGGTGTAGCCTCCGGCCGACCCCCGGCTGATGATACTGACCTTATGCACCGGGTCGGTCCGCGGCAGGTACGTCGCGACCAGCGCGTGGCCGGATTCGTGGTAGGCCGTGATCCGTTTATCCTGCTCGCTCATCACGCGGCTGCGGCGCTCCGGCCCCAGCATCACTTTCTCGATGCTTTCGGTGAGTTCCGCCTGGCCGACCTTCTTCTTGTCACGCCGCGCGGCCAAGATCGCCGCCTCGTTGAAGAGGTTCTTGAGATCCGCTCCGGCGAACCCGGGCGTCTGCTTGGCCACCGTCTGCAGGTCCAGCCCCTTCTCGAGCGGCTTGCCCTTGGCATGGACCTCGAGGATCTGCTTGCGCTCCTTCACGTCCGGGCGATCGAGCAGCACACGCCGGTCGAAGCGTCCCGGACGGAGCAGCGCCGGATCCAGGACGTCCGGCCGGTTGGTCGCCGCCATCACGATCACGTTGGTGCCCTGCTCGAAACCGTCCATCTCGGTGAGAATCTGGTTGAGCGTCTGTTCGCGT